>NZ_PEJS01000001.1:3000000-3600000 GCF_002750975.1 Stenotrophomonas indicatrix
CTGTCGGCCAGGACCAGTGCCGAGCGCAGGCGGGCACTGTCGGCCCAGGCCGGTCGCGTCACCCGATCCTGCGCATCGATGCGATACAGGCCGTCGTTCTGCGTACCGACCCAGATCGCGCCATCGGCATCGCGGCTCAGCCTCAGCACGCTCACCGCCGCCAGTTCGCGCGGCGCCACGGCTTCGAAGGCGTGGCCGTTCCAGCGCGCCACACCGGCTTCGGTGCCCACCCACAGCCGTCCCTGCGCATCCACCAGACTGCTGAAGACGGTGTCACTCGGCAGACCGCCGGGCTGCGCCCGATCATGCTGGAAATGGCGCAGCGAGCCATCTTCGCCGACGCGGCAGACCCCATGGCTGCTGCTGCCGACCCATAGCGCATCCTCGGCGTAGGCCAGGGTCCAGAACTGTCCCTGGCACCCTTCAGTGACGGAATCGAAGGTCTTGAAGCGTTCGCGGTCGGCATCCAGCCGGGCCAGCCCCTTGCCGTTGATGCCCACCCATACCCGGTCGAGCGGGTCGACCAGCAGGGTTTCGATCTCGTTGCCGGGCAGCGAATCCGGTTGTGCCGGGTCGTGCTGCCAGACCCGCAGCTCACCGCCGTCATAGCGGGCCAGGCCGCCGTCGGTGGCGGCCCACACGCGGCCCTGTCGGTCTTCGGCCAGCGCCACCACCATGCGCGAGGGCAATCCCTCGGCCGCGCCGAAACGGCGCAGGCGCGGTGTTTCACCGGCCATGTCCAAGGTCGCCGCTGCAGCCGAAAGCGCCAACAGCACCAGACCTGCTCCTGCAATGCCTTGGCACCACCGGCGCCAGCCGCTCTTCATCCTGAACCCCCTGTCCTGTGCCGATTGTCACACAGGGCTGCAGCCATCGCTGCAACAGCCTGTTTCCGGCCACATCGGCACCACGAACTGTTGCAGCCGTGCACACAGCGTTGCGCGGGGGCTATGGGTATGATCGAACGGTCTTTTTCCCGGAGCCCCCCGCCGATGCGCCACTGCCTGGCCCTGCTGCCGATGCTGCTTGCCGTGGCCCCCGCCTGGGCAGGCAACGAGGCCTACCGCATCGATCCGGTGCACACCCGTGTGCTGTTTGCGATCGACCATGCCGGCTACTCGCAGGCGCTGGGTACGATCTCCGGAAGCCAGGGCCAGTTGCAGTTCGATAGCGACAACTGGCGCGATGCGACACTGGACGTCGAGATTCCGGTGTCGCGATTGGACCTTGGTGATGCCAAGTGGAACCAGGCAACCCTGGCGCGCAGCCTGCTCGATGGCGAACGTTTCCCCACCGCCCGCTTCGTCTCCCGCCATGTCGAACCGATCGATGCCCGCCATGCGCGCGTACTGGGCACCCTGACCCTGCGCGGGGTCAGCCAGGAAGTCGCGCTGGAGGTGACATTGAACCAGGTCAAACGCTATCCACTGCCACCCTTCCGGCGTACGGCCGGCTTCTCCGCCACCACCACGCTGAGCCGGCGTGCCTTCGGCATCACCGCCTGGCCGGGCGTGATCGGTGATGCGGTGCAGGTGCGGATCGAGGCTGAAGCCACGCTCGACCGCAGCGATTCTCCGGGAACTCCCCCGCCCCAACCCCACTCCGACAGCCAGACGGCCACCAAGGACCCTTCATGACCGCCAAGAACACCCCTGCCGCCTGGGGGAGTGTCAGCCAGACCCTGCACTGGCTGATCGCACTGCTGATTCTCGCCCTGGGCATCGTCGGCCTGACCATGGGCGAGCTGCCGAAGACGCCCAAGTATTTCTGGGTCTATACCGCGCACAAGTCGATCGGCATCACCGTACTGGCACTGGTGGTGCTGCGCCTGGGCTGGCGCCTGTATGCCGGTGCCCCCAAGCCGGTACCCGGCGTGCCGGGCTGGCAGGAGCGCATCGCCAGCGCCACCCATGTGCTGCTGTATGTGCTGATGTTCGCCATCCCGTTGTCGGGCTGGCTGTACGACTCGGCCAGCGGCCTGCGTCCGTTCCGCTGGTTCGGTCTGGTCGATGTGCCCAAGCTGAGCGGACCGGATCCGCAGATCGTGGCGGTATCCCATGCCCTGCACGAATACGGCTTCTGGCTGTTGATCGCGGTGGTGCTGGCCCATGCCGGTGCCGCCTTCTACCACCACCTTTTCCAGCGCGATGCCACCCTGTCCCGGATGTTGCCGCGTGGCTGGCTCGCCTCTCCCCAGAAGGACTGACCGATGAACCTGAAACTGACCACCCCGGCCGCTGTGGCCGCCGCCCTTGCCGGCATGCTGGCCACCGCACCGGCGCTCGCCGCCGATTACGCCCAGGCGCCGGGTGCCGGTTCGTTCCTGGCCTTTGCCACCAAATACGACGGTGAAGTGTTCACCGGCAGCTTCCCGGGCTTTGCCACCAAGCTCAGCTTCGACCCGGCCAATCCGTCCGCAGGTTCGCTGGACGTGGTGATTCCGCTGGCCGGCGCCAAGAGCGGCAACAGCGACCGCGACTCCACCCTGCAGGGCGCGGATTTCTTCAACGTCGGCAAGTTCGCTACCGCACGCTACACCGCCAAGGGCTTCCGCGCGCTCGGCAACGACCAGTTCGCCGCCGACGGCACGCTGGAACTGCGCGGCGTGAGCAAGCCGGTCACCTTCACTTTCACCTGGAAGCCCGGCGCGCAGCCGGTGCTGACCGGCAAGGCCACGGTCAAGCGCCTGGACTTCGGTGTCGGTGGCGGCGACTGGGCTGATACCAAGACCATCCCGGACGAAACCGCGATCAGCACGATCGTGAAGTTCGACGCGAAATAAGACGCCTTCGTCCTGGCAGCGCCGGGCCATGCCCGGCCGCTTCCACCGCTGGCCGCGCTTCGCGCTCGCCAGGCATGGCCCGGCGCTACCTGCCCGCTGACAGCCAGGCCTGCACCGTGGCCGCATCGAACGGCCAGTCCAGCTCCCGCCCACCGCGCTCATCGCGCAGCACCGGCACCCGCGCCCCATAGCGCGCCTCCAGCGCCGGCTGGTCATCGAGGAACACCGATTCGAACTCAGGCGCCCGCGCTCTGGCCAGTTCGGCCAGGGCCATGTCACACAGATGGCAGTCGTCACGCTGGAACAGGGTCAACACCGGGGTTTGCTCCCTTGGCGGAAATGCTGCGCCGCAGTCATGGAAGTGCGGCGTGAACCGCTAGAATAGCGGTCTCTCCCGGTACCCGCAGTACGGCAACCATGGCTGTCAGCACGTTCGACGTTTTCAAGATCGGCATTGGCCCGAGCTCCTCGCACACCGTCGGGCCGATGAGGGCCGCCGAGCGCTTCATCCATCGGTGGCTGCTCGACCCGGGCAAGCTTGCGCAGGTCGCGCGCATCCGTGCCGACGTGTACGGCTCGCTGGCACTGACCGGTCGCGGCCACGGCACCGACAAGGCGATCCTCCTCGGCCTGGAAGGGCAGCGTCCGAACCTGATCGACCCGGACATCATTCCGTCCACGCTGGAGCGCATCCGCAGCAGCAAGCGGATCATGCTGATGGGCCAGCACGAGATCGCCTTCGACGAAAAGCGCGACCTCGGCCTGAACAAGCGGCAGAAGCTGCCCTACCACACCAACGGCATGCGCTTCACCGCGTACAACGCCGATGACGAAGTGCTGGCCACCCGCGATTACTACTCGGTCGGTGGTGGCTTCGTGGTCAACCAGGACGATGCGGCCGATGACCGTATCGTGCCTGACGAAACGCCGCTGCCCTACCCGTTCAAGAGCGGCGACGAGCTGCTGGCGCAGACCGCGCGCAGTGGCCTGAGCATCGCCCAGTTGATGTTCGAGAACGAGAAATGCTGGCGCAGCGAGGACGAGATCCGCGACAACCTGCGCGAGATCTGGAGCGCAATGCAGGCCTGCGTGGCGCGCGGCATCCGCGAGGAAGGCGTGCTGCCGGGTGGCCTGAAAGTGGGCCGCCGCGCGCCGGCGCTGTACCGCGAGCTGTCGTCGAAGCCGGAAGCGGCGATGCGCGACCCGTTGACCACGCTGGACTGGGTCAACCTGTACGCACTGGCCGTGAACGAAGAGAACGCTGCCGGTGGCCGCGTGGTCACCGCACCCACCAACGGCGCGGCGGGTGTACTGCCGGCGGTGCTGCACTACTTCGACCGCTTCTGCCCGGGCGCGAACGAACAGCGGGTGTTCGACTTCCTGCTGACCTCGGCGGCGATCGGCATCCTGTACAAGGAAAACGCCTCGATCTCCGGCGCCGAAGTGGGCTGCCAGGGCGAGGTCGGCGTAGCCTGTTCGATGGCCGCCGGTGGCCTGGTCGCGGCGCTGGGCGGCAACCCGAGCCAGATCGAGAACGCCGCGGAAATCGGCATGGAGCACAACCTGGGTCTGACCTGCGATCCGATCGGTGGCCTGGTGCAGATTCCGTGCATCGAGCGCAACGCGATGGGTGCGGTGAAGGCGATCAACGCCTCGCGCATGGCCATGCGCGGCGACGGCAAGCACAAGGTGTCGCTGGACAAGGTCATCAAGACCATGCGCGATACCGGCCGCGACATGCAGGACAAGTACAAGGAAACCAGCCGCGGCGGCCTGGCGGTGAACGTCATCGAGTGCTGATGGTCTGCAGGGCCAGGCATGGCCTGGCTCTACTGCAGGGCCGGGCATCGACCCGGCTCTGCAGTGCCGTTCTCGACCGGACAACACCGTCACCGTTTTCCGGTTAGGCTCGGGCATCCCCCTGCCCCGGAATGTCCCATGCGCGTGATCGCCACCGCCCTGCTCGCCTGCCTTCCGCTGTCCGCTCTCGCTGCGCCAACCTACGGGCCGCGGCTGGAGGGCTTCGACTACGGCTATCCAGTGAAGACCTTTGCACTGGAATCGCAGCGCCAGGCCTTGGAGATGGCCTATCTGGATGTTGCGCCGAAGAAGAAGCCGATCGGCGTGGTGGTGCTGCTGCATGGCAAGAACTTCTGCGCGGCAACCTGGAAGGAGACGATCAAGCCGCTGGTGGCGGCAGGCTACCGGGTGATCGCGCCGGACCAGGTGGGTTTCTGCAAATCCAGCAAGCCCGAGCGCTACCAGTATTCGTTCGGGCAGCTGGCCGACAATACCCATGCGCTGCTGCAGCAGCTGCAGCTGGGTGATGTACCGGTGCACGTGGTCGGCCATTCGATGGGCGGCATGCTGGCCATCCGTTATGCGCTGATGTATCCGCAGGACATGCGCAGTCTTTCGCTGGTCAATCCGATCGGGCTGGAAGACTGGAAGGCGCTGGGCGTGCCCTGGCGCAGCGTGGACGCGTGGTATGCCGGCGAAATGAACATCAGCTATGACAGCATCCGCCGCTACCAGCTGGATGTGTACTACGACGGCAAGTGGAAGCCGGCGTACGAACCGTGGGCGCGCATGCAGTCGGGCATGTACGAAGGCGCGGGCAAGCAGCAGGTGGCCTGGAGCCAGGCACTGACCTCGGACATGGTGTTCAACCAACCCGTCGTCTACGAACTGAAGAACCTGCAGGTGCCGACCACCTTGTTCATCGGCCAGAAGGACCGCACGGCGATCGGCCGTGACCAGGCATCGCCCGAACTGAAGTCGACGCTGGGCAACTACCCGGCACTGGGCAAAGCGGCAGCGGCGGCGATACCCGGCTCGACCCTGGTCGAGTTCGCGGCACTGGGCCATTCGCCGCAGGTGCAGGACCCGAAGCAGTTCAATGCCGCATTGTTGAAGGCACTCAAAGCGCGTTGAAGTTCCATAACCGCCGGGCATGGCCCGGCGCTACGAGGATCGGCGTGGGTAGCGCCGGGCCACGCCCGGCGAGCGCAGCAGCGGCCGGGCTCACCCCACGATCCGCAGCACGTCATCCAGCAGCGCCGCTGCGGTCACTTCCGCACCCGCGCCCGGCCCCTGGATCAACAGCGGCTGCGCGCGGTAGCGATCGCTGTGGATGGCCACGCGGTTGTCGGTGCCCGCGCCCTGCGCCAGCGGATGGTCGGCAGCCAACTCACGCAGGCCCACCTGCGCACCCTCGCCATCGACGCGCCCGACAAAACGCAGCACCCGGCCGTTGTCGCGCGCCCGCTGCCAACGTGCCTGCAGCGGTGCATCCAGCTGCTCCAGCGCATTCACTGCATCTTCCAGCGGCAGCGCAGCCAGCGCATCCGGCACCAGTGAGTCGACCTGCACCTGCGACGCGTCCAGCGCCAATCCGCTGCTGCGGGCCAGGATCAACAGCTTGCGGCGCACATCCTCGCCGGAAAGATCCAGCCGCGGGTCCGGCTCGGTGTAGCCGGCCGCCAGCGCTTCACGCACCGCCGCCGAGAACGGCGACTGGCCGTCATAACGATTGAACAGCCACGCCAGCGAACCGGAAAGCACGCCCTCGATGGCATGGATGTGATCGCCACCGGCAACCAGCGCGCGCAGGCTGCTGAGCAACGGCAGGCCGGCGCCGACGGTGGCGCTGTCGCCGTAACGCGCACCACTGTCGGCGCAACGATCGGCGATGGCCTGCGCGCGCGACAGCTGCGCACCGCGGCCAAGCTTGTTGGCGGTCACCACGTGCACACCGCGCGCCAACCACTGCACGTGGCGCGCCGCTACATCTTCGCTGGCGGTGGCATCGACCACCACGTCGCCACGCTCCAGCCCTTCAGCGCTGGCCCACGGCGGCGAACTCTGCCCATCACGCGGCGCACGCCGTGCCAGTTCCAGCGGCAACGCCAGATCGCGGTCGATCGCCAGCGCGGTGCGTGAATTGGCCAGCCACTGCACGCTGGGCAGGTCCAGCCCACGCGCCTGCAACGCCTGGTAGCGCTGCACGAAGGCCGAACCGACGGTGCCGGTTCCGAGCAGCGCCAGGCGGCCGGTACCCAGCAGCGGAATCTCGACAGGCAAAGCGCTCATGCGTCTGCCACCTGTTTGCCGCGCGCCACCGCATCGATCACCGCCTCGGCGCGCGCCAGAGCGCTGCCCAGATCGGCCAGCAGGTCGCGCTCGCCCTCGATACCGACCGACAGACGCAGCAGACCTTCACTGATGCCCGCAGCCGCGCGTGCTTCGGCAGTCATTGCCGCGTGGGTCATGGTCGCCGGGTGTGCGATCAGACTTTCCACGCCTCCCAGCGACTCGGCCAGCGTGAAGTAACGCAGACCATCGACAAACGCACGTACAGCAGCATGCGGATCATCGCCGGCACAGCTGGCCAGTTCGAAGGACAGCATCGCGCCGAAACCACTCTGCTGACGCGCGGCAACGGCGTGGCCCGGATGATCGGCCAGGCCCGGGTAGTAGACCTTGGCCACCACAGGATGCGCATCAAGCAGCGCCACGATCGCGGCGGTGTTTTCCTGGTGCGCGCGCAGGCGTGCATCCAGCGTACGCAGGCCACGCAGGGTCAGGAACGCATCGAACGGCGAGCCGGTAAGGCCCAGGGCATTGCCCCACCACACCAGCTGTTCATGCACGGCGGGATCGCGGGCAATCACCGCACCACCGACCACGTCGCTGTGGCCGTTGATGTACTTGGTGGTGGAGTGCAGCACCAGGTCCGCGCCGAACGACAGCGGTTGCTGCAATGCCGGCGACAGGAACGTGTTGTCGACCACCACCAGCGCACCGGCTTTGTGCGCCGCGTCGATCACGAAGCGCAGGTCAGTGATGCGCAGCAGTGGGTTGGACGGGGTTTCCACCAGCACCAGCTTCGGCTGCGTGGCCAGGGCCTGGGCCAGCGCGCGCGGGTCGGTCAGGTCGGCAGTGACCAGTTCGAAATGGCCCTTCTTCGCCAGCGCATTGAACAGGCGCCAGCTGCCACCGTACGCATCGTGTGGCACCACCAGGGTGTCGCCGGGCTGCAGCAGCGCGTTCAGCACCAGGTTGATCGCGCCCATGCCGGTGGCGGTCACCACACCGCCGGCGCCGCCTTCCAGTTCGGCCAGCGCCTCACCCAGCAGGTCGCGCGTGGGATTGCCACTGCGGGTGTAGTCGTACTGGCGCTTGTTGCCGAAGCCTTCAAAGCTGAAGTTCGACGACAGCACGATCGGCGGCGTGACCGCGCCATGGGCGGTGTCGCGATCGATGCCGGCGCGGACGGCGGCGGTGGTGCGACAACAGGACGGTTCAGCGGCGTGCAGGCTCATGCGGACTCTCCAGAAGTGCGGAAGGCGGTGGCGAGGATCGCGTCGATGCGATCGGTTTCTTTCAGGAAGGCGTCGTGACCGTAGGGCGAGCGCAGCACGCGCAGGCTGCCGCGTGGGCCCAGTCCCTCGACCAGGCCGACCAGGTCGGCAAGCGGAACCAGGCGGTCGCCTTCAACGGCAACCACCACGGTCGGCGGCAGGATCGCGCTCGGGTCCACGCGATGCAGGTCGATCGACTCGGACAGGCGCAGGTAGGCATTGACCGGCGTGCGCGCGACGTACTGCGCACCAGCCGCGTCGAGATAGTCTTCGGCCGCGACACGGACGCGGCCATTGACCACCTCCGGTGCTGCATCGAAGCGTTCGCCGAATTCTTCCGGTGTGCGGTAGCTGAGCATGGCGAACTGGCGGGCCAGCGCCAGGCCGTGGTCTTCGCCACACTGCAGCTGGCCCAGCGCCACGGCACGGCGCTGCAGCGCACGCCAGGCGGCGGCATACGGATGCGGGCGGTGCGCACCGCTGGCCAGCACCAGCTGGCGTACCCGGGCACGGTGGCGGATCGCGAACTGCTGGCCGACCAGCGCGCCGTAGGAATAGCCGACGAATGCCTTCAATGCGCGGATGCCGAGGTGATCCAGCAGCAGCGCCAACGCATCGGCCTGGTCGGCGGTATCGATCGGCACATCCAACGCACCGTCGGCGCCGATGAAATCGAACGCGAGCACACGCAGCTGCTGCGGATCCAGCGCGCGGCCACTGCCGACCAAGCCTTCGGCCCAGCCCTTCTCGCTGAACTGCGCATTGGAGGCCACATGGCGGTGCGCGGAAATGCCGCCGGCCAGCACCACCACCGGTGCGTTGACCGGACCGACCCACTCATAGCGCAGGCGCACCGGGCAGGGGCCGGCATGACGCATCGACAGCACGGCGGCGAACTCGCCGCGCTCGGCGTGCACGCGGTCATCGACCGGCACGCTGACGGGGACAAAGGGTTCGGGGCGAAGCACGGTGCTGGTGGCGAAGCTCATGGCGGGTTCCGGTAGGGAAATCGGCCATCGAGCCTTCGCGGGGCTCGCGTTCGAAGTGCACGTTGGGTGCAGGTTCGAACCATCTTTCGGTGGACGCCACGGTCCCCGCAGGATTTGGCACCTACGCAGGCGCTTTCGCGTCTGCGGGCTGCCCCGGCTTCAAAGGGCCTGTCCCTCTGCCGGTCTCGATGGTGGAGCCACGATGCCAGTCCTTTCCGGACATGTCAATCCCTTCATGCGGATAAAGAGATGGATGAATGCGAAGCCCCCACCCTTCCCCCGTCCCGACAGCTTGCGTAGAGTCCCGGCGGTCCATGTCGCTGGAGCCTTCGATGCGCCGCCTGCCCCTGCCCTGCCTCCTGCTGCCCCTGTTGGCGAGCGCCCCCGCGAACGCTGCCGACTGGCGCCAGGGCTGGGGACTGGTGCCACAGACGCCGGCCGCGCGCACGGCCGACGCCACGCCGCACGCGGCGCCGATGGCCCGCCTGCGCCTGCAGTCGCTGGGCGACCAGTGGCAGGCGCGGATCGACAATCCACTGTCCGGCCCGGTGCAGATCGAGCTGCGCGCGGCCCCCGGCACACAGGTGGAGGGCCTGCCGCTGCAGTCACTGGTGCAGGCCACCGGCAGCCTGGTGGTGGGCCATCTTCCCTCTCCTGCCAACGGCAAGGCACTGGATCTTCGTCTGCAGTCGGTGCCGGGCAATCCGGCCGCGCGCGCCGAAGACGTCGCCTATCGCCTGCCGTTCCAGGCTGCCCAGCTGCGCGTGGATCAGGCCCCGCAGGGCCGGTTCAGCCACGATGACGAGGAGAACCGCGACGCCATCGACTTTGCCCTGCCCGAAGCAACGCAGGTCCTGGCCGCCCGCGAGGGTACGGTGATGCAGGTACAGGACGGTTTCCGCGGCAATGGCCTGGACCGTGAACGCGATGCCGGACGCGCCAACTTCGTTCGTATCCTGCACAGCGACGGCAGCATGGCGATGTACGCCCACCTGCAGACCGGCGGCATGCGCGTGCGTCCCGGCCAGGCCGTGCAGGCCGGGCAGCCGATCGGCCTGTCCGGCAACAGTGGCTACAGCACCGCACCGCACCTGCACTTCGTGGTGCAGCTCAACCGGGGCATGGGGCTGCGTTCGGTGCCGGTGCGCATCCTCGCCCCGCAGGGCGAATTGCACTTCGCCCGTGAGGGCAGCGGGGACGCCAGCGCCGGGCGCTGACCCGCCGACGCCGGCAGGCCGGTATAATCGGGCGCTTATCTCTTTGAAAAGCGCCCCGTGCGGGCGCCACTGCCATGTCCGAAGTCGCCACCGAAGCGTCGCGTCGCCGCACGTTCGCCATCATTTCCCACCCTGACGCCGGCAAGACCACGCTGACCGAAAAGCTGCTGCTGTTCGGAGGCGCGATCCAGATGGCCGGCTCGGTGAAGGGCCGCAAGGCTGCCCGCCACGCCACCTCGGACTGGATGGCGCTGGAAAAGGAGCGCGGCATCTCCGTCACCTCCTCGGTGATGCAGTTCCCGTACGAAGGCAAGATCATCAACCTGCTCGACACCCCGGGCCACGCCGACTTCGGCGAGGACACCTACCGCGTGCTGACCGCGGTGGACTCGGCGCTGATGGTGATCGACGTGGCCAAGGGCGTGGAAGAGCGCACCATCAAGCTGATGGAAGTGTGCCGCCTGCGCGACACGCCGATCATGACCTTCATCAACAAGCTCGATCGCGAGGGCAAGGAGCCGATCGACCTGCTGGACGAGGTTGAAAGCGTGCTCGGCATCCAGTGCGCACCGGTCACCTGGCCGATCGGCATGGGCCAGCGCCTGAAGGGCGTGGTCCACCTGATCACCGGCGAAGTGCATCTGTACGAGCAGGGCCGCAACTTCACCCGTCAGGATTCGACCATCTTCCCGTCGATCGATTCGCCCGGGCTGGCCGAGAAGATCGGCGAGCGGATGCTGGCCGACCTGCGCGACGAACTGGAACTGGTGCAGGGTGCCAGCCACCCGTTCGACCTGCAGGCCTACCGGGCCGGCAAGCAGACCCCGGTATTCTTCGGTTCGGGCGTGAACAACTTCGGCGTGCAGCCGCTGCTGGACTTCTTCGTCGAACACGCACCGTCGCCGCAGGCGCGCTCCACCACCGGCCGCGACGTCGCCCCGCAGGAGCCGAAGCTGACCGGCTTCGTGTTCAAGATCCAGGCCAACATGGATCCGCAGCACCGTGACCGCGTGGCGTTCATGCGCGTCTGCTCGGGCCGGTTCACTGCCGGCATGAAGACCCTGCACGTGCGCACCGGCAAGGACATGAAGCTGGCCAATGCGCTGACCTTCATGGCCAGCGACCGTGAAATCGCCGCCGAGGCGTGGCCGGGCGATGTCATCGGCATCCACAACCACGGCACGATTTCCATCGGCGACACCTTCACCGAAGGCGAGGCGATCACCTTCACCGGCATCCCCAACTTCGCCCCGGAACTGTTCCGTCGCGCCCGCCTGCGCGATCCGCTCAAGCTCAAGCAGCTGCAGAAGGGCCTGGCACAGCTGTCCGAGGAAGGCGCGACCCAGTTCTTCCGTCCGCTGACCAGCAACGACCTGATCCTGGGTGCGGTGGGCGTGCTGCAGTTCGATGTGGCTGCCTACCGGCTGAAGGACGAATACGGCGTGGAAGCCACCTTCGAGCAGGTCAGCGTGACCACGGCGCGCTGGGTCCACTGCAGCAACGAGAAGAAGCTGGAGGAGTTCCGCGAGAAGAACGCGCTGAACCTGGCCCTCGACGCCGCCGGCCACCTGGTCTACCTGGCGCCGACCCGGGTCAACCTCCAGCTGGCGCAGGAACGTGCGCCGGACGTGCGTTTCTCGGCAACCCGTGAAGCCGCGCATACGGTCACCGGCAACTGATTCCAGCGACCATACGGTGGCGGGGGTGCACGCGCCCGCCATCGCGGCGATGATAGGGGGGTGCAGGTCCCCCTCCCTGCAGACGATGCCCATGCCATGTCCACGACTTCCGTTGATTCGATCCGCGAAGAAATTGCCAGCGCCCTGACCCACGGGCTGGGTGCGGTGCTTGCCCTGGCCGCCAGCGCGGTGTTGATCACCCTGGCCGCGATCTACGGCGATGGCTGGCAGCTGGCCAGTGCGATCGTGTTCGGCATCGCCCTGCTGCTGCTGTACACCGCCTCCACGCTGTACCACGCCATCCAGCACCCGCAGGCCAAGGGCCGCCTGAAGGTGTTCGACCATTGCGCGATCTATGTGCTGATCGCCGGTACCTATACCCCGTTCACCCTGATCGGCCTGCGCGGCCCCTGGGGCTGGGGCATGTTCACCGCGATCTGGGCGCTGGCGCTCGGCGGCGTGGTGTTCAAGCTGTTCTACACCGGCCGCTTCAAGCTGCTGTCCACGGTGATCTACATCGCCATGGGCTGGCTGGTGGTGGTGGCGATCAAGCCGATGTGGGCCTCGATCGATGGTGGGACGCTTGCCTGGCTGTTCGGCGGTGGCCTGTCCTATACGCTGGGCACGTACTTCTACCACCGCGAATCCATCCCCTATTCGCATGCGATCTGGCATCTGTTCGTGATCGGTGGCAGCGTCTGCCACTTCGTCGCCGTGACTCGACAGGTGCTGTGACCCCGTATTGAGGGTAACGCCAGGCCCCTGGCCGGCGAGCAGGCACCGGCTCTGCACACGATGCACATGATCGCTTCGCGCCCCGTCCACCCCGACGGGGCAACCATGGCGGTGTGAATGCTGCCTCTGCTCCTGCTGCTCCCAAGGCGTCGCGCTGGCGCCTGCGTCGCCCCGGTCGCCGCGGGCAGCGCTGGCTCGCCGTGCTGGTGTTCCTGTTCGCGGCACTGCTGGTCCTCATCGCCCTGTGGGACTGGAACTGGTTCAAGGGCCCGGTCGAACGTTCGGTACAGGCGCGCACCGGCCGCGCCCTGCACATCGGCAACCTGGATGTCGACCTCGGCCGCACCAGCACCGTGCGCGCCGATACCCTCACCTTTGCCAATGCGCCCTGGGCGAAGCAGCCCACCATGGTCAGCGCCGACCGGGTCGAGATCGACGTACGGGTGTGGCCGCTGCTGCGTGGCAGCGTGCAATTGCCCGAAGTGCGCCTGACCCGTCCGGACGTACTGCTGGAAACCGCCCCGCGCAAAGGTGACCCCGGCAATTGGGACTTTCTCGGCGACAGCAAGGGGGGCGCCACGCCGCAGCTCAAGCGCCTGCTCATCGACGACGGTCGCCTGCAGTTCCTCGACGCACTCGGCCGCACCGACATCCTGGTGAACGTGCGCAGCGGGCAACCGAAACAGGCCGACGCCGCACCACCGTTGCTGGTGGCCGGCAAGGGCCGCTGGCAGGGCAATCCCTTTACCCTGAGCGGCGGCACCGAATCGCCGCTGGAACTGACCGACAGCGCACACCCCTTCCGCATCCATCTGGATGGCCGCGCCGGGGCCACCCATGCCGTTGCCAGCGGCACCTTGACCAACCCGTTCCAGCTGCAGGTATTCGATCTGCAGTTCGCGCTGAGCGGTCAAGACCTGGCCGACCTGTATCCATTGCTGGGCATCGCCATTCCGCCTTCCCCGCCCTACGCACTGGATGGCCGCCTGAAGCGCGATCACCAGGTGTGGCGTTACGAGCGCTTCACCGGCAAAGTCGGCGACAGCGACCTGGGCGGTGATGTGCAGTTCGATGTCTCCAGGGAACGCCCTCGGATGACCGCGAACCTGGTGTCGCGCCGCCTCGATTTCGATGACCTTGCCGGCTTCGTCGGTGCCCCCCCGAAGACCGGTGGCGGCGAGACCGCCAATGCAGAACAGCGGGCCGAGGCTGCGCGCGTAGCCGCCAGCGCCAAAGTGCTGCCGGCCACGCCGTACAACCTGGGCAAGCTGCGCGCGATGGATGCCGACGTGCGCTGGAAGGCCCAGCGCATCAATGCACCCAAGCTGCCGCTGGACGACATGGATGCACACCTGCTGCTGGACGATGGTGTACTGCGGTTGGACCCGCTGAACTTCGGCGTTGCCGGCGGCGACATCCGCAGCACGATCCGCATGGACGCACGTCGCCCGCAGATTGCAACCTCGTTGAAGGCCAGCGTGCGCGGTGTGCAGCTGGGCCAGTTGTTCCCCGACGCCAAGCTGGCCGAACAGGCCAAGGGGGGTATCAGCGGCGCCATTGACCTGACCGGCAACGGCAACTCGATCGCAGCGATGCTCGGCAGCAGCAGCGGCAACGTGGCGCTGGGCATGGGCCGCGGCCACGTCGGCAACCTGCTGATGGAAGTAGCGGGACTGGACATCACCGAATCGTTGAAATTCCTGTTCACCGGCGACAAACAGATTCCGCTGCGCTGCGCCTTCGCCGACTTCGGCGTGCGCGAGGGCCTGATGCATACCCGGTCGATGGCAGTGGACACCACCGATACGATCATCCTCGGCGAGGGAGATGTCAGCCTGCGCGATGAAACGCTGGACCTGCTGCTGAAGCCACGACCGAAGGACAGGAGCATCCTGGTGCTGCGCTCGCCGCTGCGCATCGGCGGCACCTTCAAGGACCCGTCGTTCCGCCCGGACTTCAAGGCGCTGGGTATCCGGGGTGCGGTGGCGTTGACGCTGGGCAGCATCGCGCCGCCGGCGGCACTGCTGGCCACCATCGAACTGGGTCCGGGCAAGGATGCCGACTGCGGTGGGCAGTATGCGAAGTAGGTTTACAGCGTTGTTCGCAGCGCCTCGTTCTCCCGCGCGTAGAGCCGGAGCAAGGCGACAGGCAGGACACGCCGTAAATACGTCCCTGTAGGCTCGGTCGGCGCATCCATGCGCCTCACGGTCCTGCCTGCCGCCTTGCTCCGGCTTCGGACAGTTCCCTGCGCGCGCGGAACAGGAGCAGGAATTCAAAATCAAAAGAAGAAAGCAGAATCAAAAGCAGTGCCAACCAAGGTTGGCATCTACCAACGGCAGATAGTCAGGGTGAAGGCCGCCGCGCTCGCAGGAACGTGTCCTGAGGCGGAGGGCATGGCCGTGCAGGACCGTTGGCGCCATGGATGGCGCCATCGAGCCCCCATGGACGGGTTTACGGCGTGTCCTGCACGGCCATGCCCTCCGCCTCCCCGGCATGCCAGGCAGGCGCTGCCCTGGCTTTGGCTTTGGCAGCTGCTTGAAAAAGCGGGCCGGCGGGCCGCAGGCCCGCCAGCGACAGAACTCACCCCGCCACGATGTACTGCTGCAGCTGATCCAGCTCGCGCCGCTGCGCATCGATCACCGACTTCACCAGGTCACCGATGGAAATCACCCCCAGTACCTGCCCGCCCTCGACCACCGGCAGATGGCGGATGCGGTAATCGGTCACCAGCTGCAGGCAGTGTTCCACCTGCTCACCGGGACTCACCGTCACTACTTTCGCGGTCATGATTTCCGACACTGCGGTGTCACGCGACGAACGATCGTGGAGCACGATCTTGCGTGCGTAATCACGCTCGGAGAGGATCCCGACCAGTCGCGGGCCATCCATCACCAGCACCGCGCCGATGCCCTTCTGCGCCATCAACCGGATCGCATCGATCACCGCCGCGCCTGGCGCGACCGCATGCACTTCAGGGGACTTGCCGTCCAACAGTTGCCGTACCGACGTCATCTGCCTGCCCTCCCAGGGTGGGTTGCAGCTCCGAGTCTGCCACGGAAGGGGCCAACCATGCGTCAACCAGGTACAACGGCCGTTGCTTGGACTCCTCGTACAGGCGTCCCAGGTACTCGCCGATAAGCCCCAGCGCGATCAACTGCACGCCCCCGAGGAACAGGATCACCGCCATCATGGTCGGCCACCCGGCCACCCGGTCGCCGTACAACGCTGCCTTCGCAATCACCCAGATGGCAAACACGAAGGCCACGCCTGCGGTGGCCAGCCCCATGTAGGTGGCCGCCCGCAGCGGGACCGTCGAGAAGCCGGTGATCCCTTCCAGTGCGAAGTTCCACAGCCGCCACAGGCTGAACTTGCTGCTGCCGGCCAAACGGGCATGCCGGTGATACGGCACCGCCACGCGGCGGAAACCGACCCAGCTGAAGAGCCCCTTCATGAACCGGTGCCGTTCGCGCATCTCGCGCAGGGCGCTCAGCGCGCGCGGCGACAACAAGCGGAAATCGCCGGTATCGGCCGGAATGGGCGTCCGCGAGAGGCGACCAATCACCCGGTAGAACACCGATGCGGCAGCGCGCTTGCTCCAGCTCTCACCGTCACGGACCAGGCGCGTACCGTAGACGTTGTCGTAGCCCTGCCGCCAACGTTCGACAAAGTGCGGCACCAGTTCCGGCGGGTCCTGGCCATCAGCGTCGAGGATCATCGCCGCGCCTTCGCGCACATGGTCCAGGCCGGCGGTCAGCGCCGCCTCCTTGCCGAAGTTGCGCGACAGCTTCAGCGCCGATACCCGCGGGTCGGCCTGGGCCAGCGAGGCGATCAACGACCAGGTCGTGTCACTGCTGCCGTCATCCACGTACAGGATGTGACCATCGATTCCGGCCAGGCCGTCCAGTACCGCGCACAATCGCGGATGCAGCTGGGGCAGCACCAGCTCTTCGTTGTGTGCGGCGATGACGAAGGTAAGACGCTCACGAGTCATCGCCGGATTGTACGTCGTTGACGGGGATGCAGCCCGTCAGTCCAGCGTTCGAAATACCCGCTTCCCGCATCGGAAGGCACCACGGACACCTGGTGTCGTGGCCCCTCAGTCCTCCGCCAGGTACCCCGCTCCACCCAGCTGCCGTGCCTGCCGCTGGATCCACGCCGCACGACGCTGCACGTAGGGGCCTGGCTTGGACGCGTTGTAGCGGCGCGGCGCCGGCAGCACTGCCGCCAGACGCGCGCTCTCGGCAGGGCTCAGCCGCGCGGCGTCCTTGCCCCAGAATGTTTGCGCCGCTGCCTGGGCGCCATACACACCGTCGCCGAACTCGGCGATGTTGGCGTACATCTCCAGGATCCGCTGCTTCGGCCAGAAGGCTTCGATCAGCACCGTGTACCAGACCTCCAGGCCCTTGCGGATCCAGCTGCGGCCCTGCCACAGGAACAGGTTCTTGGCCACCTGCTGGCTGATCGTGCTGGCCCCGCGCAGGCGCCCGCCCCGCGCGTTGTGGTCGCGCGCCTTTTCAATGGCCTGCAGGTCGAACCCGCTGTGGTCGGGGAAGCGCTGGTCTTCTGCGGCCACCAGCGAAATCGGCAGGCTCGGCGCCATCTGGTCAAGGTCCCGCCACTGGTAGTGCAGCCGGTAGGACCAGTCGCCTTCACCCAGTGCCTCACCGAAACGCCAGACCATCACCGTGGACAGCGGCGGATCGATGAAACGCAGCACCAGCACCTGCAGGCAGCTGAAGGCCACGAACAGCACCGGCAGCCACAGCAGCCGCTTCCAGCGCCAGCGCCTGCGCGGTGCCGCGTCGGCGGCGGCCACTACCTTGTCCTGCTCTCCCCCTGCCCCCATTACTGGTGCATCCTTCTTATGCCTGGTTGTCGGCGCATTATCCGGCAACCATCCCCGTTTCCGCGCGATGTGAGCCGATGACCGCCCAATCCGATTCCCTTATCCGTTTCCTGCTCCCCGACGCCGGTGTCCGTGGCGTCCACGTGCGCCTGCAGGCCACCTGGCAGGACATCCAGTCCCACGGCGAGTATCCGGACAGCGCCACCGAACTGCTCGGCGAAGCCTGCGTGGCATCGGCCCTGTTCACCGGCCACACCAAGGTGGACGGCCGCCTGTCGATCCAGCTGCGCAGCAATACCGCTCTGCGTACCCTGTTCGCCGAATGCACCGCCGCCGGCACCCTGCGCGGCATCGTCCAGATTGCCGAGGGCGGTGACGCCCCCCGTGACCTGACCGACCTGGGCCGGGACGCCCTGCTGGCCATCACCATCGAGAATCCCGGCCTGGACCCGCGCGAACCGCAGCGCTACCAGAGCCTGGTCGCACTGACCGCGCCGGAACTGGATGAAGCATTCGAAGACTACTTCCGCCAGTCCGAGCAGCTGCCGACGCGACTGCTGCTGGCCGCCGGCCGCGACGGCACTGCCGGCCTGCTGCTGCAGAAGCTGCCGGGCGACGAGGGCGACGACGACGGCTGGGCCCGCGCCAGCGCGCTGTTCGACACCCTGGGCAAGGCGGAGCTGCTGGCCACCCCGGCCGAGGAACTGCTGCACCGGTTGTTCCACGAGGAGAAGGCGGAACTGGTGGGTGACAAGGCCCTGTCCTTCGCCTGCTCCTGCTCGCGTGAACGGGTTGCCTCGATGCTGGTCTCGCTGGGCGAGGAAGAGGCCCGTGCGGCTGCCGAAGACACCGGCGCCGTGGACGTGCGTTGCGAATTCTGCGGACAGGAGTATCACTTTCCGTTGACGGAGTTCGGCATACTGTTCCACGGTGCCCAGGGGGCTGTGCCGGCACCTGAACGCCTTCAGTAATACCCAATGAGTCTTGTATCTGGGGAGGAACAAGGCTTGTTAAGAATTCATAAACACCCTAGGATCGAGTTCCCGCCCCAGCGGGAACTTTCACTGCCCGTCCCTGTCTGAACTGGTCCGATGCGTACCTTCCTGCGTCTACCGCTGGCCCTGCTGATCGCCCTTGGCGCGATCACGGGCGTGCATGCGCAGAGCAAGGACACCCGCACTGTCATTCCGGTCTGGAACAAGGGCAGTGGCAAGGTCGAGGCCCTGCTGTACCTGGAACCGACCGGCGAGCAGGCCGTGGGCGCACGCTGGCATTTCGGCCGCAATTCGCTCGATGCTGCGTTCGGCCTGTCTTCAGGCGACTCGCTGGGCCTGCTGTGCAACAGCAGCAGCGGCTCCAGCATCAGCGGCTTGGCCAGCCATTGCATGCTGGCCAGCCTGGGCGACGACGACGATGCCATCGGCTCCAACCGGCGTCTGACCGGCACCGCCGCGCTCAACCGTGGCACCGGCCGCCTGGGAATCACTGCCGGCACCGGCCGCGAGACCCTGCCCGCCTGGCTGGCCGCGCCCAGCAAGACCCCATCGCTGCGCGCCGAACAGAATGACCTGACCGTGTTCGCACAGAAGAACATCGGTCGCGAAGGCTTTGTCTCCATCGCCGGCACCTATGCCAAGGCACGCCTGGTACCCCTGGCTGACGCCTCACCGGCCATCGTTGACCGCTGGGACAGCAAGAGCCTGAGCCTGGGCGCCGGCTACGGCAATTTCAGCGGCAGCATCATCGGCCGCGTGGTTGACGTTCCCGGCAAGCCCGGCAAGTGGGAAGGCCTGGGCATCGGCCTGACCTGGCGCACCCCGTGGTCCGGCCAGCTCACCGTCGGCGCGGAAAACGTCATCAGCCGCGGCAAGAACCCGTTCTCCCCGCGCAACGAAAGCAACGATGACGGCACCGTGCCGTACGTGCGCTACGAGCAGGATCTGTAGTCGCTCATCGACTGCGAACAAGCTGTGTTGAACATCGGGCGCCCAGGGGCGCCCGAATTGTTTCTGGACACATCTGTCAAGTGCGAAAAGCACCCATCCGTTACAAACGGATACATCACGACATGCATCAACTGAAACTTTTTTGTGCGTTGAGGGCAGGCAGGCGCGGTTGCGTCCCTTCCCACATCCAGATAACTCCTTGAACTAAAAGAAATCAGAGCGCATTCATGTGTAACCACAGCGTGAATTAACGCAGCTTTAATTTTTGGCTGGGGGCCGTTACTATCGATTCAGCCTCGCGATTTTGGAGCCTTCTTTTTTGGCACCGCCGCGCAGGCACTACCCCAGCCAAGATTTCTTGGAGAGAGAGAGCCAATGAATTTCCAGTCCAACAAGCTGCGTGACGCTGTCGTCGTCGCGCTGATCGCCGGTGCGGCGACGTCCGTAACGGCCCAGGCGCAGGAAGCGACCAACCTGGATCGCATCTCGGTGACCGGTTCGCGCATCAAGAGCACCGACATCGAAACCTCGCAGCCGGTCCTGAGCCTGACCCGCGCCGACATCGAAAAGCAGGGTGTGACCTCGGTCGCCGACATCCTGCAGCGCGTTGCCGCCAACGGTGCCGCCCTGAACCGCACCTTCAACAACGGCGGTGACGGCTCGGCCGGGATCAGCCTGCGCAACCTCGGCTCGGACCGTACCCTGGTGCTGGTCAATGGCCGTCGCTGGACCACTGGTCTGGACGGCAGCGTCGACCTGAACACCATCCCGACCGCGATGATCGAGCGCATCGACATCCTGAAGGACGGCGCTTCGACCATCTATGGTTCGGATGCCATCGCCGGCGTGGTGAACATCATCACCAAGCAGAACTTCGACGGCGCCGAAGCGAACTTCTACAAGGGCCAGTACAGCGACGGTGACGGCGAGCGTGAAGCAGCCGATTTCACCATCGGCACCACCACCGATCGCGCATCGCTGATGCTGGGTGTCTCCTACGTCAAGGAAGGCAAGGTCATGGCCGGCGATCGCAAGATCTCCGCCGGTGGCCCGCCGTTCTTCGACGGCCAGAGCAGCACCGGCATGCCGGGCTCCTACATCCGCAACGACGAGCGCTATGTGCTGATCAACGGCGTGGAGACGCCGTTCAACGCCAACGTCCACGGCTACAACACCGCCCCGGACAACTACCTGTTGACCCCGCAGGAACGTACGTCGCTGTTCGCTTCTGGTTCGTACAACGTTACCGACAACATCACCTTCCGTACCGAGGCGATGTACAACGAGCGCAAGTCCGAGCAGCTGCTGGCGGCCATGCCGGTCACCAGCATGCGCCTCAGCGCCAACAGCATGTACAACCCGACGGGTGAAGACCTGACCGGCGTCAACCGTCGTTTCAATGAAAGCGGCGGCCGTTCGTTCAACCAGAACGTCAAGAACTGGCACTTCTACGGTGGCTTCGAAGGCTTCTTCGAATTCGCGGACCGTAACTTCGACTGGGATGTCGGCTACCGCTACGACAAGACCGACCAGAACGACCTGACCTACGGCCTGTTCAATCTGGCCAACCTGCGCAACGCTTACGGCCCGTCCGAAATGCGTGGCGGCGTGCCGGTCTGCGTCACCGCCCCGGGCGGCGACATCATTCCGGAGTGCGTGCCGGTCAACGCTCTGGGCCCGGAAGGCTCGATCAGCCAGGCCGCGCTCGACTACACTTCGTTCACCGCACACGATTCGGCCAGCCTGGTGTCCAAGGGCTACTACGCCAACATCTCCGGTGAAATCGTGCAGCTGCCGGCCGGCGCTCTGGCCTTCGCTGCCGGTTACGAGTACCGCAAGGAGACCGGTCAGTTCGATCCGGACGCCTTCATCGCTGCAGGCCTGAGCACCGGCAACGGCGCAAAGCCGACCAAGGGCGGCTACGACCTGGATGAAGTCTTCCTGGAACTGTCGATCCCGGTGCTGGCCGACCTGCCGGGCGCCAAGCTGCTCGACTTCAGCGCGGCGACCCGCTACTCGAAGTACAGCAACTTCGGCAATACCACCAACAACAAGTTCGGTTTCCGCTGGAAGCCGATCGACGACCTGATGATCCGCGGCAACTACTCGGAAGGCTTCCGCGCGCCGAGCATCAGCAACCTGTATGGCGGTGACGGCGACTCGTTCGAAACCTACGCCGATCCGTGCGCGGCTGCCAACGGCCCGACCGGTGCGGTGCTGGCCCAGTGTATCGCCCAGGGCGTTCCGGCTGGCTTCGTCCAGCCCAACACCAAGGACGACGATGGCGTTCCGCAGTCGGGCGCGGCCCAGACTGCCGAGCCGTTCACCTGGAAGTCGAACCCGAACCTGAAGCCGGAAACCTCGACCAGCAAGACGCTGGGCCTGGTGTGGAGCCCGAGCTTTGTCAGCGGCCTGAACGTGACCCTGGACTGGTGGCAGATCAAGATCGAAGACGCCATCACCCGTCCGGCGATCCAGGACATCATGAACTACTGCTACGGTGGTTCCCCGGCAGAACAGGCCGCGTACTGCGGTCTGATCACCCGTGATCCAGCCTACGGCACCATCGAAGAACGCTACACCATCACCAACGTCGACATGCCGCTGCAGAATCTGGCGTCGTACAAGGTGGAAGGCTGGGATCTGGGCGTGCTGTACCGCCTGCCGGAAACCTCGTTCGGCCAGTTCACCGTCAGCTGGGACAGCACCTACCTTTCCAAGTGGGAAACCAAGGCCACCGAAGATTCCGAGGTGGAAGGCCGCCAGGGTCGCTATCTCGACCAGGATCCGTACTGGCGCATCCGCTCCAACCTGTACGTCGACTGGTCCTTCGGCGACTTCGGCGTCAATTACGGCCTGCGTTACAAGTCCGGCATGACCGAAGACTGCCTGCTGGGCGGCGCACTGCGCAGCTACTGCTCCGATCCGGATGGCCGCAAGAACCACATGGGCTCGACCACTTACCACGACATCCAGGTGCGCTACAACACCCCGTGGAAGGGCACGATCATGCTGGGTCTGAACAACGCATGGGACAAGCAGCCGCCGGTCTCTTACTCGACCTCGTACAACATGTTCGACCCGCAGTACGACCTGCCGGGCCGCTACATGTACATGCAGTACAAGCAGAAGTTCTGATCGCTCCACTGATCAGCTGATGCAGCAACGGCCCCGCAAGGGGCCGTTGTTTTTTGTGCGCTCGTTGCTGGCGTCAACACCAACGAAAAAGGCCGCGGCACTGCCGCGACCTTTCTGCGTCCAGCGATGAAGAACGCTCAGCCGTTCGGAATCAGCGTGTCGATCAGGTGTTCGACATACGCTTCGAAATCCTCGCGCGCCTGCTTGGGCTGCTGCAGCTGCAGCGACAACTGCAGGAAGCCCACATACGCTGCATACGCAAGGCGTGCGCGATGGCGTGCATCGGTCGAGCTCAGGCCCGCCTGGCGGAATGAGGCGATCAGGTAATCGAGCCGTCGCTGCGACACTCGGTCGATCACCGGCCGCACCATCGGATGGTCCAACGCTTTCAGCAGCTCGCTGTAGATGATGTGCGGCTGCACTTCGTGCGCCACCATCTGGAACAGCTGGCGCAGGCGCACGCGCGGATCCGGCACGTCTTCCAGGCTGCCGAACACCTGTTCCTGCTCGAACAGTTCCCAGCGTTCCAGCGCGGCCTGCAGCAGTGCATCACGCGAGGGGAAATGCCAGTAGAAACTGCCCTTGGTCACGCCAAGGCGGCGCGCCAGCGGCTCCACCGCGACGGCGCTCACACCTTGCTCGGCAATCAGATCGAGGGCCGCCTGGGCCCAGTCTTCGGCACTCAGGCGGCTGTTGCGGCCGGCACGCGGTTCGCCGGCGGAAGCGTCAGGTTGATTCATGTGCTGATTTAACCATACGCCGGGGTTCGTTGCAGTACGCGGTTGCGGCCGAAACCGTCGGCAGCCGGGCCGAGAGGCATTTCCGCAGCAAACCATACCCTGCAGTATTGACATCCCGCCGAACCCATCCATACTAGCGAGTATGGTTACGTCCCCTACTCCCGCTGCATTCCATGACCTGCGCCTGGAGGCGGCCCACGGTGCCTCGCTGGCGGCAACCGCCAGCACCTCCGGCCGTCGCGGGCGCGTATTGTTCGCGCATGGATTTGGCCAGACCCGCCATGCCTGGACGACGACGGCCAAGGCATTGTCGGCTGCCGGCCTGCAGACCCTGGCTTACGACGCCCGGGGTCACGGCGATTCCGACTGGAATGCGGCCGATCTGGCGTACCACGGTGAGCAGTTCGCCGATGACCTGATCGTGCTGGCCGGCGAACAACCGCGACCGCCGGTGCTGGTGGCTGCCTCGATGGGCGGCCTGTTCGGCCTGCTGGCCGAATCACGCTGGCCAGGCCTGTTCTCGGCCATGGTGCTGGTGGATATCACCCCGCGCTGGGATACCGCTGGCGTCGAGCGCATCCTTGCCTTCATGACCGCGCATCCGGAAGGATTCGCCTCGCTGTCGCAGGCTGCCGATGTGATTTCGGCCTATGTGCCGCATCGCCCGCGCAAGTCCGAAGACTCGCTGCGCGCCCTGCTGCGCGAAGATGGCCACGGTCGCTGGCGCTGGCACTGGGACCCGCGCCTGGTGGCCGAACTGGCCCGTGACAGCGAGCAGCACCAAGACGCACTGGCCGAAGCCGCGCGCCAGGTGAAGTGCCCCCTGCTGCTGGTCAGCGGTGGCCGCAGCGATCTGGTCACCCCGCAGACGGTGGCCGAATTCCTGGCATTGGCGCCACACGCGCGCCACGTACAGTTGCCGCAGGCCACGCACATGGTCGCCGGTGATGACAACGACGCCTTTACCGCTACTGTGTTGGACTATCTGGACGTGTTGCCCGCAGCGGATGCTGCAGCTTCGTCCGCCATAAACGAGCACGTCACCGGAGCACGCTCATGAGCCTCGTCATTCCCTTCCTCGCCCTGCTGCTGGCAGGCGCGTTCGTCGCCTACCACCGCATGCGCCTGCTGACCTGGACGCTGATCAGCGTGGCCCTGCTGGTGGCCTGCTGGTTCATCCCCTACGTCAACCAGACCGCCACGATCGTCGCTGCCGCGATACTGGCCGTGATCGTCGTGCCGCTGCTGCTGCCGTTCATCCGCAAGCCGCTGCTGACCGGCCCGATGATGAAGGTGTTCCGCAAGGTGCTGCCGCCGCTGTCGCAGACCGAGCGCATCGCCCTTGAAACCGGCTCGGTCGGCTTCGAAGGCGAACTGTTCACCGGTGATCCGGACTGGAACATCCTGCTGAACTACCCCAAGCCGCAGCTGACCGCTGAAGAACAGGCCTTCCTCGATGGCCCGGTCGAACAGCTGTGCACGATGGTCAACGACTGGGAAATCACCCACGTCCATGCCGACCTGCCGCCGGAACTGTGGGCCTTCATCAAGAAGAACAAGTTCTTCGGCATGATCATTCCGAAGGAATACGGCGGCCTGGGCTTCTCCGCGCTGGCCCACCACAAGGTGATCCAGAAGCTGGCCTCGGTGTCTTCGGTGGTCAGTTCGACCGTCGGCGTGCCCAACTCGCTGGGCCCGGGTGAACTGCTGGTGCATTACGGCACCCAGGAACAGAAGGACCAGTACCTGCCGCGTCTGGCCGATGGCCGTGAAGTGCCCTGCTTCGGCCTGACCGGTCCGTTCGCCGGCTCCGACGCGACCTCGATTCCCGACTATGGCATCGTCTGCAAGGGCGAGTGGAACGGCGAGCAGGTGCTCGGCGTCAAGCTGACCTTCGACAAGCGCTACATCACCCTGGCGCCGGTCGCCTCGCTGATCGGCCTCGCCTTCCGCATGTACGATCCGGATGGCCTGATCGGCCAGACCCGCGACATCGGCATCACCCTGGGCCTGCTGCCGCGCGAGACCGCCGGCGTCGAGATCGGCCGTCGCCACTTCCCGCTGAACTCGACGTTCCAGAACGGCCCGATCCGCGGCAAGGACGTGTTCATTCCGCTGACCCAGCTGATCGGTGGCGCTGCGATGGCCGGCAAGGGCTGGAACATGCTCAACGAGTGCCTGGCCGTGGGTCGTTCGATCACCCTGCCTTCCACCGCCAGCGGCGGTGCCAAGGCCGGTGCCGCAGTCACCGGCGCCTATGCGCGCATCCGCAAGCAGTTCGGCCTGTCGGTCGGCCGCTTCGAAGGCGTGGAAGAAGCGCTGGCCCGCATCGGTGGCAAGGCGTACAAGATCAGCGCGCTGTCGCAGGCCACCGCCGCTGCTGTGGACCGCGGTGACGTGCCGTCGGTGCCGTCGGCGATCGCCAAGTACCACTGCACCAACATGAGCCGCGAAGTCATCTCGGACATGATGGACGTGATCGGCGGCAAGGGCATCATCCTGGGGCCGCGCAACTTCGCCGGCCGCAGCTGGCAGGCCGCGCCGATCGCCATCACGGTGGAAGGCGCCAACATCATGACCCGCAGCCTGCTGATCTTCGGCCAGGGTGCGATCCTCTGCCACCCGTGGGTGCTGAAGGAAATGAAGGCCGCGCAGGACCCCGACACCCGTGCGGGCCTGCAGGACTTCGACCGCAGCCTGTTCGGCCACATCCGCTACGGCATCTCCAACGCCGTTCGTTCGTTCTGGTTCGGCCTGACCGGCGCACGCTTCGGCGCTGCCCCGGGCGACGCCTACACCCGCCGCTACTTCCGCAAGCTGGACCGTTACTCGGCCAACCTGGCGCTGATGGCCGACATCTCGATGATGACGCTCGGCGGCAAGCTGAAGTTCAAGGAATCGCTGTCCGGCCGCCTGGGCGACGTGCTGAGCCATGTCTACATGACCAGCGCCATGCTCAAGCGTTACCACGACGAAGGCGCGCCGCAGGCGGACCAGCCGCTGCTGGCCTGGGCCTTCCATGACAGCGTGCACAAGATCGAGGAATCGCTGTCGGCTGCCCTGCGCAACTTCCCGATCCGTCCGATCGGCTGGTTGATGTGGGCACTGATCTTCCCGCTGGGCCGTCGTGCCGAGGCCCCGGGCGACCGCCTGAGCCGTCGCGTGGCTGCGCTGCTGATGGCCCCGAACGAAGCCCGCGACCGCCTCGCCAGCGGCGTGTTCCTGACCCCGTGCGAGAACAACCCGGGTGGCCGCATCAACAGCTACCTGAGCAAGGCGATCATGGCCGAGCCGGTGGAGCGCAAGTTCCTGAAGGCGCTGAAGAGCAAGGGCATCGAGGCGCTGGACTTCAACAGCCAGCTCGACGAGGCCGTGGCCGAAGGCGTGATCACCCAGGACGAGCGCAGCCTGCTGGAAGAGCTGCGTACGCTGACCCTGGACACCATCACCGTGGATGACTTCGACACCCACGAACTGCGTGCGGCCAGCTACTACGACCGCCAGAACAAGGACCCGCACTCGCAGGCGGCCTGATCGCCCGCGACACGCGTTGCCTCGACGGCGGGCCTGGCCCGCCGTCGCTTTGTCCGCCGACCGGAAACCGCCATGTCCACGCCCCTGCTTTCGCTCTACCACCGCCTGCAGCGCTGGCCTGCCGGTACCTGGCTGTTCTCGCGCGCGGTGTGCTTCAAGGCGCCCTATTTCGCCAGCATCGCCCCGCGCATCACGCGCCTGGAGAACGGCCGCTGCGAGGGCACGCTGGCCGACCGCCGCAAGGTGCGCAACCACATCGGCACGGTGCACGCGATCGCAATGTGCAACCTGGCCGAACTGACCGCCGGGCTGATGGTCGATGCGTCGCTGCCCAAGGGCATGCGCTGGATCCCGAAGGGCATGCAGGTGCAGTACCTGGCCAAGGCGCGCGGCACGCTGCAGGCGACGGCATTGCCGGCGCAGCCGATCGTGGTGGCGACCGAAGGCTATGCGTTGCCGGTGACGGTGAGTGTGCGCGACCGCGCGGGAACGGAGGTGTTCAGCGCGGTCATCGACATGTGGGTGTCGCCGGCGAAGTGATGTTGCCGCGAACGGCGCAGCCCCTCGTGGGTGGATGCTGAAAAGCGGTTCATCGGTTGGGCCGGAGGGGTGGGATGCCCAGGGGACGCCGTGAATACGTCCCTGTAGGCTCGGGCGCGCCATCCATGGCGCTTACGCCCCTGCGCATCCCACCCCTCCGGCCTCTGACAGATCTCTGCGGCGTCCACCCACGCAAGAGAAAAAGAAGAGCAAAAGCAAAAAAGCGGCCCGGCGGCCGCTTTTTTCATGCGCACAGAACCCACGAGCGCAGCGACCTGCTGTTGCTCTTGATCTTCTTTTCTTCTCCGTGGGCTGGCCGCGCACGGAACCTGTCAGGGGTCGGGCGGGTGGGCGGTGCAGGGGCGTTGGCGCCATGGATGGCGCCAACGAGCCTACAGGGGTGAGGGCGCTTTGCTTGCGAAGCATTGCTTCGCGAGCGACCGAACGCACAGCCGCCAGCGGCTGGGCCGGGCCCCGGAGGGGTACTTGCGGCGTCCCCCGCGAACCCAACCCGCCCGACCAACCCCATGACAGCTCTACGCGACCAACCCACGAGGGGCTGTGCCGTTGGCCGGAAATCACGCCAGTGCGCGAAACACCAACGCCAGGATCGCCGGCACCGCCTGGATCATGAAGATGCGTCGGCTCACGCTGTAGGCGCCATAGCACCCCGCCACCACCACGCACATCAGCGAGAACGTCACCAGCACCGGCTGCGCCAGCACCAGCCCCACCACGATGCCCGCCGCCAGGAAGCCGTTGTACAGGCCCTGGTTGGCCGCCAGCACGCGCGTGGTCTCCGCCTTCTCCGGTGAATTGCGGAACGTCTTCAGGCCCAGCGGCCGGGTCCACAGGAACATCTCCAGCACCAGGAAATAAACGTGCAGCAGAGCGACCAGCAGGGTCAGGGCGAGCGCGATCCAGTACATGGGCAGTTCCTTGGACAGGGATGGAGAATGGGGTCGGATCCCTTACCCTGTGGGAAAGGGATCCGACCCCGGAAAATCAACGGTCGCGCGGCAGCTTCTTCTCTTCGCGCAGCACACCGAACGCCGCCAGGGTCATCAAGCCGGCGACGACCACGCCACCGACGAACACCACGTGCGAACCGAACAGCGACAGCCCCTTGTGCAGCCAGGCGAAGGTCAGGTCGGCGCCGCGGTACACCACCGTGTCGATCGCTGCGCCGGCCTTGTAGCGCCACTGCCGGTCCACGCGGGTGTAGATGGTTTCGCGGGCCGGCTTGGCCAGGGCGAACTCGCTGGCGCGGGTCATCACCTGCACCACCGCCACCATCAGCGGCATCGGCGATGCGGCCAGCACCGAGAAGCCGATCAGGATCGCAAAACCGGGAATCAGCAACGCCGGGGCGATGCCGTGGCGCGACAGCAACCAGCGGGTCAGCCCGAGCTGCATCAACAGCGCCAGCGCGTTCACCGCCAGGTCGATGCGCGAGAAGAAGGCGGTGGCAGCGCCTGCATCGTTGAACGAGGCACGTACGATGCTGGCCTGCTGGTTGTACAGCAAGGTGCCGACACCCACGCCGAACACCACCATGATCGCCAGCCAGCGCAGCAGGGGCTCGCGCACGATCAGCTTCAGGCCATCGAGCACGCTGCCGCCCATCGGCTGCTCACCCGACACCAACTGCTGCTCACGCTCGCGCAGCACCGCCCAGTGGCGCAGGCGCCAGATGCACAACAGGCATACGACCAGGAAGCCGGCCGAAACCAGCATCAGGTTGGCGATGCCCACCCGCTGCACCAGCGCACTGGTGATGATCGGGCCGAGGAAGGCGCCAACAGTGCCGGCCGCACCGATGTAGCCGTAGTAGGCCCGCGCCTGCGCATTGGAGAACACATCGGCCATGAAGCTCCAGAACACCGCGACCGCAAACAGGTTGAACACGGTGATCCAGAAGAAGAACGCCATGCCCCGCCCGGGTACGCCGCTGTCGAACAGTGCGTAGAAGCCCAGCAGGGTGGCGATGAAGAAGCCGTACACCGCCGGCAGGAACACCCGCCGCGGGAAGCGGCTGACCAGCCAGCCATAGACCGGCTGCAGCACCAGCATGATCACGAATACGCAGGAGAACAGGAACTGCAGGACGAAGTCCTTCAGGGCGATGCCATGGCTGGCGAACCAGGCGATCAACGCCGCCGGGAACACCGTCTCCAGGTCGGCCGAAGCGGCCATCGCCTCGCGTACCGGCCGCAGCACGTAGTAGCCGCTGAGCAGGCAGAAGAAGTACAGGAACGACCACCACAGCGCCGGCGACTCGCGCAGCGCGGCCAGCAGGCCCTTCAGTGCCCCGCTCTCCCGCGCCGCGCTCACGCGGCTCCCCTCGCCCGCAAACGGCGGTTGGACAGCGGCATGGCAGGCTCCGGGGGCAGTGAAGCGCGTACGTTATCCAATGCACTGCAACATCGCCAGCGCAGGCGGCGCCGATGGCTGCAACGCAGTGTCACGGACTGGCCCGGCGGACACCTTGTGATACACGCTTTTCTGGCGTCAAAAATCCAACTTTTTCAACGAGATGCGCATTCATCTTCGCTTTGTTTGTGCACAGGCGAAAAGCGGCGCTAGAATCATCCCCAGCAGTCGCGCACGGGTTCCAACCGATGAAAAAGAACAGCCTGCGTCGTCCGATCCGTTCGGCGGCCACCGGTTTGCTGGGCATGTTGATGCCCCTTGCCTTGTCCACCACCGCGCAGACCCCGCCGGCGTTGCCGCCGATGCCGACCAACATCGAAACCGCCACCGGTGGCGCCGTCGCTCACACCCAGCCTGCGGCCTACCGCACCGGGCTGGTGCCGCAGGTGCAGTTGCCCGCTGCCGGTTTCAACGTCGCCAACATCGAATCGATGGCGCAGCAGCTCACCTATGGCGAGCGCGTGCCCGGCATGGCAGTGGCTATCGTGCAGGGCGGCCGCGTGCTCAGCGCGCGCGGCTACGGCGTCACCGACGTCAACAACCCGTTGCCGGTCGACGCCCACACCGTGTTCCGTCTGGCGTCGCTGTCCAAGGCCTTCGCCGGCACCATGGCCGGCCTGCTGGTCAACGATGGCACCCTGCGCTGGGACAGCAAGGTCACCGACTACGTGCCGGGCTTCCGCCTGAACTCGCCGGAGGCCACCGACCGCCTGACCGTGGCCGATGTACTCAGCCACCGCGTCGGCCTGCCGTACAACGCCTATGACCGCGACATCGAAGGCAATGCCGAGTACTACGCGCTGACCCAGAAGCTGGCCAACACCAGCCTGAAGTGCCTGCCGGGCGACTGCTACGCCTACCAGAACGTGGCCTTCAGCCTGATCGGCGACGTCGTGTATGCGGCCTCCGGCAGCTTCTACGAGCAGTCGGTCGAACGCCGCATCTTCAAGCCGCTGGGCATGAACGATGCCAGCCTCGGCCTGGCCGGCATCCAGGCCAGCTCGCGCTGGGCGCGCCCGCACGTGCGCAGCCGCAATGGCTGGGTATCGCTGACGCCGAAGCCGACCTATTACCGCGTCGCCCCTGCTGCCGGCGTCAACGCCAGCGCCAGTGACATGGCGCAGTGGTTGCTGGCCCATACCGGCCACCGTCCGGACGTGCTGCCGGCGCCGCTGCTGGCCACGCTGCACTCCAGCCTGATCAACACACCGGGCGAGATGCGTTCGGGCTGGCGCCGCGAACGCCTGCACTCGGCCGGCTACGCGCTGGGCTGGCGCACCTTCGACTACGCAGGTCACGATGTCGTGTTCCATGCCGGCGCGGTGCAGGGCTACCGCGGCCTTGTTGCACTGGTGCCCGAGCGCGACCTCGGCATCGCCATCATGTGGAACGGTGAAAGCGGCCTGCCCAGCGGTCTGCTGCCGACCGTGCTCGACGCAGCCCTCGGCCTGCCGTCGCAGCGTTGGCTGGACGTGGACACCGACTTCGGCAGCGACAACCTGATGGCCGAGGGCGCCACCCCGGCACAGCAGGACAAGCGCAAGGGCAAGGGTGCCTCGGGCAACCGCGCGGTGGCCTCGCCGCGCTGAGCTGGCGAGCTCGACGTTAAGCAGAAGGGCGGCCCTCGGGTCGCCCTTTTTCGTATGCGCTTGCGCGTCTTCCACGTGACGCCAAGCCCTTGCCGTTCGTGCCGGAGGTTAGTGGGCGAAGTAGTGCATTCCGCCATCCACCGGAATCACCGCCCCGGTGATGTACCCCGCCAACGGCGACGCCAGGAACGCAACCAGGTGCGCGACCTCCTCTGGTTCGCCGAAACGCCCCATCGGGATGTTGCGGGCGATGAACTCACGCCGGCTCTCTTCCGTGGGATGCAGCCGATCCAGGATCTGCGCGCTGTTGATCCGCCCCGGCGCGATCGAGTTGATGGTGATGCCCTCGCCCGCCACATCGCAGGACAGCCCCTTGCTCCACAGATGCAGCGCCGCCTTCGCCGGGCTCGCGGCATTCACCGCACGCGGCTCCATCGACCCGCTGAGGTTGATCACACGCCCCCAGCCATTGGCCCGCATCGACGGCAGCAACGCCTGCGTCAGCCGTCGTGCCGCCGAGAAGTTCAGTGCCATCGCCTCGTCCCACACCTCGTCTGCTGCGGCCACCCCGGCCAACCGTGCGCCACCGGCCGCGTTGACCAGGATGTCCACGTGCTGCAGCGCCTGCAGCGAAGCGCTGGCGATGCGCTGCACATCGTCGGCGTCGGTCAGATCGCCCACCAACACGACGGGTACCGGTACACCCGCCGCCTCGATTGCGGCCGCCACAGATTGCAACGGCGCCTGCTGCCGCGCGGTGATCGCCACGCGCACACCCTGCGTCGCCAGTACCCGCGCAACACCTGCGCCGATGCCACTGCCTGCGCCGGTGACCAGCGCGGTACGTCCTTCAAGATCCAATTTCATGTGTTGCCCTGTCAGGTTCTGCCGGCCCATCTGGCCGTGCGGACATGCTCTTTGAACACCCTCGATTGATAAACTCCGGCGAGGTTTCAACATTCAGAACCCGGGGTGTCAGATGAACCTGTTGGAGAGCATGCAGGTCTATGTGCTGGCCGTGGAAAAGGGCAGCCTCAGTGCCGCGGCATCGGCACTGGACATCTCCGCGACGATGGCCGGCAAGCACCTGCGCGCCCTGGAAGAACGGCTGGGCATGCAGCTGTTGAACCGCACGACCCGTCGGCAGCACATGACCGCTTTCGGTGAGGCCTACTACGGCCGCTGCAAAGAGATCCTGCGCCTGGTGGAGGAAACCGATGCGCAGGCCCAGCATCACCATCTGGCACCGGCGGGCACGCTGCGGATCAGTGCACCGGTGATCTTCGGCACGCATGCGCTGGTGCCGGCACTGTCGACCTACATGGACCGCTACCCCGAGGTCAGTGTCGAACTGGTCCTGACCGATCGCGTGGTCGAACTGGCCGATGAGGGATTCGAGGCCGCCATCCGCATCGGCACGCTTGCCGACGCCACGCATCTGGTGGCGCGCCCGCTCAGCCCCTACCGGCTGACCCTGTGTGCATCACCGGCCTATCTCGCACGGCATGGCACGCCGCACAACGCGCAGGAGCTGCAGCAGCATCAATGCCTGTCGCTGGATCCGGCTGCGCTGTCGCACTGGCTGGGCAACGAAGTGGCATTGCCAGCGCCGCCTTCGGGACGGTTGCAGATCAACAACGGCGAAGCGTTGCGACTGGCCGCGCTGCAGGGCCTGGGCATCATCCTGCAGTCGAGCCTGCTGCTGGCAGCGGACATCGATGCGGGTGGCCTGGTCCCGTTGCTGCCGGAACATGGCCGGCGCGGTCGTCCCATGCACGTGGTCTATCCGCACGACCGTTATCACTCGACCCGGCTGCGCAGCTTCGTGGATTTCCTGGTCGAGCGGTTTCCCTGCGACGCACCGGGTGAACGCAGCTGGCCAGGCGCAGGCAGCCCATAAAAAAACCCCCTCCCCGCTGGGCAGTCGGGGAAGGGGTCTCAGGGTACGGCTATCGGGAAGTACTTAGATCAGCGGTGCCGGAGTTGCCGGAAGGGCCACCGGAGCGGCCTTCTTCTTGCGGGCGGCCGGCTTGCGCTTAGCAACCTTCTTGGCAGCCTTCTTCGGGGCAGCCTTCTTGGTCGCCTTCTTCGCAGTCTTCTTCACTGCCTTCTTGGCGGTCTTCTTTGTCGCCTTCTTCACTGCCTTCTTGGCGACCTTCTTGGCCGGCTTGCGGGCAGTGGTCTTCTTGGCGGCTTTCTTGGCAGTCTTCTTGGTGGCCTTCTTGGCTACCTTCTTGACGGCCTTCTTCGCGGTCTTCTTTACGGCCTTCTTGGCAGCGGACTTCTTGGCTACCTTCTTGGCCGCCTTCTTCACTGTCTTCTTCGCCGTGGCCTTCTTGGCGACCTTCTTGGCAGCCTTCTTCACTGCCTTCTTGGCAGTCGCCTTCTTCGCGACCTTCTTCACTGCCTTCTTGGCAGCGGCCTTCTTGGCGACCTTCTTCACCGCTTTCTTGGCGGCGGGCTTTTTCTTCGCAGCTTTCTTGGTTGCCATGGTGATGGCTCCTCGTCAGTGATAGGGAGTTGAAACGCCCAGGTGGATCAAACCCGCCCATGCTGCGTGCGGGGACCGCCGGCGCGTCGGGCGCGCCGTTACGGATGCGGTGATGCCCGCCACGATCGGCGGAGCAGGCATCGGAACAGGGGTCGCCTTGCATTTCTCCGGGGGAAGCGGAGCCATGTCCACCGTCTTGAGGATCGCGGTGGTCTTCGAGGGGCTGCTTCGCATCGGACGATTGATTCTGCGCACTCGGTTTGGCAGGCAAGGTCTGCTGAGGCGAAACCTAATCACGGTTTTTTTTACTGTCAACAACCCCCGCGAAAAATTTTCACATCCGCCGCGTCCCGGAAGCCCTTCCCGCGCCTGCCGATGTTCCTCCGCGAGCGCCGGCAAACACCGCATCGCGCATCGTCGCTGCCATCAACTGGGCACGAACAGCGAAGAAAAAACACTTGAAATAAGCACTCTGCGTCATGTAGGGGCCTGAAGCGGAACGCTACGCGGCGGCGCGGCCATGCATGGCAACGCACGCGCCAACGCCAGCACAACGGACCTGCAACAAGGCCAAAAACTTTTCACATCCGGGCGCGCCGCCGCGGGGGTGGAAACGCGGATTTGCGCAAAACTGCGCACGCCTTTTGCCCGCGCTCAACACCGACTGATGCCATGGCGATGGCATGCGGCGAACCGGCCGGCATAAGTTCGAAGCCTCCTCCAAAACGAAAACGGCCACCCGAGGGTGGCCGTTTTCGTACCGGGGAAACGACGACTCAGTGCTCGTCGTCTTCCAGGCCTTCGGCGTACGCGTCCGGGTCCAGCAGCTCGTTGAGCTCGTCGCTGTTGGACACTTCGACGACGAACATCCAGCCATCGCCGTAGGCGTCTTCGTTGATGGTTTCCGGCTTGTCGGCCAGTGCCGAGTTGACCTCGACGATGGTGCCGCTGATCGGGCTGTAGACGTCGGAGGCGGCCTTCACCGACTCGACGACCGCGATCTGCTCGTTGGCCTTGGCGGTCGCGCCGACTTCGGGCAGCTCGACGTAGACCAGGTCACCCAGCAGGCCCTGGGCGTGGTCGGAAATACCGACGGTCACGCGGCCATTGCCTTCGACACGGGCCCACTCATGGGACTTGAGGAACTTGAGGTCGCCGGGGATCTCGCTCATGGGACTGCTCCAGAGATATGCAGGGGGTGGAAAAAACGGGGCTAGTGTAACCAACCGGCCGCCACTGCTGGCAGTGACGACCGGCATGTTTGGATCAGGCGTCGCCAAGCACGCCGGGCTGGGCCTGGCCTTCGCGCACGAACGGGAACTTGACCACCCGCACCGGCACCTGACGGCCGCGGATGTCGACGGTGACCTGGCCGAGTTCACCGCCCGGCACGCGTGCGAATGCGATGCCCTTGGCCAGGGTCGGCGAGAAGGTGCCGGACAGGATCTCGCCCTGGCCGCCGGCAGTGGTGACCGCCTGGCCATGGCGCAGCACGCCCTTCTCATCCATCACAAGGCCGATCATCTGACGTGCGTTGCCAGCCGCCTTCTGCGCCTCCAGCACGTCGCGGCCGATGAAGTCGCGGCCCTCGTCCAGCGACACCGTCCAGGCCAGCGCCGCTTCGTAGGGGCTGATTGCTTCGTCCATGTCCTGGCCGTACAGATTCATGCCGGCTTCCAGGCGCAGGGTATCGCGCGCGCCAAGACCGGCCGGCTTCACGCCGGCAGCAAGCAGGCGGTTCCAGAACGCGACCACGGCATCCTGCGGCAGCAGGATCTCGAAACCGTCTTCGCCGGTGTAGCCGGTGCGGGCAACGAACAGTTCAACGCCGTCGTCGGACTGCACCTGCAGCGCGGCGAAACGGCCGAGCTTGCCCAGCGACTCACGGTCGGATTCGCGGGCCAGGCCGATGACGATGTCGCGCGCCTGCGGCCCCTGCACGGCGAGGATCGCCAGGTCCGGACGCTGTTCGACCGAGACGTTGAACGGCGCAGCCTGCTCGCGCAGCCACGCCAGATCCTTCTCGCGGGTGGAGGCGTTGACCACCATGCGGAAGAAGTCCTCGCCCAGGTAATAGACGATCAGGTCGTCGATGACGCCGCCCTGCGGATTCAGCATGCACGAGTACAACGCCTTGCCGGTGGCCTTGAGCTTGTCGACCGAGTTGGCCAGCAGGCGGCGCAGGAACGGCTTGACCTGGTCGCCGCGCAGGTCGACCACGGTCATGTGGCTGACGTCGAACACGCCCGACTCACGACGCACCAGGTGGTGCTCGTCCAGCTGCGAGCCGTAGTGGATGGGCATGTCCCAACCCCCGAAATCGACCATCTTGGCGCCAAGGGCGCGGTGGGTATCGTTGAGCAGCGTCTTCTGGGTCATGACCGGGTCCGGCAGCAGAGGAAACAAGAACGCGCATTATCCCAGATCGGTCGGCCGCAGGTCGCGCCGCAGCGCAGCGGGGGGATGTTGGCCGGCCTGCGGCCGGCGGGCGCTTTCTACAAGCCAGGGCGCAAAGCGCAAAGCCGAAGCGCGTCGGCTCTGGGTTCTCTCGGCTTGGTCGGAGCAGCGTGGGCACGCGGGGGACGCCGTAAACCCATCCCTGGGGGCTTGGCCGCCGCATCCATGCGGCGGACACCCCCGCGCGCCCACGCTGCCCCTCCCTTCCGGAGTTCCCGGTGACGGGACGGAAGGCAAGAGCGGTTGTGGATGTCGATACATATATGGAGAGAAGGGTCGGAGCCTTTCCTGCGGAAAGGGATCCGACCCCGGGCACACAGAGCGCAGCGACCGGCGTTTGCTTCCCGCTTTTGATTTCTTTTCCGTGGTCTGGACGCGCACGGAAACTGTCGGGGGTCGGGCGGGTGGGCTGGGCAGGGGTGTCCGCGGCATGGATGCCGCGGCCAAGCCTACAAGGACGTACTTGCGGCGCCCCCCCGCCCCCCCCCCCCCCCCCCCCCCCCCCCCCCCCCCCCCCCCCCCCCCCCCCCCCCCCGGCCGCCCCCCCCCCCGCCGCCCCCCGCCCCCCCCCCCCCCCCCCCGCCCCCCCCTGCACCGCCACCACCCGAACCAGCGTGCCGGCCGGCAACTCCGGCCCACCCACCTGCCACGACGCGTCGTCGATGCTGACCCTGCCCTGTCCGGCAACGATGGCCTGCTGCAAGGGCACCACCCGCCCGACCAGTTGTTCAGCGCGGCGGTTCAGCAGCGGCGCGTCGCTCTGCCGCGCACGCGGCTTGCCCCAGTGCCGGTAGCACTGGATCGACAGCACGCTCAGCACCACTAAAGCGACCACCTGCCACAGCACCGGGATATCGGCGAACACCGCTACCAGCGCGAACACCGCCGCCGCACCGATGCCGATCCACAGCATGAACGCGCCGGGCGCCAGCGCTTCGGCGGCGAACAGCAGCAAGGCCAACGCACCCCAGGCAACGACTTCCCAGCGCATGTCAGCCTCCGATCGGTGGCGGCCGCTTTGCCGGCGGCCGGGTTTCCTGGTTGGACAGGGCCTGCTTGGCCAGCTCGGCCACGCCGGCGATCGAACCAATCACTCCGCTGGCCTCCATCGGCATCAGCACCAGCTTCTGGTTCGGCGACGTGGCCAGTTCCTTGAACGCTTCCACATACTTCTGGGCGATGAAGTAGTTGATGGCCTGGACGTCGCCGTCGGCGATCGCCGCCGACACCACCTGGGTCGCCTTGGCTTCGGCTTCGGCCAGGCGCTCGCGCGCTTCGGCGTCGCGGAATGCGGCCTCGCGCCGCCCCTCCGCTTCCAGCACCGTGGCCTGCTTCTCGCCTTCGGCACGCAGGATCTCGGACTGCCGCGAACCTTCCGCCTCGAGGATCTGCGCGCGCTTCTCGCGCTCGGCCTTCATCTGCCGTGCCATCGCATCGAGCAGGTCGCGCGGCGGCTGGATGTCGCGGATCTCGATGCGGTTGACCTTCACGCCCCACGGGTTGGTCGCATGATCGACCACGCTGAGCAGCTTGGCGTTGATCACCTCGCGCTGGCTGAGCGATTCATCCAGGTCCATCGAGCCGATCACGGTACGGATGTTGGTCTGCACCAGGGCGATCATCGCCACTTCCAGCACCGATACCTCGTAGGCGGCCTTGGCCGCGTCCAGTACCTGGAAGAACACCACGCCATCGACGCGCACGGCGGCGTTGTCCTTGGTGATCACTTCCTGGCCGGGCACGTCCAGCACCTGTTCCATCATGTTCACCTTGCGCCCCACCCCGTAGACGATCGGGATCAGGAAATGCAGGCCGGGCGACATGGTGTGGGTGTAACGGCCGAACCGCTCGACGGTCCATTCATAGCCCTGTGGCACCATCCGCACTGCCTTGAACAGGATGACCACGGCCACGAAGGCCAGCACCGCGCTGAAGAACATGGTCGGGAACATCGCGCTTTCCTTATGGGAGACGTCCGGAGCCCAGCATAGCGCGTGGATGCAGGCGATGCGGGTACCGCACGTTCCAGCCGAAAGCAGCCGGGCGTGGCCCGGCGCTGCAGGATAAACCCGGTCAGATCCGGGTCGTGGCCAGGAAGCGCTCGCGGTCCTGCTGGGTCTGCCGGCGGATCTCGGCCAGCGCCTGGCTTTCGGTCGCCTCCAGCATCGCCTCGAACAGGCGCTGGAAGTGATGGCGCATCGCATTGCGTGCAGCGACGGGATCGCGCGCGCGCAGCCCCTCGAAGATCGCCATGTGCTCGTCGGCGCGGCTGGCACCATCGTCATGGCACACCCGTGCGTAGACCTCGGTCACCCGCGGCAGCTCGCTGCGCATGCGCCAGATCTGCTGCACGAAATACTCGACCACCGGGTTGCCCGACAGGCGGGCGATGGCCAGGTGGAAGCGGCGGTCGTAGTCGCCGGCCTCTTCATCGGTAAGGTCACGACGGCACAGCGCTTCAGCCAGCACCTGCAGCTCGGCGATGCCGGCCTCATCGATATTGCTTGCCGCCAGCGCTGCAGCTTCCGCTTCGAACACGGCACGCGCCGCGGTCAGGTCGAAGGCGCTGATATCGGGCAGCCCGCCGGCAGCCTGGGCCGGGCGCGGCTTCACATAGACGCCCGAACCGATACGGATCGCGATCCAGCCCTGCGCTTCCAGGGCGATTTCCGCCTCACGGATGGTGACCCGGCTGACGCCGAAGCGTTCGGCAAGTTCACGTTCGCCCGGCAGGCGCGAACCCGACGGATATTCGCCATCCTCGATCAGCTTGCGGAGCTTGGCGGCGATGGTCTGGTAGAGACGGTTGGCGGACATGCGGCTGACCCTTGGCGGTTCCCTCCGGGCCCGTCCCCGGCCACCGGGCACGGTGCGGGTCCGGTTGGAGCGACGGCGCGACCATTGGCCGCGCCGCCCTGTTCAGAACTTGTATCGTACACCGAAATACGCGCGCCGCCCGTAGCTCACCACCTCGCGGAAATTCCCGTAAAGCGGCTGGTACGCCACGCGTGGCTCGTCGGTCAGGTTCATCAGTTCCAGCGACAGCGACAGCTGCTTGTTCACCCGGTAACGCAAGCGCAGGTCGACGCTGGTGTTGTCATCGTAGTAGCGGTTCTGCTGCGCCGTGTTGCCGGTGAAGTCCTGGTAATAGTGCGAACGGAACTTGCCGATGGCCTGGATGTTGAAGCGGCCCACATCCCAGTAGAGGGAACCGGACAGCACATGCCGCGAGAAGCCGCTCAGGCCGGCCGGCGGAACGATGGCCGGAATGATCGATCCATCGGCGGCCAACTGCTCGCCCAACCGCGAATCCTGCGTCTGGTAGTCGGCGTCGGCATAGTTGTAGCTGACCTTGAAGCCGAGGCCATCGAACGGCTTGGGCAGGTACGAGAACCGGTGGGTGGCACTGAGCTCGATACCGGTCAGGGTGCTGTCTTCATCGGTGGTCACCTGCTGGCGCACCGGCACGGTCACCGTCTGTCCGTTGAGGGTGTAGGTCTCCGGCACCAGCGCGGTAGCGGTGCCGCCGTTGAACTGCTTCCAGTACACCGCACCGGCCAGCAGCGTATCCGGGTTCGCATACCACTCAAGCGAGACATCGCCGTTCCAGGACATCAGCGGCTGCGCAGCCGGATTGCCGCTGGCACTGATGTCGTCCAGCGCGTCGGCCAGGCCGGTATAGGTGGCATCGCTGCTGACATTGATGGTTCGCCCGGCACCGAGTGCGGCGATGTCCGGGCGTGACATCGCCCGATACGCGCCCACCCGCAGCAACAGGTCCGGCTTCAGCTCGAACGCGGCATTCAGGCTTGGCAGCAGCTTGTCGTTGCCCGCCTTGAACACCTGGGTGGTGAAATCACCAGTGGGTTGCAGGCGGATCGTGCCGTCGCCGTTGTCGATGACCGCCAGGTCGGTGCGCACGCCTTCCGAACGCACGTCGGTCTTGACCCAGCGCAGGCCGACATTGCCGGTGACCGGCAGGCCGAACAGCGTGCTGCTGAATTCACCCATCAGGTACAGCGCGCGGGTTTTCTCGGTCACATCGACGTTGTTCGGGTCCTGGAAGTCCGGGTCCAGGCCACTGTCGCTGGTGCCGCGGAAGGACTCGTAGAGGCAGCTGGGATCGAAGTACGCCCACGAGGAGATCGTATTGCCGCTGGCCGCATCCATGAAGTCGTCCTGCGGGAACGGTGCACGGCAGGCACGGTTGGCGGCAATGATCTTCGCCTTGTCGGCTGCTACGCGCTGGTCGTAGTCGGTCACCAGGGTGTTGTCGCGCAGGCGGTAGTCGGCCTGGCTGGCGCGCACGCCGCCCTTGATGCGGGTGAAGAAACCGGACTCGGGCATGAAGCTGGCATCGAAGCGGCCGGCCTTGATCTTGTGGTCGTTCTCGGTCGCGCTGGAGGTCACCCGCGCTGCACCGGTGTAGGCATCCCAGTTGTTCGGGTCGAAGTTCGGCGCCAGCGCCACGCTCGGCACCTCGCCATGCCAGTCCCAGTCGTAGTCGACATAGCCGGTGGCGCCGCTGCTGATGCCCGGCACGATGGCGTTGTTGACGTCGCGCTGGTTGGCGCGCAGTCGGGTCATGCGCTCGCTGTCCAGGCGGTTGGTATGCGAATAGGAAAGATCGGTGGACAGCTCCCAGGCCGGGCTCGGACGCAGGATCAGGTTCAGGCCACCACCGGTGTACTCCTCGCCGCGCCAATAGCGGTTGGAGGTTGAATCGATGGAGGTGCTGCCATGCAGGTGACGGACGATGCCGTCCTCGTCCACGTCACGCTGGGTGATGCCGCGACGTGCGTTGGACAGGCTCAGGTCGCTGCGGTCCTCGTCCCAGTTGCGCTCGGTATGTTCGAAATCGAGGTTGACCTCGACCACGTCGTTGGGCCGCCATTGGATCGCCGCGAATTCGCTCTGGCGGTCATTGCGTTCCTGCTTCAGGCGATAGATGCGGCTGCTCGGCACCAGGTAGTACGGCGCGCCGTTGGCGATGGCCTGGGCGCTGACTTCATTGCAGTTGGCATTGGCCACGTTCTGCCTGCCATCGCAGGCATACCAGGTGGAGCCGCTGGTGATGCTCTCCTCCGGATCGGTGCCCTCCAGCCGCTGGATGCCCAGCGAGATGCCGAGCTTCTGGCCGTTGCCGAATTCGAACTGGTCGATGTAGCTGGCGGTACCGCGATAGCCGATGCCATCGTCGTCGCGGTACTTCTTGTCATACTCGGCCCAGCTGCCGCGCAGATCGATCTGCGCCGAGCGCTTGCCGTACTCCAGCGGCTTGACCGTTTCCAGCCCGATGGTGCCGGCGACACCGCCTTCGATGATGTCGGCACGCTGGGTCTTGTAGATCGCCACCGTATTGATCAGCTCGGCCGGGAACATGTTGAAGTTCACCGAACGGTCGCCGCTGCCGTTGGTGATCTCGCGGCCGTTGAAGTTGGTGCTGCTGAGGAAGGCGCCGAGACCACGGATCGAGATTTCCGACGCGCCGGTCTTGTCGCGGGTCGAGGCGGCACCGGTCAGCGTTTCGATCGCATCGGCCAGCGATGGCGCGGGCAGGTCGCCGATGTCATCGGCCGACAACACATCGGCGATCACCGTGTCTTCGCGCTTCTTGTTGATCGAGCTCTGCATCGATTCGCGGATACCGGTGACCTGGACCTGGTCCAGGGTGGTGGCGTCCTGCCCGGAACCGCTGCCGGCAGACTGCGCCTGCACGGCCGGTGAAGCCGCCAACGCAGCGAGCAGTGCCACGATCAGCGGTGTGGGTGACAACGATGTACGACGTACAACTCCGGCTGGTTGCCGCATGGTTTTCCTCCTCCCAAAGGATCGCCCGGACGGTAGGCGTGGGACGCAGCTTCGACACGCCGACACAGAAATGTCAACCAACTGGACTGGATTTTTCGTAATACCTTTGATTCAGACCGGTTGCCCAGCATTTCATGTGCTGATGCAGCATGACTTTGCGCGCAACGTGGCTTACAACACACCTACCAAGTGGTATGCACACCCACTCCGAAACCGCGGCATCGCCGTCTCTGGAAGGACTTCATGCGCATTCAACCGACTTCGCACCGCCTTTCGAAACCCACCCTTGGATATTGCCTGGCGATTGGACTGGCAACCTGCCTGACCAGTTTTCCGGCGAATGCTGCAAGCTGGCTGGTCCATGATGCCGCCGAGTTCGCCACCGCCGCTGCCGCACTGCAACCCGGCGATGAAATCGTGCTGGCCGATGGCACCTGGACCGATGCGCGCCTGCTGCTGAAGGGCCAGGGCACCACCGCCGCACCGATCGTGCTGCGCGCGCAGACGCCGGGCAAGGTGATCCTCAGCGGGGGGTCGGACCTGCGCCTGGCCGGCAGCTACCTGCAGGTCTCCAACCTGGTATTCCGCAACGGCTACACCCCGGGCGACGCCGTGGTGGCGTTCCGCGAGTCGAGCAAGGCAGTGGCCAGCCACAGCCGCGTCACCGGCCTGGTCATCGATGACTACAGCAACCCCGATGGCAGCGACCAGGACTACTGGGTGTCGCTGTATGGCAGCAACAACCGCCTCGACCACAGCCAGCTGCGCGGCAAGACCAACGCTGGCCCGACGGTGGTGGTGGTGCGCGATGCCACCCAGGGCCTGGACAACCAGCACCGCATCGACCACAACTGGTTCGGCCCGCGGCCAGCGCTGGGCGTCAATGGCGGAGAGACGATCCGTGTAGGCACCAGCGACACCTCGCTGAGCGATTCCAACAGCACGGTGGAGAACAACTGGTTCGAGGGCTGCGATGGCGAGACCGAGATCGTCTCCAACAAGTCCGGCGGCAATACCTTCCGCGGCAACGTGTTCTATCGTTCGGCCGGCGCGCTGACCCTGCGCCATGGCAACGGCAACCGGGTGGTCGACAACCTCTTCCTCGGCGACGACAAGGCCGGCACCGGCGGCGTGCGCATCATCAATGCCGACCAGACCGTCAGCAACAACTACTTCGAACGGCTGGCCGGCTCCAGCAACCGCTCGGCACTGGCGGTGATGGATGCACAGGCCAATCCGCCGTTGTCCGGCTACGCGCCGGTGGTCAACGCGACCATCAGCCGCAACACCTTCGTCGACGTGGCGAAGATCAGCTTCGGTGTGGGCCATGACGAAACCAAGGGCATCGTGGTCGCCGCCAGCAACAGCCACTTCAGCGGCAACCTGATCGTCAACCGCACCAGCAAGAATCCACCGAATGCGGCCAGTTCGCTGGCCGGTATCGCCTTCAGCAACAACGTGCAGTCGCCGCAGGCCAGCAGCGTGTTCCCGGGCGGGGTGAGCAGCGCCAGCATTACCCTGCAGCAGGCCGCCAGCAGCCTGTGGGTGCCGGCAACGCCCCTGCCCACCCTCGGCGCCGATCCGGCGCTGGCAATGACCCCGCGCGAACAGACGGGGGTGGACTGGTATCCCAAGGTGGGCGAGGTTGCCCTGTCACGCACCAGCACCGGAGTTGATCGATGAGGTTGCAGCCGCTGTCCCTTTGTTCCCACCGTCTGGCGCTCGCCCTCGCCCTGGCCGCTCCCTTCACCCTGTTGCCGACGGCACCGCTGCATGCGGCACCTGCCGCAGCCGCGCGACAAGGCGATACCGCGCCGGTACTGGTGACCGCCGCGCAGTGGCAGCAGATGGCCAGCGAAGGCAGCCGCTATCCGTGGTTCGCCAAGGAACAGGCGCGTACGCAGAAATCGCTGCAGAAGATGATGAAGGCCGGCATCGACGTGCCGGTGCCGAAGGACAAGGGCGGCGGTCGCACCCATGAGCAGCACAAGCGCAACTACCAGGCCCTGCTGGCCGCCGGCACCCTGTACCGGCTGACCGGCGACAAGGCCTATGTCGCCTATTCGCGCGACATGCTGCTGCAGTACGCCAAGCTCTACCCGACCCTCGGCCCGCATCCGGAAGGACGCGGGCAGATTCCCGGCCGGGTGTTCTGGCAGGTGCTCAACGATTCGGTCTGGCTGGTCAATGCCATCCAGGGCTACGACGCGATCCGCGATGCGCTGTCGCCGCAGGATCGGCAGACCATCGAATCGCAGGTGTTCCGGCCGATGGCCGAGTTCCTGGCCAGCGAGCCGAAGAACTACGACCAGATCCACAACCACGCGACCTGGGCGGTGGCTGCCACCGGCATGACCGGCTACGTGCTGCGTGATCGCGAACTGGTGGAGAAATCGCTGCGCGGCAGCCGCAAGGATGACCAGTTCGGTTTCCTGCGGCAGATCGACCTGCTGTTCTCGCCCGATGGCTATTACGAGGAAGGCCCCTACTACCAGCGCTATGCGCTGGCGCCGTTCCTGCTGTTTGCCAACGCGATCGAACGCAACGAGCCGCAGCGGAAGATCTTCGCGCGCCGCGACGGCGTGCTGCTGAAGGCGGTGGACGTGCTGGTGCAGACCAGCTACGACGGCCTGTTCTTCCCGATCAACGATGCGATCCTGGACAAGGGCATCGATACCGAAGAGCTGGTGGCTGGCATCGGCATCGCCTATGCGCAGGCCGGCGATGACCGTCTGCTGTCGGTCGCCCAGCAGCAGAAACGCCTGCTGCTGTCGCCGGAAGGGCTGCAGGTGGCGCAGGCGTTGGCAGCCAACAAAGCCAAACCGTTCGACTACCGGCCGATGCTGCTGCGCGACGGCCCGGACGGTGAACGCGGCGGCCTGGCGATCCTGCGCATGGGCGGCGAACGCGGCCAGGCGCTGGTGCAGAAGGACACCATGCAGGGCATGGGCCACGGCCACTTCGACAAGCTCAACTGGCTGTTCTACGACAATGGCAACGCCGTGGTGACCGACTACGGCGCGGCGCGCTTCCTCAACGTGGAAGCCAAGCGCGGTGGCATCTATCTGGCCGAGAACCGCAGCTGGGCCAAGCAGACCGTGGCCCACAACACGCTGGTGGTGAACGAGCAGAGCCACTTCAAGGGCGACTGGAAGCGCGGTGAGGAACTCGCCCCGCAGGTGCGCTTCTTCCAGGCCGACGCAGATACCCAGATCGCCTCGGCGACGATGCGCGATGCCTATCCGGGCGTGGTGTTCACCCGCACCCAGGCACTGCTGCGCCACCCCGAACTGGGCCTGCCGGTGGTGCTGGACCTGCTGCAGGTGCACGGCGACAAGGCTGCACGCTACGACCTGCCGCTGCACTTCAACGGCCATATCGTCACCACCGGTTTCGAGGCCGAGCATTTCCCCGCCCAGCGCCCGGTGCTCGGCAGCGACAACGGCTACCAGCACCTGTGGCTGGACGCACGCAGCAAGGCCGGCAGTGAGCCGCGCACGCTGGCGTGGCTGCTCGACGGACGCTTCTACACCTACCGCTTCGGCAGCAGCGCGCCGGCGCAGGCGTTGCTGGTGGAGAGCGGTGCCAATGATCCCGAGTTCAACCTGCGCCGCGAACCGGCGCTGCTGCAGCGCGTGGAAGGACAGAAGGATGTGACCTTCTTCAGCGTTCTGGAGCCGCATGGCGAGTACAACGGCACCGCCGAGTACGTGCACGGTGCCGACAGCCGCATCAAGCAGATCATCCGCACCCGCGGCAATGATGCCGAGGTGCTCGAGCTGCGCCTGGCCAGCGGCGCCCGCATCGCACTCGGCGTGGCCGACGACAGCGACGCGAAGGGCGAACACAGCGTGACGGTGGATGGCCATGCCTACCGCTGGAGCGGCAGCCATGCGCGCATGGACCGCAGCAAGGGTGAGGCACGATGAACGGCCCCTCGGCCGTGGCCACGCTGCGCAAGGTGCCGGTGCGCTCGGCCGTGCGCTGGCTGATCGTCGGCCTGATCGCGGTGGCCACGGTGATCAACTACATCGACCGCAATGCACTGGCGGTGATGTGGCCGGAGATCGCCAGGGAAGTCGGCGCGACCAAGGACGATTACGCACTGCTGGTGACCGTGTTCATGCTGTTCTATGCCGCCGGCCAGTTCCTGTTCGGGCGCCTGTTCGACATGATCGGGACGCGGCTGGGGTTCGCGTTGTCGATCAGTGTGTGGTCGATCTCGATCGCGCTGCATTCGGTCACCCACTCCATGCTCTCCTTCAGCGTGGTGCGGGCGATGCTGGGCATCAGCGAAGCCGGTGCCTGGCCCGGCGCGGTGAAAGCCAATGCCGAGTGGTTCCCCGCGCGTGAGCGTGCCCTCGCACAGGGCATCTTCAACGCGGGCGCGTCCATCGGTGCCATCGTTTCGGCACCGGCCATCGCCGGCCTGTACCTGTGGCTTGGCTGGCGCGGCACCTTCGTGCTGGTCGGTGCACTTGGCTTCCTGTGGCTGCTGCCATGGCTGTTCGTCTATCGCGCCGGCCCGGACAAGCATCCGTGGGTGAGTGACGCCGAGCGGCGCCTGATCATGGAAGACCAGGCTGGCCAGCAACGCGTGGATGCACCGAAGGTCAGCGTGCGTTCGCTGCTGGCCCACCGGCAGAGCTGGGGCATGCTCGCCTGCCGTTTCCTGCTGGATCCGATCTGGTGGCTGTTCGTGTCGTGGCTGCCGATCTATCTGGCCGAGACCTTCGGCTTCGACATCAAGCAGATCGGCCTGTTCGCCTGGGTGCCCTTCGTCGGCGCCATGCTCGGCAGCCTGAGCGGCGGCTGGCTGTCGGGGCGCCTGATCAATGCCGGCCAGAGCGTGGACCGTGCGCGCAAGCTGTCGATTTCGCTGGGCTGCGTGATCATGGCACCGGCCCTGCTGGGCGCGGTACTGGCCAACCAGCCGCTGTTTGCGGTGCTGGCGATTGCAGCAGTGCTGTTCGGTTTCCAGATCGCCATCGGCAACATCCAGACCCTGCCCGGCGATCTGTTCGATGGCCGCTCGGTGGGCACGCTGGCCGGTCTCGGCGGCCTGGCCGCGGTGGCCGGAACGTTGATCACCACCTGGCTGGTGCCGGTGCTGACCCGCCATTCCTATGCACCGATCTTCATCCTCGTCGCCGCACTGGTGCCGCTGTCGCTGGCCGCACTGTGGTGGTGGACCGGACCGATCCACAAGCTCGACCGCACCGACGGTTGAGCCCCCATTCCCTCGCATTCCCCCGCAAACCAAGGAGTTTCCCGCATGTCGTTCCAGGACAAGGTGGCCATCGTCACCGGTGGTGGCCGTGATATCGGCCGTGCCGTCTCGATCAAGCTGGCTGCGGCCGGTGCACGCGTCTGCCTCAACTACGCCAACGACGAAGCCAGCGCGCAGGAGACGCTGGCGCTGATCAAGGCGGCCGGCGGCCAGGCCATCGCCCACCGCGCCGACGTCACCGATCCCGCCGCCGTGGCCGGCCTGGTCGCAGCAACGCAGGCTGCATTCGGCCAGCGCATCGACGTGTTGGTGAACGTGGCCGGCGGCATGGTCGAGCGTCGTCCGCTGGCCGACATCGACCCGGCGTTCTTCCACAAGGTCATCGACCTCAACCTGACCTCCACCTACCTGACCACCCACGCCGTGGTACCGCACATGGGCGAAGGCGCGGCGATCGTGAACTTCGCCTCGCAGGCCGGTCGTGATGGCGGAGGCCCTGGTGCGGCGATCTATGCCACTGCCAAGGCGGCTGTGATGACCTTCACCCGGGCCATGGCCAAGGAGCTGGGGCCGAAGGGTATCCGCGTCAACGCACTGTGCTGCGGCATGATCGCCACCCGCTTCCATGACGAATTCACCAAACCGGAAGTGCGTACGGCGGTGGCCGGCGCGACGCCGCTGCGTCGCCAGGGCCTGCCGGACGAAGCCGCCGATGCGGCGGTCTACCTGGCGTCGGCAGCGGCAGCGTTCATCACCGGTGCCAATCTGGACGTCAACGGCGGCACCTACTTCTCCTGACCGGACCGAAGCCCATGCAGCGCTGGATCACCCTGCTTTCCCTGGCCATCGGCACCGCCGTGGCCGCCCCCGTGGCGCTGGCCGCACCGGTCTGGGTCACCGCCTGGACCGCTTCGCCCGCGCCTGACCGCAAGGATGGCAGCGCTGACGCCCCCGTGCAGTTCGCAGCGCAGACCGTGCGCCAGGACATGCGCCTGGGTAGCAGGGGCGATGCGCTGCGGCTGCGCATCAGCAACGAACTGGGCACCACGCCGCTGCATGTGGAAGACGTACGGGTGCGCCTGAAGGATGGCAAGGCCGCAGCGCTGCCGGTCACCGTCGATGGACGCACGTCCATCGACGTACCGGTGGGCGCAGCGCTGCTCAGTGATGCACTGCCCTTGCGGGTTGCCGCCCTGCAGGAGATCAGCGTGACCGCGTACTTCCCGCAGCCCACCCGCCCCGCGGTGCGCCGTACGGTGGTGCGGGTGGCCAACGGAAAGCAGGACGCGGTGGCCGACAGCGTGCGCGTGGGCTACCAGCAGAACGTGTTCTCTGCGGTACTGGTGCAGCGCGCGGACCGGCCGCAGGTGATCGTGGCCCTGGGTGATTCCATCACCGAGGGCGCAACGGCGTCACGTGGCTCGTTCAACCAATGGCCCGAGCGCTTGGGCCAGCGCCTGCAGCAGGCGTGCCCTGACCGCTTCGTGGTGCTCAACCAGGGCATCAGCGGCAACAAGCTGCTGGACCACGGCCGCAGCCACAGCGCGCTGTCGCGGCTGGATCGCGACGTGATCGCAGTGGCCGACGCCGACCAGGTGATCCTGTTCGAAGGCATCAATGACATCCGCCACGGTGGCGGTGCACAGCCTCTGCCGGGACGCAGCGCGACGGACATGCTGCTGGGGTACCGTCAGGTGGCCGCGCGGCTGCATGCGCATGGCATCCGCGCTCATCTCGGCACATTGACGCCTTTCGGCGATTCGGAGCGCTACGAGCCGGTATCGGCCACCACCCGCACCGCGATCAACCAGTGGGCGCGTGGCCAGGACACCGGCTTCGATGGCGTGGTGGATTTCGATGCGGCCCTGCGTGATCCGAAACAGCCGGAATCATTGCCGGCGGACATCACCCGCGATCATCTGCACCCGAACGACGAGGGCTACCGGCGCATGGCCGACGCGATCAACCTGGCGGCGCTGGGCTGCAACGCGCGTTGAGGCGTACGGCGAGATCACCACTTCACCCTGCCACGCAGGATGTCGGCGAACATCACCCAGTCACCGATGAACGAATACAGTGGATGACGAAATGTTGCAGGGCGGTTCTTCTCGAAGAAGAAGTGACCGACCCAGGCAAAGCCGTAGCCGCAGGCCAATGCCGCCAACAGCAGCAGCGGCTGTCCGCGCAGTGCGGCGATGGCGACCAGCAGCAGTACGCCGCAGCTGCCGATGAAGTGCAGGCGTCGTGATGTCGTGTTGCGGTGCTCGCTGAGGTAGAACGGATAGAACTCGCGGAAGCTGGCGAAGCGGGACATGCGCGTGCTCCGTTCGTTGAAGGTGCCGGGCCATGCCCGGCTGTTGTTGCCACAACAACGGTCGAGCATTGCTCGACTCTACACCTGCCCGGCTTACCCCGGTTGCCGCGGCCCGAACATGATCACCGCCATGCCGGCCAGGCAAAGCGCAGCCCCCAGCATGTCCCAACGGCTGGGACGGATGCCGTCGACCAGCCACAGCCAGAACAGCGCCGTGCCGATGTACACGCCACCGTACGCTGCGTACACGCGTCCGCTGGCGGTCGGGTGCAGGGTCAGCAGCCAGGCGAACAACGCCAGGCTGGCCGCCGCCGGCAACAGCAGCCAGATACTGCCACCCTTGCGCAGCCACAGCCACGGCAGGTAGCAGCCGATGATCTCGGCCAGCGCGGTCAGCAGGAACAGACCGAGCGTTTTCACGCTTTTTCGGTGGCCTTGGCGTGCTGCCAGAGCGCTTCCTGCGCATCCAGATCGAGTGCGGCCAGCGAATCGCCTTGTGCCTCGGCCTGCGCCTCCATCGAACGAAAGCGACGTTCGAACTTGTGGTTGGCCCCACGCAGCGCGGCACCCAGATCGACGTCCGCATGGCGCGCCAGGTTGGCGCACACGAACAGCAGGTCACCCAGTTCCTCCTGCAGGCGCGCCTTGTTGCCCACGATGTCACCGCGTTCGAACTCTTCGCGCAGTTCCTGCAGTTCCTCGGCCGCCTTGTCCAGTACCGGCAGCGGACCGGGCCAGTCGAACCCCACCTTGGCCGCGCGCGACTGCAGCTTCACCGCCCGCTGCCATTCCGGCAGGCCACGGGAGATCCCGGCCAGCGCCGAGGTGTCCTGATCGCCCTTTGCCGCGCGCTCGGCACGCTTGATCGCGTCCCAGTTGCGCATCACGCCGTCGGCATCGTCGACGCTGACATCGGCAAACACATGCGGGTGCCGCCGCTGCATCTTGTCGCTGATCGCGCGCGCGACCTCGGCGAAGGCAAACGCACCCTGTTCTTCAGCCATGCGCGCATGGAACACGACCTGCAGCAGCAGGTCACCCAGTTCATCGCAGAGGTCGTCGAGGTCGCCCCGATCGATCGCGTCGGCCACTTCGTAGGCTTCTTCAATCGTATAGGGGGCGATGGTGGCGAAGTTCTGTTCCAGGTCCCAGGGACAGCCACCTTTCGGGTCGCGCAGGCGCGCCATGATGGCCAGCAGGCGCTCCAGCTCCGCGCTGGCGTTGCCGGTGGCAGGGGTTTCGTGCGTGCTCATGCGTTTCTCCTGGATCAATCGGACAACCAGTCCCGCCACGGCAGGCTGGTATCGCCCAGCGCCATGAAATCACCGTTCAACAGCGTCGGCCGGCGGTTGTAGCGGAACGGCTTGCCGGTCCCGACCGAGAGCACCGCGCCACCGGCCGCGTGCAGCACGCACTGGCCAGCAGCGGTATCCCATTCGGAGGTCGGGCCCAGCCGCGGATAGACATCCAGTCCGCCTTCGGCGATCCGGCAGAATTTCAGCGAAGAGCCCTGCACCACGGTCTCGATGTCGCCCATGCGGGCCAGCAAGGCATTCGTCTCCGCTGAACGATGCGAGCGGCTGGCGGCGACGCGAAGGGGCGCAGTCGCGGGTGTACGGGTACGCAGCACGGTGTCATGCACACCCTGCCGGCGATACGCCAGCTCGCCTCGCATCGCGTGCCAGACAATGCCGGTGACCGGCGACTGGACCACGCCGAAGGCCGGCGCGCCCTGGTAGATCAGCGCGATGTTGACGCTGAACTCGCCATTGCGCTTGACGAAATCGCGGGTGCCATCAAGCGGGTCGACCAGCCAGTACGCGCCCCAGTGCTGACGCTGCTCCCAGGGCACCAGCGGCGACTCCTCCGACAGGATCGGCAGGTCCGGTGTCAGCTGGCGCAGCCCCTGCTGGATCACCCGGTCGGCGGCAAGGTCGGCAGCGGTGACCGGGCTGTCGTCGTCCTTGAGTGTCACATCGAAACCGTTGCTGTAGACCTGCATGATCGCCTGCCCGGCTTCCTGGGCGATGGCGATCGCGGTTTCGCGCAGTTCCGTGGTCAGCTTGATCATCGTGCTCCCTGCAGCCACTGGCGGGCAATGAACAGCGCCGCCAGCGAACGCCCTTCGGAAAAGTCCTCGCGCAGCATCAACTGGTCCAGATCGGCCAGCTTCCACGGCACCACTTCCAGTTCCTCCGGCTCGTCGCCGGCCAGCTTCTCCGGATACAGGTCGCGCGCGACCACCAGCCAGGACTGATGGCTCATGTAGGTCGGCGCCAGGGTCATCGCGCGCAGCACGTCAACCCGCCGAGCGCCATAGCCGGCCTCTTCCTTCAGCTCACGGTCGGCGGCCTGCTCCGGCGTTTCGCCGGCATCGATCCGGCCCTTCACCAGGCCAAGCTCGTAGCGGTGCATGCCGGCCGCGTATTCACGTACCAGCAGCACCGTTTCTTCATCCAGCATCGGCACCACCACCACCGCGCCATGGCCACGGCTGACCAGGCGTTCGAAGCGGCGGCGTTCGCCGTTGGAGAACTCCAGGTCCAGGTGCTGGCGCTGGAAGGGCCCGTTCTCCTCGTCGGTGATCCGATGGATGATCGGCAGAGGACGCCTTGCGCGGTCATCGTTCACGCGGAATCTCCGGGGCAGACGGCGCGTGCGCCGAGGCCGATAGAATGTGCAGGCAGCAACATGTTCATGAGCCCGAAATGCTAGCAGACCCAACCCCCTCTCCGCTGGTCCAGCACTGGCGGCAACGCGACCTCAAGGTCCTGTGGCACCCGTGCACGCAGATGCGCGAGCATCCGGACACGTTGCCGCTGGTGCCGATCGCCCGCGGCGAAGGCGCCTGGCTGATCGATCACGACGGCAACCGCTACCTGGATGCGGTCAGCAGCTGGTGGACCAACCTGTTCGGCCATGCCGAGCCGCGCATCGGCGCTGCCATCGCCGCCCAGGCTGGACAGCTGGAACAGGTGATGCTGGCCGGGTTCGGCCACGAGCCCGCGATCACCCTGGCTGAGCGCCTGCTGGCCCTCGCGCCGCGCCAGCCCGGCCGCGCGCCACTGGCCAAGGTGTTCTACGCCGACAACGGTTCGGCCGGCGTCGAAGTGGCGCTGAAGATGGCCTTCCAGTATTTCCAGAACCGCGGTGAGACCCGGCGCACGCGCTTCGTCTCGCTGGAAAACGGCTACCACGGCGAGACGCTGGGCGCCCTCGCACTGGCCGACATTCCGCTGTACCGCCGGGTCTATGCGCCGCTGCTGGCCGAGGGCCTGTTTGCGCCCTCGCCCGACGCCTACCTTGCCGAACCCGGGCAGAGTGCGGCCGACCGCGCACGCCAGGCCGCCGATGGCCTGGCCACGCTGTTCGACCAGCATCCGGGCGAGATCTGCGCGGTGATCCTGGAGCCACGGCTGCAGTGTGCCGGTGGCATGCGCATGCACGATCCGGCCTATCTGCAGCGCGTGCGTGAACTGTGTGATGCCCATGGAGCGTTCCTGATCGCCGACGAAATCGCCACCGGCTTCGGCCGCACCGGCACGATGTTCGCCTGCGAGCAGGCCGGGGTGATGCCGGACCTGCTGTGCCTGTCCAAGGGCCTGACCGGTGGTTTCCTGCCCTTGGCTGCGGTGCTGGCCACGCAGGCGCTGTACGACGCCTTCCTTGATGATTCGCGCGAACGTGCCTTCCTGCATTCCCACAGCTATACCGGCAACCCGCTGGCCTGTGCGGCGGCGCTGGCCACGCTGGACATCTTCGGCGAGGACGATGTGATCGCGCGCAATCGCGGCATCGCCTCGGTGATGGGCACCTTGGCTGCGCCGTTTGCCGACCATCCGCATGTGGCCGATGTGCGCCAGGCCGGAATGGTGGTGGCCTTCGAACTGACCCGCAACGGTGACAAGCGCACGCCCTTCGATCCGGCGCTGCGGCTGGGGCTGCACGCCTACAAGGCGGCGCTGAAGCGCGGCGTGGTGCTGCGCCCGCTGGGCAACGTGCTGTACTGGATGCCACCGTACTGCGTGGACGACGAACAACTGGAGCTGCTGGCGCATACCACGCTGGCCGCCATCGACGAGGCGATTGCATGCGCGTGACCCGCTGCCCCATCGACCTGGCGCTGCACAGCGGCCAGACCGTGACCCTGCCGGAAGAGACGGCCAACCACCTGGTACGGGTGATGCGCCTGCGCGAGGGTGACACCTGCGTGCTGTTCAACGGCGATGGCCATGACTACACCGCGACGCTGACCATGGCCGGCAAACGCGAGGTACAGGTACGCATCGACGCGGTGCAGGTGATCGCCAACGAGTCGCCGCTGACCATCACCCTGCTGCAGGGCATTGCACGCGGCGAGAAGATGGACCTGATCCTGCAGAAGGCCACCGAACTGGGGGTGAGCGCCATCGTGCCGGTGAATGCCGAGCGCACCGAAGTGAAGCTGGATGCAGCTCGCGCGGAAAAACGCGTGGCGCACTGGAACAACGTCGTGCAGTCGGCCTGCGGGCAGTCCGGTCGTGCGCGCATTCCGCAGGTAGGACCGCCGCAGTCGCTGGCACAGGCCAGCGCGGCATTGCCCGCCGATACGTTGCGGTTGACCCTGGACCCGCTGGGAGCGCACCGGCTGTCGACACTGCAGGCAGCGCCGGCCGGCGGCGTGGTGATCGCCATCGGCCCGGAAGGTGGCTGGTCGCCGCGTGACCGTGAGCAGCTCGCCGCCGCAGGCTTCCAGGGCCTGCAGTTGGGCCCTCGCATCCTGCGCACGGAAACCGCAGGCCTGGCCGCGATCGCAGCGTTGCAGGCACGGCTGGGCGATCTGGGGTAAGGCTCCGGTCCGGAGGCCGCTGCGCCCGCCGGGCATGGCCCGGCGCTACCGGTCCGGTGGCCGCTGCGCTCGCCGGGCATGGACCGGCGCTACCGGTCCGGTGGCCGCTGCGCTCGCCGGGCATGGACCGGCGCTACCGGTCCGATGGCCGCTGCGCTCGCCGGGCATGGACCGGCGCTACCGGTCCGATGGCCGCTGTGCTCGCCGGGCATGGCCCGGCGCTACCGGTCCGGTGGCCGCTGCGCTCGCTGGGCATGGCTCGGCGTTACCGGTCCGGTGGCCGCTGCGCTCGCCGGGCATGGCCCGGCGCCACCCGATATCCGGAACGCCTGCGGTAGCGCCGGGCCATGCCCGGCGGATTCCGGTCAGGCCGTCAGCGAATCCAGCGCAGCTTCCAGCGCGTCGAGATTCGGCAACAACGCGCTCTGTTCGCCCAGCAGCACGCGCATGTGCACGATGTCAGGCAGGTTTTCCTCGGACGCGTCGGCCAGCAGGCCATCGCGCGGTACCGAAATCAGCTGCGGGAAGCTCTGCGTCAACAGCGCGTAGTAGGGGCGCTGCGGGTTGCCGTTGAGGGTCTTGAGCACCACCACCTTGTTGTGGCCGGCCACTGTCTCTTCGCCCAACCCGGAGAGCCGTGCGAACGACACCAGGGGCACCTGCCAGCCGTGCCAGCCGATCTCACCCACCAGCCAGCGCGGCGCGTCGGCTACCGCCTGCACCGGCACCCGCGACATCATCTCGGCCACGGTGGCATTGGGCAGCAGAACCCGTTCGGCACCGGCCGAGATCAGGACGCCACGGATCTCATCATTGCTGGCGTAGCTCATGCGGCATCTCCGTCGTCATCCAGGCCCCAGCGCGCGGCGATCACCTGCGCCAGTTCCTGCGGTTCACCGGCCACCATGCCGGCGGCGACCACCGCCGTCGCCGCAGCCGGGTCGTAGCAGCCTTCGCCCACCTGCCCGGCCACCCAGGCACCGGCGGCGGCGAGGTCCAACGCCGGGCCCACATGGGCCAGATCGGCACCGCTGAGCAGCACCAGCGCGCTGTGCTCGGCCGACAACGCGGCAATCGAGATGCCCTGCGCTTCGCTCTGGAAATACAGGCCATCGGCAGCAGCGTGCACGCCGATGTCATCGGCCAGCACGTGCACTTCGCCAGCGGTGGCGCGCTGGCCGGCTTCGGCCAGCTGCACCGGCAGCGGCGATACGCGCGCCATCTGCTTGACCAGGTTGCCGTAGCGGCCGCCGTCCAGGCGCATGTGCACCAGCACCGGCACGGCCAGCCCGCTGGGCAGTGCAGCGAGCAGGCGACGCAACGCATCGGGACCGCCGATACCGGCCAGTACCAGCAGTGCGCCGGAGCGACTGCCTGCAGGCGCGGCAGCGTCCAGGTCGACCAGTGAAAGATGTCCGGTATCGAATGCAGGTTCCGCCGATCCGGTCGAGGTGGCAGCCGATGCAACTGCCGGCGCGTCGCTGGCCTCGTCAACCAGCGACCAGGCCGTGTGGTCGGTGAATACCGACGGCGCAGCTGCCGGTACCGGCGGTGGTTCCGGTGCGGCTTGCACGGGCGCTGCCGTTTCCGGCAGCACCGGCTGCAGCGCAGCCAGCGCCTGCTCCAGCGCGATCGGCTCGTGCAGATGTGCCGGCGGCGAATAGAGACCATCAGCCGGCACGTCGTCGGCCCACGAACGGGCCTGTTCCAGGTGCGGCTGCAGCGCGGTTTCCTTCGGCACCGGCGGCGTCGACGGCAGGCCCGGCTCCAGCTGCAGTGCCGGTTCGTCCTCGGCGCCGGGCGGCAGCACCTGCTGGTGGCCGTGCAGCTTGGCGGCAAGATGACGGCCCCAGCGCTGCGCTTCCCAACCATCGCGACGCGCGGCCAGTTCAGCCTCGTCGAACACCAGGGTCAAGCCGGGTGCTGACAGCGCCGGTTCCAGGCGCTCCAGCGCGTCTTCAATGGCCGCTTCCAGCGCGATCACCACGAACTGCGGGCGCGCATCATGCAGCGCCTGCGGTTCCAGCGTCATGGGATCGTCTTCCAGCACGATCTGCACGTCGGCATGGGCCAACGCCTCGCGCAGGCGCTCACGCGCCGCACCCGGGCGGGCCAGCAGGGCTACGGCCGGAACCGGATCGAGGTCACTCACGGACACGGGCAATCCCCAGCAAGTCGTACACGTTACGCATCAGGTCCAGCTCCTGGTACGGCTTGCCCAGGTAGCGCTGCACACCGATTTCGAAGGCGCGCTGGCGGTGCTTGTCGCCGCTGCGCGAGGTGATCATCACGATCGGCACGTCCTTGTAGCGCGGGTCGGCACGCATCGCGGTGGCCAGCTCGTAACCGTCCATCCGCGGCATTTCGATGTCCAGCAGCATCAGGTCCGGCACGCGCTCTTCCAGCTGTTCCAGGGCTTCGACGCCATCGCGGGCGACGCTCACCTCGAAGTTGTGACGCTCCAGGATGCGGCCGGTGACCTTGCGCATGGTCAGCGAATCGTCCACCACCATCACCAACGGCACCTGGCGTTCCTGGCGGGGTGCGTTGACCAGCACCGGCGCGGTCGGGTTGGCCAGGAAACGACGCACCAGCGGGGCCACGTCCAGGATCACCACCACGCGGCCATCGCCGGTGATGGTGGCGCCGTAGATGCCCGGCACCGAGGCGATCTGCAGGCCCACCGGCTTGACCACGACTTCGCGGTTGCCCAGCACCTGATCGATCGCAACGGCGGCGCGCAGGTCGCCGGCGCGGACCAGCAGCAGCGGCACCTGGGCCTGGCCGTCGGCGCGTGCCGGGGCCTGGCCGACCAGACTGCCGAGGTCGTACAGCGGATAGTCTTCGCCACCGTACCGGTAGCTGCTGTCGGCTGCTTCGAAGCGCTCGTGCGACAGCCGGCCAATACCACTGACCGAGGCGACCGGCACCGCGAAGGTGGTTTCGCCGATCTGCACGAACACCGCCTGGGTGACCGCCAGCGTCTGCGGCAGGCGCAGGGTGAAACGCACGCCTTGGCCACGCACCGACTGGATGTCGACCGAGCCGCCGAGCTGGCGCACTTCGTTGCCGACCACGTCCATGCCGACGCCACGGCCCGCCAGCTGGCTGACCTGGTCGGCGGTGGAGAAGCCCGACGCGAAGATCAGGTTGTCCAGTTCCTGTTCGCTCGGCTGTGCATCGGCAGGCAGCAGGCCGCGGTCGATGGCGCGACGGCGGATCGCTTCACGATCCAGGCCAGCGCCATCATCGGCCACGTCCAGTACGATTTCCGAGCCCTCGCGGTGCAGGCGGATGGCGATTTCGCCTTCTTCCGGCTTGCCGGCGGCACGACGTTGTTCCGGCGCTTCCAGGCCATGGGCAACCGAGTTGCGCAGCATGTGCTCCAGCGGCGCGACCATGCGATCGAGCACGTTGCGGTCGAGCTCGCCGTGGGTGCCTTCCAGGGTCAGGTGAACCTGCTTGCCGGTATCCATGCCGGCCTGGCGGACCACACGGCGCAGGCGCGGCACCAGGCCGTCGAACGGCACCATGCGCGCGCGCATCAGGCCATCCTGCAGTTCCGAACTGACACGCGACTGCTGCTGCAGGAGCGAATCGTACTGGCGCGACAGATCATCCAGCACGCCCTGCAGGCCACCCAGATCGGCGGCCGACTCGTTCAGCGCGCGGCTGAGCTGCTGCAGGGTGGAGAAACGGTCCAGTTCCAGTGGATCGAACTTCTGGTCGGCCTGGTCCTGCTCGCGCTGGTAGCGGGCCACGATCTGCGCTTCGGTTTCCAGGTCCAGGCGACGCAGCTGGTCGCGCAGACGCGCATTGGTGCGTTCCAGTTCGCCCATCGCGCCACGGAAGGCGCCGAGCTGCTGTTCCAGGCGCGAACGATAGATCGCCACTTCACCGGCGTGGTTGACCAGGCGGTCGAGCAGGTCGGCGCGCACACGCACCTGTTCCTGCTGCGGACGGGCCAGCGGGTCTTCCTCGCTGGAACCTTCCACCGGCAACGGTGCCGACAACGGGGCATCGACCACGGCCACGGCCGGAGCCGCCTGCGGGGCCTGCTCCGCCACGACGACAGCACTGGCTGCAGCTGCGCTGGCAGCGGCGGTGATGTCGGTGGTGGTGCGTGCTTCAAAGGCGTCGAGCAGATCCTGTGCCGGCTCGACGATGCGATGTTCACCGGTACGGGTCAGCAGCTGGTGCAGACGGTCGAAACCGCGTTCCAGCAACTGCACATCACGACGTTCGATCTCGGTGCGCCCGCCAGCGACTGCCTCCAGCAGCGATTCGATGCTGTGGCCGAGATCACCGATGGCATTGATGCCCGCCATGCGCGCACCGCCCTTGAGCGTATGCAGATCGCGCTGCAGACCGGCCAGGGCTTCGCGGTCCTGCGGCGCTTCGCGCAGCTCGCTGATCAGCCCATCGCAATGATCCAGCAGGTCCTTGCCTTCCTCGACGAAGATGTCGACCAGCTCGCGATCATAGATGCTGAAGTCGAGCAGGTCGGCGCTGTCTTCGGCTTCGGAGTCGGTCTGGGCTTCTTCGGTCTGGGCTTCGGGCAGGGGCGCATCCGCCGGCACCGCCGCATCGACGCTGTCGAAGGCGACAGGTTCGACCTCGACCGCCGCAGCCTCTGCCGCAACCGGCACCACGATCATGCCGCTGTCTGCCGCGGCAGCCTGGCCCGGAGCATCTTCCAGCTCGAAGAAACGCGAGGGCGAAATGGCGTCCTGCGCCGTCTCCGCGGCCCCTACGTCTTCCACCGTCGCCGGGGACGGCTGGTCGGTGCTCTCTCCTTCACCGACCGCCGCCTCCCCGCCGACGTCCGCATCCTCGGCAAAGGCTTCCGCCTCGCCAGGCGCGAGTTCGCTGGCCTGCAGGCCGAGCACGGGCCATTGCCCGTCTTCGTCCTGGCCCTGCTCCTCGTCGATCACGTGCAGGCCGGCCTCGAGCGCGGCTTCCAGCGTGACCGGGTCTGCGAAGCCCGGCACAGCCATTTCATCCTGCAGGCTGGACAGCTCGCTGTCGAGCGGCAGCGCAGCAGCATCTTCATCCACCGCCGTTTCAGGTGTGGATGGCAGCGGCGTATTCAGGTCGTTTGCGACATCCAGGACATCCGGATCGCGGTCGTCAACCGGCAGCGCACTGGCATCCAGATACGGCGACAGATCATCCGCCGCAGTCAGCGCGGTGTCTTCCAATACGGTGTCTTCCGATGTCGCCACTGCCTGTCCGGCTTCAATTTCCGCGGCAACGAGCGTGGAAGCAGCCACTTCCAGCGTCGACTCCGGCGCCGGGCCGTCCGGCATCGACGGCCACCCTGCATCGAAGTAGCGCGACAGATCATCGCTGCCGGTCAATTCGGCGGACTCCAGGCCCGCATCGCTCAACGCGTCCTCGCTGACCTGCAACGCCTCCGGCACCTCGGCACCGGTGTCGCGTTCGACCTCCGGCTCGCTCTCCACCGCATGCACCGGCTCGACCATGTCGGCGTCGGCGGCATCCGCTTCTGCGACCAGCGGAAGCAGTTGGTCTTCGTCTTCATCCTCGACGTCCAGCCCGGCCATCGGCCAGCGTGCTTCCGGCAGCTCGCCGGCCAGCGCCTGCAGGCGCTGCGCCAGTTCGGCCTGCGGCGCAATCCGCGGCTGCTCGGCCTGCAGCGCGTCCATGGTCGCGTTGATCGCCTGCGCGGTTTCGTCCAGGGCCGCCACGGCGTCATCACCCGGCACCACTTCTGCAGCCAGTGCACGCTTGATGTACGACTCGGCACCGCCAGTGACGGCGGTGATTTCCGGCACCTCGGTCATCGCGAAGGCGCCGTTCATGGTGTGCACCGCGCGCAGCAACGCATCGCTGACCGGCTGTGGCGCCTGCTGCGCCGAGCGCAACCAGCCCTGCAGCGTGGCCTGGTGGAGTTCCACCTCGGCCTCCAGGATCTCACGCAGCACGCTGTCGATGTTGGCCGGGGTACCCGGCGCTTCAACAGCGCTCTGTGCGGGGGCATCGCCATCCTGCACGGCGCTGTCCAGCGGCGCGGCAGCATCGGTTGGCGCCTCGGCCGTCGGCGCGGTGGCGCCCGGCAGCGCAACGTAGAACGTTTCTTCGCCTGCACCCACGCGATCGGCGATGGCCTGCATCGCCTGCAGGTCGACGCTGACCCGCTGGCCATCGCGCAGTGCCGCGTTCAACTGCGGCAGTGCCGTGTATGCGTGATCGACCATCGCCAGTACCGCCGGCGTGGGGGCACGGGTGCCATCGAGCACGCGGTTGAGCATGCCCTCGATCTTCCACGCGAACTCACCCAGGGTACGTGCGCCGACCAGGCGGCCACTGCCCTTCAGTGTGTGGAAAATGCGGCGGATCGGCCGCAGCCGGTCCATGTTGTCCGGTTGCATGCGCCATGCCGGCAGCAGCGTGCCGAGATTGCCCAGCTCGTCGTCGAATTCTTCCAGGAACACCTCGCGGATGTCCTGGTCGATGTTCTCGGCATCGTCGTCGAAACCCGCATCGAACCCGCCCTCGGCCACGACCGGCGGCACGGTTTCGGTCGGCACGACGGCGGCCGGCATGGCCTGGGGATTGAAGCCGGCGGCAGCGGCATTCAGCTCTGCGAAGAACTGCGCATCGGCTTCGCTGAAGTCGATCGGCGCGATGGTATCCACATCGACCAGTGCCACGGTCGGCGCAGCAGGCACTGCCGGCAGGTCTTCGGATGCGGGCAGATCAACGGCCGGTGCGACGTAGACTGCGGCATCGATCGCGGCGTCGCCGTCAACGGTGGAGTCGAGCCGTTCGGTGATGGCCAGGCCATCGTCGGCCTGCGCCACCGCACCTGCGTCAATGAACTCCAGCGTCGCAGGCGAGGCCTGCTCGTCGTCCAACGACAACGTTTCCATTGCCTCCAGCGACAACACGTCATCGGCGTTGTGCAGCAGGCTGCTGTCGAAACGGAACACCACATCGTCGCTCAGCGACGTGTGGCCGTCCTGCTCGGCGGCAACCGGATCGAAGGCCGGCGAAATGACCACGTCCAGCGACGCGGCAGACGACGCCTCGTCCAACGACGTCGCCAGGAAGGCGTCATCATTGCCGTCTACGGCGCTTGCCTGCGTGTCGCCCTCTTCCGGCACCGGCGCTTCGGACAACGTCCAGGCAACAGCGTCGGATTGTTCGGCGGAGACGGGATCGAAACTGACCGGATCGAAGCTGTCGAACGTCGGCGCACGCTCGTCGCTGCGTTCGGCAGCACTCCCTGCCGGCGCGTCGAATCCACCCAGTTCCCACTGCGGCACTTCCGGCGCGGGGGCGCTGGAGGCAGCGAACAACAGGGGCGGCGGGGTGCCGTGCGGTTCGGCCGACAACGCTGGCGTACCCAGCGATCCGAACATCAGGCCGTTGTCGGCGGGCGTAGCCTCCGGCAGCGGGTCGAAGGTGAAATCGGGCAGCGGCGCCGGCACGTCACCCGGTGCCGGCGCGGAGGCCTGCACGTCGATATCCAGCGGTTCGATCTGCAGCGGCTCGGCTGGCACGACCACAGCTTCGCGCATGACCGGCTGCACGTCTTCGGCAGCGACCACGCCGCGCTCGGGCAGCGGCCAGTAGCGCAGCGCTTCCAGGCTGCTGCGGGTGATGTCGAGGATGTCCTCGCGACCCGGACGGCGGTCACGCAGGGCTTCCAGGTAGTACTCCAGGCTGGCCATGGCGTCGGCCAGGGTGTCCAGCTGGCGACCACTGGGCACCCGCTGACGACCGATCAGTTCGGCTTCGATGTACTGCTGCACGCCACGCAGATAGTCTGCCGCGGTGCCCAGGTCGAGCATGCGCAATGCGCCGGAGACATCGCCGAGCAGGCGTGGCACGTCCTGCAGTTCGGCGTGGTTCCAGCTGGTTTCGATGAAAGCGACGAAATGTTCGCGGGCGGCGGCGAAATTGGCGATCGCCTCGTGCGCCAGCACCTCCACCGTGCGCCGGTTCTCCACCGCGCTCGGATCATCCTGGCCACTGCCACTGGCACCGAGGTGTGCGACCTGGTCATCCAGCGATGCATCGACATAGAGCAGCGCACCGGCGATATCCAGCAGCATGTCTTCGTCGATCTGCTGGCGGCCCTCGACAACCCCGCGCAGCGCGTCGCGCTGCTGCACGACCACGCCCCGCGCAGCGCCCAGGCCGAGCATGCCCAGCGTATCGGCCACCGAACCCAGCTTGGTCACCTGCTCCTGCAGCTGCTGCGGCGAACCGTCGGTACGCAGGTGCAGGTCCAGCGCGTCCTTGACCTGCAGCAGTTCTTCCTTGACCGCGTTGCCAACGGTGTCCAGCAGCTCGCGGTTGCGGCCGCTGAGGCTGCCGCGTGCATGGTCCAGTTCCGCTTCGGTGGCGGTCACCGAATCGGGCGCGAACGCGAACAGCACGCTGTCGTTGATCAGCGCTTCGCCACGGGCGGCGCGGATCTCGTTGAGCAGCGGCTGCAGCACGATCGGGATGTCACGGTGTCCGTTCTGCAGGCGCTCCAGGTAATCGGGCAGCAGCACGCTGCCGCGCATCAGGGTGGCACAGGCCTCGTCGCGCTCGGCGACCTCGCCCTTGCCGACGGCGATGGCGAGCTGTTCCAGTTCCTCGGCCACCATCGCCGGTGCATACAGTTCGACCATGCGCAGCGTGCCCTGCACCTGGTGCAGGTAGCCGGCGCAGATGCGCATGCGGCTGCTGTCGGCCGGATCTTCGGCGAAGTACTCGACCTCGTTGCGCACCAGGCGCAGGGTCTCGTCCAGCTCGGGCTTGACCCAGCCCAGGGCTGCGTGGCTCATCGCATCGCGCAGGCTGCTCATGGATGCGCTCCGGTCGCCGCCGCGCGACGGTCGCGCGGATCCTGGCGTGGGGAATGGAAATGCTTCATCGACTGGTTCCTTGCTCGCCGCCCTGCCCGTGTCACGCCGGCAGCTTGAAGTCGGCGACCGAACGACGCAGGTCGGCCGCCAGCTGCGCCAGGTGACCGATCGACTCGGCGGTCTGCCCGGCACCCTGCGAGGTCTGGCCGGTGATCTGGCGGATCACGCCCATCGTGCGGGTGATGTCCGACGCCGCCGACGACTGCTGCTGGGCGGCGATGGAGATGTTCTTGATGAGGGTATTGAGTGCGTTGGACACGCGCTCGATTTCGGTCAGCGCGGTGCCGGCGTCCTCGGCCAGGCGTGCACCGGACACCACTTCGGCGGTGGTCTGTTCCATCGAGGTGACCGCTTCGTTGGTGTCGGCCTGGATGGCCTGCACCAGGTTCTCGATACGTCGGGTCGCACCGGAGGTGCGCTCTGCCAGGCGCTGCACTTCGTCGGCCACGACCGCGAAACCACGACCGGCTTCACCGGCCGAAGCCGCCTGCACGGCCGCGTTCAATGCCAGGATGTTGGTCTGCTCGGAAATGTCGTTGATCAGTTCCACGATCGAGCCGATCTCCTGCGAAGATTCGCCCAGGCGCTTGATGCGCTTGGAGGTCTCCTGGATCTGGTCGCGGATCTGGTCCATGCCCTGGATGGTCTCGCGGACCACGCCGGCACCTTCGGCGGCGATCACCACCGAACGCTGTGCCACGTCGGCCGACTCGGCCGAGTTGCGCGATACCTGTTCGATGCTGGCGGCGATTTCGCCGATCCGGTCCGACGCCGAGGTGATCTGGTTGGCCTGGTGGCCGGCCGCTTCGGCCAGCTGCATCGCGGTGGCCTGCGTTTCCTGGGTCGACAGCGCGACCTTGGCCGAGGTGTCGTTGATGGTGGTCACCAGGTGGCGCAGTTCATCCACCGCGTAGTTGATGGCGTCCGCGATCGCGCCGGTCATGTCCTCGGTCACCGAGGCTTTCACGGTCAGATCGCCCTCACCGAGCGAGGAGATTTCGTCCAGCAGCCGCATGATCGCCTGCTGGTTGCGGCTGTTGAACTCCACCTGGGTCTGGTAGCGCAGTTCCTGCTCGCGCGAGCGGCTGCGCACGTTGGTGGAGACGAAACCGATGATCGCGATCAGCGACAGCGCACCGGACACCACGCCGATCCAGAAATTCGGGAACAGGCGGGTGTCGGACACCGAACCGAACGAGGAGAAGGCTTCGAACAGCTTGCGGCTGTCGGTCAGCATCTTCGCCGAACCCTGGCCCAGTGCGGAGGCAGCGGACTGCGCGGCGAACAGCTGGCGCGAGCTGGCCAGGATCGCGTCGGCGTCCTGCTTCATCGCCTGCCACTTCTGCTGCGACTGCTCCAGCGCAGCGACGGCGGCAGCGCCGCGCACGGCGGTGATGCCCAGGTCCTCGTTGCCATTGCGCAGCGCGTCGAGCACCTGCGAGAACACGGTGATGTCGCGGGCCAGCGCGTCACCGGCAGCGGCCGCAGCCGTGCCGCCGGCGCGGATTTCAGTCACGCGACGCGCCATCGAACCGGCGACCACCACCTGCTGCAGGGCGCTGTAGACCTGCGACGCCGGGGCGCCGGAGGCGGACATCGCACGCACCAGTTCGTTCAACTGGGCCTGCAGGCCCGGCACCGCACCGGAGAAGTTGTTGGCGTTGCCGGCCAAGGCCAGCACTGCCGGTTCACTGGCCACCAGCTGGCCTGCCTGCTTGCCCAGCGGCGCCCAGGTGTCGGCCAGGGTCGAGATCGCCCCGGACACGCCCGGCTCGTTGCCGTAGCGGCCCTGCAGGGTCGACACGTTCTGTTCGATCGCGTTGCGGGTGGCCTTGAAGGCGGTGAAGGCCTGCGCGTTGCCGCCGACCGCGTCACGGCCCTGGTTGGCCAGCTGCTGCGACAGCACCTGCAGGTCCGCGGCCTTGGAACCGGCATCGGCCAGGCGGCTGCCCTGCCAGGTGGACACGCCGGTGTTCACACCGAACAGGATCATCGACAGGGCCAGCAGCGCCAGCCAGAGGTTGCTGCCGCCCAGCCGCAGCTTGCCGGACTTGGTGGCATCCGAAGCAGTACTCATCGTTCAACCTCGATTTTCAATGCAGGGGGCGATGCCCGGCCTCAGGCCGCGGCTTGCCGGAATTCAGGGGTACGCGACAGCAGCGAGAGCGAGAACACGCCCCAATCGTTGCCATCGGCATGGAAAGCGCGATCGACGAAGTGGCCGTAGCGTCCCTCGGCCAGTGAACCGGCCTCGATCTGCTGGGTCAGCTCGAAGCTGCGCTGGCCGAACAGTTCATCGATGGTCAGGGCGACGTCGCCACCGGCCTGGCGCATGATCAGAACGCGCTGGCCTTCCTGCTGGACGGTGCGCGCTCCTTCCAGGAAGTACTTCAGGTCGACCACCGGGAACAGGTTGCCGCGCAGGTTGCCCACGCCCAGCAGCCACGGCTGCGCGCATGGCACCGGGGTCACCGGCGGCATCGGCACGATCTCCACCACTTCGCGGAAATCGGACACCAGCCGACGCTGGCCAACACGGAAACCGACGCCACGCCACAGGTCCTGGGCGAACTGCCGCCCGGGCAGCTGCACCGCGTGGGCAAGGCTGCGCCGTTCGTAGGCTTCAAGAATGTCGAAGGGCGAGCGCATCAGGCCACCAGCTCGTTGATCCGGGCGATGAGTTCTTCCTCGCGCGGCGGCTTGACGATGTAATCGGCGGCGCCTTGGCGCAGCCCCCAGGCCTTGTCGGTTTCCATCGCCTTGGTGCTGACGATGATGACCGGGATGTGCTTGATCGCTGCGTCGCGGGCCATCGCCCGGGTCGCCTGGAAACCGCTCATGCCCGGCAGCACCACGTCCATCAGGACCAGCTGCGGCACCTGGTCGCGGACCAGCTGCAGGCCATCTTCGGCATTGTCCGCTTCCAGCACCTCATGGCCGGCACGGCGCAGCCATTGGGTGAACACCGCGCGGTCGGTCGGTGAATCCTCGATCAGGACGATACGAGCCATTGTGCCTTTCCCCCCTGGTCAGGCGTTGACGTACGTGCGGATGGCACCCAGCAGTTCTTCGCGCGTGAATGGCTTAGTCAGGTATTGCTCCGAGCCGACGATGCGCCCCCGCGCCTTGTCGAACAGACCATCCTTGGACGACAGCATGATCACCGGGGTCGCCTTGAACAGCTGGTTACCCTTGATCAGTGCGCAGGTCTGGTAGCCATCCAGGCGCGGCATCATGATGTCGACGAAGATGATCTGCGGCTGCTGGTCGGCAATCTTGGCCAGGGCCTCGAAACCGTCCGTCGCGGTCACTACTTCGCAGCCTTCGCGCTTCAGCAGTGTTTCCGCAGTCCTGCGGATGGTCTTCGAGTCATCGATGACCATCACCCGGAGTCCTGCGAGCTCCCCGCCCGCAGTCGTGTTTTCAGTCATTGCCATTCCCCAAGCGCACGGCCCAATCTTTGGCGGGAGCCGCTGCGAAAGCGTATCTATATCGCACTTCCCGCGCCCGCTTCAAGGGCGGTCCGTGGCGCGGGGCGTGGCGCCGGGCTGAACGTGACCGGATTGGCAATCACTGCGCAGCCCGGCAAGGGACGCTGCGTTGCACATCGCCGGGGAGGCGCACGGCCGGCGTTGCCGCTACCATCAACGCCTTGCCTGACAGGTGCACCCATGCCGTTGAACGTCATCGTGGTGATGGACCCCATCGCCCACATCAAGATCGCCAAGGACACCACCTTCGCCATGCTGCTGGAAGCCCAGCGCCGCGGCCATGCCCTGCACTACGTGCGCCCGGGCGGGCTGGCGCTGGAAGGCGGGGTGGCGGTGGCCTGGACCGCCCCCCTGCAGGTGCGCGACGACCCGGCCGGCTGGTACGAGCTGGGCGCATTCAGCCGGACCGAATTCGGTCCCGGCCAGATCGTGCTGATGCGCAAGGACCCGCCGGTCGACGCCGAGTATGTCTACGACACCCAGGTGCTGGATGTCGCTGCCGCCGCCGGTGCGTGCGTGGTCAACAACCCGCAGGGCCTGCGCGACTACAACGAGAAGCTGGCCGCGCTGCTGTTCCCGCAGTGCTGCCCGCCGACCCTGGTCAGCCGCGACGCCAAGGCACTGAAGGCCTTCGCGCTGGAACACGGCCAGGCGGTACTGAAGCCGCTGGATGGCATGGGCGGGCGCTCGATCTTCCGCAGCGGACAGGGCGACCCCAACCTGAACGTGATCCTGGAAACGCTGACCGACGGCGGCCGCAAGCTCGCCCTGGCCCAGAAGTTCATTCCCGACATCACTGCCGGCGACAAGCGCATCCTGCTGGTCGATGGCGAGCCGGTCGATTACTGCCTGGCGCGCATTCCGCAGGGCGATGAGTTCCGCGGCAACCTGGCCGCCGGTGGCCGTGGCGAAGGCCGTCCGCTGAGCGAACGCGATCGCTGGATCGCCGCCCAGGTCGGCCCGGAAATGAAGCGTCGTGGCATGCGTTTCGTCGGCTTGGACGTCATCGGCGACTACCTGACCGAGGTCAACGTGACCAGCCCGACCTGCGTGCGCGAGCTGGACGCGCAGTACGGCCTGAACATCGCCGGCACCCTGTTCGACGCGATCGAGGCCGATCTGCGCTGATGGATGCCGCACCTGCCGTCCTCGCCCCGCCGCCGCGTGAAGCGCAGCGGCTGGGCGCCACCATCGCCCTGTCGGTGCTGGTGCACGCCCTGCTGATCCTCGGGGTCGGCTTTGCCGTGAAAGGCGACGCGCCCCTGGTGCCGACCCTGGAAGTGATCTTCAGCCAGACCCGCACCGCGCTGACCCCGAAGCAGGCCGATTTCCTGGCCGCCGCCAGCCAGGAAGGCGGTGGCGAGCACGATCGTGCGCAGCGCCCCCGCGACAACCAGGCCGGCATCGTGCCGCAGGCCCAGGCCGGCATCAGTCCGGTACCCCAGCAGCAGCAGTCGGCAGCACCGGTGCCGCCGCCGCAGGCGCGGGTGGTCAGCAGCCGCAATGGCCAGGACACCGTGGCCGTGGCGCAGTCGCGCCCTACCCCGCTGCAACCAACACCGGATGCACCGATGACCGCGCGCGAACAGCGCGATGCTGAAATGGCGCGGCTGGCGGCGGAAGTGCACCTGCGTTCGGCGCAGTACGCCAAGCGCCCGAACCGGAAATTCGTTTCGGCCAGCACGCGTGAATACGCCTACGCCAATTACCTGCGTGCGTGGGTGGACCGCGCCGAGCAGGTCGGCAACCTGAACTACCCCGACGAAGCGCGGCAGCGCCGGCTGGGTGGCCAGGTGGTGATCAGCGTGGGGGTACGCCGCGACGGCAGCGTGGAAAGCAGCCGGGTGTTGAAGTCCAGCGGCACGCCGCTGCTGGACGAGGCCGCGCTGCGGGTGATCCAGCTGGCGCAACCGTTCCCGCCGTTGCCCGACAGCGAAGACCAGATCGACATCCTGCAGGTCACCCGCACGTGGGTGTTCCTGCCCGGTGGCGAACTGCGCGACGACCGGTGAGGTTTTCTGCCCGGGCCTGCGGCCCGGGACCCGCTGCAAGCAACAGCAACGGCAACTGCAACGTCAAGATCAAGAGCGGCGGTTGGGCTGTTCGGTTTGGCGGGGCGGTGTGGGCTTGCAGGACACGCCGTAAACCCATCCATGGGGGCTCGATGGCGCCATCCATGGCGCCAACGGTCCTGCAAGCCCACACCGCCCCACCCCTGACCGATCGCGGCGCATCTTTGCTGTTGGTAGCTGTCGACCTTGGTCGACACGATGCATCCACGCCATGCCTGCACGGTAGATCCACGCCATGCGTGGATGCGAGCGAAGCGACCGGCTTTTGAATTTGATTTTCTTTTGATTTTCCGTGGCGAACGCGCACGGAAACTGTCCGTGGCCGGGCGGGTGGGCTGCGCAGGGGCGTAAGCGCCATGGATGGCGCGCCCGAGCCTACATGGACGTATTCACGGCGCCCCCTGCGCAGCCCACCCGCCCGGCCAACCCACGGCTTCTGCTGTCAGCGACCCACCACCCCGCCACGAGGGGCTCAGCCGTTGGCCTTCGCCTTGGCATCCCGCGCCGCCTGCTGCTCGACCAGCGTCAGCGCCACGTTGTCCCGCAGGTACGCCGGCTCGACCTTCTCCGGCGCAATGCCTTCGCCGCGCACGAACGCCGGTACCGCCAGTGCCAGCACATCCGCTGCACGTGGCAGCGCCGTTGCATCGAAGCGGCGCAGGCCAGCCCCCAGCTGCGCGACCAGCGCGCCCTCGGCCGCGGCAAACCCGGTGCCGACGCCGTAGACGGACGCAGCTTCCGGCAACGACACCGCCGCCGGCACGCACACGCGCTCGGCATCCCGCGCCACCGGCAGTCCATCCACGCGCTCGAAGCGTGCCACGTACAACTCGCCCATCCGCGCATCGATCGCCGACAGGATCTGCTTCTCTTCCACCGGCGCGCGCAGCGCCAGCACCTGCAGCGTCGACACCGGCAGCAACGGCCGATCCAGCGCCAGCGCGATGCCCTGCGCCAACGCGATCGCCAGGCGCACACCGGTGAACGCACCGGGACCACGGCTGAGCGCGATACCGTCCAGCTGGCGGCGGCTGATGCCGGCCTCGGCCAGCAGCTCCTCCGCCCACGGCAGGCTCAGTTCGGCATGCCGGCGGGGGGCGATCTCGAAACGTTCCCGTACCTGCCCATCCACATGCAGGGCTACGGAACAGGCTTCGGTGGCGGTTTCAAAGGCGAGCAGTTTCATCGGATCGGGTCAGAACAGGGGGAACGTGGCGCCGGGAGCCGGCTCCGGCCCCGCCACGGCGGCGGTCGGGGCAGCGGCATCCGCCACGGGCGCCCATTGTGGCGCAAAGAAGGCCTGCACATCGGCCAGGGCCCGGGTTCGCCGGAACGGCGGCAGCGACTGCAGGAAGACCTTGCCATAACCCCGGTTGAGCAGGCGCGGGTCGCACAGCACCAGTACGCCACGGTCGGTCTCGCTGCGGATCAGGCGGCCAACGCCCTGCTTCAGGGCAATCACCGCCTGCGGCAACTGCTCGTCGCGGAAGGGATTGCCGCCCTGGGTGCGTATGGCATCCAGCCGCGCTTCGTACACCGGATCATCGGGCGTGGCGAAGGGCAGCTTGTCGATCACCACCACGCTCAATGCCTCACCGACCACATCCACGCCCTCGCGGAAGCTGGCCGAGCCCAGCAGCACGCCATTGCCGGATTCGCGGAAACGCTGCAGCAGGGTCGCGCGCGGCGCTTCGCCCTGCACGAACAGCGGCCAGGGCCCATCACGCAGCGCCTCGGCCGCCTCGCGCAGCGCACGATGCGAAGCAAACAACAGGAACGCCCTGCCCTGCGACGCCTGCAGCACCGGACGCAGGACCTGGATCAGTGCGGTTCCGAAACCGCGCGCAGCCGGATCCGGCAGGCCTTCAGGCAGGTAGCACAGTGCCTGCTCGGGCCAGTTGAACGGACTGGGCTGTACCAGCGTCTGCGGATCATCCAGGCCCAGGCGCGTGGCGATGTGCTCGAAGCCACCGCCAACGGTCAGCGTGGCGGAGGTGAAAATCCATGCGGCATGGCTGCGCTCGCGATGTTCGCGCAGCGGTGCGGACACATCCATCGGCGTGCGCTGGCAGCGGAAACCGCGCGCGGTCAATTCATACCAGAGCACGTCACCAGCGACGGCGGTCGCTTCTGCAGGATCGGCATCGAAGTCGAGCGCGGGTTCTTCATCCCCCAGCCAACGGCCCAGCCGCGAAATCGCCTCACGTGCGCGCGCATGGCAGGCATCGAGGCCAGCAGCGGCTTCGCGCAGCGGTTGCAATGCCTGCTCCAGCACCACCAGGCTGGACATCACCGCATCGAAACCCTCGCGTACCTGCGGCATTGCCAGCGCGCGCCATTGGGTGCCACGCGCGGGCAGCCCCTCCATCGCAATACGCAGCGCAGACAATGCCTGCTGCAGATGATCGACCGGTTCCTGCAGTGCAGACTGTGCGCCACCCACGCCGCGCGCTTCAACCAGGCAGTCACGGCCCAGTTCCTGCCAGGGGCGCATGCCGAAGCCTTCGCCGAAGAACTGCGCGGCCAGTTCGGGCAGCTGATGGGCTTCGTCGATGACGAAGGCCTGCGCACCGGGCAGCAGTTCACCGAAGCCCTCCTGCTTCAGCGCCAGGTCGGCCAGCAGCAGGTGGTGGTTGACCACGACCAGGTCGGCGGCCTGGGCACGCTGGCGGGCCCGCACGACGAAGCAGTCATCCCAGAACGGACACTCGTTGCCCAGGCAGTTGTCGACGGTGGAGGTGACCATCGGCAGCAGCGGCGAGTCGTCGGCCAGGCCATCGAGTTCGGCGATATCGCCCGATTCCGAGCGGCCGGACCAGGCCAGGATGCGCTGGAACTGTGCCGCCTGTTCCGGGCTGGAGAAGCGCGGCTCGCCGCGTGCCTGCTGCAGGCGGTAGCGGCACAGGTAGTTGCTGCGCCCCTTCAGCAGCGCGCTGCGCAGGCCGACGCCCAGTGCCTGGCGCACGCGCGGCAGGTCACGGTGGTAGAGCTGGTCCTGCAGCGCGCGCGTGCCGGTGGAAATGATGGTGCGCATTCCGGACAGCAGCACCGGCACCAGGTAGGCAAAGGTCTTGCCGGTGCCGGTACCGGCTTCGGCAAGCAGCAGGTCGCGCTGCTGCATCGACGCGGCAATGGCCTCGGTAAGGCGCAGCTGCGCAGGACGCGGGACGAACGCATCCAGATGGGAGGCGAGCGCGCCGCCTTCGCTGAGGGCTTCGCGGCTGGCATGGACAAGGTCGGACATCAGGTGGAAAGGATACCCGGCCGGGCGCTGCCCGGCACCCGTTTGAAGCCGGAGCAACGGCAACAACAACGGCAACAGCGTTTGTTCATGGCTCTGGGTTGTACTGAGGGCTGGCGGGGGGCTGTGGGTTTGCGGGGACGCCGTAAACCCATCCCTGGGGGCTTGGCTGCGGTATCCATGCCGCGGACACCCCGCAAACCCACAGCCCCCCGCCTTCGACAGTTTTCCGGTGACGGCATGCAAAGGCAGAGCGGAAGCGGTTGGTGTAACGGAGAAAGTAGAAGGGGTCGGATCCGTTCTCCTGCGGAAAACGGATCCGACCCCTGCGAGTGCGCGCAGCGCGCGACCCGCTTTTGATGTTTGATTTTGTTCTTGCCTGCGGCGGCCGCAGGAAACTGTCCGTGGCCGGGTGGATGGGCTGGGCAGGGGCGTGAGCCGCATGGATGCGGCGACCGAGCTTACATGGACGTACTTGCAGCGCCCCCTGCCCAGTCCATCCACCCGGCCAACCCACAGCAGACCATCAATTCGCGCGCCGCAGAGGGGGCAGCGCCCGATGGAGGGGAATACTCAGTACCGCTTGATCCCCGGCACCGTGCAGCCTTCAATCTGCGCGTGCGCGGACACCGCATTCTCCTTCTCGCCCCGCGCCAGGCGCGCCTGCTCGATCGTCGCCCAGTGCCGGCGGCACAACGGCCCCGTCTTCGAGCCAAGATCCACAGCCTTGCGTGCGAACGTTTCCGCCTCCGCCCACTGGCCCTGCAGCAGCGCCAGTTCCGCGCGTTCCTGCAATACCGACGGATCACCGGCCACGATCTGCAACGCCTGGTCCAGGCTGCCGGCCGCGCCAGCCAGATCATTGGCCTTGCGCTGGCTCAGCGCCGTCTGCCGCAGATCCTCAACCTGGGAATCGCGCAGTGGCTGCACCGACAGTTCCTTGTCATCCGGGCCGGCTGCGGCTTCCACGGCTGCCAGCCGCTGTGCGGGCGTGGTGGTGTCCACCGGCTTGACCACCTGCGGCGCGCTGCTCACGCAGGCCGCCAGGGCCAGGCTGAGGCCACTCAGGACCAGGGGCTGGAACAGCGAACGGATAGTCATCGGCATCATCGGCTTGGAGGAGGAGTCGCTGCAGCGGGTGCTGCGGCAGGTTCAGCGGCAGGTTCGGGCTTACGGTCAAGGCCGAACCAGCTGCGCCAGCCGCCGCCCTCGCCTTCCGCACCGCCCTGCGCGTCCGGCAAGGGCGCCGGTGCACACGGTTCATACGCAGGCGCATAACCCACCACGAACGGGAATCGCCTCGCGCCCGGGCAGCCTTCATCGGTGCTGTTGGTACCCGTAGCGGCAACCGGCTGCCAGTCGAGGCCCTTGTTGCTGACCTTCAACGGCGCCGTCGGCAGGCGCTGGAAGATGCCCGACCACACCCGCATCGCGCCGGTGGCGCCATACAGGCCGGCCTGTTCGTTCTGGTCATTGCCCATCCAGATTACCGCCAGGTGATCGCCGGTGTAACCGGCATACCAGCTGTCGCGGCCATCGTTGGTGGTGCCGGTCTTGCCGGCCGGCTGCAGGCGGCCCAGGCCATCGGCGTTCAAACGCTGCGCGGTGCCACTGGCCACCACCTGCTGCAGGCCGATGCTGATCAGGTTGGCGGCAATCGAGTCACCTTCCTGTGCCGGTGCCGGGGTCTTGTCGTAGCGCTTGAGCAGCTTGCCCTGCGGATCCAGGACGCCACGCACCGCGTGCAGCGGCTGGATCTCGCCGCCCGATGCCAGGAACTGGTACAGCTGCGCCATCGCGTACGGGCTCTGGTCGGTCGAGCCGAGGATCACCGCCGGGTTCGCCTCGGCCTTGATCCCGGCCAGTACGTGGATCAGCTGGGTCACCCGCTCCGGTCCGACCTGCATGCCCACCCGTACCGTCGCCTGGTTGTAGGAGTGGGCGAGCGCATCGATCAGGCGCACGGTGCCGTGGCTGCGGTTGTCCGCATTGCCCGGGTTCCAGTTGCGGCCGCGGCTGAGCTGCACCGTGACCGGTGAATCATCGACCCAACTGGCCAGCGAATAGCGGTCCGGCTGCGCCAGTGCGAGCAGGTACACGAATGGCTTGAGCAGCGAGCCGACCGGGCGCTGCGCCTCGATGGCACGGTTGAAGCCGACCTCGGACACTTCGCGGCTGCCGATCACCGCCACCACGTCACCGTTGTGCACGTCGGTCATCACCAGGCCGGCCTGCAGCTCGGGGCGACGCTTGCTTTCCAGCGACTTGATGGTGCGCGTGACCGCACCTTCGGCATAAGCCTGCGCGGACGGCGACATGCCGCTCATCACGCTCAGGCCAGCGCCCTGCAGGGCGGATTCCGGATAGTCGTGGGCAAGCTGGCGACGCACCAGGTCGACGTAGGCCGGGAAGCGGTTGGCTGCCACCAGGCCCGGGGTCTTGGGCACGCCCAGCGGCGCCTTCAACGCACGCTGGTACTCGGCATCGTCGATCAGGGTCGCCTCGTGCAGTTTGCCCAGCACGAAGTTGCGACGGTCCAGCGCGCGCTCGGGATTGCGCCGCGGGTCGTAGTAGGACGGCCCCTTGACCAGGCCGATCAGCAGCGCGATCTGCTCGGTTTCCAGCGAGGAAAGATCACGGCCGAACCAGAACTCGGCACCGGAGGACATGCCGTGGATCGCCTGGCTGCCGCGCTGGCCCAGATACACCTGGTTGAGGTACGCCTCGAAGATGGTGCGCTTGTCATAGCGCGCTTCCATGATCAGCGCGTACAGCACCTCGTTGAACTTGCGGGTGACGGTCTGTTCCTTGCCGATTCCCAGCAGGCCGCTGCGGGCCAGCTGCTGGGTCAGGGTGGAAGCGCCCTGGCGGCTCTGCCCACCGGAGCGGACAGTCACCCAGACCGCGCGCGCGATACCGGACAGATCGATGCCGTGATGGCGGTTGAAGTCCTTGTCCTCGACCGCCTGCAGGCCAGTGACCAACAGGTCGGGGGCCTCGTTCATGCGGATCAGGCGGCGCTCTTCCTGCTTCTGCCCATACAGCGTGGCGATGCGCGCGGGATCCATGCGGGCCGCCTTCAGCGCCTTGCGGCTGTCGGCGTCCCGCAACGATGCGATGCTGCCGCCGGACAGCGACAGCTCGACCCGGCGCGCAGCAACGTGTCCATCGACATCGTTGTAGCCGCGGCTGGAGATGACGAAGCGGCCGCCCTGCACCGCATAGGTTGCCGGATCCTTGCCCTGACCATCATCGCGATAGGCCGAGGCGGCCAGTTCGGTCTTCAGAGTTGCCGCATCCATCGCCTTGCCGGGCATCAGTACCAGCGGGCGTGCATAGACGCGCGTCGGGATCTGCCAGCGCAGTTCACCGAAGCGTTGCGTCACCTGCTGGTTCAGGTACAGCGTATAGGGGATCAGGAAACCCAATCCCAACGCGACCGCAGCCATGGTCCAGGTGATCAGTCGGCGCCGCCAGAGCGGGCTGCCATCGTCCTGCAGGTCGTCGTCGGAATCGTCGATGTCGTCGGAATCGTAGCGTCGGGGCACGGGAATGCGGATTGATAGGGTCCGGCGAGTCTAACGCAGGCGCCGCTAAGGCAGGCAGGCGCCGGCCCCGGGTTTCACTGCAGTTCAAGCTTAGCGCGGCATCCGCCACCCGGCACGGGCACCGGCCGCGGCCGCGTGAACGCCTCTCCAGCCTGCCCCGGCGAGGCACACATTGGCGAGCCGGGCCAGCAGGCGAGGCGCGTCCTGGGCAATCCAGCGCAGCGACACATCGGCCCGCCGATACAGCTGCAGCCGCGACCAGGCCATGCGCCAGGCCAGCGCTGCCAGGCCGTGGAAACGAACAGGCGCGATCAGCACGTCACGCCGACGCAGCAGCGCATCCAGCGCCAGCAGGCGATCGGCCGTGCGTTGCCGGCGTTGGCGTTCAAACAGGTCAAGCTGGCGCAGGTGCCGCATCAGTCCACGGCGGCCGGCACCGATCTGGTTGTTGCCATGCTGGCGATAATCAATGGTAGGCCGCGCGATCATGTCCAGCCCACCGTCCAGCGAGGCGACTACAGCCAGCCACTCGTCGTGGCTCCAGCACGGAGCGATCGGCAACGCGCTCTCCAGCAGCCCCCGGCGCAGCGCACAGGTTGCCCCGGTAATGAAGTTGCGCAGCAGAACCGCATCGATCACAAGCCCAGATCGCTCCAGCTCGACTTCGGCCGGATGCACTCCCAGCACTTCAAGCAGATGTCCACCCAGCGCAACGCCATCGCCATCCACCAGGCGCGCATCGCTGTGCAGCAGCAGCAGGCCCGGATCGGCCTGGAACCGTTGCAGGTAAGTTGCAACCCGATCGACATACCAGACGTCGTCCTGGTCGCACAGGAACAGGATGTCGGACCGACAGCGCTGCAGCGCATCGGCAAAATTCAGGATGTAGCCGAGATTGCGTGCATGCTGCACGACCTCGACGCGTATGCCCATCGCGCCCGCCCGGCTGCTGAACACCTGCAGCAGGGCCATGGTCTGATCCGAAGAGCCATCGTCGCCGATGACCACCTCATCCACCGGCTCGCTCTGCGCCAGGATGCTGTCCAACTGCGCCTGCAGGTAGCGCGCACCGTTGTAGGTACACAACGCAACACCCACGCTGGGACGTACGAAGGTCATGCCACTGCCCCTGGCGGAGAAGCGGCAACGCGTGCGGATGCCAGCTCGGGGGTCATGGGCTGCCAGGTACCAGCATCCGGCCGGAACGGGCGCGGCCGCACACCCAGCAGCGCCGTCAATTCGCTGTTGTCGGCGATCAGGTCCTGCTGCAGGCGCGACACCGGGCCGCGCGCACGGGGCAGAACCGCGGCCAACATGCGCAGCGACAGATCCGGGAGCGGCACGGGCAGGGTCGATTCCACCAGGCTGGCACGCATGCGACGGAACATCTCGTGGTAAGGCAGCCGTTCGCCGCCACCGATTTCCAACACCCGGCCTGCGGCGGCCCCGGTTCGTATGGCCTGCACCATGGTCTGGGCGATATCGTCGGCGTGCACTGGCTGACGCATGCCATGGGTCATCGGAATGGGAAACACTCGAAGACGGCGCGCGCGCGCCACGATCGGGGAGATGCTGCGATCGATGCCGGCACCGTAGATCAGCGTCGGCCGCAGGATCGTCCACTCCATGCCAAGACGCTCGGCCTGCGCAATCAGGCCCCGTTCCCCGCGCTGCAGCATTGCAACCACATCCTGCTCATCGGCTTGGGCCGATTCCTGCTTGGTGAGCACGCTCATCGAACTGGTGACGATGATCCGGGGCGCCGGTGCCACCGTCTGCCGGGAAAGCCATTCCGCCCAGAGCTCCATCGGGCTGGAGCTGGCAATGGCCTGCCAAGCGTGCGGGCCACTCTGGTCAAGTGCATCGTAAAGGTCGCCGCCCAGCCACTGCACTCCTGGCTGCTCCGCCTGTGGACGTCGGCTTGCCGCCTGCACGTCCATGCCGGCCTGGACCAGCCGTGGCAACAGGTAACGACCGATCTGGCTGGTCGCGCCGGAAACAAGAACGGTCATCTACTATCCAGGGCAAGGCAACAGGGGGCCATTACTATAGCTGCGTCAATGCGATCCATCGGGTCAGGGCGGCACGCTACCGATGTCGCGCAGCCGCTCCTGCAACTGCTGGTATTCGGCGGTGGCCGGACCGGCACCCAGCTGGCTCGCCTGTTCCAGTGCACGTTCGGCAAAAGCCACATCACCGCGACCCAGCCGTTCGCTGCCGATCGCCAGCCAGCGTTGTGCCAGGCGGGCACGCGAATCGGGCAACCCTGTGGCGGTCGGTGCCAGGGTCTGCCAGGCCTGCAGGCAGGCGCCCGCAGCCTGCACCCGGTTCTGCCGCAGGTTGTCATCAAAACAGGACCGGCTGGCGGGCAGCAGACGCGCTGCCGCTGCCTTGACCCGGCTGTCGCGCGGCGCCAGTGCCTGCGCTTCGCGCAGCGCATCGAAGGCGCTGTGACCGGGAGGGCTGATCCACTGTCCGGCACGCTCGGCACGATCGATCTGGCGCAACCGATCACGCAGCTGGCGCTCACGCTGGGCCGTGCTGATGCCCGGCTGCTGCAACGACTGGCGCGCCTGCCGCGCACGCTGCAGGCGCTGTGCCAGCTGCTGCTGCGCTGCCTGCGAGGCACCCAGCCCCGCGGCCAGCGCGGCATCCTTGTCGGCCGCCTCGAACTGGAAGTCGTCGGCCCCCTTCTGGCTGCGCGCCAGCAACGCCTGCACGGTCTGCTCACGCCCACGCAGTGCCGTAGGATCATCGGCGGTGACCGCCAGCACGGCCTGGAAGCTATCCGCAGCCGTCTCGAGCTGCTGCCGTTTGAGCGCGCGATGCCCCTGCTGCAGGCGCTGGTCGATTGCACGGGCCAGCGCTTCCTGGCTGGCAGGAAGTTCGGAATGACCTGGATCGAACTGGCGTGCGCGCTGCAGGATCGCTGCCGCCGTGGCCAGTTCACCGCGTGCGGCCTGTGCACGCGCCTGCTGCAGCAGATCGCTCAATGCATCCTCGCGCCCCTCCAGTGCAGGCAGGTTGTCCGGCTGCAGTGCCAGCACGCGCTGGAACAACGGCAGCGCGCTGCTGTCGCCGTCGTCCAGCCGCCCCGCTGCAAAGGCATTGCGGGCCTGCGCAAGCAATGCACCGATGCCAGCACCGGCGCGACGACGCGCCTGCAGCTGCTGGGCCACCGCATCTGCCTCGGCGCGCGGCACCTGCAGCTCACGTGCCAACGCCAGCGCCTGCGCGCAGCCGTCCAGGTCACCCGCCCGCAGCCGCTCGCGTGAGTGCTGCAGCGCTGCCGCACCGGTGCGGGCCAGGCCCTGTCGTGCCTGCGGACGGTCGCCATCCAGGGCCAGTACCGCCTGATAGCGTTCTCGCGCGCCGCTGCCGTCGGCCGCGGTCAGGCGTCCTTCGCTCAGTGCGCGATCGCCCTCGGCCAGCAGCTGTTCTATCTGTGGCTCATCCCAGAACCAGTCCGCCAGCGGTTTGCGCACCAGTACCAGCAGCACGAACACGGCTGCGGCAGCCAGCAGTGCCCAACGCCACACCCGTCGTGCATGGCGCGCCTGCAGCCACCACCAGCGGCTTTCACGGCGAACGCGATCCAGCGCCGGATGTGCGGCGCCGTGTGAGCGATGCGGGGGCTCGCGTTCCATGCGTGCAGGGTAGCCGGGGCAGCGTGAAGCTCAGCCCAGACGACGCGCCTCGCTTACGCCCGGCAACGCATCGAGCTTGCCCAGCAGATTCGACAACTGGCCGTAGTCGCTGACCTTCAACCGCAGGCGCAGATGCGCGCGGCCACTATTGCGGACGTTGTCGCTGTGGATGTCCAGCACGTAGGCGTCTTCCTGTGCGATCAGGTTGGTGATGTCCTTCAGCAACCAGCGGCGGTCGACCGCGTCGACCACCACATCCACTTCATAGCCACCGCCGGCCTGGCCCCATTCCACCGGCAGGATCCGCTGCGGGCTGGTCGCAGCCAGCCGTGCCAGTGCCACGCAGTCTGCACGATGTACCGTGACACCACGGCTACGGGTCAGGTAGCCGACAATCGGTTCACCCGCCACCGGCTGGCAGCAACGCGCCAGCTGCACCAGCAGGTTGCCCACGCCCTGTACGGTGAACTTGGACTTGCCCAGGTTCTCGCGGCGCGCGGTCGGCCGCGGCAAGGCCGACGTCGGCGCCGGCTGGCTGGCCGCACGCTCGGCCTCCAGCAGCGAACGGCTGACCTGGTTGGGGCCGGTATCGCCCAGGGCCACCTGGATGTACAGGTCGTCGACGCTGTCGGCGTGAAACTTCTTCGCCGCTGCGGACAGGTCCGAATGCTGCAGGCCCAGCCGCTTCAGTTCGCGCTCCAGCAGCTCGCGCCCCGCCTGCACGTTGCGCGCACGGTCCAGCTTGTGGAACCAGCTGCGCACCTTCTCGCGCGAGCGGTTGCTGGCCAGGAAGCCGTTGGCCGGCATCAGCCAGTCGCGGCGCGGGTCGGCCTCCTTGCCGGTGAGGATCTCGACGCGATCCCCGCTGCGCAGGCGGTAGGTCAACGGCACGATGCGGCCGTTGACCTTGGCCCCACGGCAGCGGTGCCCGACCATGGTGTGCACCTGGTAGGCAAAATCCAGCGGTGTTGCGCCCTGCGGCAGGTCCAGCACCTCGTCCTTCGGGGTCAGCGCGTAGACACGGTCTTCGGTCAGCTCGGCATCAAGCGCCCCGGCCAGTTCATTGCCCTGCCCGTCCTGCGCCTGCTCCAGCAGCTGCCGCATCCAGGTGATCTTGCGATCGAACGACTTCTCCGCGCCCTTGCCGCCTTCCTTGTACTTCCAGTGCGCGGCCACGCCCAGCTCGGCCTGCGCGTGCATGTCGTGGGTGCGGATCTGCACTTCGATGGTGCGCCCTTCCGGGCCAACCACCGCCGTATGCAGCGAGCGGTAATCGTTGGCCTTGGGCCGGGCGATGTAATCGTCGAACTCGCTCGGCACCGGTGCCCACAGCGCATGCACCACGCCGAGCGCGGCGTAGCAGGCGGCGACGTCGTCGACCATCACCCGTACCGCACGGATGTCATACAGCTGGTCGAAGGCCAGGCGCTTCTTCTGCATCTTCCGCCAGATGCTGTAGATGTGCTTGGGCCGGCCACTGACCTCGGCGCGGATGCCCTGCACGCCCAGTTCGCGCGACAGCACCTTCTTCACATTCTCGACGTAGCGTTCGCGGGCGATGCGGGTTTCGTCGACCTCACGCGCGATGCGCCGGTAGGTTTCCGGCTCCAGGTGGCGGAAGGCCAGGTCTTCCAGTTCCCACTTCAACTGCCAGATACCGAGCCGGTTGGCCAGCGGCGCATGGATGTCGCGGGTCAACTGGGCCAGCGCGCGGCGCTGCTCCTCATCGAGCTTGTCGGCCGCGCGCATGCGCGCCAGCTGCCGGGCCAGCAGGATCGGTACCACCCGCAGGTCGCGGATGATGGCCAGCAGCAACCGGCGCAGGCCTTCGCTGTTGCGGCCGGCCTCGCGCCCGGCATGCAGTGCCCAGACGGGATCAGCCGCATCCTGTCCATCAAGCAGGCCGATCACCGCCGCTTTGTGGCTGCCCAGCGGCAGTGCGTCGAGATGGACGCGCAGGCCCGGCAGATCGAACAGCAGGGCCGCCACCACGGCACCCTCGTCTGCCGAGAGCATCGCCAGCGCGTCCAGGGTATCGCCCAGCACCGACCAGCTGGCACGCATCTGCGGGTCGCAGTCCGGCGCTTCCCAATGCCCGCGCAGGGCCTGGCGCAGCGGAGCCGGCAGCACGGCTGCCGAGGGGCGGTTCAACAAGGCATCCAGGCCGGGGACGGAAGCGCGGTTCACAGCATCGAGCAGGCAAGACAGAAGCCCCTACACTAGCGCCGCAGCCGTTCAGGAACAATCGCCGCGGCCAGCATCGCCGGGAATGTGGACATGCCGCTACACTCGCCGACATCCACGGGAGAGTTCCGCCATGCCTTCGATCACCCTGCCTTTCCGCCCTCGCCTGCTGGCCTGTGCCGCCGTGCTGCTGTCCCTGTCGACGCCTGCGCTGGCCCAGCGCGTGGTGCAGGGTGACCTGCAGCAGCAGATGTCACCGGCCGAATTCAAGGCCGCTGGCCTGGACAAGCTCAATGCCGCCGAGCTGGCCACGCTGAACCGCTGGCTGCAGGGCAAGGTTGAAGCCGCCACCACCGAGGCCGTCGCTGCGGTGCGCGAAGAAGCGCGCGAGGAAGGCCGCCAGGAAGTGATCGTGAAGAACCGCGGCTTCTTCGACTTCGGCAGCAACGAGCCGATCAGCGGCGTGCTGCAGGGCGAGTTCCGCGGTTTCGGCAAGGGCCGGATCTACGTGCTGGACAATGGCCAGCAGTGGGAACAGACCGATGCCACCTCGATTTCCGGCGTACGCAAGCAGTCGCCGAAGGTCAGCATCAGCCCCGGAGTGATGGGCGTGTGGTACCTGAAGGTCGAAGGCGTGAACACCCAGCCCAAGGTGCGCCGCACCAAGTAACGGCCTGGCTTTGCTGTAGAGCCAAGCCAACGTTTGGCGGCAACCGTCTGCGCCACCACCGACTGTAGATCCACGCCATGCGTGGATGCCGTTCCGCTTGACCCCGCCGACGAGTGCCCGGCGGGGCCAGCCCAGGGGTTACGAGGCCTGGCGCAGTGCGGTCACCCGCTGTGCCAGTTTCTTCGCCGAAACGCCGGTGCGTGCGCCCAGCTCCTGCGCGAACAACGAAACCCTCAGCTCCTCCAGATCCCAGCGCAAGGCCTGCCACTGCGGCCGCTCGCGCAGGCCCTGCTGCTCGCCCACCTGCAACGCCTCCAGGAACGGGTGCAGTTCCAGCATGCGCGCCTGGTCACGCGGGGGATCGCGCTTGGCGCGTTCGGTGCGCAGGATCATCGCTTTCAGGTACCGCGGGTACTGCGCCAGGGCATCGGCCGGCGTGTCGCGCAGGAAGCCGGGATGGATCAGCCCAACCAGCTGCGCCTCCATGTCATCCAGATTGCCGCGCGCCCAGCCCATCAACGGTGCTTCCAGCATCGGCTTCAACTCTGCCACCAGGGCAAGGATCGACTCGGCCAGCTTCAACCGCTGCATGGCTTCGCCGAACAGCGTTTTTGCGGCGTGTTCGCGACGCTGCTCGAATGCCGCCGCATCGCGGATATCGCCCAGGCCGTCGGCCAGCACGGCATTCAGCGCTGCATCGACCAGATCGCCACGCAGGCGTTCCTGGGTTTCGATCGAGGCGTACAACAGACCGGTTTTCGCTGCTACCGGCAACTGCTTGCGTGCCTGTTTGATCTTCTCGCCCAGGCCGATCTCCAGCAGTCGACGCACGCCCAGCGGGTGTGCTTCCTCGGCCTGTTGGCGATCAGCAAAGATGCGCAGTGCAACGCTGTCACCCTCATCCTTCAGCGCGGGATAGGCCGGCACGCCGGCCTCGCCCGGTACCTGCAGCGGAATCGGCGAGGCCGGGAACGTGCGCAGGCCATCGGCCGCCATCTCTCGCCCGGCACGTGCGGCGAACGCATCGCCGGCACGGCCACCGAACTTCGCACGCAGCACATCGAGGTCGCGCGAGGTTGCCAGCACCTTGCCCTGCTCATCGCGCAGGCGCAGGTTCATGTGCAGGTGCGGTTCGATTGAACCGGGCTCGAAATCGGTAGCGGCCACGGTTGCCCCCGTTGCACGGGACAGGAAGCGCGCCAGCTCGCCGGTGATCGCGTCCGCGCTGGGCTGCGGGAACGCCTCGTAGAACGCGCGCGCGAAATCCGGTGCCGGCACGTAGTTGCGCCGCATCGCCTTGGGCAGGCTGCGGATCAGCGCGGCCGCCTTGTCGGCAACGAAACCCGGCGCCAGCCATCCCAACTGCACCGCATCCAATGCATTGAGCAGGTGCAGCGGGACGTCCAGGGTCACGCCGTCATCGTCGGCACCCGGCTCGAAGCGGTAGTGCAGCGGCAACCGCGCCTGGCCCAGCGCCAGGTACTTCGGATAGCGCTCCTGCTCGCTGCCTTCGCCCGGCAGCAGATCCACCAGCGACCAGTGCAGGCCCTTGCGCTGTTCCGACGGCAGCGCCTTCCACCACGCATCCAGCCCGGACGCGGAGTGGATCTGCGGCGGCACCCGGTCCAGGTACCAGCGTGCCTGCCAGTCCTCGTCGGCAACGATGCCGGCACGGCGCAGCTTGGCTTCTTCCTCGCGTGCCTGCTCCAGCACCTTCTGGTTGTCGGCCACGAAGCTGGCGCGGGTGTTGATCTCACCGGTCACCAGTGCCTGGCGCACGAAGATGTCATGCGCCTCGCCGGCGTTGATGCGGCCGTAGTGCACCGGCTTCTTCGGTGCCAGCACCAGCCCGAACAGGCTGATCTGCTCGGAGGCCAGCACCTGGCCCTGCGCACGCGACCAATGCGGGTCGAAGTGCTTGCGCAGCAGCAGGTGCGGCAGTTCGGCAATCACCCAGTCCGGCTCGATCGCCGCCAGGGTCATGCCCCACACCTTCTGCGTATCCAGCAGGTTGGCGGCCAGCAGCCACGGTGGCGGCCGCTTGGACAGCGTCGAACCGGGGAACGGCAGGAAACGGCGTTGGCGCGGCGCCTGGAAATCACCCTTCTCGCTGCGATGGCCGATCTGCGTGGGCAGGCCCGCCACCAAGGCCCGATGCAGGGTCTGGTACGCAGTGGCGCGAGCGCGTTCGCTGTAACCACCGCCGTCGGGCGCCTGGTCCTTCTGCGCACGGGCGGCGACCGGCGCGGGCGCCGTTTCCGCCTTGCCCTCGCGGGCCAGGCGCGCGGCACGGTGCAGCTGGCCACGGGTCGCCTTCACCGCAGCAGCATCATCGCGCGCCGGAGCCGGCGCACTGCTGCCGGCCAGCAGCGGGGCCATCGATGCCTCGTTGGCCTCTTCCTTCCAGCCCAGTTCCTCGCACAGCAGGCGCAGCTGCCGATGCAGCTCGCGCCATTCACGCATGCGCAGGAAGCCGAGGAAGTGGCGGCCGCACCAGTCGCGCAGCTTGGACTGGGTCAGATCCTCATGGGACTGGCGATAGGCGTCCCACAGGCGCAGCACACCGACGAACTCGGAGCGGCCATCGGCGAACTGCGCGTGTGCGTTGTCGGCGGCGCCACGCGCCTCGGGCGGCCGCTCGCGCGGATCCTGGATGCCCAGGAACGAGGCGATCACCAGCATCGGTCGCAGGCAGCCCGCCGCCTGCGCCGCCACCAGCATGCGCGCCAGTTTCACGTCCACCGGCAGGCGCGCCATCTGCTTGCCGATCGCGGTCAGGTGGCGCTCGCTGTCGATCGCCCCCAGCTCGGTCAGATGCTGCCAACCGTCAGCGACGGCCCGCTCATCCGGCGCTTCAAGGAACGGGAAATCCTCGATGCGGCCCAGGCCGAGCTGCAGCATGCGCAGGATCACCCCCGCGAGGCTGGAACGACGGATTTCCGGATCGGTGAACTCCGCCCGTGCCTGGAAATCGGCCTCTGCATACAGGCGATAGCAGATGCCCTCGGCCACGCGGCCACAGCGGCCCTTGCGCTGGTTGGCACTGGCCTGCGAGATCGGCTCGATGTGCAGCCGGTCCAGCTTGTTGCGCGGGCTGTAACGCTTGACGCGGGCGAAACCGGGGTCGACCACATAACGGATGCGCGGCACCGTCAACGAGGTCTCGGCCACGTTGGTGGCCAGCACGATGCGCCGGTTCGGGCCGGGGTTGAACACCCGGTCCTGGTCCTGGTTGGACAGCCGCGCGTACAGCGGCAGCACTTCGGTACTGCGGTACTTGCGCCGCTCCAGTGACTGGTGTGCATCGCGGATCTCACGCTCGCCCGGCAGGAAGATCAGCACGTCGCCACGGGAATCCAGGCGGGTGATTTCGTCGATGGCCGCAACGATCGCATCGTTGACCGTGCGTTCGCCCTGGTCTTCGCCCTCGCCTTCCAGCGCGCGATAGCGCACCTCCACCGGATAGGTTCGGCCTTCGACGCTGATCACCGGCGCATTGTCGAAATGCTGGGCGAAGCGCTCGGTGTCGATGGTCGCCGAAGTGACGATCAGCTTCAGGTCCGGGCGCTTGCGCAGCAGCTGCTTGAGATAGCCAAGCAGAAAGTCGATGTTGAGGCTGCGTTCGTGCGCTTCGTCGACGATGATCGTGTCGTAGTTCGACAGCCAGCGATCACTGGCGATTTCGGCCAGCAGGATGCCGTCGGTCATGAACTTGATGCGGGTGTCTTCGCCGACCTTGTCGTTGAAGCGCACCTGGTAGCCCACCAGCTGGCCCAGCTCGCTCTGCAGTTCCTGCGCGACACGGCTGGCCACCGCACGTGCGGCGATCCGGCGCGGCTGCGTGCAGCCGATCATGCCGGCCTGGCCACGGCCGGCGGCCAGGCACAGCTTCGGTAGCTGCGTGGTCTTGCCCGAGCCGGTTTCACCGGCGATCACCACCACCTGATGGTCGCGGATCAACTGGGTGATGGTCTCGGCTTCACGCGCAATCGGCAGCTGTGGGTCCAGAGTAATGGCCGGCTGTTGTTGCGCCCGCGCCTGCCGGCGCTGCACCGAAACCTGCAAGGCCTGCTCGAAACTGGCGGCCAACGCCGCATCCTGTGGCTTGGCCTGGCAACGCGAGAGCATTCCCAGCAATCGTCCACGGTCGCGGCTCATGGCGCCGTCGATGGCGGCACGCTGTTGGCGCTGGCGGGACTGCGGCATTTTGTCGATAGCGTTCATCAATCGGTTCGTTTAAAACTTTGAATGCGACCAGTCATCAAGACTGATTTATTGTGAAGGCCAACGATTCCACAAGGAGGAACCCCATGGCGAAGACCAAGAGCACGACCAAGCCCAAGACCGGCAAGCAGAAGCTTGCGGCTTCCGCGCCGTCGGCCCCCAACATCGATATCGGGATCACCCAGGGCGACCGCAAGAAGATCGCCGACGGATTGGCGCGGTTCCAGGCCGATGCGTTCACGCTTTATCTGAAGACCCACAACTTCCACTGGAATGTCACCGGGTCGATGTTCAACTCGCTGCACACCATGTTCGAGACGCAGTACACCGAGCAGTGGGCGGCACTGGACGATGTGGCCGAGCGCATCCGCGCACTGGGCTTCAATGCCCCGGGCTCCTACCGGGAATTTGCTGCGCTGACCTCGATCGTCGAGGAGCCGGGCCTGACCGACAGTGCGGACTGGCGTGAAATGGTACGCCAGTTGGTGGTCGCCAACGAAGCGGTATGCCGTACGGCACGTGAAGTGCTGGACGTGGCTGCCAAGGGCGACGATGCTCCGACCGAGGATCTGATGACCCAGCGCCTGCAGACCCACGAGAAATACGCGTGGATGCTGCGCTCGCTGCTCCAGTAAGGGTTTTGGGTGGTTCGGCAGGGCTGCGCCCTGCACCCGCAGAGGCAACGGCAACGGCAACGGCCGAAGCAAAAGCTGGCTTCCTGTGGGTAGGCGGGGTGGGTCCGGTGGCAGGGGACGCCGTAAACCCGTCCATGGGGGCTTGGCCGCGGCATCCATGCCGCGGACACCCCTGCCACCGGACCCACCCCGCCTTCGACAGACCTCCGCGATCTGCCGGGCCAGCTCTTGGGGTCGGATCCGTTTTCCGCAGGAAAACGGATCCGACCCCATTTTGTTTGTCGATATCTGACAGATTTCATCCACGCATGGCGTGGATGGCCCGCCGTGGCCGGGAAACTGTCGAAGGCGGGGCGGTGTCGGATTGCGGGGTGTCCGCGGCATGGGCCCGAGGCATGCCTCGGGCGGGTTGGGCAGGACGCCCAACCCCGGTCTTGCCGTGTGCGCAGGAAAGCGCACACGAGCAAGCCGCGGCCAAGCCTACAGGGACGTACTTGCGGCGTCCCCGCAATCCGACACCGCCCCGCCAAACCACGGATCACCCCAGAGCCGGCTGTTGCTGTTGCTGTTGCTGTTGCTGTTGCCAGGGTTGCCGGCCAGCGGCCGGCACTACAGCAGGTACCGGGTGCAACCCGGCCGAACCCCCGCCGGGGTAAACTAGCTGGATGGCTTCCCGTCCCGCGCACGACCTGCTCCGCCGCGTCTTTGGTTACGACGATTTCCGTGGTCCGCAGCAGGACATCGTGGAGCATGTGGCTGCCGGTCACGATGCCCTGGTGCTGATGCCCACCGGCGGCGGCAAATCACTGTGTTACCAGGTGCCCGCCCTGCTGCGTGACGGCTGTGGCATCGTCATCTCGCCGCTGATCGCGCTGATGCAGGACCAGGTCGAAGCCCTGCGCCAGCTCGGCGTGCGCGCCGAATTCCTGAACTCGACCCTGGACGCCGAAACGGCCGGCCGGGTCGAACGCGAACTGCTCGCCGGTGAGCTCGACATGCTCTATGTCGCTCCCGAGCGCCTGCTGACCGGCCGCTTCCTGTCGCTGCTGTCGCGCAGCCGGATCGCCCTGTTCGCCATCGACGAAGCCCATTGCGTGTCGCAATGGGGCCACGACTTCCGCCCCGAATACCGGCAGCTGACCGTCCTGCACGAGCGCTGGCCGGAGATTCCGCGGATCGCCCTGACCGCCACCGCCGACCCGCCAACCCAGCGCGAGATCGCCGAGCGCCTGGACCTGGCCGAAGCACGTCACTTCGTCAGCTCCTTCGATCGCCCCAACATCCGCTACACCGTGGTGCAGAAGGACAACGCCCGCAAGCAGCTGAGCGATTTCCTGCGCAGCCATCGCAGCGAGGCCGGCATCGTCTACTGCATGTCACGGCGCAAGGTGGAGGAAACCGCCGAGTTCCTGTGCACGCAGGGGTTCAATGCCCTGCCCTACCACGCCGGCCTGCCCGCGGAAGTGCGTGCCAACAACCAGCGCCGTTTCCTGCGCGAGGACGGCATCGTCATGTGCGCGACCATCGCCTTCGGCATGGGCATCGACAAGCCGGACGTACGCTTTGTCGCCCATACCGACCTGCCCAAGTCGATGGAAGGCTACTATCAGGAAACCGGCCGCGCCGGGCGCGATGGCGAAGCCGCCGAGGCCTGGCTCTGCTACGGCCTGGGCGATGTGGTGCTGCTCAAGCAGATGATCGAGCAGTCCGAGGCCAGCGAGGAGCGCAAGCAGCTGGAGCGGTCCAAGCTCGACCACCTGCTGGGGTACTGCGAATCGATGCAGTGCCGCCGGCAGGTGCTGCTGGCCGGTTTCGGCGAGACCTATCCCAAGCCCTGCGGCAACTGCGATAACTGCCTCACCCCGCCGGCGGCCTGGGACGCCACCATCCCTGCGCAGAAGGCATTGAGCTGTGTATACCGCAGTGGCCAGCGCTTCGGCGTCGGCCACCTGATCGATGTCCTGCGCGGCAGCGAGAACGAGAAGGTCAAGCAGCAGGGCCACGACAAGCTGAGCACCTACGCCATCGGCCGCGACCTGGACGCGCGCACCTGGCGCAGCGTGTTCCGCCAGCTGGTGGCCGCCAGCCTGCTGGAAGTGGACAGCGAGGGCCACGGTGGCCTGCGCCTGACCGATGCCAGCCGCGATGTGCTGACCGGTCGCCGCCAGATCAGCATGCGCCGCGATGCGGTCAGTGCCAGCGCCGGGCGCGAACGCAGCGCGCAACGCACCGGCCTGTCGGTGCTGCCGCAGGATCTGGCCCTGTTCAACGCGCTGCGCGGCCTGCGCGCCGAGCTGGCGCGCGAGCAGAACGTGCCGGCCTTCGTGATCTTCCACGACAGCACCCTGCGCAACATCGCCGAACAGCGCCCGACCTCGCTGGACGAGCTGGCCCGGGTCGGTGGCATCGGCGGCACCAAGCTCAGCCGCTATGGCCCGCGGTTGGTCGAGATCGTGCGCGAAGAGGGGTGACCCCGGTAGCGTCGGGCCATGCCCGGCGGCCCGCATATCGACCGCGCTTCACGCTCGCCGGGCATGGCCCGGCGGTACCAGCGCTGCGCGATTGCGCACCCTCGCCCGGCTCAAACCTTGAACCACCCGTTCAGCCGGATGTGCATGTCCGCCCACTTGCCGCTAGATTAGCGCCATGTCCCTCGCCTCGACCCTGCTCCGTGTCGTGCTCATGCTCAGCCTGTTGCTCAACGGGCTGAACGCGGCCATGGCCAGCGGGCACGAGGACATGGGCCGCATGGCCCATGCGATGGCCTCGGCGATGACCGATGAAGGCGACGCCGACTGCCACCACCACGCCGGCATGACGGCAGACGAGGCGCCGCAGGCCAAGGCCCCCGCCCACGACGCACACTGCCAGATCAAGGACTGCGTGCGCAGCTGTGCCCAGCACCCGCTGCTGGCCGTGCAGGCACTGCCTTTCCTGACCGGTCCCGGTCTTTCCCTGACCCCGCAGCCGATGCCTGCCAATGGCCGCCCGGCACCGCCGCTGCCGCCGATCTCACGCCCTCCCATCGGCTGATCCAACACGCCTCGTGCGCGCTGCGCACTGAAGCCGGCCCTGCGCTGGCGTCTTTCCGTGTTTGGAGTCACCACCATGAGTACCCGTATTCCTCCCGGCCCGGGCGCTGTGCCCATGCCGTCGCGCCGTCTGTTCGTGCAGGGCATCGCTGCTGGCGGCGTGGTCGCCGGCATCGCCGCGGCCGGCATCCCGCAGCGCGCGCTCGCCGCCGCTTCTGCCGCGCCACGCCTGGCCGGCGCACCTTCGGTCATCAGCGATACCCGCGTCGAACTGGCAATCGGCGAGTCGCTGGCCAACTTCACCGGACGCACCCGCCCGGCGATCACCGTCAACGGATCGCTGCCGGCACCGATCCTGCGCTGGCGCGAAGGCCAGACCGTGGACCTGTTCGTGCGCAACACGCTCGGCCAGCACCCTACTTCGATCCACTGGCACGGCATCCTGCTGCCGGCCAACATGGATGGCGTGCCCGGCCTGAGCTTCAGCGGCATCGGCCCCGGCGAGACCTACCACTACCACTTCGACCTCAAACAGTCCGGCACCTACTGGTATCACAGCCATTCGCTGTTCCAGGAACAGGCGGGTCTGTACGGCGCGCTGATCATCGACCCGGCCGAACCGGCGCCGTACCGGCATGACCGCGAGCACGTGATCATGCTGTCCGACTGGACCGACATGGATCCCGGCGCGTTGTTCCGGCGCATGAAGAAGCTCGCCGAGCACGACAACTACTACAAGCGCACCCTGCCCGACTTCCTGCACGACGCGCGTCGCGATGGCTGGTCGGCCGCGCTGTCCGACCGCGGCATGTGGGGCCGGATGCGGATGACGCCCAGCGACATCTCCGACATCAACGCGCACACCTACACCTACCTGATGAACGGGACCGCGCCGGCCGGCAACTGGACCGGGCTGTTCCGCAGTGGCGAAAAGGTGCTGCTGCGTTTCATCAACGGTGCGTCGATGACCTACTTCGACGTGCGCATTCCCGGCCTGAAGATGACCGTGGTCGCCGCCGACGGCCAGTACATCCATCCGGTCAGCATCGACGAGTTCCGCATCGCCCCGGCCGAAACCTACGACGTACTGGTGGAACCCAGCGGCCAGGATGCCTTCACCATCTTCTGCCAGGACATGGGCCGCACGGGTTATGCCGCCGGCACCCTCGCCGTGCGGCATGGGCTGCAGGCACCGATTCCCGCGCGCGATCCGCGCCCGTTGCTGACGATGGGCGACATGGGTCACGACATGGGCGGCGGTGGCCACGGCGGACACGACATGGCAGCAATGAAGGGCATGGAAGGCGGCTGCGGTGCCAGCATGGGCCACGGCGCACATGGCGGCGGTGATACCGCCAGCAAAGCGCCAAAGCATCCGGCCAGCGAGCGCAACAATCCGCTGGTGGACATGCAGAGTTCGGCCACCGAGCCCAAGCTGGACGACCCCGGCATCGGCCTGCGCGACAACGGCCGCCAGGTGCTGACCTATGGTGCGATGCGCAGCCTGTTCGAAGACCCCGATGGCCGCGAGCCCGGCCGCGAGATCGAGCTGCACCTGACCGGCCACATGGAAAAGTTCTCCTGGTCGTTCGACGGCATTCCCTTCGCCGGTGCCGAACCGCTGCGCCTGAACTACGGCGAGCGCATGCGCATCGTGCTGGTCAACGACACCATGATGCAGCATCCGATCCACCTGCATGGCGTGTGGAGCGACCTGGAAAACGCGCAGGGTGAATTCCAGGTGCGCAAGCACACCATCGACATGCCGCCCGGTACACGCCGCACCTATCGCGTACGCGCCGATGCACTCGGCCGCTGGGCCTACCACTGCCATCTGCTGTACCACATGGAAGCAGGCATGATGCGCGAAGTGAGGATCGAAGAATGAGCCGTTCGCTGCTTGCCCCAAGCCTGTTGACTCTCGGCCTGTTGGCCGCGCTGCCCACGTTCGCGCAGTCCCATGCCGGCCATGACATGACAGCACACGCGCCTCCTGCCGATGCCACGCCAGCGGCCGACGTGGATCATTCGAAGATGGACCATTCGAAGATGGATCACGGTGCGATGGACCATTCAACGATGGACCATGGCGCGATGGATCACTCGACAATGGGCCACGCCCCCCCCGCGCCGACGCAGCCGCGCGAACCGATACCTGTCCCCACCGATGCCGATCGTGCGGCCGCGTTTCCACCCATCGCGCATGGTGCGATGGAGCACGCCCCGGAAATCCACAGCCTGCTGCTGATCGATCGCCTGGAACACTGGGATGGAAAGAACGGCAACGGCCAGGCCTGGGAGGCCAGTGGCTGGATCGGCGGCAACATCAACCGCCTGTGGCTGCGCACCGATGGCGAACGCAGTGAAGGCCGCACGGAATCATCAGGCGTGGAAGCACTGTACGGGCGTGCAATTTCGCCGTGGTGGGACGTGTTGGTCGGTGTACGCCAGGACTTCCGCCCCGCCGATTCACGCACCTGGGCGGCGATCGGCATCCAGGGCTTGGCGCCGTACAAGTTCGAAAGCTCGGCCACGCTGTATGCCGGTTCCGGTGGCCAGCTGATGGCCAAGGCCGAAATCGAATACGACGTGCTGTTGACCAACCGGTTGATCCTGCAGCCCCTGCTGGAAGCGACCGCGGCCAGCAAGGACGAACCGGAGCACGGCATCGGCCGCGGTCTCAACAAGGTCGAAGCCGGCCTGCGCCTGCGCTACGAGTTCAATCGCCGCTTCGCGCCGTACATCGGCATCAGCCACGAACGCGCCTTCGGCGATACCGCCGACTATGCGGGCGACCATGCACGCGACACACGCTGGGTCGCCGGCATCCGCATGTGGTTCTGAGCAGCGGATCATGAGCAGCAGCCAGCCCCGGCAACCGCCGGGGCCGGCTACACTGCCGCACGTTCCATTGCAGGCTGCACCATGTCGTTGTCTATCCGCCGCGCCACCCTCGCCGACGTCGACGCGTTGTCGGCGATCGCCATCGCCACCTATATCGAAACCTGGGGCGATTCCTATCCGCCGCAGGACCTGCACCGCTTCCTGCAGGATCACTACGGCGCCGAGCCGCAGCGAGCGGAACTGTCCGACCCGCGCAGCGCGGTGTGGCTGCTGCTGGAGGGTGAGACGGTGGTGGGCTATCTGGCCGCCGGTGCCAACACCCTGCCGCATGCCGAAGCACGCGAAGGCGACATCGAACTGAAGCGGCTGTACATCCTGGCCAGCCACCAGAACGGCGGCCACGGCGCGCGCCTGATGGATGCCTTCATGGCCTGGCTGGACCAGCCGCAGCGCCGCACCCTGTGGGTGGGCGTGTGGGAAGAGAACTTCGGCGCGCAGCGCTTCTACGCGCGCTACGGCTGCAGCAAGGCCGGCGAGTATGACTTCATTGTCGGCGACAGCCGCGACCGCGAGTTCATCCTGCGCCGGCCCTGAGCCGCGTCAGAAATCGAACAACTCCGAAAGGAAGCTCTCCTTCTTCTTTTTCTTGTAACCCTGGCTGTACTGGCCACGGCTGTCATCATGGCGCTGGCCGAGATGACGGGTATCGCGATGCATCACCGGCGGCGGAGCGGCCTGCGGTTGCACCGGCGCGGGCCCTGGCGGCGGCATGGCGGCACCTGCACCGTCAGTGGCGCGCTCGATGATCTTGTCGAGTTCGCCACGATCCAGCCATACGCCACGGCAGCTCGGGCAGTAGTCGATCTCGATGCCATGGCGCTCGGCCATCTGCAGGGTCTGGGTCTTGCACACGGGGCACAGCATTCGCATTGCTCCTGTCGGTCTGGCCTCGACTGTACCTGCGTGCGGATGACTGTGCGGCAACGCATGACCGATGGCACAGGGACTTCCGGCGCGTGCCGCCACGTCCGCCGCCCTGCAGACTGCCTCGCGACCTCGCTGCAAGGAATGCATGTGACTGCCCGTGACTCGATTCCCACAGGCGTCCGCCTGTTGCTGGTGCTGTTTGGCCCTGGCCTTGGCCTGAACGTGCGCGACATCAGTGCCGCGCTGGGCGCGCCGATTCCCGCCCTGCCCATGCCCTACGGTGGCAGCCTGCTGGACAACGCGCTGGCGGTGCTGGTCGCACTGCTGCTGGCCACGCTGCTGCGCCCCCGCGGAGTGGGCCTGCTGGCCAGCCTCGGCCTGCGCGGAAACGGCATGCGTGGCCCGTTGTGGGTGCTGCTGGCCAGCCTGCCGTGCTGGCTGGGGCTGGCCCTGCTGGGGACGCCCAACACGGCGCTGACGACGCTGGACGCCACGATGCTGGCCGTGCTGTTTCCGCTGGCCGAAGAAGTGCTGTTCCGTGGCCTCGGCTTCGTGCTGCTGGTGAAGATCGTACGCGGCCCCTGGCCGTTGCTCGCACTGCCGCAGGCGCTGCTGTTCGGCATGGTGCACTGGCTTGGCTTCGGCGGCTTCGACGGCGGCGGCATGGCCCTGTTCGTCGGCGTAGTGATCGCCTTCGGCGGCTTCATCTTCGCCTGGCTCGACCACCTCGACGGCAACACCCTGTGGTGCGGCCTGGCCCTGCACGTGTCGATGAACCTGGCCTGGAATGTGTTCAGCCTCGACGACGCCGTTGCGCTGGGCTGGCAGGCCACAAGTTTGCGCATCGGCACTACGCTGCTGGCAGTGGCAGCGCTGGCCTGGCATGTGCGGCGCCAGCGCGACCGCGCGCTGTAACGCCGGCTTAGCCGATCCTGCACACGGGGCTCACTGGGGGCTTGCGCATACTTGCGCGCCTTTCATGCCCTGCCGTCCGGAGTTGTTGCGTCATGCTGCTGTCCAAGCGCCACGTTGAACCACGCGTCCTGCTGATCGAAGACGCCGAGGAAACCCGTGAACTGAGCCGGATGGCGCTGGAGAGCCAGGCCTGCCACGTCGCAGGCGTCAGCAGCGCCGAAGCCGCGCTGGGCCTGCTGGCCGCCGGAGAGCGCTTCGACCTGATGTTCACCGACGTCAATCTCGGCCTGGTCAGCGGCATCGAGGCCGCCAACCGCGTGCGCAGCCTGTATCCGCAGCTGCCGATCCTGGTGACCTCCGGCATGGACCAGCATGCCGTGCTGCCGCAACTGCACGACGGCATTCATTTCCTGCCCAAGCCCTACAACATGAGCGAGCTGCTGGATGCGATCCGGCTGTGCTTCCGCCATGCCGCTGATGCCGCGCTGATGCCGGCGCCGCAGGCAAGCGCGGCCTGAGGCTGCCATCCACGCATGGCGTGGATCTACTGGTGCAGCCACGCATGGCGTGGCTCTACTGGTGCGTCCACGCATGGCGTGGATCTACTGGTCCATCCACGCATGGCGTGGCTCTACGGGTGCATCCACGCATGGCGTGGATCTACTGGTCCATCCACGCATGGCGTGGCTCTACGGGTGCATCCACGCATGGCGTGTATCTACTGGTGCATCCAGGCGCGGCGTCGATCTACTTCGATGCGCACCGTTGCGTGAACGGAAAATGCTGCCAGTAGATCCACGCCATGCGTGGATGGAGCCGGCCGTCAGCCGCCGGTATACGGTCCTTCGCCCGGAAGTACCTCAAGCAGCGCACCGGTGATCACGCGCGGATACACGGTGAGATGGTCTTCGCCATCAATCACGATGTTCTCCACCTGCAGCTTGCGACCGCTGCGCTGCAGCTGACCGGCGAAGTCGGCGGTCTGCCGCAGCATGTCGTTGCCCGTTGAATAGCGCGGCCCCGGCTTGACCGTCTCGTAGCCGCCCACCGACAGCAGCACGCGGATGGGCTGTGACGGCATCACGGCGGCATCCTGCATGCGCGGCAGCAGGCCCTGGTCGAACCACAGCGACGGACTGGACAGGATATAGGTGCCGAACATGTCGGGCTGGGTCGTCAGCACGTAAGCACCCAACAGCGCGCCATAGGAATGACCCGCAAACACGCGCCGGGCCGGATCGGTACGGTAGCGCGCATCGATCATCGGCAGCGCGTGGTCAGCCAGGAAGTCGCGGTAATGGGCCGCGCCGCCATAGGTCACGTCATCGCTGTAGTAGCCGGAAGGGGTGCGTACAGGATCACTGGGGGTGTAGTCGCGCGAGCGGCTCTGTTTGGAGGTCAGGCCTTCCTGCGGCGGCAAACCGACCAGGATGAAATCCTCGATGTTGACGCCCTGCTGCCCCACCAAGTTGCGTATGCTGCGCACCAGCGGAAAGCTGTACAGCGCATCGGTCACGTACACCACCGGATAACGCTTCTGCGGATGCGCCGCGTAGCCGGCAGGCAACGCCACCCACAGGGCATAGTCGCGCCCGATCGGGTCATGCACGCGCAGTGACTCGGTATCGGGCAGCACAACGCCTGGCACGGCCGTCGCGCTTTCCCTGGCTTCCTTCTGCGTTGCCGGCGGCGCCACCGACATCGCGCACCCTGCCAAGGCCAGGCAGGCCAGCACACTCCATACACGCACACGCTGCATCCGCGCTCTCCTGTTGCGGGCGGCGCACCCAGGTGGCGCCGCTGATGCATCCTCACACACCGCGTTGTTGCACGCCAAACCTCTCAAGGCGACGCAGGCGGCGGTACCGGGAACAACGTACGCAGGCCCTGCAGGGCGGCCGGGTGGTAGATCGTGGCATGGGTCTCTTCCGGCAGCGGCTGGTACTTCACCAGCGTTGCCGGCGATGCCTGCTGCAGCAGCGCCGCCAAGCGCGCGCTCGACGCTGCCAGTTCCGGCTGGCCACTGCTGGCCAGGAACAGCCGCGCACCGCTGCGCGCGACCGACGGCACCTGCTTGCCTGCGCCAGACAGCAAGGCGCCGCCGTTCCACCACAGGCTGGGGTCCAGCGCGATATAGCTGTTGAACAAGGCCGGTTCCTGCAGCAGCGTCTCGATCACGAACAACCCGGCCAGCGATTCCCCGATCAGTGCCCGCTCGTCGGTGGTCGCATAGCGCTGGCGTACCTGCGGCATCAGTTCATCGCGCAGGAAATCACGGTACGCCGCCGAGCCACCAATGCGCGGCGCGATCTTCTGGTCCTCAGGATCACGGCTCGGGCCGGTCATGTCGCGGCGGCGCTCGGTGTTCTCGATGCCGACCAGCAGGAACGGACGCATGCTGCCGTTGCCGGTCAGCACCTGCACCAACCCGGCCACGTGCAGGAAGTCCTCGCCGATGCCGCCGTCGGGCATGTACAGCACCGGCAGTGGCGTCTTCGGGTCCAGACCCCACGGCTGCGGGCGATAGACGTTGATGCGCCGGGTTTCGCCCAACGCCTTGGACTGGAGGGTGAAGGTCTCGCCGATGACCAACGGTGAGGCGACCGCCGGCTGAGGCGCCGGTTCGGCGGCCATCAGCGGCGCGGCGGAGACACAGGACAACAACAGCGACAGTACGATCAAGCGCATTGGGCGCCCCATCCAGCGAAAGATGCCGAGCATAGCGCCCGGACGCGCGCAGTGGCGCCTGCCAGATGGGTAGATCCATGCCATGCCTGGATGACTTGCCGTGACTCGCGCCCGGGTACGGCCCCCGTACCGCGCGTGCACCGCCACGTGTCGTGTTTGAACCGCCAAGGACGCCACTATCGTCGCACCTGCACCGAAATGCGGTGGGTACAACTGGAACGCACAGAGGACATTGATAGCGAAAGTGAAGCCAGCTTTACACACGCTGGTTCACGGCAGATGCATCGCAATGTGCGGTTTGCGGCATCTTCCAGCGCGATCAACCAGCTGCGGAAACGAATGCGTCGTGTACTGACGCTTGCTGCGCAGGACAGGCCTGCGCCACCATCGTCGCGCGTCTGGATTCCGCATGTCCTTCCGGAAATTCCTGATTGAAATCCAAGCGAAAGCGCAAACACCATGCTGCGCCACCGACAACGGGTGGCACCGGGCCTGCAAGCCCGTGATGATTTTCGAGCCGTTGTTTACGCTTGCCCGCCGGCACCGTTCTTCAATGGTGCCGGCGGGTAATCCGTCGGCCTTTATGGCGGGCGGTGCGTGGGGGCCTTCGTGCCCGCCGGTCAATGGCTCTAATCATCCCGGCTTGCAGCCACGCACCGTCCGCCACCCGCTCTGCGCGGTGGCACTCCCACCTCAGAGCCGAGGAAGCCGAGATGACCGAAGGTCCGCCCTATGCCTCATATGCCGCCAGCGTCAACGACGACGATGACAACCCTGCGCCCGAACTGAGCACGTTCCTGGGTTGCCTCAAACGCATCCGCGCGGGCGAAGGTGCAGACGGCCAGCCCTGGCCTGATACCAGCCTTCCCGCAGGGCGCAGGCTGGCACTGTCACGCGTGGAGCGGGCGGCCGTCGGCATGCTGACCGTGGCAGAGATGCTGCACGCCGCCGATCGCTGCCGATCGATGGCAACGCCGGACCGGCATCTGGATGACGGCGTGGTCGAAGGGCTGTTCTTCGCCTTCCGCGGGCTGGCGGAACTGGTATGCCGGGATATCCGGGCTGAGTAGGAACCCTGCACCGTAATCCAGCCCATACTCGGGCCGGGCCCGTCCCGGGTTCCATCGACACTGACACAAGGAGGTTCGCATGTTGAATGCCATGATCATTGCCGCGCTGGCCGCAAGCCCAGCCGCGCCCGTACCGTACGCCGACTGCCTGCTCGGCAACATCCAACCCGGTCTGTCCGACCGCGCCGTGCAATTGGTGCAGCAGGCGTGCGCCGCGAAGTACCCCGACAGCTTCACTGCCTCGCTGGAACTGGAGCGCAATTACAGCGCCCAGCGGCAGGCCCGGTTCGACGCAGAGCGCGCCGCAGTGGAGCGTGCGGCCAACGCGGCCGCCGTTGCCGCACAAGTAGCGGCAGACCGCGAGGCAGCCCGTTCCCAGGGCGCGAAGTCCAGGTAGGACCTCACCGTTCTGCAACAAGAAAGGCACCGCTTGGCGGTGCCTTTCTGGATGACCGGAGTCATTGCCTGCAATGGTGGGCCGTGATGGATTCGAACCATCGACCAAAAGATTAAAAGAAAGCTTAACTATGCCGTTAAAACAATAACTTATGCGGGATTTTTTCCCCGGCAGGGCTGTGTGGAACCATTGAGATATCAAGGCGGGCGATGTAATTTTCCCGGAGCGCTGGCGCATTGGGCCCGGCGCTTCTGACGCGCTCAAGGATCCGAGATCGATGTCCTATCTGCCTAAGCTGCTGCCCTACGTTCGTCACGGTACCACTGAGGGCGATCGCAACTTCCTCAACGACGTCTTTGTGACCCCCGCACAGCTCGCCTCGATCTGCGGCGTGGAGCCGGGTAGCATGCGCGTATTGGTGGGTAACAAGGGAGCGGGCAAGTCTGCTCTCACGGAATGGCTCAGGAAGGCGGCAGTCGAGTCTAAGACGCCATGCGTCCTCGTGAGACCAGATCAGTTGGTAGGCGCGGGCGTACCTTCCGCGACTGACTTGGCAACGCTAAAGCGGTTCTTTTATGAAACGCTGCTGCGCTCGGTCGCTGTTGAGATCGGTTCACAGATCGCTTCTTACCTGCCGCTTACTGGCAGTCGTGCCACCTTGTACAACGAGGCTGTGTCAGGAGGCGCATCAGGAGACATCGTGTCTAAGGCGGTGTCACTGATCGGAGAGTTCTCAGAGCCTGTGACCAAAATAGATACAAAGAAGTTGCTCAGTCGCATCAGCGGTAGGAATTCAACTGCCGCTTTGACATCTGCGTTGAATGACCACTTGTTGAACAAGAGCGAGAAGCTGTTCCTCTTGTTAATAGATGACACGGATCAGATAGCCGCGCCTGATGACCGCCAGCAGCTGAACAAAATATGGGCGTTGATTCTCGCGGTCAGACGACTGGCCATGGAGTGCAACGCCGTCCGGCCGATCGTTACCTTGCGATCCAGTGTCTGGTCGAGGTTGATGCATGAAAACGCAGGACAGCGAGACCAAGTAGATCATATCCGTCCGCTTACTGTGCAGCTACGTGCCAGCGATGAAGTGATTGTCCAAATCATTGAACGGCGTATGCGGGAGGCAATGAAAACGGTGAAAATGCCCGCTCTCACTGCGTATGCACCGTTCTTTGAGGGACAGGACGTTCTGCTCCCAGGCAGTAAACAACGTCGCCGCTGGTCAGACTTCATCGCGAAGTCCGCTCGCGAGCGCCCACGTGATGCTTTGCAGTTGATCAAGAGCATGATCGAGGTGGCTGAGGACAACACCCACCCTAAGATCGGTGATGACGACGCCGATCGCGCAATGTCAATCTACTCTTCCGAGAGGGTCGACGACGTCGCGAATGAATACTCACTCGATCTCCCTTCAGTCCGAGAGTTGATCGACTCTTTCCATTCCTCCGATTTCGAGATGGGGTTTGAACAGCTGCGAGACCATCTCGCTAGGTCGCTGGGCATTGCACAGATGCAACTTCGAGGATCTACGTTGCAGAACCGAGATGATCACATCATCGCACTATTGGCTCTCTTACATGAAGTCGGGTTTGTCAACGCACGCATCGTGGACAAGACCAAGCCGAAAGGGTTTGCTCACAAGAACTACTCGGATGATCCCAAGTTCGTTCGTTACGAAAACTGGAACAATCTCCAAGCTGCCCACTGGGAGATCCATCCGGCCTTCCGCAGCCATCTGCTAAACGTTAAGGATGCCAAAGCGAGGGCTACGCGCTAGATAGCCTCAGCACTGTGACACGTGGTGGCAGGCGATCCAATGAAGTGTTTGCCATCAACGAGACGGTGGCCACTTTTCCGCTCGTAGGATGGAACCTTCGCCAGTCGCTCGTCTCAGTTGTAGGTGCTGGGGAGTCGGCGGATGCCTACCCCATCCAGTCAAAGGGCTGCTCGATGCTGCCCTTGGCCAGCCTGTTCGCCCGTACCGCCTGGCGGTATCGCAGGATCTGGTCGACGTCATCGCGCAGCCGGGCCTCGTACCTGGACACCCACATCTCAGCGCCGGCACCCTGTTCGTAGCTGCTGCAGGGGCGGGATGTTCCGCGTGGTCCGTTCCGATGCCGGTCGAGGGTGGCCACCCAGTTGCCGTCGTCCACGCGCTGGAACATGGCCACCACCCACACCCCGTCGCACACGATCACTGTCGGCACCTCACCTGGGCGACTGTCGGTCGAGACAGGCGATTTAGATCCCGTCGCCTACCCGTTGTCTCAGCGCCACCACCCACACACCGTTCAAAACGATGACCGTGGGGTCACCGCTTGGAAAGCTGGCAGCGCGTGTCGTCCAGTAGAAGTCGGGGGGGGGGGGGGCAGCGGTATGGTGGGGAGGATACGGCTGGCCCTCCCAAAGGTTGCGACAAGGGAGCGAGCTGCAGGCGTGAGCGTGTGCGGCGGCGGAGATGCTGATGGCCGCCTTACACGCGCTGAGACGAAAATTTTGAGTTGACCACGGGAAAGAGGTAATAAAGGTAACCACACCGAAAGAACAGCTCAATTAGTCATTACAATCAATGGCTTATATTTAAATAAATCAAGGTAACAATAGGGTAACCTTTGAGTAATCCCATTACCTTTTCAACAGGCAACATCAATGTTCAAAAATTTCCTTTTAAATCAATAACATCACTTTGTCGGAGTCAGAAAATTACCTCAGACCACCCCAAAAGGTAACCGTCTTTTTTTGTTGAATATCAATCACTTACTTGTCGTCTGGGGCCGCGTGTTACCTGGTTACCCCCTTCCCGTGGTCACCTGAAAAATCGGCTACGGCCGAAGGTGGCCAGAGGAGGCACCGGACGCCCCGCAAACACCCCCTATCGCGCAGGAAACCGCAGGGACAAGCCAGAGCCAGCGACACCCGGAGAACGCCATACGGTGCCGGTGCTGGGCCGTTCCGCAGGGAATGCAGAAAAAGCACCCTATGAAGTGCGCAGGCGTGGCAGGGAGACGAGTGCGCACGGAGAGCGCCGCGAGGCACTGCCATCCGCTAACATGCAGACATGAATGAGTCAGCTCGACCTCAAACCTCGTCGCTGTTCTTGGGCTTGACGCGAGTCAAGGGCATCGGCTTCAAAACCATGCGTGATCTTGGTGGCCCGCCAGGGGTCGCGGCTAAAGAGGCCGATGGCAGTCTATTGACGACACTGGCCGCTGCAACTGGTATCGAGCCTCCCATCCTTAAGCGCTTCGCTATGATGGAGGGCGTGGCTCTAAGGAGGCGCCTTAGAGAGGCGGGTGTCGAATTGATCACCCAGGCGGATGATCGGTATCCAGTCGCTTTCAGACAGATGAATCCCGAAATTCAGCCACTCTGGCTTTTCTGCAGAGGGAATTTGTCACTTCTGCAGAGGCCATCCATCGCGGTGGTAGGCACGCGCGACCCCTCCACCGAAGGTGCATTCTTAACCCAGTACGCCGCAAGAACGGTACAGGAGTTTGATGTTCCTCTGGTTAGCGGGCTAGCGCTAGGCGTCGACGCAATTGCGCATGAAACCGCGATCTCCTCAGCCGTTCCCAACGTCTCGGTCTTGGGGACAGGGATTTTGCGGCCTTACCCCGCACGAAATGCCTGGATGGCAGATGCCATTGTCGATAGCGGGGGTGTTTTGATTTCCGAGTACTTCCCAGAGGCCGAGCCGGCTGCCGATCAATTTGTCTGGCGTAACCGGCTGCAGGCCGCTCTAGCGGCCTGCGTCGTCGCGACGCAATGGAAGAAATCTTCTGGCACCGCTCACACGGTCCGGTTTGCCAAGGGATTTGGCAAGCCGACCATCAATCTTGTTCCCAATGGCATGAGAGTTTCCGCCGACCACGGTGTCGCAGAACATCTCTTCACAGTACCAAGAGAGCATTCCAGCTTCACAGCATGCCTAGAATCCGCCCTCAATCATTGGCCTGGCCCGGCAAGAAGCGAGCCGCCTGAGCCTCCATCGCTGGCCGAACAGCACTCGCTATTTGGATGAATCAATGGCATTGAAGCTAATCCTGGTCTCCATCAAGGGGACAATCGTCAACCCGCATAATGTGGTTGAACTTCAAGTCGCAAAAGATCTCGCACGGCTAGCAGCCGATCTGCATCCGCATGGTGTTCGATTGGCCCTTTGGTCCAACCAAGCTTGGACCTGCAACAACGTGCCATTGCACCAATACATCCAGTCAATGGCGGGCGTCACGATCTACGCCCACGGCGTTCAGTGGGACGGCTCACCTGCGAGAAAGAGGAAGGACTCCGCAGCGTCAATTCTTGCCAGCCATGGCGTACAGAGGCATGAGACCATTCTGCTTGGCGGCGGTGACGAGGACATGATCTGCGGCGTCAATAATCGCCTGCTCCACATCCGTAGTGACTGGTATGGGCAGAGAACCGACCACGGGTTTCAAGTCAAATCTGTCGAGGAACTACGCCGATTCTGCGGAATTTTTGGACTACGGCAATACAACCTATTCTGGCAGACCAACGGAGCAAACTGGAGCGTCTCCACGGCGGGGCCGTTCTCGACAATGATAGCGGCATATGCACTATTCGGTTACGACGCGAGGGACGCCGCCAAGCATGGCGCCGGGCATCCAGAATTTTGGTTCTACATTACGGTGGCGTCGCTCTATTTCTCTGGGCTCATGGAGGACGTCGACCATATCTGCAGTTACCCCGGCCACACCGACACACCCAAGAAAATCACCGCGAATGGTCTCGAGAGCATTCTTGCCAGGCTGGGTAAATGTACCCGCGCATCCTATCTTCACGATTTGATTCTGCGACACTCGACCGCAGCGAAGAGTCAACCTATCAAAGCATCTGATAGGCTCTTCAAAAATCAGCTCAGCACCATCAGGTTGAACAAGTTCCCCCATAGCAACCTTGCGGCCAACGCGCGGAAAACGCCCATCTCGCTTAGGGGAAAGCGAGTTCTGGTCGTCGATGACATGATCACATCAGGTCGAAGCATCGAAAGCGCCCGCGCTTACATCGAGGCGGCTGGAGGACAGGTGACAATGTTCGGATGGTTGAAGACAATCTCCGCGCCGTACATGGCCCTCAATGCCCCTATTCCGGGATTGAAGCCATACGAGATAAACACAATTACAAACGAGCCCGCATCGACGGCGCACTCCTATCAAGCTGGGGTGATCGCACAGAATGCTGCAGCGGAACTCGACGACATGCTCAAGCGTTTCGTTGCTTGGAACATCTGACACGGCCTGTGGCGACCGTATGCAGGGCGTGCGCCGGATTCTTCTCAGTGACGCCGCCCCGCAATTTCGCGTACCACAAGAGGGACCTAGTGCGCGGAGAGTGGGGAGCTAACGGTCTCCCTGAACCACCAGTCGCGCCTCCCACTCAGAAATAACCCATGCTACGCGCGCGTGAAGCGCCCACCAGGACAGACCAGTGATATCTCGACCTAAGCCTAACTTCCCTGCCAATCAAAAGACCGGAAGATTAGCGGAGATTTGGGTAGACACGTATTTCACGCGCCAGGGCTGGACAACAGGTGGATATAAGATCGACGATGGATTCGATCTGTTTGTCACACCACCCCGTTCTGAATTTGATGGGCAGTGCTTCCTTGTTCAGGTGAAGGGGCAGGCGAAGCGTCAAAAAGGCGGGGTGTTTGCGCCCGTATCAAGGGCCCGGCTTCGGGATTATGCGCGCGACGTTATGCCGGTACTGATATTCCGAGTGTTCCTGGATGACAATTCTGCCTATTGGACACACGCGCAACAGGTGGTTGAGGAGAATCCGCGCTTGGCTGTAGGAGCGGGTATTGCGCAAGTCCGGATGTCCCATAGCGCATCATCTTTTGACGAGTTCCTGCGGGTCGTGAAGCCGATATTGACGCCATCCCACAGGCGAATTAACGGCGTCCAAGAATTAATTACAAGGCGAGAAAGATATCTTTCCAGTCTCGATGAGACGCTGGATGTAACCATATCAGCGAATGGGAACGAGAGCACCATTTCAATCACGCAGAATAGTCATCCTGCGTCTCCGGCCGGTGTAACCCTGCAGGTTGGCGACGAAGAATTCCTAGCAATTCAAGAGATGACTCTATATGGCGAGTCAGCAACGATACGCAGCCAGAGTCTTCAATTCTATGGATCACCTCTCTATGAGGAGCTAGGGCTGAATATCCCACAACCTGGCACTCTCCAGCTTTCGCCCGCCCACAAGAAAGAATGCAAACTGCGACTGTGCCCGGCCGGGACGTCCCTTTTAGGGGATGAATTGGTTTTGCCCGGCGTCCTTACCTTCGGCCGTGCAGGGCTCACGGTTCAGACTACCGAGCGCGCAACTCTGAACGCGAAGCTTCGAGTTTCCAAAAGTGACAACGCCGTGGACGTCAAACTCACTATGGGACTCCCCGAATCCCTCTTCGCTGAGCAAATCTCGCTCAACCAGAGCATCGGGAGAATCGGGCAGTGGGCGGAGAGTTTAGAAGCTAGCGGAAGACTATCCATCGAGATATGCGCCTCAAAGCAGTCTCTCAAATTTTCGGCGCCGACAGATCATGCCAAACCACTTATTGAAGGACTTATCATTCTCGGAAAACTTCATCACATCGCGAGGATCACCAATTCAGAATACGTCCTACCCGATAGCCTCGCACTGACCACGAAAGAGGCGCAGAAAATTGATCTTGCGTATCGCCTATTCCGAGGGGAATTAGTAACTATTGAGGTACTTTCGGCCTTTGGCAGGCATTCAGATGCTGAGAAGGGGAACAGCCTTGCAGACCACGAAATCGCCTCGGAATTCTCGATAGTGGTCGGCAAAACTCTTGTGTGCAAGATCCCAATCACTATTAACCTATACCGTTACTCAGTCGGACCTCTTGATGCTTCTGGTTGCTTCGAGCTGACACGCAGTACTGAAAGCAGATCCACCGCATCCCTCCGTTGGCAGTAGCGCGCTGTCCGGCACGCGCTGCACAGTCGCTGCACGTTCGCCCACACCGCAGTCAAGCACTTGCATCCGTCAAGCAGGCGCTCAAAGCTCAAACGCATCAAACCGAATAACCTCATGGCCCAGCCACTCGTTGATGTCCGTCATGCGTGTCTGCTGCGGCGCTAGCTCCATCGCGGCCCACACCATCGCGGCCTCGCGGATCGAGCCGAAGCCGCCACTGTTCTGCGGCACGATCCCCAGCAGCTGTGGGGGCGTCCCAAGCGATGCGAGCATGTCGTCCCGGGTGACGCTCTTGATGCCAGTGAACTCATCCTTGGCCGCCACTACGCTGACCGGGATCAGCTTCAAACCATCCTTGCTGCCGCCTGGCGAGTGGACGAACAAATTGCGGAAATTGCCAGGGCCACGGGACTGCCGCAGCGCCTCGCGCAGATTGTCCACGTCGCCGCCCTCGGGCTGACTATCGATCAGGTACAGAATAAAACCGGCGTGCGAGCCGTTGTTGTAATACTTGCGGCGGAACAGCGTCGCCGATTCATTGAGCAGCGCAGACTACGCTGCCGGCTTTAGCGCTTTGCACTGCACGGCCTGAAACACCGGGGCATCACGGACGGCGGCAACAAAGCTGCAGGCGACCACGTTACCGAAACGATGCGGCAGCGCTACGACCATGAACTGCCGGTGGTTCAACCGCCCGGCAAGAGGAACGCACTTGAGCATGGAACCACTTTAATTTTTCCGGCAATTTTTCCGGAGACACGAAAAAGGCGCCGCGAGGGCGCCTAAGTCGTTGAATGCAATGGTGGGCCGTGATGGATTCGAACCATCGACCAAAAGATTAAAAGTCTTCTGCTCTACCGACTGAGCTAACGGCCCATGCAAGGCCCCGGCCTTTCGGCGGGGTGGGCATTCTACCGTACTTTTCCGGGCGGGGTGAAGCCGGGGATCTACCAGGTTGCCGACCAGCGGCCGCCACTACCCCGGCTGCGGGCCTCTAAACCTTTCCGCCACCCGCCGCATCTCACCTTCGCCCCTGCCCCGGAGCGATGGATGCGCCTGCCACTGCCGCTGATGCTCGCCCTGCTGCTGCCGTTTTCCGCCGCTGCGGCATCGCCTGCACAGGTGCGGACCGACGACATCGGCCGCTTCTGGGCTACTTACAATGCGGTGCTCGCCGAGCCCGATGCCGCGCAGCGGGTGGCCCTGGTGCAGCAGCGCTACATCGAGCCCGGCAGCCCTGGCCTGCATGCGCTGATGAAGGTGCGCAACTACACCGCCGCCGAATACGCACAAGCAATGCTCGCCTGGCCGCGCTTCTGGGCCTCGGTGCGGCCGCTGACCGCCAACGCCCGGCAGGCCAGCGCTACGCTGGAGCGGGATCTGGCTGCGTTCCGCAGGCTTTACCCCGCCCTGCGCCCGGCCAGCATCACTTATGCGGTGGGCGTGCTGCGCACAGGCGGCACCACGCTGGGGGACCAGGTGCTGATCGGCGCGGAAATGGCACTCGGCGATGCAAGCGTGGATGTCAGCGAACTGCCGGAGCCGTTGCGCAGTCGCCTGCGGATTTTCTACGACAGTACACCCGGCGCGAACAACGCGCAGAACAACCTGCACGAGTACGTGCACACCCAGCAGCGCGAGACCACGGGATCGCTCGCGCAATACGCGGTGCGTGAGGGCGTGGCCGAGTACATTGCCGAGCGCATCAGCGGTCGCCGACCGGCGCTGCCGCTGTATGCCTACGGGCCGTTGCACGAATCGGAGATCCGCGCTCGCTTCAGAGCGGAGATGGATGGCGATGCGCTGGACAACTGGCTGTACAACAGCGCCCGCAATGCGTTCGGGGTGAGTGATGTGGGGTACTACGCTGGTTACCGCATCGCGCAGGAGTACATGCGGCAGCAGCCGGATGAGCAGCCGGCGATCGCACGGATGATCGAGCTGGATTACAGCGATCCGGTTGCGGTGCGCGGCTTCATTGAAGCATCGGGTTGGCTGCAGCCTCCGCGCACCAATGAGGCTGCCGGCCAGCGGCCGGCACTACCGGAATCCCAACATTGGTAGCGCCGGGCCGCGCCCGGCGGACAGCGCCAACCAAGGTTGGCACCTACCAGAATCAGACCTGCCGGGGAGGCCGGCCAGCGGCCGGCACTACCAGAGGCGGTCAGGCGTACAGCGTCGGGTCGGCTACGCCGGCTTCGGTGAAGCCCTGCGCGCGCAGGCGGCAGGCATCGCAATGCCCGCAGGCCGCGCCGCTGGCATCGGCGTTGTAGCAGGACACGGTCAGGCCGAAGTCCACGCCCAGTCGCACGCCTTCGCTGACGATCTGGCCCTTGCTGAGGAACTGCAGCGGTGCATGCACGGTGATGCCCGCGCCTTCCACGCCCGACTTGGTCGCCAGGTTGGCCAGCGCCTGGAAGGCGGCGATGAACTCGGGGCGGCAATCCGGGTAGCCGGAGTAGTCCACGGCGTTGACGCCGCAGAAGATGTCGTTGGCACCAAGCACTTCGGCCCAGCCCAGCGCCAGCGACAGCATGATGGTGTTGCGCGCCGGCACGTAGGTGACCGGGATGCCCTCGCCGCCCGCCTCGGGCACGTCGATGTCGTCGGTCAGCGCCGAGCCGCCGATGCTGCGCAGGTCCACGTCCACGGTCTTGTGCACGATCACGCCCTGGGCCTTTGCCACGCGCGCGGCAGCATCCAGCTCGGAGGTGTGGCGCTGGCCGTAACGCACGCTGAGGGCATGCACGGCGAAGCCCTGTTCCTGGGCCATGGCGATGACGGCGGCTGAATCCATGCCGCCGGAGAGAAGCACGACTGCCTTCTTCATGGGTAAATCATCCGGTTGGGGGAGAAAGCCAGCACGCTGTCCCGCGCCGGAGCTACATCAGGAAACACTGCGCCGGCTTATCGGCCCGGCTCGTCGTTCCACAGGATTTTATGCAACTGCATCTGGAAGCGCACCGGCAGCCGGTCTTCGACGATCCAGTCGGCCAGCTGGCGGGCAGTGATCTCACCCTTGCTGGGTGAGAAGAACACCATCGTGCGCTGCACCAGCTGGTGTTCGGCGACCATGGCCTTGGCCCAGTCGTAGTCTTCGCGGTTGCAGATCACGAACTTGATCTGGTCACGCGTGGTCAGCAGCGGCAGGTTTTCCCAGCGGTTGCGCGCGACCTCGGCCGAGCCGGGGGTCTTGATGTCGACCACGCGCGACACGCGCGGATCGACGGCGCTGACGTCCAGCGCACCGGAAGTCTCCAGCGACACATCCAGGCCGGCATCGCACAGCTTCTGCAGCAGCACCAGGCAGCGCTTCTGCGACAGCGGCTCGCCGCCGGTCACGCAGACGTGGCGCACGCCCTGCGCCTGCACGTGGGCGACGATGTCGTCGATGTCCCACCAGGTGCCGCCGTGGAAGGCGTAGGCGGTGTCGCAGTACTGGCAGCGCAGCGGGCAGCCGGTCAGGCGCACGAACACGGTCGGCCAACCGGCGGTATCGGCTTCGCCCTGCAGGGAGGTGAAGATCTCGGTGATCTTCAGGCGCGGCAGGGGCGACTGCACGATTTCGCTGGGCGTGGCGACGGCGGCGGACGGGGGAACGGCGGTCATGGCAGGGACTTCTTGATGGGACACGTGGCGGGTGGGCTACCGTGGCCGGTAACGAACGCAGCCGGGCATGGCTCGGCTCTACAACAGCAGCCGGCCGGGTATGGCCCGGCGGGTAATGCAAGCCGCCGGGCATGGCCCAGCGCTACCGGATCCGGACGGGTTTGCCGACCCGGAAACGAAAGCAGCCGAGCAAGGGCTCGGCGCTACGGGGAACACATTGTACGCCCGCTCAGCGGATCAGCGGATCAGCGGATCTGATTGCCGAGGCGGATCGACTGCAGGCGGTCCTGCGCGGTACGCGCGGCGTCCGAGCCCGGGTATTGCGCCACGACGGTCTCCAGCGTCTGCTGGGCCTGGTCGACCTTGCCCTCACCGTACTGCGAGAGGCCGACCTTGAGCAGGCCGCCAGCGGCCTTGTCGTGGGTGGGATAGCGCGAGAGCAGTTCGCGGAACTGGGACTCGGCCATCGGGAAATTGCGGGTGGCGTAATAGCTTTCACCCAGCCAGTACAGCGCATTGGGGGCGTAGACGCCGTTGGGGTACAGCTCCAGGAAGCTCAGGAACAGCTGCGCCGAATCATCGTACTTGCCCGCCTTCAATGCGTCGAAGGCCACGTTGTAGGACGTACGCTCGTCACCGGTGACGGCCAGGCTGCCCGGGTCACCATGGACGGAAGGCGGCCGCTCGGAAGTGGCCGCCGCTGCGGGTTTTGCCGGGGCTGCAGGAGCCTTCGGTGCGCTCGCCGGAACCGCAGGCAGGGCCGGGGCGGCAGAGCCCCCTTCCAACCGGTTCAGGCGGCTGTCCAGATCCAGGTACTGATCCTGGGCCGTCTGCTTGAGCTGGGCGTTGTCGTGCTGGAGTTGCTCGATCGAGGCCTGCAGGCTGGTGACCTGCTGCCGCAGCTGATTGATCTGGTTCAACAGGTCCTGGTTGGCACTGTTGTTGTACATCTGCTGCTCGAGCGAACCGACGCGGTCGGCCAGGCTCTGACGTTGTGCATGCGCCGGTGCGGCAGCCACGAGGGCTGCCGCAACGACCAGCATCAGTTTGATGCCAAGGCGCATGGATTACTGCGCGGTGTAGACGATTTCGACGCGACGGTTCTGCGACCAGCAGGACTCGTTCGACTCGGTGCAGACCGGACGCTCTTCACCGTAGGAAACGACGGTCAGCTGCGAAGCCGAGCCACCGTTGGCCTGCAGTGCCGAGTTGACGCCGTTGCCACGACGCTCGCCCAGGGCCTGGTTGTACGCGCGCGAACCGCGCTCGTCGGTGTGGCCCTGCAGGGTGATGCGCGAGGACGGACGGTCACGCAGGTACTTGGCGTGGCAAGCCATGATGGCCTGGAATTCCGGCTTCACGTCTTCCTTGTCCAGGTCGAAGTAGACAACGCGCTGGCGCAGGCAGGCATCGGTGTCCAGGTCGCCCGGGCCGTACAGGCCGGAGGTGGACGGACCGGTCGGGGTGGTGGTCGAGGTGCCGGTATCGACCGGAGCCGGGGCTTCTTCCTTGACCTTCTTCGAGCAACCGGCCAGGACGGCCACAGACAGCAGGGAAACAAGCAGAACGCGGGTGGACTTGTTCATGGCGATACCTTTGTGGCTCCTAAGCCGATGAGGGGTTCAATACAGAGAAAATATTAACACTCTTTTAGCGCTGGGTACGGTATGGGGACCATGCCGGCTCGCGCACATCACCGTCTGCCAGAACCAGGCGCTGGCGCACTCGCGCATCGGCCGAGACGGCGTACAGCACACCACGACCACCCTCACGGGCGGCATACAGCACCATGCTCGCGTTGGGCGCAAAGCTCGGCGATTCGTCCAGCGAACCCGGCGACAGCGTGCTCCAGCGGGGCGAACCCAGCGAGCTGTCCATCAGGGCGATCTTGTAGCTGTTGCCCGAACCCTGGGCGACGGCGATCTTCTTGCCGTCGTAGGACACCGAGGGCTTGGCGTTGTAGTTGCCCTGGAAGGTCACGCGCTCGGCGCTGCCACCACCGGCACCGACCTTGTAGACCTGCGGACGGCCGCCGCGGTCGGAGGTGAAGTACACCGCGCTGCCGTCCGGCGCCCAGGTCGGCTCGGTATCGATGGCGAAGTGGTTGGTCAGCTGGGTCAGCTGCTTGCTGCCCAGATCCATCACGTAGATCTCCGGGTTGCCCGAACGCGACAGGGTCAGGGCCAGCTTGCGGCCGTCCGGCGAGAAGGCCGGGGCGCTGTTGATGCCGCGGAAGCTGGTGACCAGCTCACGGGCGCCGGTGGAGATGTTCTGGATGTAGATGGCCGAGTTGCCACGTTCGAAGCTGACGTAGGCCAGCTTGTTGCCATCCGGGCTCCACGACGGCGACAGCAGCGGCTCGGCCGAACGCACGATGGTCTGCGGGTTGAAGCCGTCCGAATCGGCCACCATCAGCGCGTAGCGCATGGCGTCGCCCTTGCCGCTGGCGGTCACGTAGGCGATGCGGGTCCAGAAGGCACCACGGACACCGGTGATCTTCTCGTAGATGGCGTCGGCCATCTGGTGGGCAACGTCGCGCATGGCATTGCCACGTGCGGTCATCGCCAGGCCCAGCAGGCGCTCGCCCTTGGGCACGTCGAACAGTTCGTACTCGACGCGGTAGGCGCCGGCACCGGCGTCCATGACCCGGCCGACGACGATGTAGTTCTGCTTCAGCGCGCGCCAGGTGGCGAACTGGATGTCACCGCCACGGATCGGCTTTTCGACGATCTGCGCTTCGGGCAGCGTGCGGAACTGGCCCGAACGTTCGAGGTCGGCACGGACCACGCCGGCGACGTCGGTCTGCGGAGCACCGGCTGCACCCTGGTAGGGCATCGGCACGATGGTGATCGGGAGGGCGGAGGCATTGCCGCCGATGATGTCGATATCCAGCCCCTTCTGCTGCGCGACGGCAGCAAAGGGCAGCAACAGGGCCGCAAACACGGCAAGCCAGCGAGGCATCTTCTTCATGGAGCGCTCAAATAGGGGGAACCGGAACGAGGGATAACAAAACGGCAGTGAACCGCTTCGCAATCATGAACCAAGGGTACGTGAATTCCTGGTCAGTGCCAGCCGGGTCTCTCACATGCCGTTAACGTCGCGGCCACCTTTCGTGCGAATGACGCGTCCCAAGCATGGCGTGGACGGGCCCGCACGATCCAGAGCTAAAGGCGTCATTGGATGACGGGACAGCCCCAAAGGGCTGCCCTGCCCCGCGCCTCAGCGATCCTGGGCGGTGAACGTGAAGTTGATCGTGCGTGCGAATACCTGCTCGAAACCGCGGTACGGCAGCGGCTGGGCGTTGAGCACGGCGGCCTCGATCGAGCGCTTGCCGGCTTCATCGAACGGGCAGCCGGCGCTGACCGTGGCGCTGCGGACGGTACCGCCCGGCAACTGGTTGATGGTGATCTGGCAGCGTTGGCCCAGCGGCACGCTGTCCGGACGCACCCACTGCGCCAGCACCTTGGCCTGGATGGCCGCCGCGTATTTGGCAGACAGATCATCACTGCTGCCACCACCACCGGCAGCCGGCTGTGCGGCACCACTGGCACCGGCAGCGGCCGTGCCTGCGGCATTGCGCGCAGCGGCGACCTCGCGCAGCTTCCGCTCGGCCAGCTTGGCTTCCTTTTCGGCCTGCTCGCGGCGGGCGCGGATGTCGGCGATCTTCTTCTGCTTCTCGGCCTCAGCCTTGTCAGCGGCCAGGCGTTCCTGCTCGGCCTGCTTCTTCTTGGCGTCCGCTTCCTGCTGCTTGGCCAGACGCAGCTTCTGCTCGGCCTCTTCCTGGCGCTTGCGCTCGGTCAGGTCGATCTGCTCTTGGCGGCGCTTGGCTTCCTGCTCCTGCTTGGCCTTTTCCTGCGAGATCGCCAACGCGCTGACCGCGTCCTGGTCCTTGGTATCGGGCTGCGCCACGCGCTCCTGCGCCTGTTGCTGCTGCGGCGTCGGTGCGTCCTGCGGGCGCGGCTCTTCAATCGGCTGCGGCGGCGGGATGGTGTCTTCCGGCACCGGGATCGGTTCGGCCACCGGCGGCGGCAGGTCTTCCAGCTTTTCCGACTGGCGCAGGGCCTGGCGGGCGGCGGCGGCTTCGGACGCGGACAGCGCCAGGCTGGCCTCGACCGAGGGATCACCTGCGGCGGCATCGGTATTGCGCTGCGGTGACCACAGCCAGGCGCCGATGAAGATCAACGCGACCAGCAGGTGCACCAGCACGGCCAGCACCATCGGCTGGCCCCAGCCGGGTTCCTGCTTGTGCGGTGGCGGCAGGGCGTCAGCGTGCATCGGTGGCCAGGCCTACCTTGTCCACGTTGGCGCGCTTGATCACGTCCATCGCCGCGATGACCTTTTCATAGGCCACGGCACGGTCGGCGGCGACGATCACGCGCACTCCCTTGTCCTGCGCGGCGATGCCGGACAGGTGGCCCTGCAGTTCCTCGGCAGTGACGGCCGTGGGTTCCTTGGCGTCGGGCAGCTTCAGGCTGAGCTGGCCGTCCTGGCGCACCGAGACGATCACCGGGTCCTGCTTGCTTTCCAGCGCCTTGGCGTTGGAATTGGGCAGGTCGACATCGAAGCTCAGGGTGAGCAGTGGCGCGGTGACCATGAAGATGATCAACAGCACCAGCATGACGTCGATATAGGGAACGACGTTGATTTCCGATTTCAGCTTGCGGCGCTTGCGGCGACCGATGGCAGCGGACATGGCTTGGACTCCCGGGTCTGGCGCTTACTCGTCGCCAGCGCTCTGGCGCTGCAGGATCGAGCTGAACTCGTCGGCGAAGGTCTCGAAACGCACCGACATGCGCTCCACGCGGGTGGTGAAGCGGTTGTAGGCCCACACTGCCGGGATCGCCACGAACAGGCCGATGGCAGTGGCGAACAGCGCTTCGGAGATGCCCGGGGCGACGGCGGCGATACCGGCCTGGGCGCCGCTGCTGATCATGTCGTGCATGGTCACCATGATGCCGAACACGGTACCCACCAGGCCCACGTACGGGGCGGTCGAGCCGATGTTGGCCAGCAGTTCCAGGTTGCGCTCGAGCTGGTCGACTTCGCGGGTGTAGGTGGTGCGCATGGCGCGCTGGGCACCTTCCAGCTGGGCACGGCCATCCAGCCGGCGCTTGTCGCGCAGGCGGGTGTACTCGCGGAAACCGGCTTCGAAGATGGCTTCCAGGCCGCCGACATTGCGGCTGCGGTCGGTGGCCGAGCTGTACAGCTTGCCCAGGTCGGCACCGGACCAGAAGCGGTTCTCGAACTCGTCGGCTTCGCGGGTGGCCTGCTTGAAGATGCGGGCCTTGCGGAAAATGATCACCCAGCTGACGAACGAGCCGACCAGCAGCGCCAGCACGATGATCTTCACCGGCAAGCTGGCCTTGGCCATCAGTTCGAGGTAGTTGATGCCGCCGCCGGTGGTGGCCTGGGCAAGGGTCTGGGTCGCGGCATTGCTGACGTCAGCCGGCAAAGCCTCGGTGACCGTGGCCTGCAGGGCCAGGAGCGTTGCGATCATCCGTTGTTCCTCAAGAGTTCTGTTCGGATTCGGGGTGGAGGTGGGGTTGCAGCGCGGCAAGGACGGCATCGTCCATGCCACGCGGGCGGAAACTGGCCGCGTCCAGTGCGGCGATGCGGACCTGTGCGGACAACAGCAGCTGGCCGTCGCGCAGGACCTGCTGGTCGAAGACCATGCTGGCCTTCTTCAGCTGGACCAGGGTGGCGCTTACCTGCAGCTGGTCATCCAGCCGTGCCGGCTTGATGAAATCCATCTGCATGGAGCGCACCGCGAAGACCATGCCGTGCTCGGACCGCATGCGCTCCTGGCCGTAGCCCAGCGCGCGCATCCATTCGGTCCGGGCCCGTTCCATGAAGGCCACGTAGCGGGCGTGGTAGACCACCCCGCCAGCGTCGGTATCTTCCCAGTAAATGCGTGTCGGCCAACTGAATCGCGGTTCAACCGACATCGGGGACCTCGGCAAACAGGTCCTGTGGCGGGTTCTTCGGCTTCAGGCCCATGTGCCGGTAGGCCTTGTGGGTCGCCATGCGGCCACGCGCGGTGCGCACCAGGAAGCCCTGCTGGATCAGGTACGGCTCGACCACGTCTTCCAGCGTGCCACGCTCTTCGGACAGCGCCGCGGCGAGCGACTCGATGCCCACCGGGCCACCGTCGAAGTAATCGACCATGGTCTTCAGCAGCCGGCGGTCAAGCTCGTCGAAGCCTTCCGGGTCGACCTTGAGCATCTGCATTGCGGCCTGGGCCACGGGCTGGTCGATGTGGCCACCGGCCTTGACCTGGGCGTAATCGCGCACGCGGCGCAGCAGGCGGTTGGCGATACGCGGGGTGCCACGCGCGCGGCGCGCGATCTCCCCTGCCCCGTCGGCGGTGCAGTCGATGGCCAGGATCGCGGCCGAGCGGCGCACGATGCGGGTCAGTTCTTCGACGCTGTAGAACTCCAGGCGCTGGACGATGCCGAAGCGGTCGCGCAGCGGCGCGGTCAACAGGCCGGCGCGGGTGGTGGCGCCGATCAGGGTGAACGGCGGCAGGTCGATCTTGATCGAGCGCGCCGCAGGGCCCTCGCCGATCATGATGTCGATCTGGAAATCTTCCATCGCCGGATACAGCACTTCTTCCACCACCGGCGACAGGCGATGGATCTCGTCGATGAACAGCACATCGTGCGGCTGCAGGTTGGTCAGCAGCGCGGCCAGATCGCCGGCCTTCTCGATCACCGGGCCGGAGGTCACGCGCAGGGCCACGCCCAGTTCGTTGGCGATGACGTGGCTGAGGGTGGTCTTGCCCAGGCCGGGGGGGCCGAAGATCAGGACGTGGTCCAGCGCGTCGCCACGACCCTTGGCGGCCTGGATGTAGATCTCCATCTGCTCGCGCACCGGCACCTGGCCGAGGTAATCGGCAAGTCGCTTGGGTCGGATGCTGGCGTCGGCGGCGTCATCCTCGCGGGTGGCGCCGGCGGCGATGATGCGGTCGTCGGTCATGTGCTGATTATGCGGTAAAAGCGGGGAGATTCGGCCGGGCTGCGCCCGGCACCCGCTACATGCAACGTCAACGTCAACGTCAAAAGCGGGTTTGCTGCGGGATGGCGGGGTGGGTCCGGTTGCGGGGGACGCCGTAAACCCATCCATGGGGGCTTGGCCGCGGCATCCATGCCGCGGACACCCCCGCAACCGGACCCACCCCGCCTTCGACAGATCTCCGCGATCTGACGGAATGGCATTGCCTGCTCCTGGTAGGTGTCGACCTTGGTCGACACGGCATGGCCTGCTATTGGTGGGTGTCGACCTTGGTCGACCCGGTAGATCCACGCCATGCGTGGATGGAGCTGAGGAGCAGAGTGGGCTCGGCTTCTGGCGCGCGGCGCCTCCGCAAGTGGAGCCCCCTTGTTGTTCAAGGGGGCGCGCCGACAGGCGGGGGGTTAAGGCGGAATGCGGGCGGGGCCCACGATTTGCGCAGCAAATCGTGGGACGTAGCGCAGGTGGAGATTAGATCTCCACCTGCGCGCCCAGCTCGACCAGGCGGTTGCCCGGAATCCGGAAGAAGCCCGTCGCCGGGGCGGCGTTCCTGTGCATCAGCGCGAACAGCTTGTCGCGCCAGATCGGCATGCCACGGTTGGCGGTGGCGACGATGGTCTCGCGGCTGGCGAAGAAGGTGGTGTCCATCGGGTCGAAGTAGATGCCACCGTGGTCGCACGAGCGCATCAGCGCCAGCGGTACGTCGGGGGTCTCCATGAAGCCGAAACGCACGTAGACCCGATAGAACTCATCGCCCACCGATTCGATCTTCAGGCGCTGCCCTTCCGCCGCGTACGGCACCGGCAGGGTCACCACATGCAGGAACACGTTGCGCTCGTGCAGCACCTTGTTGTGCTTGAGGTTGTGCATCAGCGCATGCGGGGCCACGGTCGGGTCGGCGGTGAGGAACACCGCGGTGCCGGGTACGCGTACCGGCGGCGCCAGCATCAGGCCCGGCAGGAAGGTGTCGATGCGGATGCCGTCCTTGCGGATCTCGTCGCGCAACAGTTCGCGGCCACGGCGCCAGGTGCGCATCATGGTGAACAGGAAGATGCCCAGCACCACCGGGAACCAGGCGCCCTGCAGCAGCTTGGCGCCGTTGGCGATGACAAAGCCCAGATCGATGATGAAGAACACCACGCACAAGGGCAGGATCCAGTTGCGTGCCTTGGGCCACAGCGAACGTGCAACCAGGGCCAGCAGCAGGGTATCGATCAGCATGGTGGCCGACACCGAGATGCCGTAGGCCACGGCCAGGTTGGACGAGCTGCGGAAGGCCAGCACCAGGCCGATCACCATCACCGCGATGCCCCAGTTGATGCCGGGGATGTAGATCTGGCCGATGGTGTCGTGCGAGGTGTGCTTGATGCGCATGCGCGGGATGTAGCCCAGCTGCATGGCCTGGCGCGAGACCGAGAACGCACCGGTGATCACCGACTGCGAGGCGATCACCGCCGCCATCGTGGCCAGGATGATCATCGGGTACAGCGCCCACGACGGCACCGCCTCGAAGAACGGGTTCTTCACCGCCTCGGGATGGTTGAGCACCAGCGCGCCCTGCCCCAGGTAGTTCAGCACCAGGCAGGGCAGCACGAAGAAGTACCAGGCGTGGCGGATCGGCTTGGCACCGAAGTGGCCCATGTCGGCGTACAGCGCCTCGCCACCGGTCACCGCCAGCACCACCGCGCCGAGGATGAAGATGCTGTGCCAGCCGTGCTCCATGAAGAAGCGGATCGCCCACCACGGGTTGAACGCCTTCAGCACTTCCGGCGCGTCGACGATGTTGTAGATGCCGATCGCGGCCAGCGAAATGAACCAGATCGAGGTGATCGGGCCGAACAGCTTGCCGATCTTCGCGGTACCGAAACGCTGCACCGCGAACACGGCCAGCAGCACCACCACGGTGATCGGCACGATGAAGGCGTGCAGCCCCGGCGCGGCAACCTCCAGGCCTTCAACTGCACCCAGCACCGATATCGCCGGGGTGATCACGCCATCGCCGAAGAACAGCGAGGCGCCGAAGATGCCGAGGATGCCGACCACGTAGGCCGAGCGCGACCCGTTGCGCAGCGTGCGCTGGGTCAGCGCCATCAGCGCCATGATGCCGCCCTCGCCATCATTGTCGGCGCGCATGATGATGGTCACGTACTTCAGGGTGACCACGATGTTCAGCGCCCAGAACGCCAGCGACAGCACGCCCAGCACGGTGTCGTGGTCGCTGTTGAGCCCGTAGTGCGGCGAGAACGCCTCCTTCAGGGTGTACAGCGGGCTGGTGCCGATATCGCCGAAGACCACGCCGATCGCACCGATGATCAGCGCCAGGCCCCCGGCGGGGGGAGCGTGACCATGGCCACCATGGGCGGCGGTGTGCGGGGTTTGACTGCTGGACATGGGGCTCCTGGCGAAGCTCAGGGTGTAATGGGGAAGGAAACGGAGCGGCTCAGCGCAGCGCCGATTGCAGGGCCTTGCGGATGACCATGGCCACTTCGTCGCCCTCGTTGAAGGCCTCGCGCGCCATCCGCGCCGCCTCGGCGGGCTTGTAGCCCAGCTGCTGCAGGGCCACGGTGGCATCAGACAGCGGATCGGCCGGGGCCGGGCCACTGCCGGTCGGCAGTGCGCCACCGGCACCGAACTGCGCCGCGCGGTCACGCAGTTCCAGCACCATGCGCTCGGCGGTCTTCTTGCCGATGCCCGGGATGCGGGTCAGCGCGGTGATGTCACCGGCCTGGACCATGCGGGCGAATTCTTCGACGGTGACCCCGGACAGCACGGCCAGCGCGATCTTCGCGCCGATGCCGCTGACCTTCTGCACGTCGCGGAACAGGCGGCGCTCGCCTTCGCGCAGGAAGCCGTACAGCGAGACGCTGTCTTCCTTCTGCGAATAATGGGTGTACAGCGTGACCTCACGGCCCAGCTCGGGCAGGTCGTAGAAGGTGCTCATCGGCGCCTCCAGCTCGTAGCCCACCCCGTTGACGTCCACCACCAGCCACGGCGGCGCCTTGTAGGCGACGATTCCGCGCAGTCGACCGATCATTGCGTGCAGCTCCTCATTTGCGGCCCCACGCCTGGCGGGCAGTCAGCCCCAGGCGGTTGGCCGTTGCCCTTACGTGGGCGTGGGTGATCGCCACGGCCAACGCGTCGGCCGCGTCGGCCTGCAGCTTGGTTTTCAGGTTGAGCATGAGCCCGACCATGTGTTGAACCTGTTGCTTTTCGGCGCCGCCACGACCGACCACCGCCAGCTTGATCTCGCTGGCAGCGTATTCGTGCACCGGCAGGTCGCGCAGCACCACCGCCGAAATCGCCGCGCCACGGGCCTGGCCCAGCTTCAGCGCCGAATCGGGGTTGCGCGCCATGAACACCTTTTCGATGGCCACTTCCTGCGGCTGGAACTCCAGGCACAGCTCGGCCAGGCCCAGCACCAGCAGCTTCATGCGCTGCGGGAAGTCATCGGCACCGAGCAGCACCAGCGGCTGGTGATGCACGTGGCTGACCCGGCCGCTGGCATCGACATCGATGATGCCGACCCCGGTCCGTTGTGAACCCGGGTCGATGCCGAGAATGCGGGTCATGCGGCACACGCGCGCAGGCCGCTGATCCGGGAAGGACGCATGCGGCGGTGATGGCTGGAAACGTCTGGGGTCATCATGGTCCGCATTGTCCGCTCACCGGCCGCCAAAGGCGACCGGCGCAGCGTCCGTTCAGGCGTAGGCGTCCGCGCCGAGATCGGCGTTGGAGTACACGTCCTGCACGTCGTCGAGGTCTTCCAGCATGTCCAGCAGCTTCTTGACCTGCAGGACGGTGTCGCCCTCGACCTTGATGTCGTTGTCGGCACGGAAGGTCAGCTCGGCATGATCCGGCGTGCGGCCAGCCGCCTGCATCGCATCCTTGACTGCGTGGAAGCTGTCCGCGGCGGTGAGCACGTCGATCGCGCCATCCTCCGGGTAGACCACGATGTCATCGGCACCGGCCTCGATGGCCGCTTCGGAGATGGCGTCCTCATCGGCGCCGGCGCCGTAGTGCAGCACGCCCACGCGCTTGAACATGAAGCTGACCGAGCCTTCGGTGCCCATGTTGCCGCCGCACTTGCTGAACGCATGGCGGACATCGGCCACGGTGCGCACGCGGTTGTCGGTCAGGCAATCGACGATGACGGCCACGCCACCGGGCGCGTAGCCCTCGTAGCGGATCTCTTCGTACTCGACGCCTTCCAGTTCACCGGTGGCCTTCTTGATGGCGCGCTCGATCACGTCCTTGGACATGTTCGCGGTCAGCGCCTTGTCCACGGCTACACGCAGGCGCGGGTTGTTGTTGGGGTCGCCTCCACCGCCGCGGGCAGCCACGCCGATCTCACGGATGATCTTGGTGAAAATCTTGCCGCGCTTCGCGTCAGACGCGTTCTTGCGGTTCTCGATGGAGGGGCCTCTACCCATGGGTCTTTCCGTACGTGCGTTGATGGATAAGGCCGCGGATTCTACCTGATCGGGCCCGCTGACCGTGTCGAGGACGGATGGATGCCGCTGCGCTCGCCGGGCATGGCCCGGCGCTACCGGGGGTGCACCGCCGTGGTAGCGCCGGGCCATGCCCGGCGAACCGCCTTACGCGGCGGCAGCGTCCCGGCCATGGTCGAACTGGCCATGGCGGAGGAAATGCGCGGTCTGCCGCGCGGCATCGGGCGACACCACCAGGCCGCTGTGGCTGGTGCGCACCACGCAGTGGTCGGCCAGCCCCGGCAGGCGGGTCTCGGCCAGCGCCACGGTACCGTCGGAATCGTCATCCAGCGCCCCGAGCAGGCTGCCCAGCCCATGTGGCACAGAGCCGGCGATCAGGCCGACGGCTGCCTTGCCCTGCCAGTCCGGCAGCCCGTCCAGCAGCAGCTCGCTGCTGCGGCCCAGGGCCAGGCCCCAACCATGTTCGGACAACGAGCGCGCAGTACCACTGCCCCGCAGTGGCGAGCCCAGGCAGACCACGCGCTGCACGGGCAACTGCGGCTGCCGGCGCAGGGCTTCCAGCGCCAGCAGGCCACCCAGGCTGTGCCCGACCAGCGACAGCGGGCCTGCATCTGCCAGCCGCTCCAGCAACTGCGGCACGGCCACATCGGGACCGCCAAATACGGACGAGTAGCCAAAGGTATGGACCTGGAAGCCGCGCGCGCGCAGGCGCCAGGCCAGCGGCCCGACCCAGGCACGGGCATTCCAGATGCCATGCAACAACAGAACGGGGGGAGTCATGTGCAACAGCCTGGCGGTCAGCGGGGCGGAACTACGGTGATTGAACAGAAGCCAGGGGCAAGCGGCGGTGAACGGTTTCAGGCCGGATGCGGCAAACGGCGCAGGATGAACTCAAGATCGTTGGTATCGCCCACCGGGAACAGGTACTCGCCGGCCTTTTCAAAACCATACCGGGCGTAGAAGCGCTGCGCGCCGAAGTTTTCCGACCACACGCCCAGCCACAGCGTGCGCGGGCCGTCGTGCTCCAGCCAGGCCAGCGCGGTTTCCAGCAGGCGGCTGCCCCAGCCGCAGCTCTGCTGCGTCTTGATCAGGTACAGGCGCTTGAGCTCACCGTCACCGGGCTTCACCTCCGGATGCGGCAACCCACAGGGGCCGGCGGCGGCATGGCCGACCGCCTCCCCGTCCAGCTCCAGCAGCCACACCGCGTAATCGGGGTGGGCCAGGATCGTGCGCTGACGCTCGACCGTGTAGGCCTCGTCGATGAAGTCCTGCAGGTCCTGCGGCGGATACAGATGGCCGAAGGTTTCGGTGAACGTGCGTGCGGCCAGCGCCGACAGGGTCGGCGCGTCGTCCACAGTGGCGCGGCGGATCGAATACATGGGTCGAGTTGACGTCAGGACCACGGTTCGGGTCAAGCCCGTTCCGCCGGCTCCTTGTCGTCTTCTTCCTCTTCCTCTTCTTCGTATTCCTCGTCGTCCTCTTCTTCCTCGCCGTCTTCCTCTTCTTCGCCTTCCTCGTCCTCGTCGTACTCTTCCTCTTCGTCGTCTTCGTAATCCTCGACGCCGAAGTCTTCACCGTCCCAGCGGCCTTCGCCGTCGGCGACGAAGGTCAGGGCCATGGCCGACGGGTTGGTACCGACACGGACCAGCCAACCACCGAAGACACGTGCACGCTCGGTGACCAGGTTGGCCTCGGAGCCTTCATTGCCCAGCTTTTCCCACTCCAGCGAAAACGCAAACTCGGTCATTGCCTGGATCTCCTGATCAGTTTTTCTTGGGGCGAACCTGGATGTGCACTTCGGCCAGCTGCTCGTCGACGATCGGCGACGGCGCGTCGGTCATCAGATCCTGCGCACCGGTGGTCTTCGGGAACGGGATGACGTCGCGGATCGACTCGGTGCCGGCCATCAGCGCGGCGATGCGGTCGATGCCGAAGGCGATGCCACCGTGCGGCGGCGCGCCGTAGTTCAGCGCGTCGAGCAGGAAGCCGAACTTGGCGCGGGCTTCTTCGGCACCGATGCCTAGCAGTTCGAACACCGCGCTCTGCATGTCGGGGCGGTGGATACGGATCGAACCGCCGCCGATTTCATTGCCGTTGAGCACCATGTCGTAGCCGCGCGAAACGGCGGTCTTGGCGTGCGCGCGCAGGTCGGCGATGTCGTCCACGGCCGGCGCGGTGAAGGGGTGATGCAGGGCGACGTAGCGCTGCGCTTCCTCGTCCCATTCGAACATCGGGAAGTCGGTGACCCACAGCGGCGCCCAGCTGTCGGCGACCAGACCGAAGTCCTTGCCGGCCTTCAGGCGCAGCGCGCCCATGAAGTCGGACACCTTGTTGTAGCCGCCAGCACCGAAGAACACGATGTCGCCGTTGCCGGCGCCGACATGGGCGACCAGGGCGGCGAAGCCCTCTTCACTGAAGAACTTCTGGATCGGCGAGCTGATTTCACCGTTCTCGCCCACCTTGATGTAGGCCAGGCCCTTCGCACCGTACTTGGCGGCGTGCGCGGCGTACTCGTCGATCTGCTTGCGCGACAGGCTGGCACCACCGGGGATGCGCAGGGCGGCGACGCGGCCATCGGCATCATTGGCAGCAGCGGTGAACACCGGGAATTCGCTGGTCTTGACCAGCTCGGCCACGTCCACCAGTTCCAGCGCGATGCGCAGGTCCGGCTTGTCCGAACCATAGCGACGCATCGCCTCGGCCCAGGTCATGCGCGGGAAGCTGGCATCCAGTTCGACGTCGACCACTTCCTTGAAGATGGCGCGGATCATGTCTTCGACGAAGTCCTGCACGTCGCGCTCGCGGACGAAGGCGAACTCCATGTCCAGCTGGGTGAATTCCAGCTGGCGGTCGGCACGCAGGGCCTCATCGCGGAAGCAGCGCGCGATCTGGTAGTAGCGGTCGAAGCCGGCCACCATCAGGATCTGCTTGAACAGCTGCGGGCTCTGCGGCAGGGCATAGAACTCGCCCGGGTGCATGCGCGCCGGCACCAGGAAGTCGCGTGCACCTTCCGGGGTGGCCTTGGTCAGGATCGGCGTTTCGATGTCCTGGAAGCCCTTCTCGTCCAGGTGGCGGCGCAGGGCCTGCACCAGCTTGATGCGGGTGCGCTGCATGCGCTGCATCTCCGGACGGCGCAGGTCCAGGTAGCGGTACTTCAGGCGGGTTTCTTCGCCCGGGTTCTCGTGGGCGTGGAACGGCAGCGGCGCGGCCTTGTTCAGCACGGTGATGGCGGTGGCGATCACTTCCACCTTGCCCGTGCGCAGCTTGTCGTTGACCGCGTGGCGGGCACGTACCACGCCTTCCACCTGCAGCACGTCCTCATAGCCCAGCGAGGCGGCCACGGCGAACACTTCGGCGTTGTCGAGCTCCACCGTCACCTGCACGATGCCTTCATGATCGCGGAGATCGATGAAGCAGACGCCGCCCTGGTTACGGGCCACGTCGGTCCAGCCGGCGAGGGTGACAGTCTGGCCAATCAGGGTCTCATCGACCAGGCCGCAGAAGTGGGTACGCATGGGGGGAAAGCTCCGCTGGAGAACGCCGGCGCCTGATGGGGGCCGGAAAGCCTCTTATTCTGCGGCCGACGCCCCGGCCGGGGCAAATGCGGACGGTCACGCGGGCTTGATCGCCCCCGTCCTTATAGTCGCGCACCTACTCCCGTATGGGGATGTCGCCATGAAACCGCAGTCCCTGGCCAGCCTGGCCGTGATCCTTGGCACCTTTACCGCGCTCGCCCTGCACTCCGCCCCTGCCGCCGCGCAGGACGGGGTGGTCCGCTGCGAGAGCCAGAACAACCGCGAACGCGTCTGCAACACCGGCTGGCGCGATGCCCGGCTGGTCCGCCAGCTGTCCGGCTCGGCCTGTGTGGAAGGCCGAACCTGGGGCACCCGCAATGGCAGCATCTGGGTCAACAACGGCTGCCGCGCCGAATTCACCCAGGGCCGAGGCGGCTGGGGTGGCGGCAACGGCGGCGGTTGGGGTGGTGGCAACGGCAACAGCGGCACCGTGCGCTGCGAAAGCCAGGACAACCGCGAACGCAGCTGCCCGGTGGGCTGGCGCAATGCACGCGTGGTCCGGCAGATCTCCGGCACGCAGTGCGTGGAAGGCCAGAACTGGGGCGTGCGCAACGGCGCGATCTGGGTCAACCGCGGCTGCCGCGCCGAGTTCGCCGAGGCCCGCGGTGGCTGGGGCGGCGGCAATGGTGGGGGCAATGGCGGCGGTTGGGGTGGTGGCAACAGCAACTACACCGTGACCTGCAGCAGCAACAACAACCGCCAGCAGAGCTGCAACTGGGATGAACGCCAGGGCCGGCCTGTGCTGCAGCAGCAGCTGTCCGGCAGCGCCTGCCAGGAAGGCCGGACCTGGGGCTACTCGCGCGGCAATGTGTGGGTCAGCAACGGCTGCCGGGCGCGCTTCGGCACGCGTTGAGGGGTAGCGCCGGGCCATGCCCGGCGAGCGCAGTGGCAGGGTCTCCGCTTGAAAGCCGCCGGGCATGGCCCGGCGCTACCGGGCTGTCCGCGGCAGCATGCCAGGGGGCCGATCAGGGTGCCGGCGCCGCTGCATCACCCCAGGGCGCCGGCGGTAGCGCGACCGGCTTGCTGAGATCGAACTCGACCCGGAAACGGCGCCCTTCCGGGCGCGTCAGCTCATAGACGAAACGCTGGTCCGGCTCGATCTCCATCGCCCAGGTGTTGTGGGTTGAAGCCAGCATGTCGGCACGGCGGAACATCGCCACCGATTCGCCATCTGCGGGGAACTGCTGGCGTCCGGCGGTGCCCGGCGGCTTGCTGTCACCGCCGTACAGGGTGATCGCATCGGGACTGCCATCGGCGTGGCGATGGTCGTGCTTCAGGCGCAGCCCGTGCTCGGTGCGGGTCAACACCCAGGTGCGCGAATGATCATCGCCGACGTGGAACGGGATGCGCAGCTCATGGCCCGGGTCGGCGCAGCCCCGCACGTGCATCACCAGCTTCTGCCCGGCGAAGGGGTCTTTACCGGTAGGGGCCGGCGTGTCTTCCACCACCTTGCCCTCGTACGCCTGGCCACAATGGGCAGCGACCGCGGCCATGAAGGCGTCGGCCGGCGCGGTCGACAGATCGTGGTTGACCGTATGCGATGGCTGCGAGCAGGCGGCGAGGCCGAGCAGGGCGAAGGCGGAAGCAACAGCGGCGATCGGTTTCATGCCCCAACCCTAACGGCCATGGCCGATGCGCGCAAACCGCACTCCCTGGATCCACCTCAGCGCTCGGCTGCAGGGGCGACGGCAACCACGTCCGTCGCCGCCACCGGCGCATCTTCGCCCTGCCCTGCCGGCTCCTGCTCGACCGGATCGACATCGAACGGCGTGCGGAACACCAGCGAAGGCAGCAGCGTGGTCAAGGCCGCATACAGCAGCAGCGCGCCGAACAGCACCGCGGGAATCTGGAAGCGATCGCGCATGATCGCGGCCAGCACCAAGGTGAAGATCAGCGTCGGTGCCAGCGCCAGCGATACGCGCAGGCTGCTGCGGAAGCTCTCGCCGAACATCACGCGGCGCTGCAGCCAGACCACCGCGATGCGCAGCGGCAGCACCACCAGGGTGATGACGATGCCCAGCCCCAGTGCCTCCCAGCTCAGCGCTTCGCTGGGCACCTTGGTGCCGGCGTTGAAGAAGTAGAACGGCACGAAGAACGAGGCGAACAGACGCAGCGCATGCAGGTTTTCGTGCGAGGCCAGCAGCGGCATGCGCTGGTGCAGCAGGCGCGCGACCAGGCCGGCAATGAAGGCGCCGACCAGGTAGTACACGCCCAGCAGGTAGGTGATGTACGCCGCCACCATGCCCACCATCACCAGCAGCGAGAATTCCGAGCCCGGCGCATGCGGCGCGACCCAGCGACCGAGCGCGATGAACAGCAGCGGCAGGCCGATCATCATCGCCAGCAGGGCCAGGCTGGACAGCGCCATGTGCCCGGGGTCGCCAGCCTGCAGCACGATGAACAACGCCGCCAGGGCCAGCAGTTCACCGGCGATGGCCTTGCTGGTGACCCAGAACCGCTCGTCCTCGCTCAGCCCCAGCCGCGACAGCGAATCCATGATGAAACCGGTGGAGGGGGTCAGCAGCGCAAGCGCCAGCAACCCGGCCGCTTGCCATGGCAGGCCGGCGTAACGCCAGGCCAGCCAGCCGACGCCGAACAGGGTCGCACTGCGGATCAGCAGATGCGCCAGCAGCGGCCACATGCCGCGCCGCAGGGCCTGCAGGTCAACTTCCAGGCCGGCGAACAGGAACAGTGAGGAGATGCCCAGCGTGGCCAGCAGCGCGATGACCGCGTCGTGCGCCTGGTCGCCCAGCCAGAGCATGCCGATGATGCCGAACAGCAGGCAGGTCAGCGGCGCCGGCAGGCTGAACCGCTGCAGCGCGCGCGGGATGACCAACAGCGCGAAGATCAGCAGCAGGTAGACCAGTTCATGGCTCATCGGGGGGACTTCCGTGTGGATCGAACGCGCGCAGGATGCGGGTTCGATCCGGATCGGGCAAGCCGGACACGGCTGAAAGTGTCCTCTCCTTTCGGCAGAGCGCCCTTCAGCGGATCAGCCCATCTGCAATCCGCCCGACCTGCGCAAGTACCGCCGCGCGCTGTTCGAAGCTGATCGTGCCCGCCTGCAGATAGGCGGTCAGGACCCAGGGCGAACCGCCCTGCACCGGCCACAACACGGCGATGTCGTTGCGGGCGTCTTCGCCATTGCTGCCGGTCTTGTCGCCCACCCGCCAACGCTTGCCCAGGCCCGCACGAAGGCAGGCATCGCCGGTTTCGTTGTCGATCAGCCAGTCGGCCAGCTGCTGGCGTGAGGCAGGCCTGAGTGCATTGCCCAGCACCAGACGCTGCAGCGTCGATGCAATGGCCGCCGGCGTAGTGGTGTCGCGGGGATCATCAATGGCGAAGCTGTTCAGTTCCGGCTCCAGGCGATCGCTGCGGGTGATCGTGTCGCCGCTGGCGCGCAGGAACGCGGTGACTGCTGGCGGCCCGCCGATCGCTGCGAACAACAGGTTGGCGGCGGTGTTGTCGCTGGTGATCAACGTGGCCCGGCACAGGTCACGCACGGTCAGGTCCTTGCCGACGTGGCGGCGGGTGACCGGCGCGTGCTCCAGGAGGTCCTGGGTCCGCACCGGCAGGCGCCGGTCCAGCAGTGCCGCATCGCGCTCGGCCTGCTTGAGCACCGTGGCGGCCAGCACGCTCTTGAAGGTGCTGCACAGCGGGAAGCGTTCGTCCTGGCGATGGCCGAGGCGGCGACCACCAGCGCTGTCGAGCAGGGTTACGCCGAGTCGACCGCTGCACGCCTTTTCCAGTGCGGCGAAGTCGGCGGCGGCAGCGATGGCGGCATCGACCGGTGTGGCGGGCACGGTGGCGGGTGCGGCAGCCCGGGCCAGCAGCGGCAACGCAAGGGTGGACGCGACTGCGGCACTACTGAACTGCAGGAATCGACGACGGGCAAGCATGCGGAATCCTCGTGGAAGCTGTCCCGATTATTGAAAGGGTGGGCAAAGGCGACCAGCGCGTTTTTTCAGCGTCAGTCATGAGATTAATTCATGCATGACGCATTAAACCCTTTATTTATCCAACGCCCATGGCAAGGCGCTACCATCAGCCATCATCCTGCCTCACACGTCCCCATGCTGCACCCCACCCTTTCGCTGAATGCGTTGCGCGCCTTCGAAGCGGCTGCCCGGCACCAGAACTTCACCCGCGCCGCGCTGGAACTCTGCGTCAGCCAGGCGGCGCTGAGTCACCAGATACGCGGACTGGAGGACCGGCTGGGTATCCGCCTGTTCCACCGCCTGCCCCGCGGCGTGGCGTTGACCGAGGAAGGAGCAGCCCTGTACCCGGTGCTCAATGAATCCTTCGAGCGCATTTCAGCCAGCATCGCCCGCTACACCGGTGGCCCGGCGCGGGAAGTGCTGACGATCGGCGTGGTCGGCACCTTCGCCACCGGCTGGCTGCTGCCGCGGCTGGCCGCGTTCGATGCGGCCCACCCGGATATCGAACTGCGGCTGCAGACCCACAACAACCGCATCGACCTGGCCGGTGAAGGCCTGGACCTGGCGATCCGTTTCGGCGATGGCGACTGGCAGGGACAGGCCTGCACGGCGATCCTGGACGCGCCGTTCGCGCCGTTGTGCGCGCCGGCACTGGCGCGGCGGCTGAAGCATCCGCGCGACCTGGCGGCCTTGCCGCTGCTGCGTTCGTACCGCAGCGACGAATGGCCACGCTGGCTGCAGATGGCCGGGGCCAACGGCGTGGAAGCACGCGGACCGGTGTTCGATTCGTCCTTGACGCTGGCGGTAGCTGCGGCCGGTGGCGCAGGCGTTGCCCTGCTGCCGCTGCGCATGTTCGAAGCGGACCTGGCCGAGGGCCGGCTGCTGCAGCCGTTTGCCACCACGCTGGAGCTGGGTCGCTACTGGCTGACCCGTCTGCGCTCGCGTGCCGAACGGGAACCGGCCAAGCGGTTCCGCGAATGGCTGCAGGCGCAGGGATGAAACACGCGCGCCGCGGGTAGCGCCGGGCCATGCCCGGCGCGCGCAGCGGTTGGAAGAAGCCGCCGGGCATGGCCCGGCGCTACCGATGGAATCAGGACTCCAGCAGTTCCATCCAGGCCGCTTCGGCCTTTTCCAGCTGTGCGGCGGCGGCTTCGCGGTCGCGGCCGAGCACGGCCATGCGCGTGGCATCGGCATAGTTGCTCGAGTCGGCAAGCTGCCGGTCCAGTTCGGCCAGCACACCTTCCAGCTCGGCGACCTTGGCTTCGGCGCTGGCCAGCTTGTGCGGGTTGACCGGCTTCTTCTGCACCACCTGCGCGACCGGTGCGGTCGTGACCACCACCGGTTCCTCCACCTGCTCCATGCGTGCCTTGGTGCCCTGCGCCTGCGGGCGCGTGCGCAGCCAGGCGGCGTAGGCATCGAGGTCACCATCGAAGGGTTCGACCACGCCGTCGGCCACACGCCAGAAGGTGTCACAGACCAGGCCGATCAGGTGGCGGTCATGCGAAACCATCACGATCGCGCCGTCGAAATCGGCCAGTGCTTCGGCCAGGGCTTCGCGCATTTCCAGGTCAAGGTGGTTGGTCGGTTCGTCCAGCAACAGCACGTTCGGCTGCTGCCAGGCGATCAATGCCAGCGCCAGGCGTGCACGCTCGCCACCGGAGAAACCATCCACCGGTTCAAAGGCACGGTCGCCCGGGAAATTCCACTTGCCGAGGAAATCGCGGAACGACTGGTTCGGTGCATCCGGGGCCAGGTCGCGGAAGTGCTCCATCGGCGACTGGCCTTCATGCAGCGACTCGACCGTGTGCTGGGCGAAGTAGCCGATGCGCAGGTCCGGGTGCGCGGCGCGCTCGCCGGCAATCGGTGCCAGTTCGCCCACCAGGGTCTTCACCAGGGTGGTCTTGCCGGCGCCGTTGGGGCCCAGCAGGCCGATGCGCTGGCCCGCTTCCAGGCCGAAGCCGACGTTGTGCAGGATCACCGAATCGCTGCCGTAGCCGGCCTCGACGTGGTTCAGGCGGATCAGCGAGAACGGCAGCTTGGCCGGCGGTGCGAACTCGATGCGGAATTCGCGCTCGGCGCGCACCGCCTCGGTGCCGGCCAGCTTGGCCAGGCGCTTCATCCGGCTCTGTGCCTGTGCGGCCTTGCTGGCCTGGGCCTTGAAGCGGTCGATGAAGCTCTGCAGGTGGGCGCGCTCGGCCTGTTCCTTCTCATGCGCGATCTGCTGCTGGCGCAGCTGTTCGGCACGCTGGCGCTCGAAGTCGGTGTAACCGCCCGGGTAAAGCTTGGCGCCACCACCGTGCAGGTGCAGGGTGTGGGTGGCCACGTTGTCGAGGAACTCGCGGTCATGCGAGATCAGCAGCAGGGTGCCGGGGTACTTCAGCAGCCACTGTTCCAGCCAGTACACCGCGTCCAGATCCAGGTGGTTGGTCGGTTCGTCCAGCAGCAGCAGGTCGCTGGGCATCATCAGCGCGCGGGCCAGGTTCAGGCGCACGCGCCAGCCGCCGGAGAACGAGGACACGGCGCGGTGGTGCGTTTCGGCCGGGAAGCCCAGGCCATGCAGCAGCTTGCCGGCACGTGCTTCGGCGTCGTAGGCGTTCAGCTCGGCCATGCGCGTATGCGCCTCGGCCACCGCTTCCCAGTCTTCGCGGGCGGTGGCGTCGGCTTCGGCAGCCAGCACCGCAGCCACTTCGATGTCACCGCCCAGCACGAAGCTCAGCGCCGGGTCCGGCAGGGACGGGGTTTCCTGGGCAACGCTGGCGATGCGGATCTTGCCCGGCAGGTCGACGTCACCCTTGTCGGCCTCCAGTTCGCCCTTCACCGCCGCGAACAGGCTGGACTTGCCAGCACCGTTGCGGCCGACCACGCCTACCCGGTAACCGGCATGCAGGGTCAGGTCGACATTGGACAACAGCAGCCGCTCGCCGCGGCGCAAGGCGAAATTACGAAGCGAAATCATGGGGGGAGGCGTCCATATAACCGAATGGAATGTGCTGGTAAGCACTGTTCCTGCGACGCAATTCTAACGTTAACGAATACTTGACGCGCCCCGGGATGCGCGACGGCCGACGTTCCTCTCTCCCACGTCCTGTCCGCGCGCCTCCCGGGCCCCTTCCCCGTCACCGCCTGTCGCAGCTAAATGGTTGCTGCTGCAACATTTTTTCTGATGACCGGCATTTGACAGGCACTGAATATCCCGTTAATTCCTGTATTGCGCACCGCAACAACCGTCGTCCGCCTCACCCCCGTGATGTCGATTCCGGTGCCATCCCGCCAACCGGAGCCCCCTCCCGATGACCCGCAAGACCAGCCTGATCGCCGCCGCCGTCGCTGTCGCACTCGGTGGTTCTCCGTTCGTTGCCGCCGCCCAGCAGGCCGGCACCGCCGCCAACACCCTGGATACGGTGATCGTCACCGGCACCCGCGTGGCCGACCGCACGGTCGCCGAATCGCAGTCGCCGATCGACATCATCACCCCCGAGATCCTGCAGTCCACCGGTACCGGTGAGCTGGCCACCGCGCTGTCGCGCGCGCTGCCGTCGCTGAACTTCCCGCGCCCCGCGCTGACCGACGGCACCAGCGGTGTGCGCCCGGCACAGCTGCGCGGCCTGTCCCCGGACCAGGTGCTGGTACTGGTCAACGGCAAGCGCCGCCACACCTCGGCGATGATCAACGTCAACGGCAGCATCGGCCGCGGTTCGTCGGCGGTGGACATCAACGCGATTCCGATCGCCGCCATCGAGCGCGTCGAGGTGCTGCGCGACGGCGCCTCGGCGCAGTACGGTTCGGATGCCATCGCCGGCGTCATCAACATCGTGCTGAAGGGCAGCGGCAGTGGCGGCAGCCTGGCCGTCGACTACGGCCAGTACTCGGCTGGCGACGGCAACAAGTACCAGCTGTCCGGCGATACCGGCGTGGAATTCGGCAACGGCCGTGGCCGCGTGCACGTGGCCGGCCAGATCAGCCAGCAGGACGAGAGCGACCGCGCCGGCCCCTATCGCGGCACCACGCCGAATACCGTCAACTACCCGTCCGTGGGCCAGACCACCTTCATCGTCGGCGACCCGCGCGTGGACGCCACTGCGGCGTCGGCCAATGCCAGCTTTGATTTCAGCGACCACGTGACCGGCTATGCGAGCGCGCTGCTCAGCAACCGCGACATCACCTCGTTCGCGTTCTACCGTTCGCGCAACCACAACGGACAGACCGCGCTGCTGGCGCAGACCTACCCCGACGGCTTCGTGCCGGAGATCAACCAGTACTCCAAGGACCGCTCGCTGGTGGCCGGGGTCAAAGGCAACACCGACAACGGCTGGACCTGGGACCTGAGCCTGAACCACGGCGAGAACACCCTGGATTTCCACACCCGCAACAGCATCAACTACAGCCTGGGCGCGACCAGCCCGCGTTCGTTCTACGACGGCACGCTGAAGTACCAGCAGGACATCTTCAACGCCGACCTGACCAAGTCGCTGGACTGGGGCCTGGCCTATCCGGTCACGCTGTCCTTCGGCGGTGAGTACCGTCGCGAGAAGTGGGACCAGAGCCCGGGCGAGCTGAATTCCTACACCGGCACCGGTGCGCAGGGCTTCGGCGGCTTCACCCCGACCAACGAAGTGCATACCGACCGCCACAACTACGCAGTCTACGCGGGCCTGGAAGCGGACCTGAGCGAGAAGTTCTCCGCCGGTGTCACTGGTCGTTACGAGGATTACTCGGACTTCGGCGACCGCTTCTCCGGCAAGCTGTCGGCGCGCTATGCCTTCACCGACAAGGTGGCGCTGCGTGCTACCGCCTCCAGCGGTTTCCGCGCACCGTCGCTGGCCCAGCAGGGCTACCAGGCGGTGACCAGCCAGTTCCTCAACGGCGTGTTCGTTGAACGCGGCACCTTCCCGACCACCAGCCCGGCCGCACAGGCACTGGGCGCGTCGCCGCTGAAAGCCGAAACCTCCACCTCCTACAGCTTGGGCCTGGTGCTGCAGCCGGTGGATCGCCTGTACATCACCGTCGACGCGTACCAGATCGACATTGACGACCGCATCGCGTTGTCGTCCAGCATCAGCACCAATGCCGCCAGCAGCGCGCTGCTGACCACGCTCGGCCTGCCGCAGGTGACTGCGTTCTCGTACTTCACCAACGGCCTGGACACCCGCACCCGCGGCGTCGACTTCGTGTCCAGCTACACCGTGCCGTTCAGCGCCAGCAGCCTGGAACTGACCGCGGCCTACAGCTACAACGACACCGAAGTGCAGCGCGTGGGTGGCACGCCGGCGGTGTTCGGCACACTGGGCCTGACCCAGTCGCTGATCGGCCGCGATGAAATCGGCCGCATCGAGGACAGTTATCCGCGTGACAAGACGATCCTGAGTGGCACCTGGCGTTCGGATCACTGGGAACTGGGCCTGGCGGCGACCCGCTACGGCGAGTTCACGGTGCGCAACTCGGCCACCGCCGCGCGCGACCAGACCTACGGCGACAAGTGGGTGCTGGATGCCTCGGCCAGCTACAAGCCGAGTGCGAACTGGACGCTGACGGTGGGCGCCGACAACCTGCTGGACGAGTACCCGGATCGCACCGAGGACCTGCAGAACTCGACCTTCGGCATGCTGCCGTACAGCAACTACTCGCCGTTCGGCTTCAATGGCGCGTATGTGTACGGGCGGATCAAGTACAACTGGTAAGCGGTAACGGGCGCGCCGGGCCCTGCCCGGCGGGTTCATCCGGGGTCAGATCCCTTTTCCTCCAGGAAAAGGGATCTGACCCTATTTGCTCCAAAGGTTTGCCGCATTTGGCTCATTAGGTGAAAATCGGGGCATCCCCCTGATTTCTGCGAGAGCCGATGCACCATGACACCGACCTGATCAACATCGTTGCCGTTGGTCTCGGGCTCGCCTTCATCTTCGGCGCGCTGGCCAACAAGCTCCGCTTGTCTCCTCTGGTCGGTTACCTGGTTGCTGGCATCTGCGTCGGGCCGTTCACGCCGGGCTTCGTTGCCGACCAGGCCCTGGCCAACCAGCTGGCCGAGCTGGGCGTGATGCTGCTGATGTTCGGCGTCGGCCTGCACTTCTCGCTGAAGGACCTGATGGCGGTCAAGGCCATCGCCATTCCCGGTGCGATCGGCCAGATCCTGGTCGCTACCCTGCTCGGCTGGGGCCTGGCGGCATTGATGGGCTGGCCGGTCATCCACGGCGTGGTGTTCGGTTTCGCGCTGGCCACGGCCAGTACCGTAGTGCTGCTGCGCGCGATGGAAGAGCGCCGCCTGCTGGAAACCCAGCGCGGCAAGATCGCGGTCGGTTGGCTGATCGTCGAGGACCTGGCCTGCGTGCTGGCACTGGTGATGATGCCGGTGATGGCCGGTGTGTTCGGGCCCGACGCGGCCAATGAACACCACACCCTCGGCAGCGTGCTGGCCAGCATCGGCTGGACGTTCGTGCAGCTGGGCCTGTTCGTGGCGGTGATGCTGGTGGTCGGCCGCCGGGTCATTCCGTGGATCCTGGAGCGCATTGCCGGTACCGGCTCGCGCGAACTGTTCACCCTGTCGGTGCTGGCGATCGCGCTGGGCGTGGCGTTCGGCTCGGCGATGCTGTTCGGTGTGTCCTTCGCGCTGGGCGCGTTCTTCGCCGGCATGCTGCTCAATGAATCGGAACTCAGCCACAAGGCGGCCAGCGATTCCCTGCCGCTGCGCGACGCGTTCGCGGTGCTGTTCTTCGTCTCGGTGGGCATGCTGTTCAATCCCGGCATCCTGATCGAGCACCCGTGGCAGGTGCTGGCCACCGCCGGCATCATCATGTTCGGCAAATCGGCGGCGGCGTTCTTCATCGTGCGCGCGTTCGGCCACCCCACCGGCACCGCGTTGACGATCTCGGCCAGCCTGGCGCAGATCGGCGAGTTCGCCTTCATCATCGCCGGCCTCGGCGTGACCCTGAAGATCCTGCCACCGACCGGCCAAGCGCTGGTGCTGGCCGGCGCGCTGATCTCGATCATGCTCAACCCGCTGGTGTTCGGCCTGCTCGACCGCTGGCTGCTGAAGCACCAGGAAACCACGCCCACCGCGGTGGAGACCGAGCTGCCACCGGGGCCGTCGCTGGACCTGCACGACCATGCCATCGTCATCGGCTATGGCCGCGTCGGCAGCGCGCTGGCGCAGGTGCTGCGCGACCGTGGCGTGCCGGTGATGATCATCGACGACAACAAGGAACACGTGGCCGAGGCGCATGCCGCCGGCCTGCCCGGCATCCGCGGCAGCGCCGCCTCGGACAAGGTGCTGGCCGAAGCCCATCCCGAGCGCGCGAAGATCGCGGTGCTGGCGATCCCGCAGCCGCTGGAAGCCGGGGAGACCTTGGCCAAGCTGCGTGCGATCAACCCCAACCTGACCCTGCTGGCGCGCGCGCACAGCGATGCCGAAGTGAAGCATCTGCTTGAACACGGTGCCGACGGCACGGTGATGGCCGAGCGCGAGCTGGCCTACTCGCTGGCGGAAATGGTGATGGCTACCCCGCCGTACCGCAGTCTTGGGCAGCACAGCATCCCGGTGGTGTGAGGGTGCGGCCGGGCTGCGCCCGGCACCCGCTGTGGTGCCGGCCGCTGGCCGGCAACCTCAACAGCCACAGCCGAAGCAGAAGCGGGGTTCCTGTGGGATGGCGGGGTGGGTCCGGTTGCGGGGGACGCCGTGAATCCATCCCTGGAGGCTTGGCCGCGGCATCCATGCCGCGGACACCCCCGCAACCAGACCCACCCCGCCTTCGACAGATTTCAGCGAGCTGCGGGTACGGCGTTCGGTGCCGCTGTTGGTAGGTGTCGACCTTGGTCGACACAGTAGATCCACGCCATGCGTGGATGGATCTCCATCGGAATCGAATATTTCGACAGTGCATCAAAATGCGTCCACGCACGGCGTGGATCTACCTGGGTTGGCTGCCCCCAAAAAAATCCCCGGCCGACCCGCATCGGCCGGGGATGATATCGCCACGCCCTTGGAGAGCGTCTCTACCGTAACGCTTTCCTGCAGTGGTGGTGATCGCCTCTGGCGATGACGACCAAGCCAGCAGGCATCAGCCGTCCGCCAACGCCTGTTCCAGGTCCGCGCGCAGATCGCCGATGTGCTCGATGCCGATCGACAGCCGCACGGTGTCCTCGCTGACCCCGGCCCTGGCCAGTTCGGCCGCATCCAGCTGGCGATGGGTGGTCGAGGCCGGGTGGGTGGCCAGTGACTTGGCATCGCCCAGGTTCACCAGCCGGGTGAACAGTTTCAGGGCATCGAGGAAGCGGGCGCCGGCAACGCGCCCGCCCGGCAGTCCGAAGGTCAGCACACCGGAGCCATGGCCGCCCAGATAACGCTGCGCCGCCGCGTGTTCGGGGTCGTCGGCCAGCCCGGCATAACGCACCCACGCCACCTTCGGATGCGCGCGCAGGTACTGCGCCACAGCCAGCGCATTGGCGTTGATCCGCTCCATGCGCAGCGCCAGGGTCTCGATGCCCTGCAGGATCAGGAAGGCGTTGAACGGTGACAACGCTGCGCCGGTATTGCGCAACGGCACTACCCGCGCACGGCCGATGTAGGCCGCCGCGCCGAGCGTTTCGGTATAGACCACGCCGTGATAGCTCGGATCGGGCTGGTTCAAGCGGGCGAAGCGTTGCGGCTGTGCCGTCCAGTCGAAGCGGCCGGAATCGACGATCGCCCCGCCCAGGCTGGTGCCGTGGCCACCGAGGTACTTGGTGAGCGAGTGCACCACGATGTCGGCGCCATGTTCGAACGGGCGCAGCAGGAATGGCGTGGCCACCGTGTTGTCGACGATCAACGGCACGCCGGCCGCATGCGCGACCTCGGCGATGGCGGCGATGTCGGTGACGTTGCCGCGCGGGTTGCCGATCGATTCGACGAACACCGCCTTGGTGCGTTCATCGATCAGCGCGGCGAACGCGGACGGATCTGCCGGATCTGCGAAACGCGCCTGGATGCCGTACTGCGGCAGCGTGTGCGCCAGCAGGTTGAGGCTGCCGCCATACAGCGCACTGGCAGCGACGATGTTGTCGCCGGCCTCGGCAATGGTCTGGATCGCGTAGGTGATCGCGGCCTGCCCGGAAGCCAGTGCCAACGCGCCGATGCCCCCTTCCAGCGCCGCAACGCGCTGCTCCAGCACATCGGTGGTGGGGTTCATGATGCGCGTATAGATGTTGCCCGGCACCTTCAGGTCGAACAGATCCGCCCCGTGCTGGGTGTCATCGAATGCGTAGGCCACGGTCTGGTAGATCGGCACCGCCACCGCGCGGGTGGTCGGCTCGGGGCGGTAGCCGCCGTGCACGGCCAGGGTTTCCAGTTGCCACTGTGGATCGCTCATTGCGCCAGGCTCCATCCGGGGAAACGCCCACCATAGGCCAGCCATCGACCGCCATTGAGAGCCCCTGGCGATGACGCCAGTACCGGCGGTTATCAGGTTGCCCGGGATTCAGGCAGTCGTCATGGGCCATTGCTAGGCTTCGCCGCCGGGCCCTTTGCCCCGGACAAGGACGCCCTACCCATGCAGCCCTCCCCGTGGACTCCCGCCGCCGGCAACCCGACCCAGGTGCTGCTGGTCGAGGACGACCGCCGCCTGGCCGAGCTGGTCAGCGACTACCTGAGCGAACATGGATTTGCCGTGCAGCACGTGCCGCGTGGCGACCTGGCCAGCGCGGCCTGCCGCCAGCACGCGCCGGAACTGGTGGTGCTGGACCTGATGCTGCCTGGCCTCGGTGGCATCGATGTGTGCCGGCAGATCCGCAGTTTTTCCGACGTGCCGATCCTGATGCTGACGGCGTGCGAGGACGATATCGAACAGGTGCTGGGCCTGGAGTCCGGCGCCGATGACTATGTGCACAAGCCGATCGAGCCGCGCCTGCTGCTGGCGCGCCTGCGTGCGCTGCTGCGCCGTCGCCATGGCAGCGGCCCTGTCGGCGTGCCGTGCAGACTGATGCATGGCGAACTGCTGATCGATCGCGTGCAGCGCGAGGTCCACCTGCATGGGCAGCCCGTAGAGCTGGGCACCACCGAATTCGAGATCCTCTGGCTGCTGGCCAGCCAGCCTGGGCAGATCCTGTCGCGCGACCAGATCCTGCAGGCGGCGCGCGGCATCGGTTTCGATGGCCTGGACCGCAGCGTGGATGTCTGCATCGGCAAGCTGCGCCGCAAGCTGGGCGATGACGCGCGCGAACCGCGCCGGATCAAGACCGTGTGGGGCCGCGGTTACCAGTTCAATCCCTCGGCCTGGTCGGCGTGAAGCGCCTGTTCCTGTGGTTGTGGTTCGTCACGGGCGGCTGCCTGCTGGTGTCGGTGTTCAGCCTCAACCACCTGCTGGACCGCATCTACACGCCCCTGCAGGAACGAGTCTTCGTCGAACAGGTGCGCGGACAGGTGTATGCGCTGCGCAGCGGACTGGCCGGCCTGGACCGCCAGCAGCAACAGCAGCGCCTGCTGCAGTGGCAGCCGCATTACGGCATTGCGCTGTCACTGCTGGATGCACCGCCCGTGCTCGATGACGAAGAGCGCAGTGCCCTGCGCGGGGACGGCTTCATCGTCCGTGAGCGCTACCAGCAGGTGCTGCTGCCTATCGAGGGGACTGACGGACCCTGGCTGCAGCTGCGCCTTCCCGGCGAGGTGCAGATGACCCTGTACATGACCGCCGCCGCCTACCTGTGCATCCTGCTGCTGGTCGGCGCCTGCCTGTATGCCTGGGTACGCCTGCTGTGGCGCGACCTGGAAGCGCTGCGGGGTCATGCCGATCGCATCGGTGCCGGCGACCTGCAGGCGCGTGCGCAGGTATCGCCACGTTCGCAGATCCGGGTCATCGTCGAGCATTCCAACCGCATGGCCGCGCGCGTGGCCGAACTGGTGCAACGGCAGCGCGATCTTACCCATGCCATTTCCCACGAGCTGCGCACGCCGATCGCACGCCTGGCCTTCGGCCTGGATCTGATGCAGGACAGCAACGACCCGGCGCGGCGGGCACACCTCGCTGCCGGCCTGCATGGTGATCTGGCCGAGCTCAACCGGTTGGTCAGCGAACTGCTGGCCTATGAGCGGCTGGAGCATCCCAACGACGCCGAGCCCATGCAGCGGATCGAGGCGAACGACTGGCTGCAGGCCTGCATGGAAGATGCACGGCGCGATGCCGAGCGCGCGGGCCTGGTGCTGCAGGTCTGGCCCAGCGCGCTGCCACGCGTGGATGCCGAGCCACGCCTGCTGCAGCTGGCCCTGAGCAACCTGGTCGGCAACGCGATGCGCTATGCACGCACCCGTGTGGAGGTGTCACTGGTCAGCGTGGCCGGCAAGGCCTGCCTGCGCGTGGATGACGATGGCCCCGGCATTGCCGAAGGCGATCGCGAGAAGGTGTTGCGCCCGTTCACCCGCCTGGATGACAGCCGCAGCCGCGACACCGGCGGCTTTGGTCTTGGCCTGGCCATCGCCGGGCGCATCGCGGTTCGTCACCACGGCGAGCTGCGCGTGGGACGCGCGACCCTGGGCGGTGCACGCCTGGAAATGCACTGGCCACTGGCTGCCAGCTGAACGCCACGGGCCGCGCTTACAGTTGCTTACAACTCCCGCACAACTGCGGACGGATTGGTCGGTGGCATCCCGCCACGCTGTCGACCCAGCAGCACGCGCCGGATGCGCGCACTGCATTTCCTCCCACTGTAGAGAGTTGCCATGTCCCACCGTCGCCGTTTCCCCACCCTGCTCGGCCTGGCCCTGCTGCCCTTGTTCGCAACGTCCACAGCGCATACCAAGGAGGATCAATGGACCTTCGAGCTGGCCGCCGGTGGCGGCGTTGCCCCGCGCTATAGCGGCAGCGAGGAATTCCAGGCCGCACCGACGCTGTCGTTCGACGTGACTTCGCCGGGCGGCTGGTTTCTGGGTACCAGCGGTGCGGGTTGGGGCACGGCGATCGGCGAACACACCCGCGTGCGTGCCTACGTCGGCGGCAGCGGCAGCCGACGCGAGAAGAACTCGATCCTCGGCGGCTCGGACTTCCTGCGTGGCATGGGCGATATCGATACCCGGCCCCTGGTCGGCCTGGCGGCTGGCTATACGCTGGGTGAGGCGGTGTTGAGTGGTTCCTGGCAGTACACGCTGAAAGACGATGACAAGGGCGACAACGGCCTTGCCACCCAGCAGATCCACCTGAACCTGGAGATGCCGCTGTTCGATCTGGCCGGTGGCGTGGTCAGCGGCAGCGTCTCCACCGACTACGGCAACCGCGGCTATATGCAGACCTGGTACGGCGTCAGCCCCGACCAGGCCGCACGTACCGGTTTCGCCCAGCACAAGCCCAAGGCCGGCCTGGTCAGCGCCGGGCTGGGCATGAAATGGAGCCATCGCGCTGGTCGCAATGGCAACTGGTACATCGCCGTGGAAGGCACCCGCCTGCTCGGCGACGCCGCCGACAGCCCTATCGTGCAGAAGGCCAACCAGTTCGGGTTGATGACCGGGTATACGCACCGGTTCTGAGCATGGCCGGCGAGCGCCGGACACCGACGTTCGCGCTGGCAAAGAGACGGGGCGCTGCGATCATGCAGCGCCCCGTGGCACGCATCAGGCCTTGGCGAACACCAGATGGCCGCCGTCGTTGCCCACTTCGATGGTATCGCCGTTGACGAACGCACCGGACAGGATCTTCTGCGCCAGCGGGTTTTCCAGCTGTGCCTGGATCGCACGCTTCAGCGGACGCGCACCGTAGACCGGATCGAAGCCGACGTTGCCGAGCAGATCGAACGCTGCATCGGACACCACCAGCTTCAGGCCACGCTCGGCCAGGCGCTTTTCCAGGCCACGCATCTGGATGCGCGCGATCTGCTTGATCTGCTGCTTGTCCAGCGGATGGAACACGACGATGTCATCCAAGCGGTTGATGAACTCCGGACGGAAGTGCGCCTGCACCACGCCCATCACCGCCGCCTTCATCTGCGTGTAGGCCTCCGGCGTGTCATCGCCGCTCATGTCCTGGATCTGGTGCGAACCCAGGTTGGAGGTCATCACGATGACGGTATTGCGGAAGTCCACCGTGCGGCCCTGGCCATCGGTCAGGCGACCGTCGTCCAGTACCTGCAGCAGGATGTTGAACACATCCGGATGCGCCTTTTCCACCTCGTCCAGCAGGATCAGCGAATACGGGCGACGGCGCACAGCCTCGGTGAGGTAACCGCCTTCCTCATAGCCCACGTAGCCGGGGGGCGCACCGATCAGGCGTGCGACGCTGTGCTTCTCCATGAACTCGCTCATGTCGATGCGGATCATCGCGTCGGCGCTGTCGAACAGGAACTCGGCCAGCGACTTGCACAGTTCGGTCTTGCCCACGCCGGTCGGGCCCAGGAACAGGAACGATCCCCCCGGTCGATTCGGATCGGACAAGCCAGCGCGCGAACGACGCACCGCGTCGGACACCACCTTGATCGCCTCTTCCTGGCCGACCACGCGGTTGTGCAGCACCTCTTCCATGCGCAGCAGCTTGTCACGCTCGCCTTCGAGCATCTTGTTGACCGGGATGCCGGTCCAGCGCGAGACGACCTCGGCGATCTCCTCGTCGGTGACACGGTCCTGCACCAGCTTGAAGTCGTGGTTCTCCACTTCCTGGGCGGCAGCCAGCTGCTTTTCCAGCTGCGGCAGCACGCCATACTGGATCTCGCTCATGCGCGCGAAATCCTGCCGGCGCTGCGCCGACTCCAGTTCAACCTTGGCCTGCTCGACCTGTTCCTTGATCTTCGTCGTGCCCTGCAGCGCGGCCTTCTCCGACTTCCAGACTTCGTTGAGATCTGAGAACTCGCGCTCCAGCGCATCGATATCGTTTTCCAGATCGGCCAGGCGCTGCCGCGAAGCGTCGTCCTTTTCCTTCTTCAGCATCTCGCGCTGGATCTTCAGCTGGATCAGGCGACGTTCCAGCCGGTCCAGTTCCTCCGGCTTGGAATCGATCTCCATGCGCAGCCGTGAAGCGGCCTCGTCCATCAGGTCGATGGCCTTGTCCGGCAGCTGGCGGTCGGTGATGTAGCGGTTGGACAGGGTGGCCGCAGCGACGATGGCCGGGTCGGTGATCTCCACCCCGTGGTGCACCGCGTACTTTTCCTTCAGGCCGCGCAGGATCGCGATGGTGTCCTCCACCGTCGGCTCGCCCACGAAGACTTTCTGGAAGCGGCGCTCCAGCGCGGCATCCTTCTCGATGTACTTGCGGTACTCGTCCAGCGTGGTCGCACCGACGCAGTGCAGTTCACCGCGCGCGAGTGCCGGCTTGAGCATGTTGCCGGCATCCATCGCACCGTCGGCCTTGCCCGCGCCAACCATGGTGTGCAGCTCGTCGATGAACAGGATGATCTGCCCTTCGCTCTTGGCCAGGTCGTTGAGCACGCCCTTCAGGCGTTCTTCGAATTCACCGCGGAACTTCGCGCCGGCGATCAGCGCGCCCATGTCCAGCGACAGCACGCGCTTGCCGCGCAGGCCTTCAGGCACTTCGTCATTGATGATGCGCTGGGCCAGGCCTTCGACGATCGCGGTCTTGCCCACGCCGGGTTCGCCGATCAGCACCGGGTTGTTCTTGGTACGGCGCTGCAGCACCTGGATGGTGCGGCGGATTTCTTCATCGCGACCGATCACCGGGTCGAGCTTGCCGCTCTCGGCGCGTGCGGTCAGGTCGATGGTGTACTTCTCCAGCGCCTGCCGCTGCTCTTCGGCGTTCTCCGACTGCACGTTCTCGCCACCACGCAGCTTGTCGATGGCGGTCTGCAGGCGCGCCTTGTCGGCACCGGCAGCGCGCATCGCCATGCCCAGCGTGCCGCCGTCTTCCAGCGCGGCCAGCACGAACCACTCGCTGGCGATGAAGGCATCACCGTTCTGCTGGGCCAGCTTGTCGGTGTGGTTGAGCAGGCGGTTGAGGTCGTTGCCGATCGACAGGTTGCCGGCCTGGCCGGACACCTTCGGCAGCGCTTCAAGCGCCTCGTCCAGGCGTTCGCGCAGCACCGGCACGTTGACGCCGGCCTGGGCCAGCAGCGGCCGGGTGCTGCCCCCCTGCTGGTCCAGCAGGGCACTGAACACGTGCACCGGTTCGATGATGCTGTTGTCGCGGCCTACCGCCAGCGACTGCGCGTCTGCCAGCGCCTGCTGGAAACGCGAGGTGAGCTTGTCCATCCGCATTGCGAAACCTCATCGGTCATCTTGGCCGGCCCGCGCCGGCGATGCTGGAAAGATGCGGTTGCCCCACCCCGTTTCAAGGGTGGCTGCGACTGCATTCGAAGGCCAGTCAGCCTGTGGCCAGCATGCCGGAAGCGGTGTTGTCGGCGCGTTGATCCGGATCAGATCCGCACGCTGGAGGCCTCAATGGGTGATCGCGGCCCGGATCGCCCGCAGCTGCTGCTTGACCGCCCGCGCCTGCGCCACGTCCATGCGCAGCAAGGCCTTCTGCCCGATCGAGCGCGACTGCAGGGTGGCATCGGCGAAGCGGTAGCGGCCGCGCTCATCGCGCTGCAGCAGTGGCGCCTGGGCCAGCTCCGGGGTGTCCAGCAGGTGGTCGATCACCGTTACCAGGCGATCATTGAAATACCCGTCAGGACGGCCCAGATCGACATACGCCTGCTGGATCAACGGATAGAAGCGCTTGTACGCGTGGGTCGCCGCCGCCGGGTCGAGCGCAGTGAAGGCCTGCACATAGGGCGCATAGCGCGCTGCATTGGCCGCGGCGATGCGTTCGCCGCCCTCGCCCGGCTCCACCTGCAGGCTGCCCGGTAGCGGCCGGAAGGCCAGCGCGGTAGGCGGCACACTGGCCTTGTCCAGGTTGTCGACCTGGGTGACCAGGCGCTGGATCAGGTGATCGCGCAACAGCGCAGTCAACGCGCCCTCGCCCTTGAACAGTCCGCTCAATGTGCTCCAGGCGGCGGCATCGCTGTCGGCCAGGTTCGGCAACGCAGGATCGGCGGCGGCCTCGGAATCCAGCGGATGCTTGATCGGAGAGGGTGCGGGTTCCTGCGTAGCAGCGGGCTTCGGTGCGGCGACGGCCGAGGTCGGCGCGGATTGCTCCGGCACCGCTACGCCATCTGCCAGGTGCTGCAACTGGTCGCGGAACAACCACGTGCCCGCGCCGCCCACCACCACCACGCCCAGAACCCAGGGCCAGACCGCTTTTCCACTCTGCATGATGCAGAACCTCGCTTTTCACCTGCATGGACAAGGTGTGACTGCCCTGATTCGGCGGGGTTCCCCAGCCATTCCGCTGCCGTTGTGGTTCACGCCTGCTTTGCGCGGTACGCGCGACCCTGCTGTTCCTGTTGGGTGGAGAAGCCTTCATGCAGTACGCGTTGTACTACTGGACCGGCATCCAGGGCCGTGGCGAGTTCGTGCGGCTGGCGCTGGAAGATGCCGGCGCCGATTACGTGGACATGGCGCGTGTGCACGGCGACGCCGTGATGCAGCCGTTCCTCGATGGCCACAGCGAAGGTGCGCAGCCTTTCGCGCCACCGTTCCTGAAGGCGGGGCGACAGGTCATCGCGCAGGTCGCGGCCATTCTCGATTTCCTCGGCCCGACGCTGGATCTGGTTCCGCAGGCCGCCTCGCGGCGCATGCAGGCGCTGCAGTTGCAGCTGACCATCGCCGATCTGGTGGCCGAAGTGCACGACACCCACCATCCGATCGCCGCGTCGAAGTACTACGAAGACCAGAAGACCGAGGCCAGGGCGCGCGCGGCAGCGATGCGCGATGAGCGCCTGCCGAAATTCCTTGGCTACTTCGAGCAGGTGCTGAAGGCCAATGGCGGTCGCCACCCGCTGCGCGAACACTCCTACGTGGACCTGTCGCTGTTCCAGTTGCTGAGCGGGCTGGACTATATGTTCCCACGCCGCATGCAGGCGCTGTGGCCGACGTTGCCACTGCTGCGCGCGCTGAAGGATCGGGTGGAACAACGGCCAGGCATCGCCGCCTATCTCGCTTCGGAACGGCGGCTTGCCTTCAACACCAACGGCATCTTCCGGCATTACCCGGAACTGGATGGCGAGAAGTAGCGCCGGGCCATGCCCGGCGGCAGCGCAACCCAACGCCGGGCATGGCCCGGCGCTACCGGTCAATGGGCGTTTTCAGCCAGCGGCTTCACCGCCTGCTTCTGCAGCGACAGCAGCCCCAGCAGGATGGCCAGCGCCACATAGGCACCGGCGAACTGCCAGCTGATGACGCGGGCCAGGCCCTGCAGATCCCACGGCAGGTAGATGCCGCCGCGCGGATCCACCGAATGGATCAGGCCGAACAGGGTGAGCGCCGCCGCCACCAGCAGGAAGCCGCAGGCGCGGCGCAGACGGCCATCGACCATCGCTGCGACGGTGGCGATCCACAGCATCGAAGTGATGATGAAGCCGTTGCCCAGCGCGAAGATCACCGCCAGCTCCGGCAGGCCGTGGCCATCGACGTGGGTCAGCAGCGCGCCCATCTGCTCGGCCGGAATCCAGCCCGGCGCCTTGATCGCCAGCAGGTAGGCCGCCGACGGCAGGAAGCCCAGCACCATCGCACCGGCATGCTGGCGCGGGGTGGCCTGGAAGGCCTGGGTGGTGATGTCGATCGACACGTACACGATGATCGGCGCCAGTACCGCCAGCGGCAGCCACTGGACCAGCCCGGAAATGATGCCGAGCATGCCGCCGATGCCGACGAACAGGCCGGTCAGCAGCGTGTAGCCGCTGCGCGCGCCCATGTGCTTGTAGGCCGGCTGGCCGATGTACGGGGTGGTCTGCGCAACGCCACCGCAGACGCCGGCGACCAGCGTGGCCACCGCCTCCACCAGCAGGATGTCGCGGGTGCGGTAGTCATCGCCGGCCGCGCGCGCGCTTTCGGATACGTTGATGCCACCGACCACCATCAGCAGGCCGAACGGCAACAGCAGCGGCAGGTAGGTCATCGCGGTCGGCAGGCCCTCGATGAAGCCCAGCGTCGGCAGCGGCAGCACCACCTGCGGCGGCACCCAGGCCGGAATCTGGAAGCCGGGCACACCCAGGCCGGCCAGGCCGAGCCCGTAATACAGCACGGTACCGAACACGAAGGCCAGCAGCACACCGGGGCCGCGCAGCGGCAGCTTGCCCTTGGCGATCAGCACGTACAGCAGCAGGCCCAGCGTGGTGAAGCCCACCAGCGGCGAGCGCAGGGTTTCCAGCAACGGCAGCAGGCCCATCAGCACCAGTGCGATGCCTGCGATGGAACCCAGCAGCGCAGCGCGCGGCAGCGCGCGGGTCACCGCTTCACCGAAGAAGGACAGGATCAGCTTGAGCACGCCCATGATGACCAGCGAGGCCATGCCCAGCTGCCAGGTGGCGATGGCGGCGGCATGCGGGTCCAGGCCCTGCTGCTTGAAGGCCAGGAAGGCCGGGCCCAGCACCAGCAGCGCCATGCCGATGCTGGTCGGTGCATCCAGGCCCAGCGGCATGGCGGTGACGTCGTCGCGCCCGGTACGCGCGGCCAGGCGCCGTGCCATCAGGGTGTACAGCAGGTTGCCGACCAGCACGCCCAGGGCGGTGCCGGGGAACATGCGGCCGAAGACCACGTCGGCGGGGAACTGGAACATCCCGACCAGCGCCATGGCGATGAAACCGAGGATGGAGAGGTTGTCGACGACCAGGCCGAAGAAGCCATTGAAGTCGCCAGCGACGAACCAGCGGCGCGGCGCGGTGGAAGCGGGAGCGGACATGGAAGGGGCGGTGGGGGTGGGGACCGCCGATGGTAGGCCCAGCGGGGCCGGCGCGCCAATTCCCGAGTGGAATGATGGGTTCCAGCCAACGGCGGAGCCCCTCGTGGTTGGTCGCTGAAAGCAGCCTATCGGAGTGGGTCGTGCGGGGTGGGCTGCGCAGGACACGCCGTAAACCCGTCCATGGGGGCTCGATGGCGCCATCCATGGCGCCAACGGTCCTGCGCAGCCCACCCCGCCCGGCCACGGACAGTTTCCTGCGGGCGCCAGCCACGGAAGAGAATCAAAAGATCAAAAGCAGAAGCCGGTCGCTGCGCTCTCAGGCGCCGGATCGCAGGCATCTGCGTGGTTGCCGGCCAGCGGCCGGCACTACCGACAGACATCCACGCATGGCGTGGATCTACTGTGTCGACCAAGGTCCCACTAGCAACAGGCCATGCCATTCCAACAGATCGCGGAAATCTGTCGAAGGCGGCGTGGGTCCGGTTGCGGGGGTGTCCGCGGCATGGATGCCGCGGCCAAGCCCCCAAGGGTGAGGGCGCTTTGCTTGCGAAGCACTGCTTCGCAAGCGCCAGAACGCACAGCCGCCAGCGGCTGGGCCGGTCTGGGGGTTTACGGCGTCCCCCGCAACCGGACCCACCCCGCCATCCCACCGATACCCCGCTTTTGACGTTGACGTTGACGTTGATTCGGCGGGTGCAGGGCGCAGCCCTGCATCAGACGCCAACCCTCACTTCTTCAGGAAGTTGTCCACCAGCAGATGCTTCACGTCGTCGATGCGACCACTCAGTACCGCCTTGGCCGCATACAACGCCGTGCCTGCCACCTGCTTGGCCTCGATCTGCGGCGGCATCACCAGCTCCGCGCGACTGGTATGTACATCCAGCAGCGCCGGCCCACGCTGGGCCAGGAAATCCTGCACTGCTTCTTCCAGGTCCTCGCTGCGGGTCACCGTGCGGCCATGGAAGCCGATCACCTCGGCCAACCGGCCGAAATCCGGGTTCTTCAGGTCGGTGTAGTTGTCCAGCAGCCCTTCCACCTTCTGCTCCAGCTCGACGAAATTCAGCGAGCCGTTGTTGAACACCACCACCTTGATCGGAAGGTTCTCCTGCACCGCGGTCAGCAGGTCGCCCAGCAACATCGCCAACCCACCATCGCCGGACAACGAAATCACCTGCCGCCCCGGGAAGGCCTTCTGCAGACCCAGCGCCTGCGGCATCGCGTTGGCCATCGTGCCGTGCAGCAGGCTGGTCAGCGTGCGGCGCCGGCCGTTCACCCGGATGTGCCGCAGCACCCACACCATCGGCGAGCCACCATCCGCGGTGAACAGCGCATCGTCGGTAGCGTACTTCGACAGCAGCGCGGTCAGGTGCTGCGGATGGATCAGTTCGCCTTCGCCGGGTTGTTCCTCCTGCTCGCGCTTCTTCAGCGCCTTGTCGCGGTGCTCGATGCATTCGTCCAGGAAACTGCTGTCTTCGCGCGGGGGCAGCATCGGCAGCAGCGCGTCCAGCGTCGGTGCGATATCACCGACCACGCCCAGGTTCACCGGATGGCGGCGACCGAGGTGGCTGCCGTCGCGGTCGACCTGGATGATCGTGGCCTTGTCCGGATAGAACTGGCCCCAGGCGAAATCCGCGCCGAGCAGCAGCAGCGTGTCGCACTCCATCAACGTGTGGAACCCGGATTCGATGCCGAAGACTCCGGTCATGCCCATGTTGTACGGGTTGTCCGGTTCGACGAAATCCTTGGCGCGCGAGGTGTGCGCCACCGGTGCCTGCAGGCGCCGCGCCAGTTCCAGCAGCTGCGCATGTGCCCCCTGGCAACCGGCGCCGGCATAGATGCCGATGCGCTTGCCCTGGCCCAGCAGTTCGGCGATGTGCTGCAGCTCGGCATCGGAGGGGCGCAGCACCGGCTGGGTGTGATGCACCGAGAACGGCACATCGTGCTTCACTTCCGCTTCGCTGATGTCGGCCGGCAGGATCACCACCGCCACACCGCGGCGGCTGATCGCCGCCTGGCAGGCCAGCGCTACCACGCGCCTTGCCTGGGCCGGGCTGTGCACCTGTTCGCAGAACACGGTGCAGCTGCCGTACACCGCCTTGAAATCCACTTCCTGCGGGAACTCCATGCCCAGTTCGCTGGTGACCACCTGGCTGGCGATAAGCACCATCGGCGCGCGGTTGCGGTTGCTCTCGAAGATGCCGTTGATGAAGTGCAGACCGCCAGGACCGCACGAACCCGCGCAGGCGGTCAGCTGGCCACTGATCAATGAATCGGCACCGGCCGCGAACGCCGCGACCTCTTCATGGCGGACATGCACCCACTCGATCTCACTGCGATGCAGTGCGTCGGTGACATGGTTCAGGGTGTCGCCGACGATGCCATAACAACGGCGGACGCCCGCCTGCTGCAGGGTATCGACGACGATCTCGGCAACGCGCTTGCTCATGGGACTACAGCCTTGCAAGGGGGAACCCCGAGGCTAGTCCCGGTGAAGTGATGCTCCCGTGGGCAAGAGGCCGATCACCTTGTCGTGCAAACTCCGGGCAGGGCTGCCGTCAATCGTTGACGTTGATCCACCCCGTCACCACGCCGCGCTTCGGGTTGCGGTAGCGCACCTGCAGCCAACCATCCTGCTCATCCAGCATCTCCACGCGATCACCCTGCACCAGGTAGCGCTGCGTGCTGGACGCACCGGGATGATCGAACAGGAACAGGCGCGCAGGCAGCACGCTCGCCATCAGCCCCACCAGCGGCGCACCGCTTGCTGGTGCGCCGAGCCCGTCGCCGATGGCGCTTTCCAGCACCTTGCCGGAGGGATCGTAGGTGCGCCACACCGCCAGTGGCCCTTGGTTCTCGGTCTCTTCCCAGTGCAGCGCCCGGTTCAGCGTATCGCCCAACATCAACACGCTCTCACCGCGGTACAGATAGAGCTGCGGTCCGTTGAAGCGATACACGTCGGTGTACCACATCGGCCCGCTGCGGCAGCTGGCGGTCAGCGTGCGCGTGGCGGCGTCGGCGGTAAGGCCCATCAGGTCACCGCACTGGTCGTGTCCATGGGTCACCGCCTTCAGTGCGCGGAACTCACCGCTGCCCACGTCGAAGCGGTAGACCGCAACGGCCTCATTGACCATGCCCACCGCCGCGCGCGCAACCAGCTCGGGACGCCCGTCGAAATCGAGATCCTCTGCGCTCACGCGCGAATGTCCCTCGGCATCCGGCGCGCCAGGCAGGCGCTGCCGTTTACCTGCCGGCTGCAGGAGCACGGCAAGCATGCCGTCCTCCTGTACCTCTACCGCCGCCTGCACGCCCGCTGCCGGCGAAAACCGCAGCGGGCCCCGGTCCTCGTCCTGCGCCTGTGCCGCCGGCGCCAACAGACCGGCCAGCATCACCGCCATCAGCACATCCCTGGGTGTCATCGTCATTCCCTGCAGCGCCACAGTGGCGCGTCCAGGTCAGAACGATACGTCAACCGCCTGCCGCGACCACAGTACCGACTGGTGCCTGGTCTGCTGCTTCCACGCCAGACGGATCGCTTCGATGTCGGCGCGGCGCTGCGGGCTGTCCTCGTGCAGCACCACCAGCACCTTGGTGCGCAGGCGGTTCGGGGAGGCATCGCCACGGAACAGCCACTGGCCGTAGGCATCGAACACGGTCAGGCCGTCCGGGAAGCGCGGCGTCACTTCCTTGTCCAGGAACGCGCGCCACTGCGCGTCGCTGATGGTGTCGGCCTGCGGGCGGTCACCGGCGCCCTGCTCTTCGCCCACGCCGAAATAAAGCTCGCTGCGCACCCAGCCGTGGCCGCTGGACGGACGCGCGGCGTCGCCCTGCAGGTCGGCGGTGGTGGCATAGGCGCTGGGCGCCTTGGAGGACAGGCTGGCGCAGCCACTGGTGGCCAGCAGCACGGCGAAGACAAGGCCAAGGTGTTTCATCGGGAACAGCGCTCCGGGAAGGGGAAAAAGCACGACGAAGGGGCACGGAGGGTACACCTGCGCCTCGGTTGCGGCTGCAACCAATGCCCTCATGCGGGCAGGGCATGAAGTGATGCGATGGGAGCCGGGACTTGCATCGCACCGCCTCCTCACGCCAAGATAATATATCGCTTCATCCGGATGGATGTAAGTGAAACTATCTCCCCCCCCTTCCCCACGTCGTTGCTGCTGGAGTCCGCATGTCCACCCGCCTGTCCGCGTCGCCGCTCGGCCTCGCCATCGCGCTCGCCCTGTCCCCCGCCCTGGCTTCGGCCCAGGACGCCGCCACCAACCTGGACACGGTGATCGTCACCGGCACCCGCGCCGCCGACCGCACCGTGCTTGAATCCACCTCGCCGGTGGACGTGCTGACCGCCGAGGACATCCGCAAGGCCGGCGTGGTCAATGGCGAGCTGGGCAGCGCCCTGCAGGCCCTGCTGCCCTCGTTCAACTTCCCCCGCCAGTCCAACTCCGGCGGCGCCGACCACGTGCGCGCCGCGCAGCTGCGCGGTCTGTCGCCGGACCAGGTGCTGGTGCTGGTCAACGGCAAACGCCGCCACCACACCGCGCTGGTCAACACCGACAGCAAGATCGGCAAGGGCACCACGCCGGTCGACTTCAACGCAATTCCGGTCAGCGCCATCAAGCGCATCGAAGTACTGCGCGATGGCGCCGGTGCGCTGTACGGCTCTGACGCCGTGGCCGGCGTGATCAACGTGATCCTCGACAACGGCGGCGACGGCGGCGAGATCGAAGCCAGCTACGGCGCCAACCACACCGACCTCAAGCCGATCGGCCGCACCCTCACCGACGGCCAGACGGGCAACCTCAGTGCCAAGGTCGGCACCTCGCTGGGCGAAGACGGCGGCTTCCTGCGCGTCGGCCTGGAATACAAGAAGCGCAACGGCACCAACCGCGCCGGCTTCGACCAGATTCCGCCGTGGGACCAGACCGAGGCCAATCTTGCCCTGCAGGGCAAGCGCAACTACGTGCTCGGCGATGGCGCCAGCAAGGACATCAATCTGTGGCTGAACACCGAGATTCCGGTGGGCAAGACCGCGACGTTCTATGCGTTCGGTACCTTTAACCAGCGTGATACCGAAGGCGCGAACTACTTCCGCTATCCCGATGGCGATGCCAACTGGAAGGAGGTCTACCCCAATGGCTACCGGCCGATCTCCGAAGGCGAGAACCGCGATGTGCAGGCGGTGGCCGGTATCCGTGGGCAGTGGGGTGAATGGAGTTATGACGGCAGCCTGGATTACGGCCAGAACGACTTCACCTATCGTCTGCGCGATTCGCTGAATGCCTCGCTGGGCCCGACCAGCCCGACCCGCTTCAAGACCGCGGACTACGAGTACGCGCAGACCGTGGGCAACGTCGACCTGAGCCGCGTGTTCTCGCAGAGCGACAGCATCAGCCACACCCTGGGCCTGGGCGCCGAAGCCCGCCACGAGCGCTACCAGACCCGTCCAGGCGACCCGGCCAGCTACGCCGCCGGCCCGTACACCGATCGTCCGACCGGCTCGCAGGCAGGCGGTGGCCTGACTCCGCAGGACGCGGCAACCCTGTCACGCGATGTGGCCAGCGCCTACGCCAGCCTGTCCAGCCAGTTCGGCGAAAAATTCTCCACCGACCTGGCCGCGCGCTACGAGCACAGCGATGACTTCGGCGGCGAACTGACCGGCAAGCTCGGCCTGCGCTACGAGTTCACCCCGGCATTCGCCCTGCGCGGCGCGATCTCCAACAATTTCCGCGCACCGTCGCTGGCGCAGATCGGCTACGAATCCACCTCCACCGGTTACAACGCCGGCGGTCAGCTGGTGCAGGGCCGCCTGCTCTCGGTCAACAACCCCATCGCCCGTGGCCTGGGGGCGCAGGACCTGAAGCCGGAGAAGTCGCTGAACACCTCGCTCGGCTTCACCAGCCGCATCGGCGAGCACTTCGACCTGTCGCTGGACTTCTTCCAGATCGACATCGACGACCGCATCGCACTGTCCGAGAGCATCACCGGCGATGCGCTGACCGATTACGTGGCCACCAACTACGGCGTCGGCGGCCTGCAGAGCGCCAGCTTCTTCGTCAACGCCGCCGACACGCGCACCCGCGGCGCCGAGCTGGTGAGCAACTGGCGGCAGTCGCTGGGCGATGGCCAGCTGCTGTTGACCGGCACCTACGCCTACACCAAGACCACGCTGAAGAACGTGCTGGCCACACCGGCGCAGCTGCAGGCGCTGGACCCGGACTACGTGCTGTTCGGCATCGAAGAGACCAATACGCTGACCGACGCCACCCCGCGCACCCGTGGCAGTTTCTCAGCGGCTTGGAGCAACGACCGCTGGTCGCTGAGCAGCCGGGTGAACCGCTACGGCAGCGCGACCCGCGTATTCAACTTCGGTGATGGCTACATTCCCCGCCAGACCTACCAGGCCGAGTGGCAGCTGGATGCGGAAGTGGAATACCGCATCACCCCGCAGTGGAGCGTGGCCATCGGTGGGCAGAACCTGACCGACAACTACCCGGATCGCTCCAACGAGGACATCCACTACTTCGGCAACCTGCCCTACGACGTGCTGTCGCCGATAGGCAGCAACGGTGCGTACTACTACGGTCGCGTGCGCTACACGTTCTGATTGCTGCGAACAACGTGCCGACCAACGGTCGGCACCCACCGGGACGCGATGGATCGCTGCGGGTGGGTGCGCCGGCACCCACCGGGTGGGTGCGGACCGTTGGTCCGCACCAGCCGTAGCCTGACCTCGACCCCGCGTACACGCCGCCGCTGGCATGGTGGTCGCCATGGCTGAACCGCTCCCCCTGCGTCCGCCACCTCCATTGCTGGACGACGCCTGCGCGTTGTTCCTCGATGTGGATGGCACCCTGATCGAATTCGCTGCACGCCCCGACGCCGTGCAGCTTCTCCCCGATGTGCGTGAAGCCATCGGCCGCATCAGCGATCGGCTGGAAGGTGCCGTGGCACTGGTCAGTGGTCGCCCGCTTGAACAGCTGGACCAGTTGTTCGCGCCGCTCAAGCTTCCCGCTGCGGGCCTGCATGGCCACGAACTGCGTGCGCAGGACGGGCACGTGATACGCGATGAGCATGGTGACGACACCGCCGACTGGCTGCATGCGCTTCATCAACAAGCCATGCGTTTCGCCCATGGCCACCCCGGCGTACTGGTCGAGAACAAGGGCGTAGGCCTGGCCCTGCACTGGCGTGGCGCGCCGCATGCAGCCAACGATGTGCGCGCCTTCGCCGACCGCCACGTGCGCGGCCGTGCCAGCTATCGCCTGCAGCCGGGCGACCATGTCGTCGAATTCGTCCCGGTGGCTACCAACAAAGGCCGAGCCGTACGTCGGCTGATGCAGTACCTGCCGTTCCGTGGTCGTCTGCCGGTGTTCCTCGGCGATGACCTGACCGATGAATTCGGCTTCGATGCGGCCAATGGCCTGCATGGCTGGAGCGTGTTGATCGGCGAACGTGAACCCAGTGCAGCGGTGTTCGCGCTGCCCGACATACGCAGCGTGCACGCCTGGCTGCGTGAGAATGCGTATTGACCCCGGCCCCCACGGCCGCAACCGAGATGTACCGCGTGATGACCCAACCCGATCTTGATCTGGGCGTGGTCGGCAACGGCAGCTTCGGCGCCCTGGTCGACAAACACGCCCGTGTTGTATGGAGTTGCCTGCCGACCTTCGACGGCGACCCGACCTTCTGTGCCCTGCTCAGCCCCAACCAGCAGACCGGCGGCGACTTCGCCATCGAGCTGGAAGACTTCGCCGGCAGCGAACAGGAATACCTCACCAATACCGCGATCCTGCGCACCGTGCTGCGCGATGCGCATGGCGGCGCGCTGGAAATCCTCGATTTCGCCCCGCGCTGGCGCCAGAACGATCGTTTCTACCGGCCGGTCAGCCTGATCCGCCAGGTGCGCCCGTTGTCCGGCAGCCCGCGCATCGTGATCCGTGCCCGCCCACTGGCCGACTGGGGCGCGCGCGTGCCCGAGTCCACCTGGGGCAGCAACCACGTGCGCTGGATCCTGCCCGAGCACGTGCTGCGCCTGACCACCGACGTTCCTGTGCGCTTCGTGCGTGATGGCCTGCCGTTCGTGCTCAACCATCCCATCCACCTGATCCTGGGCGTGGATGAATCGCTCAACCGCTCCATCAGCGGCTACGTGCAGGAAGCCTTCCAGCGCACCCGCGACTACTGGCGCGAATGGGTGCGGTACCTGTCCATCCCGCTGGAATGGCAGGACGCGGTGATCCGCAGTGCGATCACCCTCAAACTCTGCCAGTACGAGGACAGCGGCGCGATCATCGCAGCGATGACCACCTCGATTCCCGAAGCACCCGGCAGCGTGCGCAACTGGGACTACCGCTACTGCTGGCTGCGCGATGCCGCCTTCGTGGTGCGCGCGTTGAACCGTCTGGGCGCCACCCGCACGATGGAGCAGTTCCTCGGCTACATCTTCAACCTGGCCACCACCGACGGCACCCTGCAGCCGCTGTACGGCATCGGCTTCGAAGCCAAGCTGGACGAGGACGAAGTGCCCAGCCTGTCCGGCTACCGCGGCATGGGCCCGGTGCGGCGCGGCAACCTGGCCTGGGTACAGCGCCAGCACGATGTATACGGCAGCGTGGTGCTGGCCTCCACTCAGCTGTTCTTCGACCGTCGCCTGCAGGATCCGGGTGACAGCCACACCTTTGCCCGGCTCGAACCGCTGGGTGAACAGGCGTTCGCACTGCACGACGTGCCCGATGCCGGCCTGTGGGAATTCCGCGGCCGCACCGAAGTGCATACCTACACCAGCGCGATGTGCTGGGCCGCGTGCGATCGCCTGTGCAAGATCGCCGTGCGCCTGAAGCGTGATGACCGTGCACAGTACTGGCGCGAGCGTGCCGATACCATCCACGCACGCATCATGGAGAAAGCCTGGAGCGAGGAGCTCGGCCACTTCACCGATACCTTCGATGGCCATCGCCTGGATGCCTCGTTGCTGCTGCTGGCCGACATCGGCTTCATCGACGCCAACGACGCACGCTTCGTCGCCACCGTCGAGGCCATCGGCCGCGACCTCAAGCACGGCAACGCGCTGTACCGTTACATCGCCCCGGATGATTTCGGCGAACCGGAAACCAGCTTTACCATCTGCACGTTCTGGTACATCGATGCGCTCGCTGCAATCGGCCGCATGGATGAGGCGCGCGACATGTTCGAATCACTGTTGCAGCAACGCAACCATCTGGGCCTGTTGTCGGAGGACCTTGCCTTCGACGGTGGTGAAGCCTGGGGCAACTTCCCGCAGACCTACTCGCATGTCGGCCTGATCACTGCGGCGATGCGCCTGTCGCGTTCCTGGCAGGAGGCCTCATGAGCCGTCTTGTCATCGTATCCAACCGCGTGGCTGTGCCCGGCGAGAACCGTGCCGGCGGCCTCGCCGTGGGCCTGCTGGCGGCACTGAAGGAACGCGGCGGATTGTGGTTCGGCTGGAGTGGCAAGAGCGTGCGCGAGGCCAGTGGCGCGCTGCACGAGCAGCGCGATGGTGACATCCAGTACGTCACCATGGACCTGGCCAAGCGCGATGTGGATGGCTACTACAACGGCTTCGCCAATCGCACGTTGTGGCCACTGCTGCACTTCCGCCTGGACCTGGTCGATTACGACCGCGGCACCCGCGAGACCTACCACAGGGTCAATGCACTGTTCGCCGACAAGCTGGCCCCACTGCTGCGCGAAGACGACATCGTCTGGATCCACGACTATCACCTGATTCCGCTCGGCGCGATGCTGCGCGAGCGCGGCATCGGCTGCCGCATCGGCTTCTTCCTGCACATCCCGATGCCCTCGGCCGACCTGCTGCAGGCCATGCCCGATCATCTGCGGCTGTTCTCGGCGCTGTATGCCTATGATCTGGTCGGCTTCCAGACCCAGCGCGATGCCGATCGCTTCCAGACCTACCTGCGCCTGTTCGGCGGTGGCCGGGTACTGGAAAACGGCAATCTCGAAGCACCCGGCGGACGTCACTTCCGTGCCGCGGCATTCCCCATCGGCATCGACACCGAGCTGATCGCCCGCCAGGCCAGCACCGCAGCCAGCAAGGCGGCCGTGAAGAACCTGCGCAGCAGCCTGCGCGACCGCCAGCTCGCCATCGGCGTGGATCGCCTGGACTATTCCAAGGGCCTGCCCGAACGGTTCCTCGGCTTCGAACGCTACCTGCAGCGCCATCCCGACCAGCGCGGCTCGCTCACCTACCTGCAGATCGCACCGGTCTCGCGCGGCGATGTCACCGAGTACCGGCAACTGCGCAGCCAGCTGGAGCAGATCGCCGGCCACATCAATGGTGGCCATGCCGAGCCGGATTGGACACCGCTGCGCTACGTCAACCAGAACTTCACCCACGCCACGCTGACCGGCTTCTATCGTGCCGCCGCTGTCGGTCTGGTCACCCCGTTGCGAGATGGCATGAACCTGGTCGCCAAGGAATACGTTGCCTCGCAGGATCCGGAAGATCCCGGCGTACTGGTGCTGTCCCTGCTGGCCGGCGCCGCCGATGAAATGAAGCAGGCGCTGCTGGTCAATCCGCATGATCTGGACGGCGTGGCCGATGCCATCGCCACTGCGGCGACGATGTCGCTGCACCGGCGCAAGGAGCGTTGGCACGCGATGATGGAACACCTGCGCACCTACGACATCAACCACTGGCGCCGCAGCTACCTCGAAGTCCTGGAAGGTTGACCGCCCACGCCGGGCATGGCCCGGCGCTACATTGATCCGGGCACAGGGTTGCGCCGGGCCACGCCCGGCGGCGCTTAATCGAGGAAGCGCGCCGCCTGTTCCGGCGTCGGCAGGAAGCAGGCGTCATGGCGCCCGAACCAGCGATAGCGGTTGCGTGCCAGCACGCGGTAGGCGCCATCGCGCCAGCGGCGTGGCAGCACGCGCAGTACGGCCGCCAGGCGCCAGCCACCACCCAGTGCCGCCAGCACGCGCAGGATCGCATCGGTATCGGTCCACGCGCCCTGCCCGTCCAACAGCAGGAACGAGGTCGGGTCGTGCGCGTCCAGGCCGTGCGCGCGCAACATCGCGCTGCCCTGCGCGCCCTGCATCGCCGCGAAGCGAAAGCGTTCCTGCCGGTCGAACCGCAGCAGGAAACGCACCCAGCGGCTGCACAACGCGCAGACGCCATCGAAGACGATCACGCCGCCAGGCTCTACACCCGCAGCGCGATCACCGCGCATCAGTCCATCCACACCAGCGTCGCCATCCGGCCAGTGCGGCGGTCGCGACGGTGCGAGTACAGATCCGCATCGGCCATGGTCGAGACCGTGCCGCCGTGGATGTTGCCCAGCTCCATGCCCGCGGCCTGCAGGCGCTGTCGCGCCAGCGCGAACAGATCCACTTTCCAGTGACCGGGGCGGGTCGCCACGAAGGCCGCCGCAGCGGCCGCGTCGTGTCCGACGAAGGCGTGGTACACCTCTTCGCCGATCTCGTAGTCGGCCGGTCCCGCTGCCGGGCCCAGCCACGCGCGCAGCTGCGCCGGTGGCGTCTGCATGGCGGCCACGGTGGCCTCCAGCATGCCGTCGGCCAGGCCACGCCAACCTGCATGGGCGGCCCCCACCTCGCTGCCATCGACAGCGGCGAACACCACCGGCAGGCAGTCCGCGGTGAGGATCGCCAGCACAACCCCGGGCACCGAGGTCACCGCGGCATCGGCCACCGGTTCGCTGGCGCCCTCCACCGGCGGCGCGCCGAAACGCAGCACGGTGCTGCTGTGCACCTGGCGCAGCCAATGCGGCGCCGATGGCAGTGCCAGGCCCTGCTGCAGCAGCTGCCGGTTGTGCTCGACGTTGGCTGGGGTGTCACCGTCGGCCGCATGCCGGTTGCCCAGGTTGAACTGGGCGAACGGCGCTGGCGAGATACCCGCGCCATGCCGGCGCGTGGTCAGTGCATGCACGCCCGGGGGCGCCGGCCAATCAGCCTGCAGCAGCGGCAGCGCGGTAGTCATTACCAGCGGTCCCGCTCGCGCTCGGCGAAGGCCGCGCTGTCTTCGCGCAGCACCTTCATCAGGTGCAGCATGTCGGCCGGCGCCGGCGCGGTGTTGCGCACCGGCTCACCACTGATCGGATGCACGAACTCCAGGGTCTCTGCATGCAGGGCCTGGCGCTTGAAGCCGCGCAGCGCGGCCACCAGCTCGTCGCTGGCCCCCTTGGGCAGCTTCAGCGCACCGCCGTACAGCTGATCGCCCACGATCGGGTGCCGCAGGTGCGCCATGTGCACGCGGATCTGGTGGGTACGCCCGGTTTCCAGGCGGCATTCCAGCGCGGTATGCGCACGGAAGCGCTCGCGCAGGCGGTAATGGGTCACCGCTTCCTTGCCATCCTCGCGCACGCCCATCTTCAGGCGGTCGCGCGGGTGGCGATCGATCGGCGCATCTGCGGTACCACCGGCCACCAGCGCGCCCATCACCACGGCCAGGTACTGGCGGTGCACGTCACGGGCGGCCAGCTGCTCGACCAGTGCGGTCTGCGCTTCCAGCGTGCGGGCCACGACCATCACGCCGCTGGTGTCCTTGTCCAGGCGATGCACGATGCCCGCGCGCGGCAGCACCGCCACCGACGGGTCGCGGTACAGCAGCGCATTGACCAGGGTACCGCTGTGGTTGCCGGCACCGGGGTGCACGACCAGGCCGACCGGCTTGTTGATCACCAGCAGGTGCTCGTCCTCGAACAGCACGTCCAGCGGGATGTCTTCCGGCTCGGCGCTGGTCTGGGTTTCCAGCACCACCTGCAGGGTGACCACCTCGCCGCCGCGCAGTGCGTCGCGCGGGCGTGCCTGCGCGCCGTCCAGCAGGACGTCGCCGGCCTTGATCCACTCGGTCAGGCGGGAACGGGAATATTCGGGGAACAGCTCGGCCACGACCGCGTCGAAACGACGGCCGGCGGAGGTGTCGGGGACAACGGCCTGGCGGGCCGATTCGGAGGGTTGTTCAGACATGGCAGGGGGCATCTTTGAAATTTTGGGGTCCCGGCGAACCGGTTTCAGTCGCTGGACAGGACACTAGGCTATCATCGACCCTTCGTATTCCAGCCGCGTCCCGCATTGACCCCATGATCCGACGCTCCGTCCTGCTCTCCGCGCCCGTCCGCCTGACCGCCCTCCTGCTGGTGCTGGTCATCGTCGCCACTGGCTGCAACCGCGGCACCAAGGGCGATCGCCCTGATGAAGGCACCCCGGTCGAACAGCTCTACGAAAAGAGCCACAAGCTGATGCAAGGCGGCAACTGGAGCGGCGCCGAAGCCAGCTTCCGTCGCCTGGTGGCACAGTATCCCTACGGCCCGTACACCGAGCAGGCGATGATCGAATCGGCCTACGCCCAGTACAAGGCCGGCAAGCACGATGACGCGGTGTCCAGCATCGACCGCTTCATCCGTACCTACCCGACCCACCGCAACATCGCGTACCTGTACTACCTGCGCGGCCTGGCCAATTCCAATCGCAATACGGTATTCCTGCGTCGCGTATGGTCGCTGGACGCAAGCCGCCGCGATCTGTCCACGCCGCACCAGGCGTATTCAGACTTCAACATCGTGGTCGACCGCTACCCCAACAGCCGCTACGCCGCCGATGCGCGCCAGCGGATGCTGGTGCTGCGTGACGTATTCGCCCAGCACGAGCTCGACAATGCCCTGTACTACGTGCGTCGCGGCGCCTGGGTCTCGGCTGCCGGCCGCGCCAACTACCTGCTGGAAAACTACCCGCAGAGCGCATTCCAGAACGATGCCGTGGCGGTGCTGGCCGAGTCCTACACCCACCTGGGCAACAAGACCCTGGCCGACGACGCCCGCCGCGTCCTGCAGCTGAACCAGCCGGACCACCCGTGGCTGGAAGGCAAGTGGCCGAAGTACCCGTGGATGATCCGCAAGCTGAACCCGTTTGCCGGCGAAAAGTCCGCCGCCACCGGCCAGCGCAACGCGCGACTGGAAAAGAAGTAAGAAAAGAGGCCCCGCACGGGGCCTTTTTTTTTGCCTGGCGTCACCGCTAGGAATGCTACGAACCGGCGATCATTGCGACTTCCATCGCAGTCGGCGCGGAGCGCAGCTCCCAGAATGCGGCGCAAAGGCCATCCCGGCCTGCATGGAGCGCCACATGTCCTCACCGTCCCTGCGGTTCCGACTCCGCCCGACCCTGCTGGTCACTGCCCTGCTTGCGCTGGCCGCCAGTCCCCTTGTCGCGCTGGCGGCGGAGCCGGGTGACCTGCTCTCGGCCGCGCCCTACCGCGCCAGCTGGGTGCCCTCCAAGGCCGCCCAGGCCTACAAGCTGGCCTACCGCACCCCCGATCATCACGGACGCCTGGCCGAGGCGACGGGGCTGGTCTATCTGCCCGCAGGGCCTGCGCCAGCAGGTGGCTGGCCGGTCGTATCCTGGGCCCACGGCACCCAGGGCATCGCCGACCACTGCGCGCCTTCGGTATCCGGCCCCTATCAGCCCGAGCGCGATGGCCGCTTCCTCGACCAGTTCCTGGCACAGGGCTATGCCGTTCTCGCCGCCGACTACCAAGGCCTGGGCAGCCCGGGTGACCACGCCTACCTGCACGTGCGCACCTCCGCGCGCAACGCCATCGATCTCATCAAGGCCAGCCGCCATTTCCTCGGCAATGCCACGCTGTCACCGCGTTGGGTATCGGTGGGCCATTCGCAGGGCGGCGCTGCCGCGCTCACTGCCGGCCATCTGGCACCGTCCTATGGACCCTCGCTGCAGTACCGCGGCAGCTTCACCACCGGCACACCCACGGCCGTCGAACTGACCGCGCTGGTGATGAAGCCGGACAGCCGCACGCCGAATCCGGGCGCGCTCAATGCCTATCACGCCTACCTCCTCGATGGCCTGCTGCAGGTGGAGCCGCGTATCGCACGCGTACTCAGCGATGAAGGCCATGCACGGGTCGCGCTGGCGCGCCAGCAGTGCCTGGGCCCGCTGGCGGCCACCCTGGAAGGGGCGAACACGGGAGAAATGTTCAGCGCACCGTTGACCTCGGTGCCGGGCATCTGGGCGCTGCTGCATGACTATCTGGGCGTGCCACGGCGGGGCTTCAGCCAGCCGTTGATGCTGGGCCACGGCAGCGAGGATCGCGACGTGCCCTATCTCACCACCCTGCTGTATGCCGTCGGTCTGGCCCTGCGCGGCGAACCGGTGGCATTCCGCCGATACCCGGTCGACCATCGCGGCACGCTGGACGCAGCGGCGGCCGATGGCCTGGCATTCGTGCGTGCGCGGCTGGGGGACAGCCAATTTGACGAGGCCGCCGAAACCGCCGGCCTGGAGCAGCTGCTCAACGAAGCCCGGTAGATCCACGCCGTGCATCGATGGGCGATACACCCGGTTGCCGGCCAGCGGCCGGCACTACCGATGGATCCATCGAACATTGGTAGCGCCGGGCCATGCCCGGCGACCGGCCCTCAGCTCTTGTAGCCGTTGCTGATCGGGTAGCGGCGCTCACGCCCGAACGCGCGGCGCGAGACCTTCGGGCCCGGCGCGGCCTGGTGCCGCTTCCACTCGCTGATCCGCACCAGCCGCAGCACACGATCCACCACCGCCGCGTCATAGCCTGCAGCGACGATCTCCGTGCGCGACTGCTCCTGGTCGATGTAGCGGTACAGGATGCCGTCCAGCACGTCGTAGGCCGGCAGTGAATCCTGGTCGGTCTGGTTTTCGCGCAGTTCGGCCGAGGGCGGGCGGCTGATCACCGCCGGCGGGATCACCGGCGCACCGCCAACGGTGTTGCGCCACTTGGACAGGCCGAACACCTCGGTCTTGTACAGGTCCTTCAGCGGCGCGTAACCCCCGCACATGTCGCCATAGATGGTGGCGTAGCCGACCGCGTACTCGCTCTTGTTGCCGGTGGTCAGCAGCAGGCCACCGAACTTGTTGGCCAGTGCCATCAGGATCACGCCACGGCTGCGCGACTGCAGGTTCTCCTCGGTCACATCCGGCGTGGTGCCCTCGAACATCGGTGCCAGCGCCTGCATCAGGCCCTGGAACGCCGGCTCGATGGAAACGGCTTCCAGCTTCACGCCCAGCGCCTGGCACTGCTCGGCGGCCAGGTCGTTGGACATGCCGGCGGTATAGCGCGACGGCAGGCGCACCGCCGTCACGTTCTCCGCGCCCAGTGCATCGACCGCCATGGCCAGCACGATCGCCGAGTCGATGCCACCGGACAGACCCAGCCACACCTTCTTGAAACCGTTCTTGCTGCAGTAGTCCTGGATGCCGCGGGTCACCGCGCGCCACGCCAGCGCATCCATGCTCTCGTCGCCGTCGTCCATCCATACCTGCGGCAGGAAGCGGCGGGTAGCGCCGTCGTAGTCCACCACCAGCCACTGGTCGACGAAGGCCGCCGCGGCCGGGTGCACTGTGCCATCGCCATCGGCCACCACCGATGCACCATCGAACACCAGCGCGTCCTGGCCGCCCACCACGTTGAGGTAAGCGATGGCCGCGCCGCTTTCGCGGGTGCGTGCAGCCAGCACGGCGTCACGCTGGGCATGCTTGCCGCGCTCGTACGGCGAGGCATTGGGCACCACCACCAGCTGCGCGCCGGCACGCACCGTATCGGCCAGCGGCTCGGCGAACCACAGGTCCTCGCAGATCAGCAGGCCGACCGGGATGCCGTCGACCTCGAACACGCAGCTGCCACCGTCCGGGTCGACATCAAAGTAGCGGCGCTCGTCGAACACCGCGTAATTGGGCAGTTCGCGCTTGCGGTAGGTCTGCTCCACCAGGCCATCGCGCAGCACGCTGGCCGCGTTGTAGACCACCGCACCGGCCGCCTGCGGCCAACCGACCACGGCGGTGATGCCACGGCACGCAGCAGCAATGCGGATCATCGCCTGCTCGCACTCGTACAGGAAGCCCGGGCGCAGCAGCAGGTCCTCCGGCGGATAGCCGCTGACTGCCAGCTCGGGGAACATCACCAGCCCGGCGCCGTACTCATCGCGCGCCTGGCCGATCATCTCGATGATGCGCTCGGTGTTGCCGGCGACATCGCCAACCGGGAAGTCGAACTGCGCCATCGCGATGCGGATCGAAGCCATGAGGGTCCAGCCTGTGGTTGCAATGCGCACATTGTAGCGCCGCGACATGCGCTCGCCGGGCATGGCCCGGCGCTACCGCGTGGACCATTCTGGTAGCGCCGGGCCATGCCCGGCGGATGCCCAGACGCAGAAAGGCCGCCCTGAGGCGGCCTTTCTGTTTCAAGCAGCCGGCCAACGGCCCGGCTCTACAAACACGTAGCCGCTGCGCGGCTGCGGTCTTATTTCACCAGCTTGGCGATGGCAGCGCCCAGGTCGCCCGGCGAACGCACGGTGACGACGCCAGCAGCTTCCATGGCAGCAAACTTGCCTTCGGCAGTGCCCTTGCCGCCCGATGCAATCGCACCGGCATGGCCCATGCGCTTGCCGGCCGGAGCCGAAGCACCCGCGATGAAACCGACGACCGGCTTCTTCACGTGGTTCTTGATGTACTCGGCACCGGCTTCTTCAGCGTCGCCGCCGATTTCGCCGACCATGATGATGCCTTCGGTCTGCGGGTCTTCGTTGAACAGCTTCAGGCAGTCGACGAAGTTCAGGCCGTTGATCGGGTCACCACCGATGCCGATGCAGGTGGACTGGCCCAGGCCGACTTCGGTGGTCTGCTTGACCGCTTCATAGGTCAGGGTGCCCGAACGCGACACGATGCCGATCTTGCCCGGCTTGTGGATGTGGCCCGGCATGATGCCGATCTTGCACTCACCCGGGGTGATGACGCCCGGGCAGTTCGGCCCGATCAGCACGGTGTCCGGATGCGAACGGGTCAGCACGTTCTTGACGCGCAGCATGTCCAGCACCGGAATGCCTTCGGTGATGCAGACGATGACCTTGATGCCGGCAGCAGCGGCTTCCAGGATCGCGTCAGCCGCGTACGGCGGCGGCACGTAGATGACCGAAGCGTTGGCGCCGGTGCTCTGCACGGCGTCGGCAACGGTGTTGAAGACCGGCAGGTCGATATGGGTGGTACCACCCTTGCCCGGGGTCACGCCGCCAACAACCTGGGTGCCGTACTCGATCATCTGAGTGGCGTGGAAGGTGCCCTGCTGGCCGGTGAAGCCCTGCACGATCACCTTGGTGTTCTTATTGATCAAAACTGACATTGGATTTCCTTCGGTGTCGGATCAGGCGGCGTTCTTGACAGCTTCGACGACCTTCTTGGCACCGTCGTTGATGTTGTCGGCCGGGATGATGGCCATGCCGCTGTCACGCAGCAGCTGCTTGCCTTCTTCCACGTTGGTGCCTTCCAGACGCACCACGACCGGAACCTTGACGCCCACTTCCTTCACGGCGGCAATGATGCCTTCGGCAATCATGTCGCAGCGGACGATGCCGCCGAAGATGTTGACGAAGATGCCTTCGACCTTGTCCGAGGACAGGATCAGCTTGAACGCTTCGATGACGCGCTGCTTGTTGGCGCCGCCGCCCACGTCCAGGAAGTTCGCCGGCTCGCCGCCGTTGAGCTTGATGACGTCCATGGTGGCCATGGCCAGGCCTGCGCCGTTGACCATGCAGCCGATGTTGCCGTCCATGGTGACGTAGTTGATGTCCAGCTCCGAAGCGATCACTTCGGTCGGATCTTCCTGGGTCTTGTCGCGCATGGCGACCAGGGCCTTCTGGCGGAACGCGGCGTTGTCGTCGCTGTCGAACTTACCGTCCAGCGCGTACAGGTTGCCGTCGTCCAGGATGGCCAGCGGGTTGATTTCAACCAGCGCCAGGTCCTTTTCGTTGAACAGGCGGTACAGGTTCACCATGATATTGGCGAACTGGCCGGCCTGCTTGGCGGTCAGGCCCAGCTTGAAGCCGAAATCACGACCGTGGTAACCCTGCACGCCTTCGACGAAGTCGACGTTCAGCGAGTGGATCAGCTCCGGGGTTTCAGCGGCGACCTGCTCGATCTCCACGCCGCCTTCCGAAGAAGCGATGTAGGTGATGGTCTTGGTGCCACGGTCAACCAGCACCGACAGGTACAGTTCCTTGACGATCTCGCCAGCGGTGGTCACCAGCACCAGGTTGACCGGCAGTTCAACGCCAGCGGTCTGGTAGGTGGCCATCTTGGTGCCGAGCATCTTGGCCGCAGCGGCCTTCACGTCGTCGGTGGTCTTGCAGAACTTGACGCCGCCAGCCTTGCCGCGGCCGCCAGCGTGGATCTGCGCCTTGACCATCCAGGGGCCCTGGCCCAGGGAGTTGGCAGCGGCAACAGCTTCGTCCGGGGTCGCAGCGACCTTGCCGGCCGGGACCGGGATGCCGTACTCGGCAAGCAGTTGTTTTGACTGGTATTCGTGGAAATTCATGCGTCACCGTGGGAATAGGAACGACCGCACGCAATTCCTCAGGGCCCCGGCGGGGCGCCGGCATGGACCGCGGCGGGCCCACTATTGTGGCCGAGCCGGCGCCGGGGCGCAAAGAAGTATGGACAAAAGGCCGGAACCGGCCAGATTTCCATGGTCATTCAGGCAGTTGCGGCACGGGCTGGATCACGCCGCAAACGCCCGCCCCGGCCGACTGCGCAGCCCAGCCCGGTACAGGCGCCCTATACTGGCCCCGTAAATTCGACCCACGGTGCCGGCAACCGGGCAGCGAGCAGATCCGACGATCGGGGGACGTCGGGCAGGTTCGGCCCACCGCCGTCATGACCCAGTTCCAGGCAGCCAGAAGGGGAGTTCCGGCGTGTCACCCAGTGCTTCATTGATCGACCGCATCGAATCGATACCGCGGCGCGAGCTGTATTTCTTCGCCCTGTACCGGGTGCTGATCGCCTCGGTCATCGCCGCCCTGCTGTACAGCCCGTTGTCGGCCATGGTCGGCGAAGCCCACCACCCGCGTCTGGCCTATTCGGTCGGCGCCACCTATCTGCTGCTGTCCCTGTTGTGGTTGGTGATCGGCCGCAACGAACGCTGGCTGCGGCCGATCGTGGTTGGCGGCGTGCTGCTGGACATCGTCGCCGCCAGCCTGCTGGCGCATGCCCTGCCCGGCGCCAGCGCCGGCATCTCGATGTCGCTGCTGTTCAACATCGCCGCCGCCGCCACCCTGCTGCCGCTCAGCTGGGGCCTGGTGCTGGCGCTGGCCGCCAGCGTCGCCACCGCTGCCGAATACCTGTGGAAGGTGCTGGAAGGCGGCGACCCCACCCGCACCCTGGCCGAACTGGCGATGTTCGCCACCAGCTACCTGGCCCTGGCCTTCATCAGCTACCAGGTCGGCAACCGTGCACGCCGCAACCAGCAGCTGGCCAACCAGCGTGGCGACGAAGTGGCCAATCTGTTCCAGATCAACGAACTGATCATCCGCCGCATGCGCACCGGCGTGGTGGTGGTGGACGCGGACAACCGCATCACCCTGGCCAACGAAGCTGCCTCGATCCTGCTGGGCGACCGCGATGGCAACAGTGATTCGGGCCGCCTCGACCTGGCCAGTGTCGCCCCCGAACTTGCCCGGCGCCTGCAACGCTGGCGCAACGGCTGGGCACAGGATGAAATGCCGCTGCAGCTCAACCCCGACCAGCCGGAAGTGCAGCCACGCTTCGCCCGCCTGCTGGCCGGCAGCGACCTGGTGCTGGTGTTCCTGGACGACTCCAGCGTGGTCTCGCGCCGCGCCGAATCGCTCACCCTGTCGGCGATGGGGCGCTTCTCGGCCAGCCTCGCGCACGAGATCCGCAACCCGCTGGCGGCCATCAACTACGCCGTGCAGCTGCTGGAGGAAGGCACCGGCTTCAACGAAAGCGACCGTCGCCTGCTGCAGATCATCCACCAGCAGTGCCAGCGCACCAACGGCATCGTTGAAAGCGTGCTGGGCCTGGCCCGACGCGAACGCGCCAACCCGGAAAATGTCGACCTGGCCGCCTTCGTGCGCCGCTTCGTGCTGGAGTACAAGCAGGGCCAGACGCTGGAAACCGACAGCATCGAGCCGATCATCAACGACACCTCGGTGCCGGCCCAGGTCGACCCGCGCCACCTGTACCAGGTGCTGACCGTGCTGGTGCACAACGCCCTCAAGTACGGCCGCATCGGCGAGCAGCCCGCGCGCGTGCGGCTGCGCGTGGCGCAGCACGAGCGAAGTGCGGTGATCGACGTGATGGACCGTGGCCCCGGCATCCCCGAGACCGTCGCCGCGCAGCTGTTCCGCCCCTTCTTCACCACCTCCGAGCACGGCACCGGCCTGGGCCTGTACATCGCCCGCGAGCTGTGCAGGGCCAACCAGGCGCGGCTGGATTACATCCCCGTCCCCGCCGGCGGCTCCTGCTTCCGCCTGGTACTGCCCGGCCCGCACACCCTGCTTCCGCACTGATTCCGTGCGTCAAACATTTGTCGCCTTCCACACCCTCGGCTATCTTTCCCACCCATGAACGAAACCCGCAGCGCCCTCGTCGTCGACGATGAACGCGATATCCGCGAACTGCTGGTGTTGACCCTCGGCCGCATGGGCCTGCGCATCAGCACCGCCGCCAACCTCGCCGAAGCCCGCGAACTGCTGGCCAGCAATCCCTATGACCTGTGCATCACCGACATGCGCCTGCCCGATGGCAATGGCATCGAACTGGTCAGCGAGATCGCCCAGCACTACCCGCGCACGCCGGTGGCGATGATCACCGCCTTCGGCAGCATGGACCTGGCCGTGGAAGCACTGAAAGCCGGTGCCTTCGATTTCGTCAGCAAGCCGGTGGACATCACCGTACTGCGCGGCCTGGTCAAGCATGCGCTGGAACTCAACAACGGCGAACGCCCCGTTGCCGGCCCCGCCGCCGAACAGGCCGCACGCCTGCTCGGCGAATCGCCGGCAATGGACGTGCTGCGCGCCACCATCGGCAAGGTTGCGCGCAGCCAGGCGCCGGTCTACATCCTGGGCGAATCCGGGGTGGGCAAGGAACTGGTTGCACGCACCATCCATGCACAGGGTGCACGCGCCGCTGGGCCGTTCGTGCCGGTCAACTGTGGCGCCATTCCCACCGAGTTGATGGAGAGCGAGTTCTTCGGCCACCGCAAGGGCAGCTTCACCGGCGCCCATGCCGACAAGCCGGGACTGTTCCAGGCCGCACACGGCGGCACCCTGTTCCTGGATGAAGTGGCCGAGCTGCCGCTGCAGATGCAGGTGAAGCTGCTGCGTGCGATCCAGGAAAAATCGGTGCGCGCGGTGGGCGCCCCCAGCGAAGAGCCGGTGGACGTGCGCATCCTCTCGGCCACCCACAAGGATCTGGCCGAGCTGGTCGAAGACGGGCGCTTCCGCCACGACCTCTACTACCGCATCAACGTCATCGAACTGCGCGTACCGCCGCTGCGCGAGCGTCGCCAGGACCTGCCCGCGCTGGCCGCGTCGATCCTGGCGCGGCTGGCCCGCAGCCACGGCCGCGCCACCCCGCTGCTGGCGCCGTCGGCGCTGGACGCGTTGGCCCAGTACGGCTTCCCCGGCAACGTACGCGAGCTGGAGAACATCCTGGAACGCGCGCTGGCACTGGCCGAGGAAGACCGTATCGGCGCCGACGACCTGCGCCTGCCGCAGCATGCGCCGCGCTCACCGGGCAGCGCTGCGCACGCCGAAGCCGTGGTGGATCTGCATCCGGGCAGTGCCGCCCTGCCCTCGTATATCGAGCAGCTCGAGCGCAGTGCGATCCAGCGCGCGCTGGAAGAAAACCGCTGGAACAAGACCCGCACCGCCGCGCAGCTGGGCATCACCTTCCGCGCGCTGCGCTACAAGCTGAAGAAGCTGGGGATGGAATAAGGCGGGGCACCCCGTGGTGGTGCCGGCCGCTGGCCGGCAACCTCGTGCACCGCGCCATCCACGCACGGCGTGGATCAACCGGCCGTTCTGCGTCGAAATGGTAGTGCCGGCCGCTGGCCGGCAACCTCATGTACCGCGTCATCCACGCATGGCGTGGATCTACTGGTTACCCAATCCACGCATGGCGTGGATCTACGGCATCAATCCTTGGTGACGCGATTGATCTCGGCCAGGCTGGTCACACCCGCGGCCGCCTTCTTCAACGCCGACTGCCGCAGGTCATTCACACCGATCGCCTGCGCGGCCTCGGCAATCTGCAGCGCATTGCCACCCGCCAGCACGATGGTCGCGATCTCGTCGGTCATCGGCATCACCTGGTAGAGGCCGGTACGGCCCTTGTAACCCTCGGTGCATTCATCGCAGCCCACCGCCTCGTGCAACTGGATACCCGCGTCCAGCTGCGCCTGGGTGAAGCCCTCGGCCAGAAGGGCGTGTGCAGGCAGGTCGGCCGGCCGCTTGCAGTTCGAGCACAGGCGGCGTGCCAAGCGCTGGGCGATCACCAGCGTCACCGAGCTGGTGATGTTGTACGGCGCGATGCCCATGTTCATCAGGCGCGCGATGGTCTGCGGCGCATCGTTGGTATGCAGCGTGGACAGCACCATGTGACCGGTCTGCGCAGCCTTGATCGCAATTTCCGCCGTTTCCAGATCGCGGATTTCGCCGACCATGATGATGTCCGGATCCTGTCGCAGGAACGAGCGCAGCGCTGCGGCAAAGGTCATGCCGCGCTTGTTGTTCTGCTGCACCTGGTTGACGCCGGGTAGGCGGATTTCCACCGGATCCTCGGCGGTGGAGATGTTGCGGGTCTCGTCGTTGAGGATGCCCAGTGCGGTATACAGGGACACCGTCTTGCCTGAACCGGTCGGGCCGGTCACCAGTACCATGCCGTAAGGCTTGTGGATCGCCTCCAGGAACAGCTTCTGCTGGTCCGGCTCGTAACCCAGCTTGTCGATGCCCAGCTTGGCCGCGCTGCCATCGAGGATACGCAGCACCACCTTCTCGCCGAACAGCGTCGGCAGGGTGCTGACACGGAAGTCGATCTGCTTGGTCTTGGAAAGATTGAGCTTGATGCGGCCATCCTGCGGCACGCGCTTTTCAGCGATATCCAGCTGCGCCATCACCTTCAGGCGCGCGGCAATGCGCTGGTTGAGCTTGTTCGGCGCACGCGCGACCATTTTCAACAGGCCATCGATGCGCAGGCGCACGCGGTAGTCGTCTTCGTAAGGCTCGAAGTGGATGTCCGACGCGCCCTTGCGGATCGCGTCGACCAACACCTTATTCACGAACTTGACCACCGGGGTGTCGTCGCCCTTGGCGTCGATACCGCTGTCGGTGCTGGTCATGTCGTCGTCGCCACCGCCAACATCGAGGTTGGCCATGCCGTCATCGTCGCCACCCAGCGCATCGCCCATCGTGTCGTGGCTGGCATGCCACTGCTCCAACGTGCGGCGGATCTGGTCCTCGTCCACCAGGATCGGCTCAACCACCAAATTGGTGTGGAACTTGATCTCGTCCAGCGAGTGGGTGGGGTTGCTGGTGCCGACGAACAACTTGCCGCCGCGTTTGAACAGCGGCAGCACGTTGTGCTTGCGCAGCAGCTCTTCGCTGACCAGGTTCATCGCATTCTGGCTGCTGTCGAACGTGGACACGTCGAACAGCGGCATGCCGAATTCGACCGCGTTGGCGGCAGCGAGCTGCGAGGCGCTGACCAGCTTGTTCTGCGCGAACCACGTCGGCAGGGGCTGGCGAGCGGCGGCCGCCTTGGCCATGGCATCACGGGCAGCGACTTCGTCCAGCGCGCCGTCCTGGACGAGGCGGCGGGCCAAGCCGGTGATGCCGACGAGATTGGCGGTGGTAACGGCGTTCATAGAAATCCTTGGCTCATGGGTCTGGCAGCGCGGTGCGCCCTCCAAGGGCACCACACGGGGCAGCAGAACCTGCCGCGAGCATCGGCCAGCGGCATCGCCAATCCATGAGCAACGCTGCCTTGCCCGGCGTTGCCGGCCCGGCAGGCTCGATCCTGACTCCCCCGGGGATGATAGCCCCGTCAAGGGTCGCCCAACATCCCATTGCCGGCTGAAATGTGATCAGCAGCCCGTTGGGCGATAGCGTGCTTCAAAGGCGCTGCCGTCGCAGCTCCAGATGCCCTCGGCGGAGCGGCGCAGGATCAGGTCCTTGCCTTCCAGGGCACTGTGGCCCTTCAGGGTGCAGCTGATATGGCCGACACCTGATTCGCTGAGTTCGGCCTCGACTACCGAGCAGTGGGCGTTCTGAGAACCGCCGATGAGTTCCGGCGTGACTTCACTGACAGATCGTCCTTGATACACGACGATTTCCACCAGCGTCTTGCCGGGGCTGATATCGGCCAACGCGGCGGTCAATTGGGTGCGGATGATGTACGGCTGGAACGCCACCATCGCGATCGCAGCCAGGATAGCGATGATGGCCACCACGATCATCAGTTCGATGAGCGTGAAGCCTTTTTGCGTATTCATGACTCCCCCTGTTTTATCCAGCAATCCCCATTGCTGCGTGCCGACCGGTTCTCATGCATCAGTCAGCACAAGGCCCGCCGAAGCGGGCCTTGTGTGTAACAACTGGAGTCGCCCAGATTCAGATGCGACGTACCCCAATCAAAAATCGATCAGCTGCAGCCCTTGGGCTTGAACTTGTCGTCAACACCAGTGGTGACACAGCTGAAGCCACCAGCAACTGCGGTTGCACCCGAGCCAGATGCTTCGGCGTAGTTCAGGGCGATCGTCGAAGAAGTGCCGATACGACCCGGGTCGCGGATGGTGCAGGTCATACCGGCCGTTGCAACGGCAATCGTCGAGCAAGCACCGGTTTCGGCAGCCTGGAAGCCAGCGTTGGCCACGGTCGGGGTGCCACCGTCGCTGATGACCATCTCGAACTGGGTCTTGTGCGAGGCCAGGTCAGCCAGAGCGGCAGTGACCTTCGACTTCGAGGTGTAGTCCTGGTAAGCCGGCAGTGCAATGGCGGCCAGGATCGCGATGATCGCAACAACGATCATCAGTTCGATAAGGGTGAAGCCCTTCTGGTTCTTCATAGTCGTACATCCCCAAGATAGTGGTGGTTGAGTCAGTGCACAGGATCGGTCCGACCTTCGGCCGGCTGAGCGGGTCCTGCACCTGCGGGTGGATCAACGCAGGTTGCGTGCCAACCCCGGCACGCCTCCCCCTGGATTTCCCCGCGCCCATGATGGCAGCAATTTCGTGGATGGGAACCCCCCGTATTCGAATCTGCGATGGACGCGGCAATGTGACGCAGTGCGTCACCTTTGGTCGGCGGCCGGCACGAAATTGCATTCCGGCCCGCTCGGCAACTGCCCAGACGGCAATGAACCCGCTACCATCGGCAACTGGATGCCCGTCTGGGGATGGCGGGCCGGGGAGCCAACATGTCTGTCAGTCGCAGTGCGATCAAGAAGGAACCGGTGGCGCGCGCCACCATGGAGCTGCAGCCGTTTGTCTGGGAGGGGACCGACAAGCGGGGCGTGAAGATGAAGGGCGAGCAGTTGGCCAAGAATGCCAACCTGCTGAGGGCCGAACTCCGTCGCCAGGGCATCAACCCAGGCACGGTAAAAACGAAGCCCAAACCGTTGTTCGGTGCTGCCGGAAAGCCAATCAAACCGCGGGACATCGCCTTCTTCAGCCGGCAGATGGCCACGATGATGAAGTCCGGCGTACCGATCGTGTCGGCCCTGGAGATCATCGGCAGCGGGCACAAGAACCCGCGCATGAAGAAGATGGTGGACACCATCCGCACCGATATCGAGGGCGGTTCCTCGATGTACGAAGCGGTCAGCAAGCATCCGGTGCAGTTCGACGAGCTCTATCGCAACCTGGTGCGAGCCGGCGAAGGCGCCGGCGTGCTGGAAACCGTGCTGGACACGGTGGCCACCTACAAAGAGAACATCGAGGCGCTGAAGGGCAAGATCAAGAAGGCGCTGTTCTACCCGATCATGGTGGTGGTGGTGGCCATGCTGGTCAGCGGCATCATGTTGGTATTCGTGGTGCCACAGTTCGAGGATGTGTTCAAGAGTTTCGGCGCCGATCTGCCGGCGTTCACCCAGATGGTGGTGAACCTGTCGCGGTTCATGGTGTCGTGGTGGTGGCTGATGCTGATTGTTGCGATCGGAACGGCGGTCGGCGCGGTCATGGCCTACAAGCGATCGCCAAAGATGCAGCACGCCATGGATCGGTTCGTGTTGAAGGTGCCGGTGATCGGCCAGATCATGCACAACAGCGCCATCGCCCGTTTCTCCCGTACCACCGCTGTGACGTTCAAGGCGGGCGTGCCGCTGGTGGAGGCACTCGGCATCGTGGCGGGCGCCACCGGCAACACGGTGTATGAAGAGGCGGTGCTGCGGATGCGCGATGACGTGTCTGTCGGCTACCCGGTCAACGTTTCCATGAAGCAGACCAACCTGTTCCCGCACATGGTCATCCAGATGACCGGCATCGGCGAAGAGGCCGGCGCCCTGGATGCCATGCTGTTCAAGGTGGCCGAGTACTACGAGCAGGAAGTCAACAATTCGGTGGATGCCCTGAGCAGCCTGCTGGAACCGATGATCATGGTGTTCATTGGTACCATTGTTGGCGGCATGGTGATTGCCATGTACCTTCCCATCTTCAAGCTCGGCGCCGTCGTCGGATAAAACATACATGGCATTTCTCGACCAGCATCCCGGCCTCGGCTATCCCGCCGCGGCCGGCCTGGGACTGCTTCTGGGCAGCTTCCTGAACGTCGTCATCCTGCGCCTGCCCAAGCGGCTGGAATGGCAGTGGAAGCGCGATGCGCGCGAGGTTCTGGAGGAGCCGGACTTCTACGAGCCGCCCCCGCCGGGCATCGTGGTGGAGCCTTCGCACTGCCCCCACTGCAAGCACAAGCTGGCCTGGTACGAGAACATCCCGCTGTTCAGCTGGATGATCCAGGGCGGCAAGTGCCGCCACTGCAAGGCGCCCATCTCCATCCAGTACCCGCTGGTGGAGGCCCTGACCGCGGTGATGGTGCTGGCCTGTGTGTGGCAGTTCGGCTTCGGCTGGCAGGGCTTCGGTGCGATCGTGCTGACCTGCTTCCTGATCGCCCTGTCCGGCATCGACCTGCGCACCCAACTGCTCCCGGACCAATTGACTCTGCCGCTGATGTGGCTGGGGTTGATCGGCAGCATCGACAACCTGTACATGCCGGCCAAACCGGCCCTGCTCGGCGCCCTGCTGGGCTACCTGTCGCTGTGGTCGGTGTGGTGGCTGTTCAAGCAGCTGACCGGCAAGGAAGGCATGGGCCACGGCGACTTCAAGCTGCTGGCCGCGCTGGGCGCCTGGTGCGGGATGAAGGGCATCCTGCCGATCATCCTGATGTCGTCGGTGCTGGGCGCCCTCATCGGCTCGATCTGGCTGTACAGCCGTGGCCGTGACCGGGCGACACCGATTCCGTTCGGCCCCTACCTGGCACTGGCCGGCTGGCTGTTCTTCATGTGGGGCGAGCCGCTGTTGAACCAGTATCTGGTGATGAGCGGGCTGCGCTGAGGGGAGTCCCCATGAGCCAGTATGTGGTGGGCCTGACCGGCGGCATCGCCTCGGGCAAGAGTGAGGTAACCCGGCGCTTCGAGACGCTGGGAATTGGTGTTGCCGACGCCGACCTGGCCGCGCGCGCGGTGGTGGCGGTGGGCAGCCCTGCCCTCGCCCTGGTTGCCGAGCGCTTCGGTGCAGACATGCTGCTCGCCGACGGCGCCCTGGACCGGGCGCGCCTGCGTGCCCACATCTTTGCCGACCCGGCCGAGCGGACTGCGCTGGAAGCGATCACCCACCCGGCCATCCGCCGGCTGATGCAGCAGCAGTGCGAGCAGGCCGCCAGCCCCTATGCGCTGGCGGCGATCCCGCTGCTGACCGAAGTGGGCGGTCGCCAGGCCTATCCGTGGCTGGACCGGGTGCTGCTGGTAGATGCCCCGGAAGCCGTGCAGCACGCCCGGCTGATGCAGCGCGACGGCATCGACGCCGCGCTGGCTGACCAGATGATCGCCGCCCAGGCCACCCGCGCGCAGCGCCTCGCGCTGGCTGATGATGTGGTCGTCAATGATGGCCATCCGGATGACCTGCAGGCGCAGGTCGAGCGGTTGCATGCGCGGTATCTGGCGTTGGCGGCCGGATAACCCTGCAGGTCCATCGGCACCGCGCGAACGGGCATCCACGCATGCGTTGATCTACTCCAGCTGCTGGCGGGCGTAGCGGGCCAGTTCGCGGGCGGCCAGCAACAGACCTTCCACTACATCCGGCGGCAGTTGCTGGCCCGCGCTGCCCTGCACGCGTGCCGCTTCGGCGGCGTGCAGCATCTGGATCAGCGCATTCAGACCGGCCAGGGTACGGCTGAGGCTGGCCAGGGTTACGGCCTGCGACGGACTGAGACCGGTGCCCTTCCGCGTCTGGCCATCGGCGTTGTCGCGGCCATCCATGCGTGCCATCAGCGCGGGCAGCAGGTCGCTGGGTTCGGCCAGTACGTCTTCGATGCGTTCGGCGATGTCGGCCGGCAACTGATCGGCGGATTCGCCAACCAGGCGGCGCAGGTTCGGATAGGTGGTGCGTGCAGACATGGCAATGCTCCTCGCAGACGGCAAGGCCACCCGCGGATGCGGGGTGGCGGACGGTGCGGGTTGGCGTACCGGAGACCCAACAACTCGAAAGCAAGGAAAAAGACTCCAGCGGACTCTTGCGAGTCCCCACGCACCGCCCGCCGAAGCAGAAGGCATGCGATGCATTTTCCACGATGGCCAAAGCGCATCTGGAGCTTTCAAGTTGTCGGGTTTATTCAGGACGCCAATCCCGGCCGGGGCGATGACCCCGACCGTGCCATCTCGCCAGCTGCATGCATTGCGGTCATGAGGCGAAAACGCCATGCGGCCAACCGTCTGCGGAACCGTGCGGTGTGACACGCGCAGGGCGCGGAATGCATCACGCAGGTGTCGTGCTGGACCAGAAACGCCGCGCCTTCGCGGAAGCTGCATTGGCGTTGCATGCGACATTTCGCGCCGAACGGGAGATTTTGACGACGGATGGATTCGTGCCGACCAAGGTCGGCACCCACCAAAGCAGCAGCCAGAAGGCGTTACAACGGCTTCGGCGAGAACGTCAGCGTGGCGATCACGCCACGGGCGCCGCCCGGGCGCACGCTCACCTGCCAGCCGTACAGATCGCACAGGCGGCTGACGATCGACAGGCCAATGCCACCGCCCTGCGAGTGACCGGCATGGGTACCGCGGTAGCCGCGCTGGAACAGCTTGGCGGCATCTTCCTCGCTCAGGCCTGGCCCGCTGTCGGTCACCGACACAGCGTTGGTGCCCACATGTACGCGCACCTCGCCATCCTGCGAATACTTCACCGCATTGCCGATCAGGTTGCCCAGCGCCACCGACAACGCCGCTTCGGGGGCATCGATGACCAGATCGCGTTCGCCATCCAGGTGCAGCTCCAGCGGCTTGCCACCCAACTGGGCGCGGTGCGCGTCCAGCAGCTGTTCGGCCACCCGGGCCACATTGCTGCTGCCCTGCCCGCGTTCGTTGCGCGACAGCAGCAGCAGCGCTCCGATCAGATCGCTGCACTGCTGCTCGGCACGCTGGATGCGCTGCAGGCGCTGCAGTACCTTTTCGTCCAGGCCGGGGCGGGTCAGCAGAAGCTCGGTGGCGCCACGGATCACCGCCAACGGCGTGCGCAGCTCGTGGCTGACATCGGCATTGAACTCACGGTCGCGCTGCACCACTTCGGTCAGCCGCGAGGAATAGTCATCCAACGCCTGTGCCAACTGGCCCACTTCGTCATCCGGGAAGCGCGGCGCCAACGGCTCGGGCTCACTGGTACCGCCACGGTACGCACGCAGGCGCGCGGCCAGATCCGAGACCGGCTTCATCACCTTGGAGGCCGACCACCAGCCCAGCACCAGCGACAGCAGGCTGAATACCAGCACCGACAGGAACAGCGCGCGGTTGAGCTGCTGCCCACCGCGGACGCTGTCGGTCATGTCGTAGGCCAGGAACGCCCAGGCATCGGGAGTCTTGCGCACGGCCAGCTTGTAGGAATAGCGCTCGCCGCGCTCGTCCACACCGCCCATGTTGTACAGGCCGTCCTTGAACTCGTACCAGTCCGGCTCCTCCTCGCGCAGGGCTTCGAACTTGTCCGGCTTGATCAGGCGCGCGCGCATCTGCTGCACCGGCAGGTCGGGGTTGCGGTCCGGGCTTTCGTAATAACGCCGCACGTACTCGCTGATGTTGCGGTTCATCACGTCTTCCACCAGCTGGTTTTCCACCCGCATGCGGGCCCAGTTGGTGGCGAACGCGAACAGTGTCGTCAGGCAGAAACCCAACAACACGAACGAGACGATGATGCGGCTGCGCAGGCGCCGCCGATAAGGCGTGCGCCGGCGCTCCCCCTTGCTTGCCACAGAATCAGGCTTCCGGCGTAGCGATGCGGTATCCGATGCCATGGCGGGTCTGGATCATCGGCACTTCAAAGGGCTTGTCCACCACGGCGCGCAGGCCGTGGATGTGCACGCGCAGCGAATCAGAGTCCGGCAGCTCTTCGCCCCAGACACGGGTTTCCAGTTCCTGCCGGGTGACCACGGCCGGGGCCGCTTCCATCAACGCCTGCAGGATCTTCAGTGCGGTCGGGTTGAGCTGCAGCAGCTTGCCCTGGCGGCGCACTTCCAGCGTGTCGAGGTTGTATTCCAGATCACCGGTTTCCAGCACACGGGTCTGCACGCCCTTGCCGCGACGCGACAGGGCGTTCAGACGCACTTCCACTTCCTGCAGCGCGAACGGCTTGATCAGGTAGTCGTCAGCACCGGAATCGAAGCCGGCCAGCTTGTTGTCCAGCGAATCGCGCGCGGTCAGCATCAGCACCGGGGTCTGCTTGCGCGCTTCATTGCGAAGCTTGCGGCAGACTTCGATGCCGTCCATGCCGGGCAGGTTGAGGTCCAGGACAATCGCGTCGAACTCGTGCACGACAGCCAGATGCAACCCGGTCACTCCGTCGGCAGCGAAGTCCACGGTGTGGCCCCGGTCCTCCAGGTAGTCGCCCAGATTGGCCGCAATGTCGCTGTTGTCTTCGATTACCAGGATTCTCACTGTCACCTCTAATTGACGAATTTACCGACGCGCTGGGCCTGGCCCATGTCGCGCTGTGCCTTGTCCTTCTGCCGAGCACGCTCGGCGACGGTCATGCATTGCGTGGACGACATGTTGGAACCAATGGTCTTCTCACGTCGGCATATTAGACGACTATCTTCACGCGCCTGTGTCAAAACGGTGTTCACGACCTGCTGATCGTTGAAGACCTCAGTTCGTACCGATTCAGGCATCGCGTCCTTGGTCGGGTACTGCTCGGCGGCGGCACGGATGCGAACCAGGGTCTCGCGGACCTTGCCGCGCTCTTCCTGACGCAGCTCGGAATAGGTTTCGCCATCGTTGAGCTCGATCTCGATGCGCTCTACCTGCTGCAGCAGCGGCTTGCCCGGCAGGAATACCTCTTCGGCACTCTTGGCCCCTGCCGAAGCAGCGACCAGGGCCAACGCCGAAACCAGAACCGCTGATATCACTGGATGCTTCATGACAAACGAATCCCTGTCTGAGGTGAACGCCGACTGTATGCGGATGCCCGCTCTGCCAGCAAGTGCTGGCCGGCAGGGTGCAGGCGGCCTTAAAGCTTGGAGTCCGGGTTCAAGTTGCTGTAGGTGCGCTGGTCGTTGAGCAGGGCCTTGCCCTTCTCTTCGATGCGGCGCCGTTCGGCCACGGTCATGCAACGGCTCTTGGGCATGTTGCTGCCCGTGGTGCGCTGGTACGAGCAGATCTGGCGGCTGTCGTCGTGGGCGCGCGTCAGGATGCTGTTGACCCGCTCCTGATCGTTGAAGACGTCGTTCTGCACCTGCGGCGGCAGCTCCTGGACGGTCTGCCGGTCGCCCATCCGCTGGGTGATCCGCGCCAATGCCTGCTGGACCTGACTGCGGTCCTCGGCGGAGATTTCGTTGTAGTCGCCCTGCCGCAGGGCTTTTTCGACCTGGCGGACCTGCTCGGCCACCGGGGTCTGGCGGTCCATCTGCACAGCCGCCTTTTCCGGCTTGGCCAGTGCAACGCCAGGCAGGCACAGCAACAGCACGATCATCGTGGTGCGGTACATCGCCAACCTCCCGATCCTTCGGAACGAAGGCCCAACTCTACGAGTGTCCCCACGTGCCCACAAGGGCCCCTTGGCAGGGGGACACAGGGCATAAAAAAGACCCAGGCGGTGCACCCGCCTGGGCCTGAAGTTGTATCCCGATACCGATCCTGCTGAGAGGCAGAGCTGCGGTTCGTTGAAGGCTACGCCCGGGGCGATTAAAGCAGCGTTAAACCCGCCAACCCCGCCTGAACTTAATTTCAAATCGCTGAAATATCAGGGTTTTTTGATCTTCTCAACGTGTTCGATGATGCGTGCGGCCACATCCACCCCGCAGGCGGCCTCGATCCCTTCCAGGCCCGGGGTGGAGTTCACCTCCAGCACCAGCGGGCCGCGCTCGGAGCGGATCAGGTCCACCCCGCAGACGCCCAGTCCCAGCGCCTTGGCCGAACGCACCGCCACCTGCTGTTCGGCCCGGCTGGCCTTGGACGCCACCGCCGTGCCGCCGGCATGCAGGTTCGAGCGGAAATCCCCCTCCGGCGCCTGGCGCTGCATCGACGCCACCACCTGGTCGCCGACCACGAAGCAACGCAGGTCGGCGCCCTTGGCCTCGCCGATGAACTCCTGCATCAGGAAGTTGGCATACAGGCCACGCAGGGCTTCGACGAGGCCGCGCGAGGCGCTGGCCTTCTCGGTGAGGATCACGCCACGGCCCTGGGTGCCTTCATTGAGCTTCACCACATGCGGCGGTGGGCCGAGCATGGACAACAGGTCGACAGTGTCATCCGGGTTGTCACCGAAGACGGTAACCGGCATGTCGATGCCCTTGGCCGCCAGCAGCTGGTGCGCCCGCAGCTTGTCGCGCGAGCGCAGGATCGCGTCGGACGGATTGGGCGTGCGTGCGCCCATCAGTTCGAACTGGCGCAGCACGGCGGTGCCATAGCGGGTGACCGAAGCACCGATGCGCGGGATGACCGCATCCACGCCGGTCATCGGCCGCCCCTTGTAGTGCATGGAAAAGCCGTCCGCGGCGATGCGCATGTAGCAGCGCAGCGGATCCAGGATGCGCACGGTATGGCCGCGCGCGCGCGCGGCCTCGACCAGCCGACGGGTGGAGTACAGCCGGGTGTTGCGGGACAGGATGGCGAGCTTCATCGCAGTGGGATCGGTCGGCAGGCGCGCAGCATAGCGTTTCAGCGTTGCGTCTGGATGATGCTGCCCGGCCCGCGCGCAACCGCGCTGCCCAGCTCACTCCATGCCTGGCAACACCGGCGGACAGGTGCGTGCCGCTTCACCCAACGCGGCGATGCAGGCCATCTGGATGACCGACCCACTGAAGGCGTCCTGATAGATCTGCCCGATCAACCGCGCCGCCTCCGGGCCACCGGCACGCCCGAGTGCTCGAACCGCTTCGACCTGTTTGGCCGAGCCGATGCCGGCCGAAAGAAAGATCCTGTGCAGCCGTGTGACAACGTCATCCCTGCTTTCCACGCGCATGTTTCCACTTGAAAGGAGTCTGGACGCTAAACGGGCTGCCATCGGTGTGCCATGGGGATTGTTGAAAGCCGGTGCTTGTCAGCGACGTCACAGTTGCCTGCGCAGCAATGCCGGCGTCAGCCGGGTCATCTTCAGCGTCAGTTTGCGCAACGATGTCGCATTGGCATAACCGACCCGTTCTGCAACGTCATCGATGGACAGATCGGTCATCTCCAGCAGGCGCTGCGCCATGCGCATGCGCACCGCCTGCACCAACACGCGCGGCGAACTGCCGGTGACCCGGTGTACCCGTCGCGCCAGCGTGCGGGTGGTCAGATGCAGGCGTTGCGCGGCCTCTTCCATGCCCAGCGGATGCGGCAGGCTGGTTTCGATCAACGATTCAAAACGGCGCACGGTGTCATCGTCATGGTCGGCGCCCTGCCACGCCATGTAGCGCGCCTGCGTGCTACGGCTGTCGACCAGCAGGAAACGCATGACCGCTTCGGCCACCTCGCGGCCCGCGTACTGCCGTACCAGATGCAGCATCAGGTCCATCTGCGCCATCGCCGCGCCGGCGGTAGTGAGGCGGCCGTCTTCGACCACCATACAGGCCGGATCCAGCCGCGCGCGCGGGAAGCGACGACGCAGCAGGCTCGACAATGCCCAGTGGCTGGTGATGCGACGCCCATCCAGCAGCCCGGCCTCGCCCAGCACCAGCACGCCCGAGCAGCTGGCACAAGTACGCCCACCTCGGTCGTGGAACTGCCGGGCCAGCTGTGCCAACTGCTGCGCATCAACCATCGCCAGGCGACGCAGGGCGATGCCATCGGTGTAGCGCGCATCCAATCCGCAGGGCTCGTGTCCGTTGACGTCGAGCATGCCGTCCAGGCCGAGGCTGGGAATCACCAGTACGCCAGGGTCACCGTCGCCGATGCTCGACAGCGGATCCGCGCGCAGGGTCATGCCGTTGCTCAGGCGCAGCTGGCGGCGGCTGCCGACCACCCGCCATCGGAACGCCGGTCGGCCCAGCCGCTCGGCGGAGCGGTTGGCGAAGTCCAGTACGTCCAAGGTCGCTCCGACGCTGGCTGCAAGGGTGCCGTCGAGGACGGCGATCACGAACTCTGGCGTGTCCATTGCGGATTCTTTTTTGTCAATCAGGACACCTCGCAGTCTAGATCAGGACCGTTCTAATGAGGGACGGGCTGATCAAGGAGACGCCAGCAAATGTATTCCGGGCCACATGCCACCGCCTTGGCGTCAGCGCGCAGTGCGCTGCCCTCGCTGTGGCCCGCCTTCGCGCTGTGCCTGTCGATGGCGGTGGCCAACGGCCTCGGCCGCTTCGCCTACGCGCTGCTGCTGCCGGCCATGCGCGAAGACCTCCTCTGGAACTACGCGCAGGCCGGCTGGCTCAACACCGCCAATGCGCTGGGCTACGTGTTGGGGGCCGCATCGGCGTATGCCCTGCTGCACCGGGTCAGCGCACGTCGCCTGTTCCAGGTGGGGCTGGGTCTGTGCCTGTTCACTCTGGCCGCCACCGGCGCCAGTGGAGCGCTGCCATGGCTGAGCAGCCAGCGCGCGCTGAACGGCATCGGCGCGGCGTGGGTGTCGGCGTGCGGCAGCACCCTGGTGCTGCTGCATTACCGCCACGCACCGACGCGACGCGGCGCGGCCACCGGGCTGTTCTTTGGTGGTGCAGGCATCGGCATCGTCGCGGCCGGGCTGGCGGTGGCACCACTGCTGGCACTGCGCGGCCCTTCGGCATGGCCGCAGGCGTGGATGGCGCTGGGCGCGGTGGGCCTGCTCGCCTCACTGTGGCCATTGCGCCTGGCCGGCCAGGTGCAGGAAGCGGCAGCCACGGCCGAGGCGGATCGCAGCGGGCCACTCCCGCTGCGCCACCTCGGCGCCTGCCTGGCCGCGTATTTCTGCTGGGCCGGCGGCTACATCATCTACCTCACTTTCATCTTCGCCTGGTTGCGCGAACACGGCCTGTCCTGGCAATCAGGTGTGGCGGTGTGGAGCGTGCTCGGCATCGCCATCCTCGGCTCGGGCCTGCTGTGGCGCCGCGCGCTCGCGCACTGGCCCGGTGCTTACACGCTGTCGGTGTGCTGCGCCATTTCGCTGCTGGGTACGCTGGCGCCACTTCTGGGCAGCACCTCCAGCCTTTTCATTTCAGCGGCCGTGTTCGGATCCAGCGTGTTCATCGCTGCGGCCGCGATCGCGGTGCTGGTCCGGCAGAACCTGCCGGCAGCACGCATCGGTCGCGCGATGGCGCTGTTCAACTTGGCCTTCGCAGCAGGCCAGGCGATCGGTCCGGTCGCCGCCGGCGCGATAGCCGATCGCATCGGTCTTGATGGCGCGCTCTGGCTCAGCGCCGCGCTGCATCTGGCCGCCGTCCTGCTGCCGTGGACGGCACGCGCTCCACGACACGCCGCCTAGCGCCTGCATCCCACACCCGTCCGAGGCCCTGCCATGCGCATCTCCATCTCGCCCCGCTTTTCCGAAGTCGACGTACTCGGCCATGTAACCAATACCGCGCTGCCGGTGTGGTTCGAACACGGGCGGCTGCCGATCTTCCTGCAGTTCAGCCAGAGCGAAAACATGCGCGACCTGAGCCTGATCCTGCGCCGCTACGAGATCGACTTTCTCAAGCAGATACGGGCCAGCCACGACGTCGAGATCGAGACACGCATCGATGCGATCGGCCGATCGTCGCTGTCGATCGTGCAGAGCGCGCTGCAGTACGGGCAGCTGGTCGCCAGCGGCCGCTGCGTGATGGTGCATTTCGATTACGCCGCCAACACCACACGGGAGATCGACAGCGCACGCCGCCACGCGCTGTCGATCTTCTTCACCGAAGCGTACGCACAGTCATTGGCAATGAGGGAACCATGCTGACCAGGACACACCGCGATACCGAGACCTTCCTACGGCAGATCCAGGATGCGCTGCCGGCGTTCGACAGCCGCGTGCTGCCGCAACAGCCACTGCCGAAGGAGCGCTGGACCGAACTGATGGGCCAGGGCATCTGCCTGCCGGCGATTCCGGCTACACACGAGGGCCGGCACAGCCACCGCGAGATGTGCGAGGTGATCGAGATCGTGTCCGAGTACAACCTGCCCTTGGGCATGTACACGATGATCGTCACCGTGCTGTTCCTGCGCAACGTGGCACTGTCCGGATCACCGGCACTGCAGGAAGAAGTCTTCGACGACTTCCAGGAGAACCCGGTGATAGGTGGGATCGCCTTCACCGAGCCGGAATTCGGCTCGAGTCTGGCGCGGATGAAGACTACCTACGAGGAAACCGATGCGGGTTACCACGTCCGTGGCAGCAAGCACTGGCAGGCATTCAGCGCGCAGGCCGACTGGTGGATCGTGTGCGCAAGGCAGTACGCCGGCAAGGAATTCGGCTACTTCGTCCATCGGCGTTCGGAGGGCGGCTTCGTCACCACCGAGGTATACGACAGCCTGGGCCTGAAGAACCTGGGCTATGGCCTCAACGACATCGATATCCTGGTGCCGGCGCAGAGGCGGCTGGACAAGCGCCGCAGTGGCCTGGGCGATACCGCCGAGATTCTGTGTGCCTCCCGCTTCAGCAAGGCGGCGATGTCCAGTGGCTTCCTGCGCAGGCTGTACCGCGAGGCGCTGGCGCAGACCAAGGGGCGAAAGATCGGCAAGGGTTGCCTGTACGACATCGACTACGTGCGCTACAAGGTGTCGCGCATCCGCAACCACTACGTGATCTGCAACGCGCTCTACCATCACCTGCTGCTGGAAGAGGACTACCGCCACGACATTGCTGGCAGCATGTTCGCCTCGCTGGCGACCAAGGTGCTCTCATCGGAACTGATGCTGGAATCGGCCATCGACTACCAGCAGCTGTGCGGCGGCGAGGGCTATCGCACCGGCGCGGACAACATCGCAGCGACCGCCCTGCTGGATGCGCGGGTCTATACCCTGTTCGACGGCACCAACGACCTGCTCTGCCAGCACCTGGCCGACATCGCGTTGCGCGAGATGCACATCGGTGGCCTGTCGGGCTTGGGCGAAGTGCTGCGCGAGAACCGCCATACCCGCCACGCGGCAGCGCAGGTGCGGCAGCTCGATGGCATCGACACCGACAACCTGAGCCAGGCCGGACGGGTGATCCTCGGGCGTATGCTGTCACGTGCGTTCGGGCTGGATTGCCTGGTCCGCCGCGCGCAGCGCCTGCACCTGATGCCGGGCGCCGGCCTGGTTGCGCGCGACCACGAATCGCAGGCGCGCTATGACCGTCGCGACATCCGCTTGGCGTCGAAGCTGCTGATGCTCCAACCTCAATGCGTTGCGGGAAGAGCTGGAATACGTGCAGAACGAGGACTGACCACGAAAAAGGCCGCCCACGGGCGGCCTCGGCATCATTCCATCCCAGTTGCCAGGATGGAGCGGGCGAAGGGAATCGAACCCTCGTCAGTAGCTTGGGAAGCTACAGCTCTACCATTGAGCTACGCCCGCGTTGCCCGACAAGTCTATGCGGGGCACGTGTTCAAACGCAACGGGCAGGCCCTTGCAGCCTGCCCGTGACGGTGACGGCAGGCCCGCAGGCCTGCCGTCGTGTGCATCAGAAGCTGCCGCTGAAGCTGGCAAACAGCGTCGCGTCCTGCGCACGCTTCTGCAGGGTGGTGGCGCTCAGGCCGATGTTGCTCTGCAGGCCGAACAGCTCCATGCGCGCGCCCAGGATGGCGGTTGCATAGTTCTTGTCGAAGTCCATGCCCGGCACGCGGTACATGCCGACGTCCGGCAGGCTCTGCACCCAGGCGCTGGCCTGCTTGGTGTCTTCGAACTCGTGGTCGTAGGTCACCTGCACGTACGGCTTGACGGTGCCGCCGTCGAAGCGGGCCTGCCAACCGATACGGCCGACGGTGGAATCGACATCCTGCTTGCCGTAACCCAGCGCGGTGGCCAGGGTGCCGGCATCGGCGCTTTCGGTGTAGCCGTCGATCTTGACCTGCTGCCAGATCACCGAGGCGATCGGGCCGTGGCGGAAGCCACCTTCGGTGCCGAACTCGTAACCGGCGTTCAGGGCGGCGGTCAGGTTGCTGCCGTCTGGCGAGCCACCGTGTTCGCGGGTGGCCGGGCCGAGCTGGACCTTGCGGTTCACGTCATAGGACAGCCAAGTGTAGCTGACCTGGCCATTGACCCAGATGCGGTCGCCGTACCAGCCGGCGAACAGACCGGCCGTGGTGTCCTTCTGGGTGAAATCGCCACGGCTGTTGCCGAAGTCGGCATTCAGGCGGCCAAAGCCGGCGAAGCCGCCGAAGACCATGCCGTCACGTGCCCAGTCGACACCGAACAGGCCGGCCGGGGCCAGGCCGTCGTACAGATCGGCGTGGTCGTAGCGCTGCATGTCACCGCGCACGCCACCCCACCAGGACATCCCGTCGGCCGGGCGGCTGGCCTGGTGCAGGCTGACCTGGTCGGCGCGCGAGCGGCCGATGGTCTGCGCCGAGTGGCTCAGCACCTGCTGCAGGCGCGGGCCTTCCAGGATCGAGATGGCGTACTGGCCCAGCATCTGGTGCGCGGCCGTGGTCGGGTGCACGTCATCGGCGAACAGGTAGGTACTTGCCGCATCCGGACGCACATAGGCCAAGGGGCTGCAGGTCAGCGACGACGGCACGGTGCAGGCCCGGCCGGTGACGTTGCTGAAGCCGTACATGCCCGGGCTGGCGATGATCTCGCGCAGCAGCGTGTAGGTGTCCAGCGGAATGAAATCGATGCCGGCCTGCTTGAGACCGCCATAAAGCGCGCTGTTGTAGGCGTTGGACAGCGCCGTCCCCTGCACGCGCGCGGCAGCGCCGCGATCGATGAAGCCCGGAGTGGAGCCGATATCGGGCAGGTTCGGAACCAGCACGTACTCGGCACCGGCCTGCTTCAGGCTGGCCACGATACCGATCTGGTCAGTGACCGCCGAGCCGATGACTGCCGGTGCCTGGGCCGGGTTGGTGATCTGGAACAGGTCGTTTGCGCCACCCCAGACGGTGTACAGCGCGCGCGGATCCGCCTTGCCACCGTTGGCGGCCAGGTAGTTGGCGGTCTGCGTCTTCAACGACGGCACCAGCACGTTGCCCAGCTGCGGGTTGCGGAAGTCGGTGCCGACCCGGGCGCCGCCGACAGCGTAGTTGTCGCCGGTCTGGCCGTTGCCGTTCGGGCTGGCGTTGGTGCCGTAGTAATCGGCAACCCACTGTGCCCACTCCCAACCGGGGTTGGTGGTGGACTGGCCGGTGACCGGACGCACGTCGGCCGGCAGCAGCGGACGGAAGTAGCCGCTGTCGGTCAGGCTGTCACCGATGAACACGGTGCGGGTGAACGGGGATTCGCCTGCCATGGCCGGCAGCGCGGCCAGCGCGATCGCGGCCGCCATGAGGGAGCGGATCGGGCGTTTGCTGAGCAGCATGTAAAAACTCCTGTGGGGATATCGTTTGAGGATCCGACGCACGTACGCCGGCGCACGGTGAATGGTTTCACTGCGCCGCCAATTGCTCACGCTGCGCCGCCGCATGGATTGTCGCTCGAGCCAGGCCCGGCGGGCTTTGCCGGTGCGGGCGTAGCGCACAACTTGCAACGGTTCCGATGCGAACCGGCGATCAGCGACAATGGCCCCATGAACATCCAGCTCAATGGCGAACCCCGCACCCTGCCCGCTTCGGCGACCCTCCTGGACCTGCTCGCGGCCGAGCAGCTGTTGCAACGCCGGGTGGCAGTGGAGGTAAACGGCGAGATCGTCAGCCGCAGCCGTCATGCCGAGCATGTGCTGGCCGAGGGCGATGTGGTGGAGATCGTGCATGCCCTGGGCGGCGGCTGAGGCATCCCGCGCTCCGCGCTCGCCGGGCATGGCCCGGCGCTACCCTGCGCATCCGTTCCGGTAGCGCCGGGCCATGCCCGGCGGCGTCGAAGTGACGACCCCATCTTCAGGCGGATAAGCGATAATCGCGTCATGAACGCTCATGTCTCCCCCGATTCGCTGGTGATCGCCGGCAAGACCTACAGCTCGCGGCTGCTTACCGGCACCGGCAAGTTCAAGGATCTGGAAGAAACCCGCCTGGCCACCGAGGCCGCCGGCGCCCGGATCGTCACCGTGGCCATCCGCCGTACCAACATCGGCCAGAACCCGGGCGAACCGAACCTGCTCGACGTGCTGCCGCCGGACCGTTACACCATCCTGCCCAACACCGCCGGCTGCTACACCGCCGAGGATGCCGTGCGCACCTGCCGCCTGGCCCGCGAACTGCTGGACGGCCACAACCTGACCAAGCTGGAAGTACTGGGCGACCAGAAGTCGCTGTACCCGGACGTGGTGCAGACCCTCAAGGCCGCCGAGCAGCTGGTCAAGGACGGTTTCGAGGTGATGGTCTATACCTCCGACGACCCGATCCTGGCCAAGCGCCTGGAAGAGATCGGCTGCGCTGCGGTGATGCCGCTGGCCGCGCCGATCGGGTCGGGCCTGGGCATCCAGAACAAGTACAACCTGCTGCAGATCATCGAAGACGCCAAGGTGCCGATCATCGTCGACGCCGGCGTGGGCACCGCGTCGGATGCGGCGATCGCGATGGAGCTGGGCTGCGACGGCGTGCTGATGAACACCGCCATCGCCGGTGCGCGCAACCCGGTGTTGATGGCCAGCGCCATGCGCAAGGCCGTGGAAGCCGGCCGCGAGGCGTTCCTGGCTGGCCGCATTCCGCGCAAGCGCTATGCCAGTGCGTCCTCGCCGATCGATGGGTTGATCGGCTGATGACCAATCCATTCGACAGCGCCGGTTCGAAGGCACCGCCCAAGCCGTTCACGGTCAACGAAGGTCGCCGTGAAGTGCGCAGCTTCGTGCTGCGCCAGGGCCGTTTCACCCCGGCCCAGCAGCGCGCGTTCGACGAGCGCTGGCCGCGTTTCGGCCTGGATTTCAGCGGTGAACCGCGTGATCTGGATGCCACCTTCGGCCGCGATGCGCACAAGGTGCTGGAAATCGGCTTCGGCAACGGCGCCGCGCTGCGCTTCGCCGCGCAGCAGGACCCCAGCCGCGACTACATTGGCCTGGAAGTGCACGCGCCCGGCGTGGGCCGCCTGCTGAACGCGCTGGCCGACGACAACGCCGACCACGTGCGCCTGTACCACCACGACGCAGTGGAAGTGCTGGAAAAGGAAATCGCCGATGGCGCGCTGGACGAAGTGCGCATCTACTTCCCCGACCCGTGGCACAAGAAGCGCCACAACAAGCGTCGCCTGATCCATCCGGGTTTTGCCGAGCTGCTGGTGCGCAAGCTGCGCCCCGGTGGCCGCCTGCACTGTGCCACCGACTGGGAGGATTACGCCGAGCAGATGTGGGACGTGCTCGATGCCACCCCCGGCCTGGTCAACCGCGCCGGTCCGCGTGGCAGCGTGCCGCGCCCGGACTGGCGCCCGCAGACCCACTTCGAGACCCGCGGCCAGAAGCTCGGCCATGGCGTCTGGGACCTGTTGTACGACCGCACCTGATGAACGCCTGAGGACGCCGCGCCCCACATGGATACCGCGCTGACGCTGACCACTGACATGAAGCTCGTGCTCGGGCTGGTCGGCTTCACAATGGCGATGTTCCTGTTCGAGCGCATCCGCGCCGACGTGGTCGCGCTGGTGGTGCTGGTGGTGCTGGGCGTGACCGGCCTGATCGCGCCGGAGGAGATCTTCGGCGGCTTCTCCGGCAACGCGGTGATGAGCATCATCGCCACCACCATCCTCGGCGCGGGCCTGGACCGCACCGGTGCCTTGAACCGGCTCGCGGCCTGGCTGCTGCGGCGCGGCCATGGCGTGGAGCAGCGGCTGCTGATGATGACCACGGCCATCGCCGGCCTGAACTCGTCCTTCATGCAGAACCCGTCGGTGATGGCGCTGTACCTGCCGGTTGCCTCGCGTCTGGCCGCGCGCACCGGGCTGACCATGCAGCGCCTGCTGCTGCCGATCTCGGCGGCGATCGTGATGGGTGGCGCGCTGACCATGGTCGGCAACTCGCCGCTGATCCTGCTGAACGATCTGCTGGCCTCGGCCAACAACAACCTGCCCTCCGGCCTGGCCACCATCGAGCCGCTGCGCATGTTCGCGCCGCTGCCGATCGGCATCGCCCTGCTGATCGCCTCGCTGCTGTATTTCCGCTACTACGGCGACCGCAAGCTGGTGGAAGAGGAAAGCCTGGTCAACGACGGCACCACGCCGGCCCGCACCGAGAGCTACTTCGCCAAGACCTACGGCATCGAAGGCGACGTGTTCGAGCTGGTGGTCACCGCCGAGAGCCCGCTGGTCGGCATGACCCTGGGCGAGGCCGAGAACCTGCATGACGCGCCGCTGCTGCTGGCACTGAAGACCGGCAATGACACCCGCCTGGCACCGCCGGCGGAAATGCGCATCTGGGTGGGCAGCGTGCTCGGCGCGATGGGACCGCGCCAGCAGATCCACGATTTCGCGCAGAACCAGTTCCTGCGCATGTCCTCGCGCCTGAAGCACCTTGGCGATCTGTTCAATCCCAGCCGCGCTGGCATTTCCGAGGCGGTGGTGCCGCCGACCTCCGGCGTCATCGGCAAGACTGCAGGCGAGCTGCGCCTGCGCAAGGAACGCGGCATCAGCCTGCTGGCGATCAACCGCGACAAGCAGGTGATCCGCGAGGATGTGCGCGATGTGCAGCTGCGCGCCGGTGACATGCTGGTCTTCCACAGCATCTGGACCGACCTCGCGCAAGCGGCCAAGAGCCGTGACTTCGTGGTGGTCACCGATTACCCCACTGGCGAGCAGCGCCCGCACAAGTTCAAGATCGCCATGGCGATCTTCGCCCTGACCATCCTGATCGCGCTGACCAGCAAACTGCCGGTGGCGCTGACCCTGATGACCGGCGTGGCCGGGATGCTGTTGACCGGCGTGCTGCGCATGGACGAGGCCTATGCCTCGATCAACTGGAAGACGGTGTTCATGATGGCCGGGCTGATTCCGCTCGGCTGGGCGATGGATTCCAGCGGCGCAGCGGCATGGGTGGCCGGCCATACCATCGACAAGCTGCCCACCGGCATTCCGATCTGGGTGCTGGAACTGGCGCTGGCGCTGCTGACCACGGTGTTCTCGCTGGTGATCAGCCATGTGGGCGCGACCATCGTGATGGTGCCGATCGCGGTGAACCTGGCGCTGGCGGCCGGCGGCAATCCCACGGCGTTCGCGCTGATCGTGGCGCTGTCGGCGTCCAACAACCTGATGACGGCGTCGAACCCGGTGATTTCGATGATCACCGGCCCGGCCAACTACACCCCGCGCGAGATGTGGCGGGTCGGCGGCCCGCTGTCACTGATCTACACCTGCGTGGTGGTGGTGATGATCAACCTGATGTTCTGAAGGTTGGGTTTGTTGGCAGGGCTGCGCCCTGCACCCGCAGAGGCAACGACAACGGCAACGGCAACGGCCTGCATTCCTTGGGATGGCGGGGTGGGTCCGGTTGCGGGGGACGCCGTGAACCCCGCTCCGCGGTCCGGCCCAGCCGCTGGCGGCTGTGCGTTCGGGCGCTTGCGAAGCAGTGCTTCGCAAGCAAAGCGCCCTCACCCCTGGGGACTTGGCCGCGGCATCCATGCCGCGGATACCCCCGCAACCGGCCCCACCCCGCCTTCGACAGATTTCCGCGCGCTGTCGGAACGGCATTCTGTGCTGCTGTGGGTGGGTGTCGACCTTGGTCGACACGGTAGATCCACGCCATGCGTGGATGGATTCCTGGATGTTTCGCTGATGTGGTGGGTACTGAACTCGGTGGGTGCGGACCGTTGGTCCGCACACCGATGCCTCAGGCCAGGTAGACCTGTCCATCCCGCACATCCACCGGCACTGCGCGCAGGCGGTCGCCCTTGCAGGGGCCGGCGATGCAGTCGCCACTGTCCAGCGCGAACGAGGCGCCATGGGCGGCGCAGACCAGATGGCCTTCGCGGCTCTTCAGGAACTGGCCGGGCGCCCAATCCAGGCGGCGGCCCGCGTGCGGGCAGATATTCAGGAACGCGCGCACCTGTTCACCGTCGCGGTACAGCAGCAGCGACTCGGCATCGCCGTCGACCACCGCTTCAACCTCGGCAAACGCACCATCGGCAATGGCATCCAGGGTGATCAGGGCAACAGCGGCAGTCATGGCGAAGGCTCGGACGGAATCGCGCATTGTCGCACGCCTGGTCATGTGGCTAGCTGCGACATGAACACAAGTCATTGATCCGTAATAAGCCGAGGCTATATTTAACGAGTTTTTCACTCAATCACAGTGGCAGCTGCCGATACTCATGGCTCGCTGATTTCCAGCCTATCGAGCCACCATGTTCAATCGCGATTTCGCCTTCAACCAGTTCCGCACCCTGTTTGCCCCGCGCAAGCCGCGCCATCCGCTGGTGCGCGTTGCCGTGGGCCTGCTCGGCCTGGCGATCCTGGCCGCGATGGTGTTCATCGGCGTATTCGTCGGTGCAGCCATGATCCTGGTGGGCCTGGCGTGGAAGCTGCTGGCTTCGCGCAAGCCCGGCCCGAGCCGCCCGGTCGACCCGAACGTGGTCGAGGGCGAGTACCACGTGGTGCGCAAGTCGGCGTTGCCGTCCTCGCGCTGATCGACGCTGCCCGCTGACGGCGGGCCTTGCTGCGTTCTAGACTGCGGGCACTCCCTTCCTGGATGCCCGCATGTCCGATGTCTCCGATGTGATCCCTGCTGCAGCCACGCCGCGTGTACCGGTGGTTGGCGGCGGCAGCTTTCCCGTGCACCGCATCTACTGCGTCGGCCGCAACTTCGCCGACCATGCGCGTGAGATGGGTGCTGCCGTGCCCGCAGCAGATGATCGCGGCCGCCCGATGTTCTTCACCAAGCCGGCCGACGCCATCGTGGTCGGCCACGACGATGTGATCCCCTATCCGCCTGCCACCAGCAACCTGCATCACGAGGTGGAACTGGTGGTGGCGATCGGCCGTGACGCGCCCACTGGCGTGCTGGCCGTGGCCGACGCCGAGGCCCTGGTCTATGGCTATGCCGTGGGCCTGGACCTGACCCGCCGCGACCTGCAGGCGGCCGCCAAGGAGAAGGGCCACCCGTGGGATTCGGCCAAGGGTTTCGATGCCTCTGCACCGATCAGCGAGATCGTGCACGCCGGTGAAGTCGGCGATCTGGCCGCGCTCAATCTGTCGCTGGAGATCAATGGCGAAGTCCGCCAGCAGTCCCTGCTCGACCAGATGATCTGGAACGTGCCGGAGATCCTGCACGAGCTGTCCAAGCTGTGGCAGCTGCGCGCCGGCGACCTCGTGTTCATGGGCACGCCGTCCGGCGTGGCCGCACTGAAGCCCGGCGACCGTTTCAGTGCACGCCTTGAGAACGTGGCCGAACGCCACGGCGTGATCGCCGGCTGACATCACCTGCGCTACCCTTCGCGCTGTCCCCTCTCGCCCTCAGGAGAAAAACAACAATGGGAATGCTCACCGAGTTCAAGGAATTCGCGATGCGCGGCAACGTCATCGACCTCGCCGTCGGCGTGGTGATTGGCGCTGCCTTCGGCAAGATCGTCACCGCGCTGGTGGAGAAGATCATCATGCCGCCGCTGGGCTACCTGATTGGCCGGGTGGATTTCTCGCACCTGGCGTGGACGCTGTCGCCGGCCAGCATCGGGCCTGATGGCAAGGAAATCCCGGCCGTGGTGATCGGCTACGGTGATTTCATCAACACGCTGATCCAGTTCGTGATCGTGGCCTTCGCCATCTTCCTGGTGATCAAGGTGATCAACCGCCTGTCGCGCAAGAAGGAAGCGGCACCGGCAGCGCCGGCCGAGGAAGTGGTGCTGCTGCGCGAGATCCGCGACAGCCTGAAGAAATAAGGTTGGTGGCGCCGGGCCATGCCCGGCGGAACGCCATCTTGCCGCTGCGCTCGCCGGGCATGCCCGGCGCTACCGCAGAGGCATGCGAAAGCCCCGCTCCGGCGGGGCTTTCGCTTTGCTGCATCTGGCGGAAAACAGCATCCGCGCCGGCCATGACCTCCCGCCCATGCGCGGCGCTGAACGACTGTTAAGCTCCAAGGCTTACACCCTTCCCGGAGCTGTCCATGCGTCGCCGCGTCCTTGCCATCGCATCCTCCCTCGCCCTGCTGGCCGCGCCGGCCTTCGCGGCGCCGCATGCCACCACCCTGCCGCCGGCTTCGCTGGCCACTGCGGCGCAACTGCGCGACCAGGCGCTGGCCGATGACACCGGCTGGAAGGTGGTCGAATCGTTGACAACCGAGATCGGCCCTCGCATCGCCGGCAGCGAGGCCGACGCCCGTGCCGTGGCCTGGGCCGAAGCCAAGTTCAAGGCACTGGGTTTTGACAAGGTGTGGAAGGAACCGGTGACCTTCCCGAAATGGGAGCGCCGCAGTGAACACGCCGCCGTGACCGGCAGGAACCCGCAACCGCTGCAGATCACTGCGCTGGGCGGCAGCCCGGGCGGTACGGTCGAAGCCGAGGTAGTGCGGTTTGCCGATCTGGCCGCGCTGCAGGCCGCACCGGCGGGTTCGCTGAAGGGCAAGATCGCCTTCGTCGATTACCAGATGCTGCCGTTCCGCGATGGCCGCGACTATGGCCGTGGCGGCGCGATCCGCAGCAAGGGCCCGTCCGAGGCCATCCGCAAGGGCGCGATCGGTTTCCTGATGCGCTCGGCCGGTACCGATTCGCACCGCGTGCCGCACACCGGCATCACCCGCTTCGATGACGGCCTGACCCCGGTGCCGTCGGCGGCGCTGTCGGTGCCCGACGCCGACCAGCTGGCGCGTCTGCTTGCCCGTGGCGCAACCACGGTGAAGGTCGCACTGGACTGCGGTTGGGATGGCACGGCGACCTCGTACAACGTGATCGGTGAGATCACCGGCCGCACGCTGCCGAAGGAAGTGGTGGTGATCGGTGGACACCTGGACTCGTGGGACCTGGGCACCGGCGCGGTCGATGACGGCGCAGGCGTGGGCATCACCATGGCCGCCGGTCATCTGATCGGCCAGCTGAAGCAGGCGCCGAAGCGCACCATCCGCGTGGTCGCCTTCGCCAACGAAGAACAGGGCCTGTATGGCGGCAAGGCCTACGCCGAGGCGCATGCCAAGGACGTAGCCCTGCACCAGCTGGCCGCCGAGAGCGATTTCGGTGCTGGCCGCATCTACGCCTTCAACACAGGTTCGCCGAACCCGGAGGGCTCGCGCGAGGCAACCAGGCAGATTGCCGAGGTGATGAAGCCGCTGGGCATCGAGTACGCCGCCGACAAGGGTGGCCCGGGGCCGGATGTCGGTCCGCTGGCCGCCAAGGGTGGCGCGTGGGCGTGGCTGGCGCAGGATGGCTCGGATTACTTCCACCTGCACCACACCGCCGACGACACCCTCGACAAGATCGACCCGAAGGCGCTGGCGCAGAACGTGGCGGCCTACACCGTGTTTGCGTATCTGGCCGCCGAAGCCGATGGCAGTTTCGGCAGTGAAGCCAAGGCAACCACGCCGCCGAACGAGTGACGCAGTAACGGCGCGGCAGGAGCGGTGCGGCCCCAGGTCCACATCCACCAAGGTAGATCCCGCATTGGTAGCGCCGGGCCATGCCCGGCGAGCGCAGCGGCAAGCCGGGTGCGAACCAAGGTTCGCACCCCCTGCACGGCTCAGCCGCGCTGGCTGACCCACTGCGCCAGCAACACGGCCGTGGCGGAAGCGACATTCAGGCTTTCAACTGCGCCACTGCCGGGAATCGACAGCTGCTGGTCACACTGGCTGGCCAGGCCGCGATCCATGCCTTCGCTTTCCGCGCCCATCACGTAGACCAGGCGGGCCGGCAACGACGCGCGGAACACGTCATCGCCACCCTCGACCAGGGTCGCGGCGAGGCCGAAACCGGCCGCGCGCAGCTGCGCCATCGCTTCTGCATCCTCAGGCAACTGCACCAGCGGCACCGACTCTGCGCCGCCCTCGGCCACGCGTGCGGCCGCGCCGGACAGCGCCAGCGTACTGCTGGCCGGCAGCAGCAGCGCCTTGGCGCCGAAATGCGCGGCAGAGCGCAGGATCGCACCGAAGTTGTGCGGATTACCGACGCCATCCAGCCATAGTGCCAGCGCCGGGCCTTCGTCCAGGTCGGCCAGCCACTGCGCCAGCGGCAACACCGGCGCGCGCAGCACGTCGGCCACCAGGCCTTCATGGTGGGTGGTGGCAGCCAGCTTGTTGAGGTCGCCCTCCTCCACCACGCGATAGCCCACGCGGTTGGCCACGCACCACTTCAGCACCGGCTGCATGCGCGGAATCAGCGACTCCACCAGGTACAGCTTGCGCAGCGCCTGCGGACGCTTGGCGAACAGCGCCTGCACCGCGTTCCAGCCATACAGGCGCAGTTCGTCGTTGCCCCGCCCCGGCGGTGGCGGGGTGCCGCCCTCACGCGGTGGCAGCGGGGTGGCCCGCGGCGGTCGCGACGACGGGCGGCGGGCATTCTTCCAGGGATCATTCACTACGGGACAACTCCAGCTTGCGTTGACGCCAGAAATCGGCGTTCTTGATGCCCAGGGCATCGGGGTCGAAGATCGGGTCGAGACCGAGCTTCTTCTGTCGTTCGTAATCGCGCAGGGCCAGCATGGCCGGCTTCTGCACGATGAGGATGGCGATGATGTTCAGCCAGGCCATCAGGCCCACGCCGATATCACCCAGCGCCCAGGCCAGGGTGGCGTTGTGGAAGGCACCGAACACCACCATGCCGATGATGCCCAAACGCAGCAGCAGCACGGTGAGCGGCCGGCGCTTGTTGTGGTTGACGTAGGTCAGGTTGGTTTCGGCCATGTAGTAATAGGCCATGATCGTGGTGAAGGCGAAGAAGAAGATCGCCACCGACACGAAGGCCGAGCCCCAGCCCGGCAGCACCGCTTCCACACCCGCCTGCGCGTAGCCCGCACCTTCGGGAATGCCGGCCAGGCCCTGGAAGATCGGCGCGGCGCCGGCGACCGGTGAATACACGTTGTAGGTGCCGCTGGCCAGGATCAGGAAAGCGGTGGCGGTGCACACCATCATGGTGTCGAAGTAGATGGCGAACGCCTGCACGTAGCCCTGCTTGGCCGGGTGCGAGACCTCCGAGGCCGCCGCAGCGTGCGGACCCGAGCCCTGGCCCGCCTCGTTGGCGTAGATGCCGCGCTTGATGCCCCACTCCACCGCCAGGCCCATCATCGCGCCGAACGCGGCATGGGTGCCGAAAGCGCTCTTGAAGATGATGCCGAACATCTCCGGCACGCGATCGTAGTTGATGATCATGATGACGATGGCCATCAGGATGAAGCCGGCGGCCATGAACGGCACCACCACTTCGGCGAAGTTGGCGATGCGCTTGACGCCACCGAAGATCACCACGCCCAGCAGCAGGGCGACGACGATGCCGATGCCCAGCTTCAGCGCCTGCGCCGATTCCATGCCGAAGGCCTGGCCATCGAGCGGACCGCACAGCGCGGTACCGCGGCAGGCGTTGATGACGCTGTCGGCGATCGCGTTGGCCTGCACGCCGGGCATCAGGAAACCGGCGGCGATGATCGTGGCGATGGCGAAAGCCATGGCATACCACTTCAGGCCCATCGCTTTTTCGATGTAATAGGCCGGGCCACCGCGGTAGCGGCCTTCGGCATCCTTGGTCTTGTAGATCTGCGCCAGGGTGCATTCCACATACGAGGTGGAGGCGCCGAGGAAGCCCATCACCCACATCCAGAAGATCGCGCCGGGGCCGCCGAAGGCGATGGCGGTGGCCACGCCGGCGATGTTGCCGATGCCCATGCGGCCGGCCATCGACATGGCCAGGGCCTGGAACGAGGACACGCCGGCGTCGGACTTCTCACCGGACACGGTGAGGCGGCACATCTCGACGAAACCACGGATCTGCATGAAGCGGGTGCGCAGGCTGAAGAACAGGCCGGCGGCCAGGCACATGAAGATCAGCGCCTTGCTCCAGATGATGCTGTTGATGAAATGTACGGTAGCTTCCACGCGCGCTCTCTCCAGTCGGCGGGTTGTGAGGACGTCCCGTCGGCTGGAAGGGACCGGTCGATTCTCCCTGATCGAAGGTCGCTGCGATAGCGCCGGATGTGGGGGCGTGTTCTCCGCCGGGCATGGCCCGGCGCTACCGGGTATGCCGGCCGCACCACGGGTAGCGCCGGGCCATGCCCGTCGACCGGCAATGACCGTGCCCCCCACGGTAGCGCCGGGCCGTGCCTGGCGGCCTGTTACGGAAGCTGCCTGCGTACCCGGGCGAAGCGGCGCAGGTCATGCAGGACGCCGCGCTTGTAGACGGCGCAGCGCTCCACGCCCTCCTCCTGGAAACCGTTCTTTTCCAGTACCCGGGCCGAGCCCAGGTTGAAGTCGACCACCGTGGCCTGCAGCCTGAACAGGCCAAGCTCATCCATCACCCAGGGCGCGAACAGGCCGACCACAGCGGTCATCAGGCCCTGGCCCCAGTGGGCCTGGCCGAGCCAGTAGCCCAGTTCCGCGGTATGCCCGCGCTCGGCCACGCCCTGCTGGGCGCCAACGCTGCCACAGGCCTGGCCCTCTATCTCGATGGCCAGGTTCAGCGTGCCTGGGGCCAGTACGCGCCCGCCCAGGAAGGCTTCGCCATCCTCGCGGGTGTACGGATACGGGAAGCGGTCACGCAGCCCACGCGAGACGTCCGCGTCGTTGGCGTGATGCAACAGCGACTGCAGGTCATCACTGCGCCAAGGGCGCAGCAGGAAGCCTGCGCCGTGCAGGATCCGCGCCGGCTCAGGCATGACCACCCACCGACGGCGAGTCGGCCTCCTGCTTCTCCAGCTCGCGCTTCACCGCCTCCGGCGAGCGGGTGTACGGGGCCAGCCGCGCGTAGAACGCCGGCACCACGAACAGCGACAGGAAGGTGGACAGGGTGACGCCGAAGATGATCACGATGCCGATGGTGCCACGGCTGGCCGAGCCCGGGCCACCGGCCACCACCAGCGGGATGGCGCCGACCACGGTGGCGATCGAAGTCATCAGGATCGGACGCAGGCGCACCATCGCCGATTCGATGATCGCTTCGCGCACGCTGCGGCCATCGTCGCGCAGCTGGTTGGCGAATTCGACGATCAGGATGCCGTTCTTGGCCGCCAGGCCGACCAGCATGACGATGCCGATCTGGCTGAACAGGTTCACCGTGCCGCCACTCAGCCACAGGCCAACCAGCGCGCCGAGCACGCCCAGCGGCACGGTCAGCATGATCGTCAACGGGTGGATGAAGCTCTCGAACTGCGCGGCCAGCACCAGGTACACCACCAGCAGGGCCATGGCGAAGGTCAGCAGCACCGCGCCGCCCGCACTCTGGTACTCGCGCGATTCGCCCTTCCAGTTCACCTGCGCGTACTGCGGCAGCTCTTCGCCGGTCACCTGCTGGGCCCAGGCGATGGCCTCGCCCAGCGGATAACCCGGTGCCAGGCCGGCACTGATGGTGATCGAGCGCAGGCGGTTGAAGCGGTTCAGGGTTCCGGCCTCGGCCACTTCGCTCAGCGTGACCAGGTTGGACAACGGCACCAGCTCGCCGGAGGTCGCACGCACGCGGATCGCGGCCAGATCGGCGGGGCTGGCGCGGCCATCACGGCCCGCCTGCACCAGCACGTCGTACTCCTCGCCGTTGTCGACGAAGGTGGTGACGCGGCGCGAGCCCATCATCGTTTCCAGCGCCGAACCAATCGCGGTGACAGGCACGCCGAGGTCGGCGGCACGCTGGCGGTCGATGTTCACCCGCATCTGCGGACGGGTTTCCTTGTAGTCCGAGTCCGGGCCGACCAGGCCGGGGTTGTCGGCCATGCGCAGCAGGATGCGGTCGCGCCACTGTGCGATCTCAGCGTACTCCGGGCCGCCCAGCACGATCTGGAACGGCTGCCCGCCACTGCGCACCAGGCCACCACCGACCTGGGTACGTACGCGCACGCCACGGATGGTGTCCAGTTCCTTCTGCAGTTCGTTGGCGACTTCCGGCGTGCCTTCGCTGCGCTGACGCCACGGCTGCAGGAACACGCTGACGCGGCCAGTGTGCATTTCCTCGCTGGCGCCGAAGCCGCCGGGTACGCGCGGGTTGGCGCGCACGATCGGCTTGTCCGCGCCCACGTGCGGTGCCAGCAGCGCTTCGACCTGCTGCACCTGCTGCACGGTGTAGTCGTAGCCGGCGCCTTCCGGGCCGTCGATCATGATCTGGAACGAACCACGGTCTTCGGCCGGGGCCAGTTCCGAAGGCAGCACTTTGATCAGCAGCCAGCTGGCCGCCAACGCAGCGGCCATCACCAGCAGGTAGATCCACGTGCGATCGACATGATGGTCGAGCACACGGCCGTAGGCGCCGGCCAGGCGTTCCAGATTGCGGTTGATGAAGCCGTGCAGCCCGCGCGGTGCCTGCCCGGTATGCGGCTTGAGCAGCTTGGAGGCCATCATCGGCGTCAGCGTCAGCGCGACGAACGCCGACAGCGCGACAGCGGCGGCCAGGGCTACCGCCAGTTCACGGAACAGGCGCCCGGTATTGCCTTCCAGGAAGCCGACCGGCAGGAATACCGCCACCAGCACGGCGGTGGTGGCGATCACCGCGAACGCCACCTGCGCGGTACCCCGCTTGGACGCCACCAGCGGCGGTTCGCCCAGGTCGATGCGGCGCTGCACGTTTTCCACCACCACGATCGCGTCATCCACCACCAGGCCGATGCACAGCACCAGCGCGAGCAGGGTCAGCAGGTTGATCGAGAAATCGAACGCGTACAGCGCGATGAATGCCGCCACCAGGCATACCGGCACGGTGACCGCAGGAATCAACGCCGCGCGGAAGCTGCCGAGGAACAGCCAGATCACCGCCAGCACCAGGATCATCGCCTCCACCAGGGTGGCGTACACGCGGTCGACGGCAGCCTCGATGAAGGTGGTGTTGTCGAAGGCAACGAAGATCTGCGTGCCCTTGGGCAGGGTCAGCGCGACACGTTCGGCCTCGGCGCGCGCGGTGCGCGCCACATCCAGCGAATTGGCAGTGGAGGTCTTGACGATGCCCAGGCCGATGCCGGGTTCGCCGTTGCTGCGGTAGTAGGCGCGACGCTCGGCCGAGGCCAGCTCGATCTTCGCCACATCGCCCATGCGCACCACATAGCCATCACTGCCCTTGCCCAGCGGGATGGTCGCGAAGTCTTCCGGCTTGATGTAGTTGCGCTCCACGCGCAGGGTGAAATCGCGGTCGGTGGATTCGATGCGGCCGGCCGGCAGTTCCACGTTCTCGTTGCGCAGCGCGGTTTCCACATCGCCGGTGGTCAGCCCACGTGCGGCCAGCTGGTCGCGGTCCAGCCAGATGCGCATCGCATAGCGCTGGCGGCCACCGATGCGGACCTGGGCCACGCCATCGAGGCTGGAGAAGCGGTCGACCACGTAGCGGTCGGCGTAGTCGCTCAGTTCCAGCGTATCCATGGTCGAGGAGACCATGTTGAACCAGATGATCGGGTCGGCATCGCTCTCGACCTTGGCGATCTCCGGTGGCCGTGCCTCCTCGGGCATGCGGTCGGCCACGCGGCTGACCGCGTCGCGCACGTCGTTGGCCGCCGCTTCGATATCACGGTTGGAGGTGAATTCGATGCTGACCTGCGAGCGGCCGTTGGTGCTGCGCGCGTTGATCGTATCGATGCCTTCGATGCCCGCCAGCGCGTCTTCCAGCACCTGGGTGATGCGGCTCTCGATGACCGCTGCCGAGGCGCCGGTGTAATCCACCGAGACCGAAACGATCGGCGGATCGATGGCCGGCAGTTCGCGCAGCGTCAACCGGGTGAAGGACATCACGCCCAGCACCAGCAGCAACAGGCTCATCACCACGGCAAACACCGGCCGCTGGATGGAGATGTCGGACAGCTTCATCCGCCGTGACCCTCGGCGGCTGCAGGTGCTTCAACCGTCGCCGGCTGCGCACCGCTGGCGGGCGCGGCGTCGGAGGCTGCCACCTTCAGGCCCGCCCGCAGCTTGCCGGTGCCGTCCACCACGATGCGCTGGCCTGCCTGCAGGCCCTGCTTGATCTCGACCACGCCGGCGCGGCGTGCACCGGTGACCACGTCCACGCGTTCGACGGTGTCATCGGCCTTGATGCGGTACATGAAGCTGTCGCGACCGACCTGCACCACCGCGATTTCCGGCACCACCAGGGCCGGTCGATCAGGATGGAACAGGCGCACGTCGAGCAGCATGCCCGGCCGCAGCGCATGGTCGCCATTGGCGAAGTCGGCACGCACGGTCACCGCACGGGTGGCCGGGTCGATGCGTGCATCGATGGTGCTGACCTCGCCCTCGAAGGTGCGGCCCGGCCAGGCCACGCTGGTGGCCTGCACCTTGTCGCCGGTGGTCAGCGACGCCAGTTCCACTTCCGGCACCTGGAAATCGACGTGCATGCGCTCGACGTCGTCGAGGGTGGCGATCACCGTGGTCGGCGTCAGCAGCGTGCCCGGGCTGATCTGGCGGATGCCGAGGACGCCGGCGAACGGCGCGCGCACGCGACGGTCGCCGATGTCCGACTGCATCTGTGCCACCCGCGCTTCGGCGGCGTCGCGGATCGACTTCTGCGTGTCCAGGGTCGCACTGGATACCAACCGCTGTGCCGCCAGTTCGCGCTGGCGCTTGTACAGCTGGTCGGCTTCGCGGAAGGTTGCCTGCGCCTGCACCAATGCGGCCTCCTGGGCCTGCCCGCGCAGTGTCACGAGGGGCGCACCGGCGGCGACCTGCTGGCCACTTTCAAAGTGCACGCGCTCGACGATCTCGCTCACCTTGGCGGTCACGCTGATCGACTCGCGCGCCTTGGCCGTACCCAGCGCCTGCAGCGTGTCGTTCCACTGCACCGCCTGCACGACCTGCGCGGTGACCGGCACGGCTTCGCCCTGCCGACGCGCGGCGGCCTCCTGTTTGCCTGCGCACCCGGCCAGCACGGCCAGGCTGAGGCCAAGGGCCAGGGTCGAAGCGATACGAGCCAACATGAAGCGTCCTGAGTGGTACACGGCCGCCGAGTGTAGGCAAGGCCCCGCAAAAGCGGTATGTGCCAAGCGTTTACCGGCGTGGAACCGGGGCTGCGATAGCGCCGTGTGCCCATTCCATGCAGGGGGCACCGACGCAGTGTCGGCGTATGTCGGGATGTATCAGGCCATCCCGCCAGGGGCGATGCCGTCGTACAGTCGAGGGGCCTGGCCGAGGGCGCCGGGCGGGGTCGGAACCTGGCGGGGATCCGACCCCGTTTTCTTTGGACGCAGGCCTTCTGTGCGCGGCGCACCGGTAGCGCCGGGCCATGCCCGGCGGATCAATACCGGTAGTTCACCTTCATCCACAGGCTGCGGCCGGGCTCGTTGATGCGCACCGGGTCAGCGGGGAAGCCGAAGTCGGCGCTGCCGGCCAGGTTCAGATGCTCGCTGTAGGCACGGTCGAACAGGTTGTCGACACCGGCGCTGAGCTGCAGCTGCGAACTGAAACGATAGGCCGCGTTGAGCGCCAGCGTGGCAAAGCCGCTGCTCGGCCCGAGGTCCTGCGCGACCACGTTGCCCTGCCCGTCCGCGACCCGATGCTGATGGGTGACCGCGCGCACCAGCGCACCGGCACTCCAGCGCTGGCCTTCCCAGTCAGCGCTCAAGCGTGCTTCCAGCGGCGGCATCTGCGGCAACGGGCGATGCTGATCGCGGTTTTCGCCCCAGGCATAGGCCAGGGTGCCCCCCAGCTTCCATTGCTCGTCCAGCCGCAGCTGCAGGCCGGCCTCGGCACCGGCGATGCGCGCCTGCACATTGTCAGCCTGGCTCATGCCCATCATGCCGCTGCCGCGATAGGTGAACAGGATGTAGTCCTGGATCTGACCCGCATAGGCCGAGACCCAGGCCTGCACGCGCGGGCCCTTGTATTGCAGGCCGACGTCGAGCTGGGTGGTGCGCTCGGGCTGGATGCCAGCGAACGCGTTCACCGCACCTGCCGGCCCCTGATCGGGCGAGAACAGTTCCCAGTAGTCGGGCATGCGCTGGCTGTGGCCCAGCCCGGCATACCAGGTCAGGCCGTAGGCAAGGTCCTGTTCGTAGCGCAGGAAACCACTGCCCAGCCATTCCCTGCGGCGCTGGCCGGCGGTGGGATTGGGCATGGCCATCATCATGCCGCCGATGTCGGCACGCTCATCGCGCACGCTGGCACGATCGATGCGCAGCCCGCCGATCCAACGCTGCCCGGTGTCCACGCCAAGGGTCAGTTCGGTGAATGCACCGTAGCGGCGGAAATCGGCGTCGGTGTTCCAGTCCGCCTGCTTGTAGGTATCGCGCCCCATGCCCATGCGGCCGCGATGCCGGCTGTCTTCGCCGTCGACGCCGGCCACCAGCTGCACGTCCTGCCAGCGCCATTCGGCGCTGATGCGCCCGCCCTGCGTGCGGCGATCCACGTTCGACGCCATCGGCATCGGCATCATGCTTTGTGGGTTCGGCGTACGCAGCGTGTAGTTGTCCATCACGTGGTCGGCTTCGTTGTAGTACACGTTCGCCTGCAGCGTGTCCCACGCCCCGGGCAGATTGCGCTTCTCGAAGCGTGCGGCGTAACTGGTGCGTTCGAACGCGGCACCATCCATGCCGCGCCCCGCGTAGCGCGCGATCGCATCGCCGGCACCGGCGGAGACCTCCAACAGGGTATCGGCGTCAGGCGTCCAACCCACCGCTACGTCGCCATTCCACTTGCGCCATTTCGACGGAACCACATCGCCGTTGCCGTCCTTGTAGTCATCGGCTTCGGAGCGATTGCCGCTGGCACGCACGTAGCCCGTTGGATTGCCCAGGGTCAGGTCCAGCACCTGGTCGTTGCGGTTGCGTGAGCCGACCAGCGCACTGGCATCGGCACGCAGCCCGGGCGCATCGAAACGCGGGGTATCACGCTCGAAACGCACGGTGCCCGCAGAGGCACCCGCGCCCCAGCGCACGCTCTGCGGGCCCTTGATGATGGTCAGCCGGACAAAGCTCTCCGGCGATATGTAGGACAGCGGGTTGTCCATGCGCGAGGGACACGCGCCAATCAGATTGCCATCGTTGCTGAGGATGTTCAGGCGCGAACCGAACATGCCACGCAGCACCGGGTCGCCGTTGGTGCCGCCGTTGCGGATGGCGGAGAAGCCGGGAACGGTCTTCAGGTAATCGGCGCCATCGCTGGCCGGTACCGGCTGCCGCGGCAGGCGCGGATCGGTCACCCAATGCAGCGGCGAGGACGGCGCGGCGGCGGTGACCACCAGCGTATCCAGCGTCCGCGCTTCTTCAGCGGGCGCGGCATGGGCGAAGGGGGCGGCCAGGGCAGCGCCAAGCGCAAACGGCAGGCGCGCACGGGCACCCGCAGCGGGGAAAGTCATTTTCATGGAAACAGCTCCAAGGTACGCACGCGCGCACGACGCCCTTGCAGGCCTCATGCGGCGGATTCGATAGGGAAATCAGCGGACGGTGGAGATCAGCGGCGGGCCACGCGCGGCATGTGCCGGCCAATGCAGCAGCGGCAGTCGCGGCTGCGACCATGGGAACATCGGCTTCGGCCGCCACAGCAAGGGCAGCAGAAGCACCAGCACGGCCAGCCACGGCAGCAGGCGCATGGCCAGCACGCAGTACTCGCAGGCCTCCCCGTGCATGGCGTGCGGATCGGCCGGCCGGCTGGGTGCGGCCGGCACGGCACCGCGCTGATCGTGCCCGGCCATGGCCATCTCGTGCATGTCATGGCCCATGGCCGCGTGGTCCATGCCCACCATCGCCGCATGGTCCATCGGCTGCTGCAGCGCACGGCTGACCAGCGGCGCAAGCACCATCAACAGCGTCGCGATGAAGGCGAGCTGGAGCAGGGTTCGACGCAGGCAGCCGGTACGGATCACCGCGCTAGTGTAGAGGTGCCTCCAGAAGGCACCGTGCGACGAACCGTCGCAGGAGGGGGTTTATCGGCAGGGCTGCGCCCTGCACCCGCTACTAGCTGGAGCAACAGCAACAGCAACAGCAGAAGCGGGCTTTCTGGAGGATGATGGAGTGAGTCCGGTTGCGGGGGACGCCGTGAATCCGTCCATGGAGGCTTGGCCGCGGCATCCATGCCGCGGACACCCCCGCAACCGGACCCACCCCGCCTTCGACAGATTTCCGCGATCTGTTGGAATGGCTCTTGGGCTCAGATTGATTTCGATATCTGAAAGAGATTCATCCACGCATGGCGTGGATCTACCGTGTCGACCAAGGTCGACACCTACCAACAGCCGCCGGAATCTGTCAGAGGCGGGGCGGTGTGGGTAGGCAGGACCGTTGGCGCCATGGATGGCGCCATCGAGCCCCCATGGATGGGTTTACGGCGTGTCCTGCCTACCCACACCGCCCCGCCATCCCACGGAATGCCCACTGTTGCCGTTGCTGTTGCTGTTGCCGTTGCTGTTGCCGTTGCCGTTGCTGTTGCCGTTGCCGTTGCTGTTGCCGTTGTTGTTGCTTGAATGTCGTAGCAGGTGCAGGGCGCAGCCCTGCTCGACCACCCCTCAGACCGTGATCGTCTGCGTCAGCGACTCCCAGGTCGGCGGCACCGGCCAGGACGCGGCCTGGTTGCCATCCAGCACCCGCCGCAGGTCGCGCGGATCGATCTGCGGGGCCAGCACATGCACCAGCTCCAGCGCGTAGTCGCGCAGCACCCGGTCGCGCGGCAGCACCGCCCAGGCGACGCACTCGGTGATCGGCGCCGGCGCTGGCCATACCCGCAGATCCTCGTCGTTGGCGCTGATCGCCATCTCGGCCAGCAGACCTACCCCCAGACCCGTACGCACATAAGTCTTGATCAGGTCCGCATCCAGCGCCGTCAGCGCCAGATCGGGTACCAGGCTCTGCGCGGCAAAGGCGCGCTGCAACGAGGAGTTGGGCCGGGTCGAGGATTCGTAGCTGATCAACGGCTGGCGTGACAATGCCGCCAGGTCCGGTGCGCGCCCGGCGCGGTCCAGCGGATGGCCCTTGGGCACCACCACCAGCCGCCGCCAGCGGAACAGCGGCACGGCGATGCCATCGCTGGGTTCACTGCCGGCGGTACTGATGATCGCGATATCGGCATCGCCCTGGTTCAGCCGGTCCAGCGCATCGGCCTCACCGGCCTGCTGCAGGTGCACGCTGACCTGGGGATAGGCCTGCTTGATGCGCGCCACCGCCGGCGGCAGCACGAAACGCGCCTGGGTGTGGGTGGTGGTCAGGATCAGCTGGCCCTGGCTCTCGCGACGCTGGTTGGCCGCGTAGGTGCGGATGTTGTTGGCCTCGGACAGCACCGCGCGGGCGCGGCTGATCACTTCGGTGCCAGCCGGGGTGACCGACTCCAGGCTGCGCCCCTTGCGTACGAACAGCAGGAAGCCCAGTTCGTCCTCCAGCTGCTTGAGCTGCTTGGACAGCCCAGGCTGGGTGGCATGCACGCGCGAGGCGGCGAGCGTGATGTTCAGCTCGGCGTCGGCGATGGCAACCAGGTAGCGCAGCTGGGTCAGCGTCATGGCAGGCGGGCGATGTGGGGGCGGAGGTCCACTCTAGGGTCAATTGCCGTCACCAGCTTATAACCAAAGGTTGTTTAAGAAAGGTATCTGGTCATTTCCGGGCGTCATATGCCGGCGCTACGGTCAGCCGGCAGCCGCTGGCCTGAACAGCCAGCCCACTTCCTTTCCGCCCGCCGAGCCCGGCGCGGCCTGTTCCTGGAGCGCTCCCATGGCCCTGTACGACTCCATCCTCGACACCATCGGCAACACCCCCATCGTCAAGCTGCAACGACTGGCGCCGCAGGGCGTGACCCTGTACGCCAAGGTCGAGTCCTTCAATCCGGGCGGCTCGGTGAAGGATCGCCTGGCGCTGGCGATCATCCTCGATGCCGAACAGCGTGGCCTGCTCAAGCCGGGCGACACCATCGTCGAAGCCACCTCGGGCAACACCGGCGTCGCCCTGGCGATGGTGGCGGCCGCACGCGGCTACAAGTTCGTGGCGACCATGGTCGAGACCTTCTCGGTGGAACGCCGCAAGCTGATGCGGGCCTACGGCGCGAAGGTCATCCTGACCCCGGCCGCCGAGCGCGGCAGCGGCATGGTGCGCAGGGCGCGCGAGCTGGCCGAGGAACACGGTTGGTTCCTGGCCAGCCAGTTCGCCAACCCGGCCAACCCGGCCTACCACCGCAACACCACCGCCGCGGAGATCCTGCGTGATTTCGCCGGCAAGCGGCTGGACTACTTCGTGAGTGGCTGGGGAACCGGCGGCACCTTGACCGGCGTCGGCGAAGTACTGAAGGTCGCCCGCCCGGACACCCGCATCATCGCCACCGAGCCGGCCGGCGCCGCCTTGTTGAAGGGCGATGACTGGAAGCCGCACAAGATCCAGGGCTGGACCCCGGACTTCGTGCCCGATGTGCTCAACCGCAATGTGGTGGACGAGCTGGTGACGGTGGAAGATGACCGCGCGATCGCCACCGCCCGCCGGCTGGCGGCGGAGGAAGGCATCTTCGTCGGCATCTCCGCCGGTGCCACGGTTGCCAGCGCACTGGACGTGGCAGATCGCGCCGAACCGGGCGCGGTGATCCTGGCGATGTTGCCGGACACCGGTGAACGCTATTTCTCCACGCCGCTGTTCGCCGACGTCAATGAAGGTTCGGACGACGACTGGTTGGCCGGTCTGCCCTGATCGCTGCGTTGTCGATGACAGCAGGATGACGCCCACCCTCGCGGTGGGCGTTTGCTATTTGGGTGATCCTGTCTGGGTATTGCCGACGGAAGCGGACAGCTTTCCCCAGAAATCATAAGAGATTCACCCCGAAAACTTTCGTTTCGCCCGCGTGCGGCGCTCGCTTCAGCCTGCGTGAAGGCGATGCCGGCCATCGTGCATGAACCGGGCGGATCGCAGTGCGTGAGACGGTCATGACGCAGCATCGATGCCCTGTCCCGCAAGATGCGGGTACAGCCAGCATGGGCACGGCGCGCAACAACTACAGGCAGGAGACGGACGCATGAAGATCGAAGTGTGGCAGGGCGACATCACGGCCCTGGCGGTGGATGCGATCGTCAACGCGGCCAATGAATCACTGCTCGGTGGCGGCGGTGTCGACGGCGCCATCCATCGTGCGGCCGGCCCTGGCCTGTTGGCCGAGTGCGAGCGTCTGCCGGAGCTGCGCCCCGGTGTGCGCTGCCCGACCGGTGAGGTGCGCGCAACCGATGCCTATGCGCTTCCGGCACGGCACATACTGCATACGGTCGGCCCGGTCTGGCACGACGGCCAGCGCGACGAACCGGCATTGCTGGCGAACTGCTACTGGAAGTCGCTGCAGCTGGCCGAATCACTGAACCTGCAGTCGATCGCGTTCCCGGCCATCAGCTGCGGTGTGTATGGCTATCCGCTGTATCAGGCCGCACAGATCGCGGTCACCGAAACACTCGCCTGGCAGCGCAGCCACGCCCAGCCGATGCGGATCGTGCTGGTGGCGTTCAACACAGCGACTGCCAAGGCCTACCAGCAGGCCCTGTCGGCCGCAGGCCAGGTCGCCGACAGCGGGCGCGGTTCGCTGCTGTCGCCCTTGGGCGATACCGGCTTCGTGCCGGCGCATTGAAACAACGCCGGACGTGGGAAAAAAAAGGCCGGGCATTGCCCGGCCTTTTCGTTTGCATCCGTTGCAGCGGCGTCAGTCCGTCGCTTCAACGGCGGCATCGGCGGTCGCCGCAGCAGCCGCGGCCGAAGCGGCGCCGTCGATCTGCACGCGTACTTCCACCATGCCCGCTTCATCGCTGAGGCTGGACACGTCCACGGTGTAGTGGCCGGCCGGCAGCGATTCTTCCACGCGTGCGTTGGTGCCGTTGCCACCATCGTCATTGACCAGCTCCACGTCGCCGCCGACCACGCGCAGTACCGTATCCACCTGGCTGGAAATGGCGTCCAGGCGCACATCGGCCGCACGCGGCAGGCTCAGCAGGAAGCGGCGGCGGCCTTCGCCATCGAGCATGGCGAAGACACTGCCGTTGTTCGGCAGGGAGGTGCCATCACGCATGACCATGTTGGCCGGCAGCTCGGTGCGCTTGGCCGTCAGTTTGAAAGCGCCGGTACTGTCTTCATCCAGGCTGCGCACGCGCAGGGTGTACTTGCCCGGTTCCAGCGGCATGCCAATGCGCGAATTGGTGTCATCACCGCCATCGTCGTTCTCCGACTGGACGCCGTTGCCATCCAGCTTCAGCACGGTATCGAACGCCTTCGATTCCAGGCGGATTTCGTACATGCCCGCCTTGTCCACCTGCAGGGTGTAATCCTGCGACTTGGAGACCAGCAGGTCGGCGATCTCACCTTCGGCCACCATCGGCTTGCCGTCATACGGCACCAGTTTCTCGGCGCGCAGGCGGTACGGACCGAAGGCGGAGGGGCCGTCGGCATTGATGGCCACCTGGTAGCTGCCAGTGCCGTTGGCGCGGAACGCCAGCGAGACGTCGTTGCCGCGCTCGTAGCCCGAGTTGCTGCTGGCCACCAGCACGCCATTGTTGAACACGGCGATCGAGCCGCGCAGCGCACCGGTCAACGTGATGCCGGCCAGTTGCTTGTCTTCCAGCTTCAGCTGGTACAGCTGATGGTGGCTGCCATCATTGAAATTGACGCCGCTGCGCGAGGTGATTTCGCCGGAGACCGGCTTGTCGAACTCCAGCGAGGGGGCCTTGCCCACGTCCGTGCTGCCGCCCATCCGGTTGCAGCCGCCGACAGCCAGCACCGTGGCAACGGCCAGCGTGATTGCGGTGATACGCATGTTTTTTCTCCTTGGCCTTCCATGTATGCCCCACGCACTGGCCTGGCGTGCGGGAGGCGGCAACGATACCGGCAAAAGCAAACGCCGGCGTGATGCCGGCGCTGCCTTGTTCAGTTCATGCTGCGCAACGGCGGATCAGCCGTTCCACTTGCCCAGCGCGGCCTGGCCGTTTTCCTTGGCGCGCTCGTAGACGGTCTTCTGTGCTGCGGCGTAGTTGCCCTTCATGTCCTTGGCCCACAGCTTCAGTGCCGCCTGCTGCATGGCACGGCCATAAGAGAAGCTCAGCGGCCACGGCAGGTTGCCCATCTGGTTCATGGCGTTGAGGTGGGCGGTGGACTGCTCGTCGCTCTGGCCACCGGACAGGAACACCACGCCCGGCAGGATCGCCGGCACGGTGCTCTTCAGGCACATCACGGTCGACTCGGCCACTTCCTCGACATCGGCCTGCTCGTCGCAGCCCTTGCCGGAGATGACCATCGAAGCCTTCAGGATGGTGCCTTCCAGCAGCACGTTCTGCTGGTACAGCGCGTCGAACAGCGAACGCAGGGTGGCTTCGGTGACTTCGTAGCAGGTCTCGATGTCGTGCTCGCCGTCCATGATCACTTCCGGCTCGACCATCGGCACCAGGCCGCATTCCTGGCACAGCGCGGCGTAGCGGGCCAGCGCATGCGCGTTGGACTCGATGCAGGTGCCCGACGGAATGCTCTCGCCGATGTTGATGACCGCACGCCACTTGGCGAAGCGCGCGCCCAGCTTGTAGTACTCCTGCAGGCGCTCACGCAGGCCGTCCAGGCCCTCGGTGACCAGCTCGCCCGGGCAGCCGGCCAGCGGGTGCGCACCCTTGTCCACCTTGATGCCCGGGATCATGCCGTGGTCGGACATGTACTTGGCGAACGGCACGCCGTCCTTGGTCGACTGGCGGATGGTCTCGTCGTACAGGATGGCGCCGGAAATGTGCTCGTTGAGCTTCGGCGTGGTCAGCAGCAGTTCGCGGTAGGCGCGACGGTTCTCTTCGGTGTTCTCGATGCCGACGCTGGCAAAGCGCTTGGCGATGGTACCGGTGGATTCGTCGATCGCGATGATGCCCTTGCCCGGGGCAACCATGGCCTGGGCGGTTTCAGCCAGCTGTTCGATGCTCATGTACTTCCTGTGGCGGGTGCGGGAAAAACGTAAGTATAGCCCCGCTATCCGTTGCCCCGACGTGGAGGCTCGGATGGAACCGGTTCCACTGTCTGTACGGGACAGGAAATGTCCTGCCGGATCGGGTCAGAGCCCCTTTCGGGGATCTGACCCCGGGTCGGATCCGCGCCCGCGGCTCCGCCCCGATGTGGCCACCTCTTACAGGTCGCCCAGACCGCTGGCGCGGCCGTCTTCGCCCACTTCCAGCAGGCGCAGGGTATTGGTCGCGCCGTGGGTTTCCATGTGCTCACCGCTGGTGAACACCACACGGTCGCCGGCCTGCAGCATGCCGCCCTCCACCAGCAGGCGGATGCTGCCGCGTGCGGCTTCGCGCGGGGTGAAGCCCCGGCTGTCGAAGTTGATCGGGAACACATCGCGCATCAGCGCCATCTGCCGGCGGGCGCCGTCGTGGCGGGTGACCGCGAACACCGGTGCCGAGGCACGGAATCGCGACAGGTAGCGCGCGGTGCCACCGGATTCGGTCATCGCCACGATCGCGCGCACGCCCACGTGCTGGGACAGGAACATGGTGGCCATGGCAATGGCCTGGTCGGCACGTTCCAGGTTGCGCGGCGAAGCGCCGAAGTCGGTCTCGGTCTGGAACTGGCGCTCGGCGCCCAGGCAGATGCGCGCCATCGCTTCGACCGCCTTGACCGGATACGCACCGGCGGCGGTTTCGGCCGACAGCATCACCGCATCGGTACCGTCGATGACCGAGTTGGCCACGTCCAGCACTTCGGCACGGGTCGGGATCGGGCTTTCGACCATCGACTGCAGCATCTGGGTAGCGGTGATCACCACCTTGTTCTGCGCCAGCGAGGCCTTGATGATCTTCTTTTGCAGGCCCGGCAGTTCGGCATCGCCGATTTCCACGCCCAGGTCGCCACGCGCCACCATCACCACGTCACTGGCGTCGACGATCTCTTCCAGGTTCTCGATGGCCTCGGTGCGCTCGATCTTGGACACCAGCGCGGCGTAGCAGCCGTGCGATTCGGCGATCTCGCGCGCATCGTTCATGTCCTGCGCATTGCGGCAGAACGATACGGCGATGAAATCCACGCCGATCTTGGCGACGATGCCGATCAGTTCCTTGTCGCGCTCGGTCAGCGCGCCCAGCGACAGGCCACCGCCCTGCTTGTTCAGGCCCTTGCGATCGGACAACGGACCGTCGTTGAGCACGGTGTTGATGATGCGCTCGCCCTGCACTTCCACCACCTGCAGCTGCATCAGGCCATCGTCGAGCAGCAGCACGTCACCGGCGGTCACGTCCTGCGGCAGGCCGAGGTAGCTCACGCCCACCTGGGTGGCATCGCCGGGGCCGGCATCGGTGCTGGCGATCAGGTCGAAGCGGTCACCGGCCTTGAGATGCACCTTGCCCTCGGCGAAGCGCTCGATGCGGATCTTCGGGCCCGGCAGGTCTGCCAGGATGCCCACTTCCACACCCACGCGCTGCGCGGCGGCGCGCACATCGGCGGCACGCTTGGCCTGGCCGGACGGGTCACCGTGGCTGAAGTTGAGGCGCACCACGTTGACGCCGGCGCGGAACAGATCCTCCAGCACGCCCGGCGGATCGGTAGCCGGACCGAGGGTGGCAAGGATCTTGGTGCGACGCTGACGCTCGAACATGATGGATGGGCCTCTCCCGTTAAAGGACGGAAATTAGCACATCCTTCACGTCCCATGTATACGGTTACAGCCTTGTGCTGCCTGACTCTGCGGACATCGCATGGACATGTTCCGGACATACGCTGGTCGATGGCAGCCGAAACGCCGCCGGGCAAGGCCCGGCGCGCGGCATCGTCCAACTCAGGCGAGCAAGGCCAGCAGCTGCGCCGGATCACGGGCCAGCTGCCCGGCACCGGCCTCGGTCAGCTCCTGCTCGCCACCAAAGCCCCACAGCACGCCCACACTGCGCAGCCCGTGGTGACGGGCGCCCTCGATGTCCATGCGGCGGTCGCCGATCATCCAGCAGCGTTCCGGCGCCAGCTGCAGGCGATGCAGCGCCTCGCCCACCAGCTGCGGCTTGCTGCTGCGCGAGCCATCCGGGGTTGAACCGATCACGTCCTCGAACAGGCCACCGAACGGCAGATGCTCGACGATGCGGCGGGCATGCGGCTCGTTCTTGGCGGTGACCACCGCAAGACGATGGCCGCGTGCGTGCAGCGCGCGTACCACCGCTTCGATGTCCGGGTAGATCGTATGCTCGCGCCAGCCTTCCACGTCGAAACGCTCGCGATAGAAGGCCACGGCCTGCTCCACCCGCTCGGGCTCACCGAACAACGGCGCGAACGTGGTGCGCAGCGATGGGCCGATCCAGCCCAGCAGCGTTTCCTGCGGCGGCACCGGGTAATCCATCTTCTGCAGCGCATAGGCGATGCAGGTGGTGATGCCCACTTCCGAATCGATCAGCGTGCCGTCCATGTCGAAGAAGAGCGTTGCACGCTCTTCTCCGTCCACCCGCGGATCGACGCTCATGCGCCGCGCGCGGCCAGGGCAGCCACTGCCGGCAGCGTCTTGCCTTCCAGGAATTCCAGGAACGCGCCGCCACCGGTGGAGATGTAGCTGACCTGCTGGGCGATATCGAACTTGTCGACCGCGGCCAGGGTATCGCCACCACCGGCGATGGAGAACGCCGGCGAGCTGGCGATGGCGCGGGCCAGCGCTTCGGTGCCCTTGCTGAAGGCTTCGAACTCGAACACGCCGACCGGGCCGTTCCAGACCACGGTGCCGGCCTTGGCGATCAGCTGTGCGTACTGCGCGGCCGTCTGCGGGCCGATATCCAGGATCAGGTCATCTTCGGCCACCGCATCGACGGCCTTCACTTCGGCAGCCGCGTCGGGCAGGAACTGCTTGGCGGTGACCACGTCCATCGGCAGCGGGATGTCCGCACCCCGCGCCTTGGCGTCGGCCACGATCTTCCGGGCGGTATCCAGCAGGTCCGGCTCGTACAGCGACTTGCCGACCTTGTAGCCGGCCGCCGCGATGAAGGTGTTGGCGATGCCACCACCGACGATCAGCTGGTCGACCTTGCCGACCAGGTTGGCCAGCAGTTCCAGCTTGGTGCTGACCTTGCTGCCGGCGACGATGGCCAGCAGCGGCTTGGCCGGCGCATCCAGGGCCTTGGCCAGCGCATCCAGCTCGGCCATCAGCAGCGGGCCACCAGCAGCGACCGGGGCGAAACGGATCACGCCATGGGTGGACGCCTGCGCACGGTGCGCGGTACCGAACGCATCCATCACGAACACATCGCAGAGAGCGGCGTACTTCTTCGACAGGGCTTCATCGTCCTTGCCTTCGCCAACGTTCATGCGGCAGTTTTCCAGCAGCACCAGCTGGCCCGGCTGCACGTCGACGCCGTCGACCCAGTCACGCACCAGCGGTACTTCGCGGCCCAGCAGCACCGACAGGCGCTCGGCCACCGGCGCCAGCGAATCGGCTTCGCTCCACACGCCTTCCTTGGGGCGGCCCAGGTGCGAGGTGACCATCACCGCCGCGCCCTGCTCCAGCGCGCGCTTGAGCGTCGGCAGGGAAGCGGTGATGCGCTGTTCGGAGGTGATGCGGCCATTCTCGATCGGCACGTTCAGATCCTGGCGGATCAGCACGCGCTTGCCGGAGAGGTCGAGGTCGGTCATGCGGACGATGGACATGGGCAACTCTTTGGCTCTGGAGATGGGATGCCGGCGTGCGGCAGACGGTCATTGTATCGGGTGCGGCTGGCGGCCGCGCCGCTGCCTGCGGCAGGCTTCGAAGCAACGGCAACAGCAACGGCAACGGCCGAAGCACTGGCGCTTCGTTGTGCTGTGGGTGGGCCGGGGCGGTGTGGGCCCGCGGCGGACGCCGTGAATCCCCAGACCGGCCCAGCCGCTGGCGGCTGTGCGTTCGGGCGCTTGCGAAGCAGTGCTTCGCAATCAAAGCGCCCTCACCCCTGGAGGCTCGGGCGCGCCATCCATGGCGCTTACGCCCCCGCGACCCCACACCACCCCGGCCTCGACAGGTTCATGAGGCGGAGCGGACGGCAAAGGCAAAAGCAAAGGCGGTTTCTGGGGTCGGATGAAGAAAGAAGGGGTCGGAGCCGTTTTCCTGCGGAAAACGGCTCCGACCCCGATGGCCGTGGAGCGAAGCGACCCGCTTTGGCTCCTGCTCTTCTTTTTTCTCTTCCGTGGGTGGACGCACACGGAAATTGTCAGAGGCCGGGCGGGTGGGCTGGGCAGGGGTGTCAGCCGCATGGATGCGGCTGCCAAGCCTACAAGGACGTACTTGCGGCGTCCCCTGCACAGCCCACCCGCCCGGCCAAACCACGGCTTCTGCTCTCAACGACCGGCCACCCACGAGGGGCTGCGCCGTTCGCTGCAAACTACGCCGAAGGCGACGGCTTCTGCTTCAGCAGGCTCAACGCCAGTCCACCCACAACCAGCACGCCCAGCCCCAGCAACGCCCACAGCAACCACGCCTTCCAATCGTGCTGCGGCTTCAGCGCTGCGTCACCGGCGAGCGTCTCCGGACTGCCCTCCAAGCGTGCCAGCGTCGGCTGCCACGACGGATCATTGCGCTGCCGCAGTTCCTCGATCAGCACCGTGATCGGCGCCTCCGCGCGGCGCGCGGTCGTACTGCCCACGGCCAGCGCGTAGGGCGCTGCGCCCTGGCTGAGGAACACCATCACCTCCGGTTGATAGCCCAAGCGCAGGGTCGGGGCGCTGGTGGTCTCCACCGGGCTCGCGACCAGCTTCCAGTAACGGTCGCGGTACATGCCGCCCAACGGCTGGGCCGCCGATTGCTGGCGCTGGCCCGGTGCCCCCTGCTGCAGCTGATAGGCGATCCAGGGCGCGCTGCGGCGCTGCCATTCGGCGCTTTCGTCGTCGCGGCTGAACAGGGTCCACTGCACCAGGCTGTTGTCGGTGCTGGCCACGTCGGCGCGGGTCACCGGGAATCGACCATCCAGTTCAAAGGTGAATTCCCCCTTGCCCTGCGCGGTCGGTGTCAGCGACAGCCACTCCCAGGGCACCGTTGCCGGTGCCGGCGGCAGTTCGGCCAATACACTGCGCAGCTCCGGCAGGCGCGCCTCGCCCTGCGGCAGGATCCGCAGGTAGCGCACATTGCTGTCGACCTGCAGGCGTCGCTGCAGCAGGCGCTTGCCCGCACGCTGCAGGTCCACCAAGGGGACATCACGGGCGATCGACTGCCAGCGCTGCAGATCATCGCTGGCGTCAAGCTGTACCTGCGCCTGCAGCGGCTGGCCACTTTCGGCCCAGTCCAGCACCAGCGCTGCCAGCGGCTGCTGGCCGAGCACGCTGGCATCGATCAACCAGCCGCCCTGCCCGTTCGCCACCGCACCACCACCAAGCCTGGCCTCGACCCGGCGCACACGGCCGTCGGTATCGCGCTCGGTCAGCAGCTGCAGGTCGTTGCGCTGGGCCTCGGCCAGCGGTGGCAGCGCGAACCACGGCAGTTCGCGCTGCACCGGCGGCTGCGCCAACGGCTGGTCCGGCGCCAGCAGCGCCGATGGCAATGCCTGGCCGGCAGCGTTGAACACCTGCAGATCGCCGAGATCAGCGGCGCCTGCGCGGCGGTAGATCGCCGGCTCCAGCACCACGCGATAGGCACCGGACTGCGCGCTGGACAGGCTCAGCGGCCACTGTTCGGCGTACTGCGCGCGGTAGTCCGTGGCCTGCGCGGCAACCGCACCGGCCACGCCGAACAAGACCGGCAGCAACGCTCGGCTCCACTTCCTCATTGGTTTTCCTCCACGGTTGGCGGCGCGCTCGGCGGCGCGGGCGCCAGATAGCCCACCACGGTGCACAGCAGGCCGTAGGCGATGAACGATGCGATTCCCAGCAGGTTGCCCAGATGCTGGCGGTCGATCAGCACCAGCTTGGCCAGCACCACGGCCATCAACACGGCACCGACCATCCACAGTACACGCTGGCCGCGACGCGAGCCCCACACCCAGGCGATCACGCCCAGTACGCTCCACAACACGGTCAGGCTGGTCTGGGCCAGGCTGAAGCGGGCCATCGTCGGATCCCAGACCACACCGCCCCAATGATGCACGCCGTGCAGCACGGTGCTGGTCAACGCGATGAAACCGGCCACGGCCAGCACCGGCACACGCAACCGCTGCAGCTGCGCCGGTCCCTGCGGGTCATACAGCCAGCGCGCGATCAGCAGCAGGCTGACCCACTGTGCAAGCTCGGCAGGATTGAGCAGCGGCAACCACGGCAACGGCGTGGCGTCGCCCGCCAGGGTCAGGCCGAACAACCAGGCCAGCGCCAGCAGCGCGAAAATCACACACTGCAGCGGCAGGCGCACCGGGTCAAACGCAGCACCCAGCGGCCAGCGCAGCACGTTCCAGCGCCACAGCGACAGCGCCGCCAGCAGCAGCCACGGCAACGTGACCAGCAATGCCGTCCAGCCCTGCGCCAGGCGCGCGTCGCCGCCGCCCCACAGGGCCAGCAGCGAAAGCAGCGACGGCCACAGCAGCCACCACAGGAACTGCGCGATACGGGCCACGCCGCCGCTGCCCTGGCGCAGGCACAGCAGGCTGCGCACGCCGAGCACGGCGAACACTGCCCATGCCAATGCGCCGTAGCCGGCAAACGGCTGCTGGTGGGCATCGCTCTGCAGCAGGGCCAGCGGGAAGCCGGCGGCCAGCATCGCCAACGCGGTCACGCCCAGCGCACGTGCCGGCATGCGGCGCTGCACCTCCGAGGTCAGCCAGGCGGTGACGGCGGCCAGCACCAACACCGCGTCGGCCTGCGCCGAATGCTGGAAGAAGCGGCCGATTTCATGCACCAAACCGCCCAACCACCACAGCAGGCCCCACAGGTAGTACGCCAGGGCGATGTCATGGCGCTGCCTGCGCTGATAGCTCCACGCCGCCGCGAAACCCGCCACGGCCAGCAGCAGTGCGCCGATCGCGGTCGGGTTGAGCAGGAAACGCTGGTCCTGGTGCCAATGGTCGGCGCCCACCACGAATGCGAATGCGGCGGCGAGCTGCAGCAGCGCACCGGTCACCTGCGGCAACCAGCGCTTCTGGCGCAACCCCAGCCACGCCAGGCCGGCACCTTCCAGCGCGAACACCGCACCGGTGGCCCGCGCCGACAATGCCAGCGGCACCGCCAGCGTCGCAAAGCCCACGGCCAGTACCGCATGCGACTGCGCCAGCACCGTGTACGACGCGCGTGCGATCAGGGCCCGTGCCAGCAGCGCATAGATCGCTGCCAGGCCCAGCGCGCACAGGGCCAGCTTCATCGGTTGTTCGTGCAGCATGCCGGCCTGCAACGAGAAGGCGATCAGCGGCGTGCCGAACACCAGGCTGCCGTCGACCAGATCGCGACGCCCGGCCGGCTGCCGGCGCGCATACAACAACGGAATCAGCAGATAGAAGACGAAGAACAGCAGCAGGAACGGTTCGGTACTGGCGAACTTGGCCGCGTCGTACTGCAGCACGCCCCAGAAGGTGCCGATGCCGAAGGTGAACGCGAAACCCAGCAGGTTCAGCACACGCCACGGGCGGTACCAGGCAATGGCGAAAATGCCCGCGTTGAGCACGGCGTAGTAGCTGAACAGCCCGACGTGGTTGCCACTGCCGGTGGACAGCCACAGCGGCGCCATGAAGCCGGCCAGGATGCCCAGCACTGCCAACGTCCTCGAGTTCTGCACGACCGCCAGCACGCACAGCCCCGCCACCAGCGCGATCGAGCTGGCAAAAGCGAAGCCGGGCGCGAGCAGATCGAAACGCTTGAAGGCAGCGAAGATGGTCAGCAGCAGTACGCCGATGGCGCCCCCCTGCAGGGCCAGCGCGAACATCCGCCGGCGCTCGCGCTGGTGCCAGCCGAAGGCCAGCAGGCCCAGCGCACCGACGGTGATGCCCGCCAGCCGCAGCTCGACCGGCACCACCAGCCAGCCCTGGTCGCTGACGTACTTGAGCAGCGCAGCAACGCCGGCCAACAGCACCAGCATGCCGATCTTCACCGGCACATTGCCTTGGGTGAACCAGTGTTTGACCGCACCGATCGCGCGCTCGACCAGGTTCGGCAGGGCCGGTTCCGCTGGCAAGGGCGGCAATGTGGGCTCAGGTGGCAACGGCGGTGGCGGCGACGGACGCGCGGGTTGGACCGGTGGCGGCAGGTCCTCGCGGGCGGCAACCGGCGGCGGGGCCGTGGCCGCCGTGGGCCGCAGGAACGAGGGCTCGCTGCCGGGTTCGCGCGATGCCGCAGGCGCGCGCGGCGGCGCGGCCACTGCCGTGGGCGCACGGCCAAGCGTCTCTGCCGAAGTGGGCGCGACCTGCACGCTCTGTGCGGCCTCCAGCGCGGCGACCCGCCGGCGCAGGCCGGCAATCATCACCAGCGCCACCACCAGCAGCAGCGGTATCGCCAGCAGGACCAGTACTGCCAGGACCAAGAGTGCTTCCATTCCTCGCCTTCCAATGCGATCCCGCGCCACGATGGCGGCGGTCGACGGGCCCATGCTACGTCAGGCCGGGCCCCTTAAACGACGAACCCCGGCCAGGCCGGGGTTCGCGCGACGATCTTCGCAGGCCTTACTTGGCTGCGACGACCTTGGCCATTTCCAGGCACTTGTTGGAATAGCCCCACTCGTTGTCGTACCACGACACGAGCTTGACGAAGGTGCCGTCCAGCGCGATGCCGGCGTCTGCGTCGAACACCGAGGTGTGGGTTTCACCGCGGAAATCGGTGGCCACCACCTTGTCTTCGGTGTAGCCCAGGATGCCCTTCAGCGCGCCTTCGCTCTGTGCCTTCACTTCGGCGCAGATCTCGGCATAGGTGGCTTCCTTTTCCAGCTCGACCGTCAGGTCGACCACCGACACGTCCGAGGTCGGCACGCGGAAGCTCATGCCGGTCAGTTTCTTGTTCAGTTCCGGGATGACCACGCCGACGGCCTTGGCGGCACCGGTGGAGGACGGAATGATGTTCTCCAGGATGCCGCGGCCGCCGCGCCAGTCCTTGTTGGACGGGCCATCGACGGTCTTCTGCGTGGCGGTGGCCGCATGCACGGTGGTCATCAGGCCGCGCTTGATGCCCCACTTGTCATTGATGACCTTGGCCAGCGGCGCCAGGCAGTTGGTGGTGCACGAGGCGTTGGAGATGATCGCCTGGCCAGCGTAGGTCTTGTCGTTCACGCCGAACACGAACATCGGCGTGTCGTCCTTCGACGGTGCCGACAGGATGACCTTCTTGGCGCCGGCATCGATGTGCTTCTGCGCACTGACCTTGTCCAGGAACAGGCCGGTGGCTTCGAGCACGACGTCAACGCCGACTTCGTCCCACTTCAGGTTGGACGGATCGCGTTCCTGGGTCAGGCGGATCTTCTTGCCGTTGACCAGCAGATCCTTGCCATCGACGGCTACGTCGGCCTTGAAACGGCCGTGCACGGAGTCGTACTTGAGCATGTAGGCCAGGTAATCCGGCTCCAGCAGATCGTTGATGGCCACGATTTCGATGTCGTCGCCGAAGTTCAGCACCGCCGAGCGCAGGACGTTACGCCCGATGCGACCGAAACCGTTGATACCAACCTTGATTGCCATGTTCTCAAGCTCCTGCAGCCGCGACAGGTGCGGCGGGGTGGATAGGGCCCACAAGTCTAGCAGGCCGGCCTTGACCACCGCCGGCCAAGCCCGCCGCCGGGACGGGGGCCGGACAGGATTTGATCCGGATCAAAGCGTTAGCGCGGCGTGAGGCCGAGACTGGCCACATCCACCCAGCAACGAGATCACCCCCATGCGCAAGACCTCCCCCCTGATCGTGGCCAGCCTGGCCGCCGCCCTGTCGTTGGCCGCTGCCCCGGCCATGGCCCAGTCCAAGGGCGACTGGACCCTTTCCGCTGGCGTGCACCAGGTCGCCCCGAAGTCGAACAACGGCTGGCTGGCCGGCGGCACCCTGAAGGTCGACGTCGACAACGACGTCAAGCCGACCATCACCGGTGAGTACTTCATCGCCGACAACCTGGGCATCGAAGTGCTGGCGGCGCTGCCGTTCAAGCACGACATCAACATCAACGGCCTGGGCCGCGTGGGCAGCACCAAGCAGCTGCCGCCGGTGGTCACCCTGCAGTACCACTTCAACAGCAAGGGCAAGGTGTCGCCGTTCGTGGGCGCCGGCCTGAACTACACGACCTTCTTCAGCGAAGACACCACCGGTGCGCTGGCGGGCAGCAAGCTGAAGCTGCAGGATTCGTGGGGCCTGGCCGCGCATGCAGGCATCGACTTTGCGATTGGCGAGAAGGGCGCCCTGCGCGTGGACATGCGCTGGATCGACATCGACAGCAAGGTGAAGCTGGACGGCGAGAAGATCGGCACGGTCAACATCGATCCGCTGGTCTACGGCGCGTCCTACGTCTTCAAGTTCTAAAGGGGTTGATTGGCGGGGGCTGCGCCCCCGCTCCCCCGCTACAGGCAAAACCCTCGCAGCATGTTGCCCCGGTATGTGTGTGCCGGGGCTTTTTTGTTGGGCGCGACGGGCCCAGGTCCCGGTGTGGGTCGAGGCAGGGGAAGGGGCCGGGACACGCCGTAAACCCATCCATGGGGGCTCGATGGCGCCATCCATGGCGCCAACGGTCCCGTCCCCTTCCCCTGCCTCGCCCTTCCATTTTCCACGCGCGCGCAAGCGCAAGCAGAAGCGGGCAACCGCATTGCGCAGTTGCCATCGGCTGCATGCGATTGCGGGCTGCAGGATGAGATCCTGCATTTGACTGTGATTCTGCTTTTGTCGTTTGCATCCGCCAACGCGGCCATGTTGGATGGTGGCTGCAGGGGCAGGCGCTGCGGGACCGTCCGCGGCATGGGCCCAAGGCATGCCTCGGGCGGGTTGGACAGGATGTCCAACCCCGGTCTTGCCGTATGCGCAGGACAGCGCACACGAGCAAGCCGCGGCCGAGCCTACAGGGACGTACTTGCTGCGTGTCTCGCAGCGCCTGCCCCTGCAGCCACCTGCCCAGCGAACAGGAACGCGCCGCTTTCCATCAACCACCCTTCTCCCCCGCTGGCTAGAATGAGCGGATGAAAGCACTGCACTCCCTGTTCCTCGCCGCCGCCCTCGCGCCGGCCCTGCTGACCCTGTCCGCACCCGCCCATGCCTGGGGCGCGCAAGGCCACCGCCTGGTCGCCGAAGTCGCCGACAGCCGCCTCAACCCGACCACGCGCGCTGAAGTCGACCGCCTGCTGGCCACCGAACCCGGCGCCACCCTTGCCAGCATCGCGCCCTGGGCCGACCAGCTGCGCGCCAAGGACCCGGGCCTGGGCCGTCGCTCGGCCGGTTGGCACTACGTCAACATCGCCGAAGATGGCTGCCACTACGAGGCGCCGAAGCACTGCAAGAGCGGCAACTGCATCGTCGAAGCGCTGAAGGCGCAGAGCGCGATCCTCGGCGACCGCAGCCTGACCGATGGCGAGCGCCTGCAGGCACTGAAATTCGTCGTGCATCTGGTCGGTGACATCCACCAGCCGATGCACGCCGGCTACGGCCACGACAAGGGCGGCAACGATTTCCAGCTGCAGTTCGGCAACCGCGGTACCAACCTGCACTCGCTGTGGGACAGCGGCATGCTCAATACCCGCAAGGTCGACGATGCCGGTTACCTGCCGGTGCTGCGCGCACTGCCGGCGCCGAAGCTGGCACGCCAGTCCAACCCGCAGCGCGATCCGGTCAGCTGGGCTGAAGCCAGCTGCCGCATTTCGGTGCAACCTGGCGTTTACCCTGCCTCGCGTAAGATCGGCGACGACTACACCACGCGCTACCGGCCGGTGGCCGAAGCGCAGCTGCGACTGGCCGGTGAAAACCTGGCGCAGTTGCTGAACCGCGTGCTCGCCACACGCTGAGGAGTGCCCGATGTCGGTCCAGGTGCAATCGTTCTTCCACCGTGACAGCAACACCTTCAGCTACCTGGTCAGCGACCCGGCCAGCAGCGAGGCCGCGCTGATCGACCCGGTACTGGATTACGACCCGGATACCGACGCCAGCAGCGAATCGCCGGTGCGCGCGATGCTCGATGCCATCGCGCAACAGCAGCTGCACGTGCGCTGGCTGCTGGAAACCCACGCCCATGCCGACCACGTGTCGGCAGGACGTCGGCTCAAGCAACGGTTCCCGGATGCGACGCTGGCCATCGGCGAAGGCATCCGTGCGGTGCAGGCCACGTTTGCACCGCGCTATGGCCTGCAGCTGCCCGAGGAACATGCCGTCTTCGATCACCTGTTCGCTGATGGCGAGACCTTCGCACTGGGTGAACTGCAGGGGCGCATCATCGCCGTACCCGGCCACACCAGCGACAGCATCGCCTATCTGATCGACGATGCGCTGTTCACCGGCGATTCGTTGTTCATGCCCGATGGCGGCACCGCACGCTGCGATTTTCCCGGCGGCGATGCTGCGCAGCTGTACCGCTCGATCCAGCGCCTGCTGGCCCTGCCCGATGCCACCCGCGTATTCGTCTGCCACGACTACGGCCCGGGCGGACGCGATTTCGCCAACGAAACCACCATTGGTGAACAGCGCGCGCACAATATCCACGTGCATGAAGGCGTGGCCGAGGCGGAGTTCGTCAGCGTGCGTCAGGCGCGTGATGCGACCCTGGCAGAACCGCAGCTGATGCAGCCAGCGGTGAAGGCCAACATCCAGGGCGGCGCGTAGGGCCCGCACGGTCGCCTCATCGCGCCAGCAATGACACCGCGTCATTTGCCCTGCGTGCGCACCACATGCTGGCCCTTCACGATCTCGAAGGTGAAGGCATACAGCAGGCTCACCGGCACCGGTTCGACGCGCTCGGCGCCTTCGCAGTCGCCACGGTCGCTCGGCACCTTGCCGGGAGCGAAGTGGCAGACCGCGGCGGGCGAATACTTCCACATCGCCACCGCCTCCTGCGCAGCCTGCAACAGCGGCGCATTCTCGCTCGCCGCGCCTGCCGCGCATTCGCTGCGGTCGACCAGCGCCAGGCTTCGCTCGACAGCGCCTTCGGCATCGACCACCACCTGCAGGCAGATCGTGGTCGGCGCCAGCTCGGTGCGCGGGTCACGATCACCGATCTGCGGATCCGGCGCCGCATACAGCTGCGGCATCCGATAGCCTTCGGTCGCTCCCAGCGTGTACGCCTGCACTTGGCCGCTGCCGCCTTTCCCTTCCGCATGCAGGCGCTGATGGCCGACACTCTCATTGCGGGTATCGACGGTGGTCAACCGTTCCTGGGTGGCGCAGCCTGCCAGCATCCCCACTGCCAACAGCAGCGCGATGCGCATCACCTGGCGGTCTCCGTCACGTCGTCGCTCTCATCCATGGCGAAGGTGATCGGAATGCGTACAGCGCCCGCCACCGGCTTGCCGTTCTTCAGCGCCGGGCGATAGGTCCAGCTTCGTGCTGCTGCAATCGATACCGCTTCAAACACGCCCGGATTGGTGGCACTCACTACACGCACATCACTGACAGCACCTTGCGCATCAACGTCGACGCGGAGCACCACCACGCCTGTCTGGCTCTGCTCGAACGCGCTCTTCGGGTAGCTCGGTGGTGGCATCTTGTCGACCCGGATCTCGCGATCCATGACGGCCACGGTTGGGCCGGCCGCCATTGCTCCACCCTGGCTGGCCCACGCCACCGCCCCCACGCCCAGGCACAACCCGACCACCAGCACCTGCCCCGACACCCACGGCAATGCCTTCCGCTTGGACTGCTTCAACATGGCGATACGCTCCTTCAACACAGGCTGGCTGCGCCAGTGGCATACCGCCGGCGCAACCGGATGGACCAGCTGCGCCTTCAGCAGCGTGCTGGCGTAGAGGCCGCGCAGCGCAGGCTGCGGGGCAATGGTGCGGGCGTCGCAGGCCAGTTCCTGGTCACGCAGGAAACGGCGTGCGGCCCATGGCAGCAGCGGATGGAACCAGAACACCGCGCGCATCAGCAGCAGTACGCCGTTGGCCCAGTGATCGCCATTGCGACGATGGCTGTGCTCGTGCTGCAGGATCAGCGCCTGCTCCTGTGCAGTGAACTGCTGGTCGAAATCGGGGCCGACCACGATGCGCGGCCGCCACAGGCCCACCAGCGCCGGCAGCCCGGGATCGCCACTGGCCTGCCAGCTGCCATCGGCGCGTGCCTGCAGGCCGCCCATGCCGCGTTCGAAGCGGCGCTGTGCGCGCAGGTCGCGCAACAGACAGAGGCTCGCGCCCAGCGCCCACGCCAACAACAGCAGCAAGGGCCATTGCAGAGATGACGCAGGCAGGCCCTCCACTGCTTCCGGCACGACCTTCAGTGGCAAGGTCGGCACATGCTGCAACAGCGCGACCTGTGGCAGGGGAATCAACAGCGTGGCCAACAGCAGGGGCAGCAGCCACCAGCTGCGGTAAGCCAGGCCGGCGCCGCCCAATCGCACCAGCAACGGCCGCGTCACCGCCAGCAGGACCACGCCCACCGCCAACCACAAGCTGGCCTGCCACAGACCATCGAGCAGCTCATTCATGGTCCAGCTCCTGGATCAGCTTCTTGAGTTCGGCGATGTCCTGTGCGCTGAGCTGGCCGCGTTCGCTGAAGTGCGCCACCAGCGGCGCCACCCGGCCCTCGAAGACACGGCCGAGGAAGTCCTGGCTCTGCGCCTCGACCCAGACCTGGCGCTGCAGCAGCGGCCGGTACAGGTAGCGCCGGCCATCGCGCTCGGCGGCGATCGCGCCCTTGGTCAGCAGGCGGTTGAGCAGGGTCTTGATGGTCGGCTCAGCCCAGTCGCGGTGCGCCAGTGCGGCCACCACCTCGTCGGCGCTGCGCGGTGCCTGCTGCCACAGCACCTCCATCACAACGGCTTCGGCTTCGCTGATCGGGGTCATGGTTTACATCCGTAATCGACGGTTCGATTACGCGCGTAATCGAATCGACTGTCAACCCCTCGACCGGTAATTCATCACGCCTGCGCCAGCATGGGGGGCCTCCACCGCAGGTACCGGCATGAAGCCCTTGCGCAAACGTGACTTCCCGGTCGAGCAGGCCCGGCGCTTCCTCGAGCCCGGCCCCATCGTGCTGGTCAGCACCGCCTGGCAAGGCCAGCGCAACCTGATGACGATGGGCTGGCACATGGTGATGGGCTTCTCGCCCTCGCTGGTCGCCACCTACCTGTGGAACGAGAACCACAGCTTCAGCCTGGCCCGCAGCAGCAGCGAATGCGTGATCAACATCCCGGGCGTGGAGCTGCTGGACACGGTGGTCGATATCGGCAACTGCAGCGGCCGTGACGTGGACAAGTTCGAACGGTTCGGCCTGGATGCGATGCCAGCGCGGGAGGTGGGGGCACCGCTGGTGGGCCAGTGCCATTCCAGCTTCGAGTGCCGCCTGCATGACGACAGCCAGGTCGAATCGAGCAACCTGTTCATCTGGGAAATCGTGCGCGCCCATGTTGCGCCTCGCCCAAAGCTGCCGCGCACGGTGCATTACCGGGGCGATGGGCAGTTCATGGTGTCCGGTGCCGAAGTCTCGCGTCGACGGCGGTTCAAGCCCGACATGCTGTAATGCCAGCACTCCCCCAAGCAGGACCGCCCCGGATGACCGAACACCTCACCGACCTCGACGCCGCCGTTGACTGGCTGTTTGCGCGCGTGGATGGGCCGCTGCGGATCGGTGCGCCGCTGGCGCTGGGTAAACCACACCGCCTGCTCAACGCCCTGTATGCGCGCGTCGAACAGGACCCGTCGCGGCCGCTGGAGCTGTATACCGCGCTGTCACTGAACCCGCCGCAGGCAAAGGGCAACGGCCTGGAAGCACGTTTCCTGGCACCGTTCGCGGCCCGCCACTTCGGTGAAGACTTCCCGCGCATGGCCTACGCCGATGCAATCGCCCGCGATGCGTTGCCAGCGCATGTGCAAGTGGAAGAGTTCTACATGCAGTCCGGTGCCCTGCTCGGTTCGCGACAGGCGCAATCCAGCTACACCAGCCTCAACTACACCCACGCTGCCGACGCGGTAGCGCAGCGCGCGCCGCAGGTGATCGTGCAGAAAGTGGCGATGCGCCCGGACGACCGACGCCTTTCGCTGTCCTGCAACAACGACATCACCCAGGACACGCTGGACGCGATGACCGCACGCGGCCTGCCACGCCCGCTGCTGGTCGCCGAGATCGATCCGCAGCTGCCCTATCTGGGCGGCACAGCCACGGTCGACGTGTCCTTCTTCGATCTGGTCATCACCCCGCCAGCGCCGTATCCGGCGTTGTTCGGCCTGCCACGGCAACCGGTGGCCGACGCCGACTACGCCATCGGCCTGTATGCCAGCACCCTGGTGCGCGACGGTGGCACCCTGCAGATCGGCATCGGCACCCTGGCCGATGCACTCAGCCACGCATTGGTACTGCGCCACACCGACAACGCACGCTACCGCCGCGTGTTGAACGCGCTGGATCCGCAACTGGCCAGCCATCCGCTGGTACAGGAGATCGGCGGACTGGACCCGTTCGAGATCGGCCTGTACGGCTGCAGCGAAATGCTCAACGAGGGCTTCCGCCGGCTGGTGCAGACCGGTGTGATCAAGCGCAAGGTGCATGACGATCTGGCACTGATGCAGCGCATCGAGAACGGCAGCACGCTGTCCATCGACCATGCCACGTTGGAGGCCGAGGGCGAATACCTGCACGGCGCGTTCTACCTGGGCTCATCCGAATTCTACGAATGGCTGCGCACCCTGCCCGAGGACGAATGCCGGGCGATCGGCATGCGCCGCATCAGCGAGATCAACCAACTGTACGGTGGCAACGAAACGCTGGAGCGCCTGCAGCGCCGTCACGCCCGCTTCTTCAATTCCTGCATGATGGCCACCGCGCTGGGCGCGGCGGTATCCGACGCGCTGGAGGATGGCCGTGTGGTCTCCGGCGTGGGCGGCCAGTACAACTTCGTGGCGATGGGGCACGCCCTGCCGGAAGCGCGCAGTGTGCTGATGTTCCGCGCTGCCCGTGATGACCGCGGCCAGCGCGAATCCAACGTGCGCTGGAACTACGGGCACACAACCATTCCGCGCCACCTGCGTGACATCTATCTCAACGAGTACGGTATCGCCGACGTGCGTGGCCTGACCGACGACGACTGTGTGCACGCGATGGCGGCCATCACCGAAGCACCGTTCCAGGGCGCCCTGCTGCAGCAGGCCTTTTCGGCACGCAAGCTGGCCGCCACGGCGCAACCTGATGCGCAGCGGCTGCAGCGCAATACACCCCAGGCGCTGGCGGCGGCGCTGGCGCCGTTCCGCAACGATGGCACCCTGCCCGATTACCCGTTGGGCAGCGACTTCACCGAGATCGAACAGGTACTGGTGAAGGCACTGGGCTGGCTGAAGGCCAATACACAGACGCGCGGCAGCAAGCTGCGTACCGTGTGGGACGCGCTGTGGCAGCCTGCAGGTGATGGTGACGCGGTGTATCTGCAGCGGATGGAACTGCAGTCGCCCAAGGACTTCGGCGAACGGCTCAATGCACGGTTGTTGAGGCTGGCCCTGGCGCGCACCGCGTAGCTGCATCGCCGATTGCAGGACTGGGCTGGCGGGCTGGCTTGGCATTGGCTCGCCATTCCTGTATCACGATCGCTCGATCATTTTCCCGATTACGTCTCATGCGCCACCGCATTACAGCCATCCACCACAGAGCGTGCTTCTCGAGCAGCAGTTGTGCATGGTTGGCCATCAACGATGTGCCGATCGAGCTGTGGCTGGCCCAGCATCTGGACCATCCCGACCTCGAAGTGCATGGTCTTTCACTGATGTGGTTGATCGACGAGGATGAGGATGCGCTGGCCAATCGGCGCATCATCCCTGCCGCGAATGGAACCTCCACCCTGGTGCCGCTGCTGGTGTGTAGTGACGACATGGATTTCGCCTGTTCTACGCTGATGACCGAGCAGGTGATCGAGGGCGATGTCGTGCGCTGGCAGCGGTTCGGTCGCAGTGAAACCGGGGGCCTGGAAGTCGGCGCCTCCACGTGCTGGTATCCAGATAGCAAACCAGTGACATTTGCACTTGCCGACTTCAACCAGGCCTTGAGTGAGCATCAACGGCTCATCAAGGAATCCATCGGCAGCCAAGGCTGATCCAAGGAACACCGTAGCACTGACCTGGAACACCTCCCTGGACAGCCTCGGGCACGTGCACGCCAAGGCGTCAGCGTGTTCATGCGCTACGCTGTGCGGATGAACGACGATTCCCGTTTCCTGCATGACCTGCAACGCCGCCAAGCCGATGGCGAGCACCTGCGTTATCTGTGCTTCTGGGGCCACCAGCCGCCGCGCATGGGCGTGGCGGCGTCGTGTTTCAGCCAGTGGTACGACGCAGGTTTCAACATCGAAGGCGTGCACTACCCCACTGCCGAGCACTTCATGATGGCCGGCAAAGCGCGACTGTTTGGTGCCACCGACATCCTCGAACAGGTTCTCGCCAGCCGCACGCCTGACAAGGTGAAAGCGCTGGGCCGGAAGATCGACGGCTTCGACGAGGCTCTCTGGGCGCAGGCGCGCTACGCCCTGGTGGTCGAAGGCAATCGGGCCAAGTTCTCGCAGAATGCGGCGCTGGGTGATTTTCTGCGCGCCACGGCAGACCAGGTGCTGGTGGAAGCCAGTCCGGTGGATTTTATCTGGGGAATCGGCCTGGCCAAGGATCACGCCGACGCACACAACCCGGCGCGGTGGCGCGGATTGAATTTGCTGGGGTTTGCGCTGATGGACGTGCGGGACACGATGTAACGCGCATCCACGCGTGGCGTGGATCTACGGGCACGGCGGGCGAAGCGGATCGCCCGGCAAAGAAAAGGCCGGCTTTCGCCGGCCTCCCCGTATTCCATTGCAGCGGGACTTACAGCGCCTTGGCTGCTTCCACCACGTGCGCGGTGGTGATGCCGAAGTGCTGGTACAGCTTGTCGGCCGGGGCCGAGGCACCGAAGGTGTCGATACCGATCACTGCACCGTCCAAGCCGACGAACTGGCGCCAGAAGCCGGTGACGCCAGCTTCGATGGCCACGCGCTTGCGCACGGCGTTCGGCAGCACCGATTCGCGGTAGGCCGCATCCTGGCGCAGGAACACATCGGTGGACGGCATCGAGACCACGCGGGTCTTCAGGCCGGCCGCATCCAGCTGAGCCTTCGCTTCGGTCGCCAGCGAGACTTCCGAACCGGTGGCGATCAGGATCACGTCCGGAGTGCCGGCAGCATCGGCCAGCACGTAACCACCGCGCTCGATCTGTGCGATCTGCTCAGCGTCGCGCGGCTGGTGCGGCAGGTTCTGGCGGCTGAACACCAGGCAGCTCGGGCCGTCCTGGCGGGTGATCGCAGCCTTCCAGCTCACGGCCGACTCGACGGCATCGCACGGGCGCCACACGTCATTGTTCGGGATGTAGCGCAGCGAGGCCAGATGCTCCACCGGCTGGTGGGTCGGGCCGTCTTCGCCCAGGCCGATCGAGTCGTGGGTGTAGACGTGGATGGCGTGGGCCGGGATCAGCGCGCTCATGCGCACGGCATTGCGGGCGTAATCGCTGAACACCAGGAAGGTGGCGTCGAACGGGATGAAACCACCGTGCAGGGCCAGGCCATTGGCGATCGCGGTCATGCCGAACTCGCGCACACCGTAGTACACGTAGTTGGCATTGGCATCGTCGGTGGCGACGGATTTGCTGCCCTTCCACAGGGTCAGGTTGGAGTGCGCCAGATCGGCCGATCCGCCCACGATTTCCGGCAGCAGCGGCGCGAACGCCTCGATGGCCAGCTGCGACGCCTTGCGCGACGCAATGGTCTGGCCTTCGGCGGCAACCTGGGCGATGTAGGCGTCGGCCTTGGCGATGAAGTCGGCCGGCAGATCGCCATGCGAGCGGCGGGTCAGTTCAGCAGCTTCGGCCGGGTACTGCGCAGCGTACTTGTCGAACTGCTGCTCCCACTCGGCCTGGCGCAGGGTGCCGGTACCGCCGGCACGCCAGCCGGCGTAGATCTCTTCGGGAATCTCGAACGGGCCGTAGTTCCAGTCCAGCGCCTTGCGGGTGGCTTCCAGTTCGTCCTTGCCCAGCGGTGCGCCGTGGCTGGATTCCTTGCCGGACTTGTTCGGCGAGCCGAAACCAATGGTCGTGCGGCAGCAGATCAGGGTCGGCTTGCCGTCCTGCGACAGGGCCGCTTCGATACCGGCCTTGATGCTCTCCGGATCGTGGCCATCGACGCCACGGACCACGTTCCAGCCATAGGCCTCGAAACGCTCCGGGGTGTTGTCGGTGAACCAGCCTTCGGTGTTGCCGTCGATGGAGATGTGGTTGTCATCCCAGAAGCAGACCAGCTTGTGCAGGCCCCAGGTGCCGGCCAGCGAGGCGGCTTCGTGGGAAATGCCTTCCATCAGGCAGCCATCGCCCATGAACACCCAGGTGCGGTGATCGACGATTTCCAGCTCCGGGCGGTTGAAGCGCTGTGCCAGCAGCTTCTCGGCCAAGGCAAAACCGACGGCGTTGGCGAAGCCCTGGCCCAGCGGACCGGTGGTGGTCTCCACGCCCGGGGTCTCGTGACGCTCCGGATGGCCAGCGGTGTGGCTGCCCAGCTGGCGGAATGCCTTCAGCTGCTCGATCGGCAGGTCATACCCGCTCAGGTGCAGCAGCGCGTACTGCAGCATCGAGCCGTGGCCGTTGGACAGCACGAAGCGGTCGCGGTTGAACCACTGCGGGTTGTTCGGGTTGTGACGGTGGTAGTCGTTCCAGAGGACTTCGGCGATGTCGGCCATGCCCATGGGCATGCCGGGATGGCCGGACTTTGCGGTTTCAACCGCATCGGCGGCGAGGAAGCGGATGGCGTTGGCCAACTGGCGACGGGTAGGCTGCGTCATGGTTCTGTCGGAATCGGGAGGCGGCCGCGGAACTGCGGGCGGCCTATTGTCCCACAGACGCCCGGCAGGGTCAGGTCGACCAGGGCGGTAATGCCGGCCGTTGGCCGGCAACGTCGTGATCTGCGCTGGATTCCGCATATGAAGAGGGGTCGGATCCCCTTCCTGCGGAAAGGGATCCGACCCCGATCAGGCATTGCCTGGATCAGTTTTCCAGACGGGCCGCGGCGGCAGCGGCCTCGGCCGGAGTGTCCGGCGCTTCGCCCTTGGCCACCAGCGTGGTCAGGGCCAGGTCGCCGGTCACGTTCAGCGCGGTGCGGCACATGTCCAGGAAGTGGTTCACGCCCAGGATCAGGCCGATGCCCAGCGGATTGACGCCGACCATCGCACAGATCATCGCCACCACCGGCAGCGAGCCGGACGGCACACCGGCCGTACCGATACCACCGAGGATGCAGACCGCCATCACCATGACCTGCTGGCCGATGCTCAGGTCGACACCGAAGAACTGGGCCAGGAAGATCACCGTCACGCCCTCGAACAGCGCCGTGCCGTTCTGGTTGGCGGTGGCGCCCACGGTCAGCACGAAGCGCGACACGCGCTGCGGCAGGCCCATCTGGTCGGCCACGCGCAGCGCGGTCGGCAGGGTGGCGTTGCTGGAGGCGGTGGAGAAGGCCATCACCGTGGCCTCCTGGGTCTGGCGGAAGAACGCCAGCGGTGAACGGCCCGACAGCCACACCGCGGTGCCGTAGGTCACCACCATGTGCAGGCCCAACGCCAGCACCACCACGCCCACATACGCACCCAGGCGGATGATCAGATCGAAACCGAACAGCGCGGCCAGATTGAACATGAAGCAGGCCACTGCATACGGCGCCAGGCGGATGACCAGGTTGATCAGGGTCATCGAGATCTCAAACACGCCTTCGATGGCGCGACGCAGCGGGGCGACCTTGGCCTCGTCGGTCAGCACCATGCCGATGCCGAACATCAGCGCGAAGAACATCAGCGACAGGATCGCGCCATTGTCGGAGGCGGCCTGCAGCACGTTGCTCGGCACGATCGACAGCAGCATGTCCATGCCCTTCGGCGTGCCATGGATGCCAGCAACGATTTCCTTGCTGCGCTCGGCGTTCTCCGACAGCATCAGCGCGGCCACCTGCGGGTCGACGCCGGCACCGGGCTTGAGCAGGTTGACCAGCACCAGGCCGATACCCACCGCGATGCCGGACAGCAGCACGGTGTAGGCCAGCGTCTTCCAGCCGATGCGGCCAAGGGCGCGGATGTCGCCCATCTCCGACACACCCATGATCAGCGCCGAGAAGATCAGCGGCACGATCAGCATGAAGATCAGGTTGAGGAACAGGCCCGACGCCGGGGTGGTGACGTAGTCCATTACCCACTTGGCACCGGTCTGCAGGCCGTCGACGCTGCCGCCCAGGGCATGCACGATCAGTCCCAGGACCAGGCCGATCGCAAAGCCGATGCCCATCTTCCAATGCAGGGGCAACTTCTTCTTGTCGGCAACAGCTGCTGTCATGCGCGGGATTCCTCGAAAAATGAATCTACTCTAACAAAGCGCGCAAGCCGCGCCGGTTCAGGGTTGCCGCGGCGGATACAGCGGCGGCAGCCCAGTGTCGACGGCGGCGGTGGCGGCCGACCAGTGCGGTCCGTCACGGAAGCTTTCGCGCAGGCGGGCCCGTAGCGCACTGACATCCCCCATCCCGCCCCAGCGCGCCTGCTGCAACGCCTGCAGGGTCTGCCGCTGGGCCGGATCGGCCAGGCGCTCGATCACCTGTTCCAGGCGTTCCACGCCGGCCATCGAACACAGCAGCGCCTCTACCTGGTCAAAGCCCTCGCCATCGATCGCCCGGCGCAACTCGGCCACGCTGGCACGCGAGGACGTTGCAGGGGCACTGGCTCCTGGCCGGGGAACCGGACGGGTGTGGACGACGGCACGGCGGCCACGTCGCCATCCCCATGCCAGGGTCAACAGCCATAGCAGCGCCAGGCCTGCGGCGGCCGCCATCCACGGCCACGGCCGGGGACCTGCTGCGGTGGGTGCAAGAGAGGATGCAGCGGCGGGTGCGGCGTCTCCCGGCAACGCGGCATCGGTATCGATCGGTTGTGCCACCGGCGCGCCGGCCCGGCCTGCGGCCACGGCCAGTTCCAGATCCGGCAGGCTGGCCTGCTGGGCACTGCCACTGTCCACGTTCCACCAGGCCACGCGCGGCCCCGGCACACGCAGGGATCCAACCTGCCGCGGCACGATCGAGTAGCGACGGGTGATCTTCAGGCGTGGCGTGCTGCCGTTGAAGGTCTCCTCGTACTGGGCAGGTTCGGCGAACACCTGTGCGGCGTCGCCGAGGTCGGGCACGGGCAGATCGGTGAACTGGGCCCGGGTAGCGCCGTTGGCGATCGCTTCGACCATCACGGTGGCCGCTTCGCCCGTGCGCGCACTGCTGGGTGCAGCGGTGTAGCGCAATTGCAGGCTGTGCAGGGGCAGCCACGGCTGCACGGCCTGCGCCGGTTGCGCCTGCACCTGCAACGTGCGTTCGGCACCGACGGCATTCATGCGGCCATCGCCACCGCTCCCGAAGAAGTCATCGAAGAAGCCACCTGCACTGCGGCCGGTGAAGCGCGCGCCCGGCAGGCGCAACGCCCCGCTGCGCTCGGGGATCAGCAGGAAGCGACGTTCGACCACGTTGTAGCGCCGGCCGTTGACCTGGCGCACGTCGCTGCGATCCTCCCCCACCCGCTGCAGCGAAGCGCCACTGGGTGTGTCGAGCACCAGTTCGCCCGACGCCAGCTGCGAGGCGAAGTACAGCCTGACCACCACGCCCACGCTCTGCTGCACGTAGGGCGTCGGGTCATCCACCTCGGTTTCGATGAAGGCGGTGGCGTTGCTCTGCGGGGTGGCCACCACCGCATCACTTACCTGCAGCACCAAGGGCACCGTGCGTGCTGCGCCTACCTGCAATGAAGGCACCTGCAGCGTACCGGTGCGGCGCGGCGTCAACGCAACCGTATAGAGGTTGCGCTGCTGGACGCCGCCATTGCTCCACTGCACCTGGCGGTTGCTGCTCTGCGCACTGAGCACGAAATCGGCATTCAATGGTGCATAGTCTGGCGTGCCCTGGTCGGTCTCGATGTGCAGGGTGACCGCATCACCGGCGGCGATGCTGTCCTGCTCCAGCCAGGCGCGCGTCTGCGCCATGGCCACCATCGGCAGCCACAGCAGCAGCATCGCCAGCACAGGCAGAGGCCACCGGATTTGCCTGCTCGCCATGCCTGTCATCGCCCTTCCCTCTTTCTACGTTCGTTTTCCAACTGGAACTTGGCCCGCAGCAGTGCCCCCGGATCATCCGGCACGCGCCGCATCCACGCCTCTACGGCCTGCTGTTCCTCACGCTGTTGCGGCGTGCCGCCATCGCCGCGCACTGCTGCCTTGCCGGCTTCGCCGGCACGCGCCTGCTGCAGGGCCTGCTGCATGCGCTGGCGCTGCTGGGCATCGGCCTGCGCCTGGGCCTGCGCGTCGGCTGCCTGCGGCTCCTGCTTCGCCCCCTGCTGGCCGGAACCTGCAGACGCCGGGTTCTGCTGGCCCTGCTGGCCCTGCGATTGCTGCTGGCCTTGTTGGCCTTGTTGGCCTTGCTGGCCCTGCTGCTGATTCTGCTGGCCTTGCTGATTCTGCTGCTGTCCCTGCTGCGGCTTCTGCTGCCCCTTGCCCTGCCCCTGGCTGTTGTTCGACGACGACTTGCGCTTGCGCGCGGCGTCGACCACCGCACGGTTGGCGACGGCGTCGGCCATCTGCGGGTGGCGCGCCAAGGCCTTGTCGTAGGCGGCGATGGCACCGTCGTAGTCGCCCTGGCGAGCAAGCACATTGCCGAGGTTGTACCAGCCCGCATCGCTGTCGATGCCTTCGAACTGCTTGCGGGCGGTGGCGAAATCACCTTGACGGTACGCCTGCACACCCTCGGCCAGGCGTGCATGCTCACGCTGGTCGGCACGTTCCCACATCGTGCCCGCTGTCGGCGCAGCCATGGGCGCGCGCGGCTGTGCCTGCAACTGCCCGCTCAAGGGCAGAAGACCCACGGCCAGCACCGCCGCCAGCACCGCGCGGCGGCGGAACGCCAGCAGTGCCAGCAGCATCACCGGCGGCAACAACCAATAGCCTTCGTCCTGCCATTGCCGGGCCTGCCCGGGCCGCTCCAGTGCGCCACCTTCGCTGGCATCAAGTACGTCCAATGCCTTCAGGTCGCGATCATCGCTGGCGATGCGCTGGTAACGCCCACCGCCTGCGGTGGCGACGGCGCGCAGGCTGGTTTCATCCAGCGCGGCCTGTGCGATCTGGCCTTGACCATCGCGATAAGCGGCGCCGGATGGTGTGCCCAGGCCCAGCACCGACACCTGCAGGCCGAGGCCACGCGCCTGCGTTACGGCAAGCGCCGCTTCGCTGTCAGCCTGGTCGCTGACCAGGAGGATCTGGCCGCGCAGGGCACCGGTCTGCCGCAGCAACCTGACCGCCCAGTCGATGCCACGGTCGGCGCGCTGTCCATCACGCGGCATCACCTCCGGCGACAGCGCGTCCAGGTACAGCGCCACGTTGGCAGCGTCGTCGGTCAACGGCGCCACGGTATAGGCATCTTCGGCATACACCACCAGGCCCACCTGTCCGCCTTGACGGGCGCGCAGCAGAGCACCGATCTTTGCCCGCGCCTGCAGCAGGCGCGAGGGTGGCAGGTCGGTCGCGGTGATGCGGCTGGAGAGATCCAGCACCACCACCAACGGCGCACTGGCCTGATAGATCGGCTGCGCCTGCTGCCTCCAGCTGGGGCCAGCCATCGCCAGTGCCGCCAGGGTCCAGCCCAACAGCAATGCCCATGGCAGGCGCGTGCGTCGCTTGCCCTCGCCCGCCAGGAGCTGCGACAGCAGATGGGCGTCGACCGCCTGCCGCCACGCGTCGCTGCGCCGTTGCCGGTAGATGGCCACCGCGACGATCAACGGCAGTGCCGCCAGCAACCACAAGCCGTCCGGCCGCAGGAAATGCAATGCACTCCAGTCGAACGCGCTCCAGTCGGGCATCTTCAGGAAAGTGGCGTTCATCGGCGACGTTCCGGCCAGGCCCACGCCAATGCGCCCAGCAGCAAGGCGACGGCCAGTGGCCATGCATAGCGCTCGTTGCGCGGACGCAGTGTCGGTCCCTTCGCTGCGATTGGCTCCAGCCTGTCCAGTTCGGCATAGATGCCAGCCAGCTGGTCGGTGTCACGCGCACGGAAGAAGCGGCCGCCGGTCATCTCGGCGATCCTGCGCAGCGTTGCCTCATCCACCGGATCGCGGTCGGCGGCCACGGGAATGCCGAAGAACCGCGCACTACCGTCGCTGCCAAACGCCACGGTGTGCACGCGCACCCCTTCGGCACGTGCCAGCTCGGCTGCGCGCAGGGGTTCCAGCACACCGGCGTTGCTGACGCCGTCGGTCAGCAGGATGAGTACACGCTGCCCTTCGGGCTGATTGCGCAGGCGTTTGACCGCCAGCGCGATGGCGTCACCAATGGCCGTCTCGCGCCCGGCAAGGCCAACCACGCTGTCGCGCAGTTGATCGCGCACGCTGGACAGATCCGCAGTCAACGGTGTGAGTGTGTAGGCACGATCACCGAACACCAGCAGGCCGACGCGATCGCCGGCACGACGGTCCAGGAAATCGGCCAGCACCGCCTTGGCTGCGGTCAAGCGCTCCACCGCCTGCGCACCGAGCACCATGTCCGGCTCGCTCATGCTGCCGGACACGTCCATCGCCAGCATCATCTGCCGGCCCTCCTGCGGCGGGGTGATCGCCTCACCCAGTTGCTGTGGTCGCGCCATCGCCAGGCACAGCGCCAGCCAGCCCAGCCACAGCAAGCCGCTGCGCAGCCAGGAAACGCCGACACGACCGCCGCCAGCCAGTGCTTCCAGTTCGGCAGCGGCGTAGGGCACGCGCAACGCAGCGCCCGGATCGGCCCGCCGCTTCCATGCCAGCATCAGGATCGGCAACGGCAGTGCCAGCAGTGCCAGCGGCCAGGCCAGCTGCAGATCCGGCCACGGCCAGTAAGCTGCAAGCGCGCTCATCGGCGGCGCTCCTGCAGCAACGCCAGGTAGCGTGCCCGCGCCCACGCGCGCACGCCGGCCACGGCAGCGGCATCCACGCTTGGACGATACGCCCCCTCGGCCAGCAGGTTGCGCTGCGCGAGCGACAGGGTGTCCTTGGGATCGACGTACTGCCACCACGCGTCATCGCGCAGGGCTTCGCTACCGGGGCGTGCCTGACGCGCCGCACGCCGCAGCAGGCTGGCGATGGCCGCAAGTTCCGACGGCGCGCCGTTCACTGCCGCAATCTCCTGATCGAACACGCGCATCCACTGCTGGCGGCGGCGACGACGACGCCATGCCACCGCAGCAACGATGGCCAGCAACAGCAGAACCAATGCGATCAGTATCAGCCAGCCAGGTGCGGGGGGCCACCACGCTGGCGAGGGCGGCAACTGCACGTCGCGCAGTGGCAGGGAGGCACTCATGCCGGCACCTCCGTCGGTGCCGGCGCCAGCCAGGCATCGCTTGCCGCATCGGTGGACAGCACCTGCACATCGACGCGACGCGCGGCAAGCTGGCTGCGCAGCTGCTGCAGCGGTTCAACGAAATGCGCCTGCCAGTGCGCCTGCACATCGCTGCGGCGCAGGTCCAGGCCGATGCGCTGCTGCGCGGCGAGAAACTGCAGGGGCGCCGTTGGCGGCTTCAACTCAAGCGGATCGACCAGCAGCAGCAGACTCAGGTCATGGTGCTGGGCCAACGCGCTCCAGCGCGCCGGCGGAATCCGGATCGCCTGCTGCGGATCGGCCAGTACCAGCATCCGGGCGCCGGGGCGCAGCACCCGACCGGCATGGTCCAGCGCGCGTTCCAGGCCAAGGTCATCGGCAGGTGGCTGCGCGTACCAGCGCGTGAGTGCATCGAGTACACGCAGTACGCCGCGGGCACCGCCGGCCGGCGCGATCGGCGCCTCGCGATCACTACCGCGCAATGCACCGATGCGGTCGCCGCGGCGCTGTGCGGACCATGCCGCAACCGCGCCAGCGCGTGCTGCCTGCACCGACTTGAAGCGCACGCGGGTACCGAAGTACAGCGCAGGTGAAGTATCGGCAACGATCAGGGTGACCCGTTCGCGTTCTGCCTGGAACAATTTGGTGTGCGTGCGCCCGGTGCGCGCGGTGACGCGCCAGTCGATGTGGCGCGCGTCGTCGCCCGCCACGTATTCGCGCGATTCTGCGTATTCCATGCCGCGTCCGCGCAGCGGCGAAGGCGCTTGCCCGGCGCTGCCCGCGCGCCCACGACGAGGCGGCGGCGGACGCTGTGCCAGGCGGCGCAATGCCACCAGCTCGGCCAGTTGCGGTCGCAGGCCATCGCCTTCGCTGGTAACCGGAGCAGGTCCGTTGGTCGTGCCGGTCATGCGCGCGCTCAGGGCGCCGGGACCCGGGCCAGCAGTTCCTGCACCAAGCGCTCACCATCCCAGCCTTCGGCGATGGCTTCATAACTGGGCAGAACCCGGTGGCGCAGCACATCGGCGGCCACGGCACGCACGTCGTCGGGAGTGACGAAATCACGCCCGGACAACCACGCCCGCGCCCGTGCGCACCGCTCCAGTGCGATGGAGCCACGCGGGCTGGCGCCCCACGCGATGCGGCGCGCCAGCGAGGCGTCGTAGCGCGAGGGATCACGCGATGCCAGTACCAGCTCGATCAGATAGCGCTCCAGCGCGGGGGCCATGTGCAGCTCCAGCACCTCGCGGCGCGCATCGAAGACATCCTGCATCGGCAGTTTTTCCGGCGTCGCTGCGGCCTCGCCAAGCGCGCCGCGGGCGCGCTCGCGGGCCAGCCGCAGGATCTCCGACTCGGCCGCCTGGTCCGGATAACCGATGCGTACGTGCATCAGGAAACGATCCAGCTGCGCTTCCGGCAGCGGGAAGGTGCCTTCCTGCTCGATCGGATTCTGCGTGGCCATCACCAGGAACAGCGACGGCAGCGCATAGGTGTGGCGACCGACGGTGACCTGGCGCTCGCCCATCGCTTCCAACAGCGCGGACTGCACTTTGGCCGGCGCACGATTGATTTCATCGGCCAGCAGGATCGGGTGGAAGATCGGCCCCGGCACGAATTCGAAACGACCTTCCTGCGGGCGCCAGATCTCGGTACCGGTCAGGTCGGAAGGCAGCAGATCCGGGGTGAACTGCACACGTGCGAAGTCTGCTTCCAGCCGCGCCGCCAGGGCCCGGATGGCCGTGGTCTTGGCCAGGCCCGGGGCACCTTCCACCAGCAGGTGGCCATCGGCCAGCAAGGCAATGAGCAGGCGTTCGACCAGCGCCGCCTGGCCGACGATCTCGGCCGACAGTGCATCGCGCAGATCGCTGAAGGCCGCATGCAGGCGCGAGGTGGTGGGGGCAGGCGGCGGAGAAATGGATTCGGGCATCGGCGGAGGCAGGTTCATGGGGGCCTTTGACCGGCGCGGGATGGCTCGGGTTCCCCACATCATCGCAGGCCGTCCGGCTGCTGGCATCAAGAACGGCTGAACAGCCTCCACGCATGACCGATCAACCGGGCCTCCCGCGCAAACGACGCGGGGCCGCACGTGGCGGCCCCGGTCGGATACAACAGATGTGATGCCTCAGTTCTGGCGGGCCACGCGCAGGACCTTCGGGGTCACGAACACCAGCAGTTCGGCCTTGTCCTTGTTGCGACCGCGCTTCTTGAACAGATTGCCCAGGAACGGCACATCGCCCAAGAACGGCACCTTGCTGACACTGTTGCGGTCGGTGAATTCATACACGCCACCGATCACCACGGTCTGGCCATCTTCCACCAGCACGGCGGTATTGACCTCGCGGCGGTTGATGGACGGCACGGTACCGTAGCCCTGCAGCTGGATCAGCTGATCGACCTCGTCCTTCTTCACCGCCATGTTGAGGAACACGCGGTTGTCGTTGGTGATGGTCGGGGTGACCTTCAGTTCCAGCACCACTTCCTTGAACTGGACGTTCGGGGTGGCTACACCGCCAGCGCCGCCGCCACTGATGGTGACATAGCCGATTTCCTTGCCCTGTTTGATCAGCGCTTCGCGCTGATTGGTGGTCACCACCCGCGGATTGGAAATCACTTCACCACGCGACTCTTCCTGCATGGCGGACAATTCCACATCAAGCAGATAGCCTGCGTTGAGGATGGACAGCGCCAGTGAACCTGGATTGCTGGCAGCTGCCACCGGCAGGTTCCAGTTCAGGCCACGGGTGATGGCCGAACCGACCGACACCGGCGGCGGGCCCACGCGACCACCGGCGATCCAGTCGCGCTCAGCCTTGGCGTTGGTGCTGGCGGCATCCACCTGCGATTCGCGGGTCTTGGCGTTGGCCTCCAGGTCACCACTGAAATACACGTTGTCACGGCTGCCGCTGATGCCGAACTTGGCACCCAGTTCGCGCGCGAACGTGTCGGTGGCGATGACGATGCGTGCTTCGATCAATACCTGGTCGACCGGGCGGTCGATGACACTGATCAACTCGCGCATGCGCGCGATCTTCTTCGGAATGTCGCTGATCATCAGCGTGTTGGTGCGCTCGTCGGCGACGATGCGACCGCGTCCCGAGAGGAAGCCACTTTCTTCCTGCGAACTGCCACCACCGCCACCGCCGCCGCCACCACCACCACCACCGCCGCCGATTCCCTTGGCTTCGGTCAGCGCTTTGAAGATCTGCGTGGCGCTGTGGTAGTTGATCTGGACGTAGTCGGTCACCAGGTCTTCGCGGTTCTCGATCGCGATGCGCGCGTCTTCCTTCTCCTGCTCGAACTTGGCCAGCTCGGACTGCGGCGCAACCCACACCACGCTGCCGTCACGACGCTTGTCCAGGCCCTTGGCACGCAGCACGATATCCAGCGCCTGGTCCCACGGCACGTTGACCAGACGCAGGGTCACATTGCCCTGCACCGAGTCGGAGGCCACCACGTTCAGATTCGACTCTTCTGCGATCAACTGCAGCACGGTGCGCACCGGCACGTCCTGGAAGTTGAAGGTCACCGGCTTGCCGGCGTAGCCGCGCTGCGGCACGCCCTTGGCGGCCTGGGTCACGCTGCCGGCAGTGACTGCGCCAACGGCGGCCTGGGCCTGCCGCGGGCTGATCTCCACCACATACTCGTTGCCACTCTGGTAGGCCAGCGACTCGACCGGACCGCCCGTGCTCAGCACCAGCTGGGTGCCGGCCCCGGACGGCTTGGCGTCGATGCGCTGCACCGGGGTGGCGAAGTCGGTGACGTTCATCGGCTTCTGCAGGTTGGCCGGCAGGCGTGCGTTGCCGACATCGACAACCACGCTGTTGCCCTGGCTGCGCAGGTCGGGCATGGCGCCCTGGCCGTCGAACTGCAGGATCAGACGGCCCGCGCCGTCATCGCCACGCTTGAAATCGATGCGTGCGACCGACAGGCCTGCCGGTGCAGCGGCCGGCGTGGCCGCCAGCGCCGTGCCGGTCGGCTTTTCCGACGGTGCGGCGGCCAGCGCCGGAGCGCAGGCCAGCATCAACGCGACTCCCAGCGCGCTGATGCGGTTCAAGGTAGAGCGCCGGATGGGACGCAGCCCCTTGGCTTGGTGAAAGGTCATCGTGCTATCCCCAGTAAACGATCATTGATCTTCCAGCGCGAGCGTTGCTGGACGTTCCAGCCAGCCACCCGCGCCATCCGGCACCAGTTCGATCAGCTCCACGCGGTCTTCAAAGACCGCGGTGACCCGCCCGTCGCTCTGCCCCAGGTAACCGCCGGGACGCACCCGATAGGTCACCTTGTCCGGCCCCATCACCAGCGCCACGGTGCCGGCGCCTGTGCCGATGGTGCCGACCATGTCCAGCGCGTCCAGCGGGAAGCCTTCCATCGGCTCCTTGCGCCGGTTCGGGTCTGGCCGCAGTCCCCCATTCCCCTGCTGCGGGTTGGTCCAGGCATCGGTAAACGGATCGCGCATGCCCTGCGCGGAGTATTCAAAGGTCTCGAACTGCTGCATCACCGGCAGCGGCTCCAGCGGCTGCGCCGGTCGCGCACGCTCGCTCTCGACCCACTTTTCCAGATTGGGTGCATCACCCGGCGTGCTGGTCACGCCGCGGCCACAGGCGGCCAGCAGCAGCACGGTCAACGCCATACCGCCACGCGCAATGAAGGAACGGATCACTTCTTCGCCTCCTTGCCCGCTTCAGCCTTCTGCTGTTCGGCGACCTCGGCCTCATCCAGGTAACGGTAGGTCTTGACCGTGCCCGACAGTTCCAGCGCACCGGCGCGGATGTTGCCGCCGGTCTTGTCCTTCGGCTTGAGGTTGATGTCGTGCATGGTCAGGATCACCACCCGCGGCAACGAGGCCACGCCGCTGACGAAGGCGCCGAACTGGTGGTAACTGCCCACCATCCGCAGCTTGATCGGCTTCTCGGCGTAGAACTCCTTGATCTGCTCCTGTTCGGGCTCGAACAGCTCGTTGGCCAGGCCGCTGGACAACGCGGTCTGCGAGATGTCGATGATCAGGTCCGGCATTTCGGTCTTGCTGGGCAGCTGCCGCAGCATCTGCTGCAGCACCTGCTCCATCTGTGCCAGCTGCTGCTTCAACGGCTCCAGGTTGACCGCGCGTTCCTGTTCTTTGGTGAACTCGGCACGCAGCTCGGTTTCCCGCGATTCCAGGCCCGCCAGCTCCTCGCGCTTGCCGCTGATCAGCAGCATCCAGAGCACGAACATGATCACCACGGCAATCAGCGAGCAGAACACGATCTTCGCGTTCCTCGGCCAATTGCCGATGTCGTTGAAGTCCAGGTTCTTGATGTCGACTTTCTTGCTCATGCGCGATCCCCCTGCAGCGGGGCGTGGAAGGCCTGCGGCGGCTGCGCCAGGCGGCTGCCCTCAGGCTTGGTGGCCGGTGCGGCTGGTGCAGGCGTGGCCGGCGCAGGCGTCGCCGCCGGCGCCTGTGCAGGTGCGGTCGCAGGCGTAGCTGCCGGTGCTGGAGTCGATCCCGGCGCTGGTGCGGCGGCAGCCGGTGCGGCGGCGTCGGGCCCGGCGCTGAGCGGTGCGACCGTCGGTGCCACAGGCGCGGTGCCGGCCACGCTGCCATCCGGGTTCAGGCCCGGCGTGGCGCCTGCTTCCTCGCTCTGAGCAGGCAGCTTGACCTTGACCTTGAACACGTACGGCAAGGCCTTGATGTCAGCCACCGGGCCGGTCGCGCGCCCTTCCTTGTCCTTCTCCGGCTCACGCGCCTCGATGATCGCCAGTTCCGGATTGGTCATCCAGCCGGAAACTTCGAGGTTGCGCATGTACGCCGAGACACGGGCGTTGGACTGGGTGCGGCCCTCCAGGGTCAATACGTCGCCTTCCTGCTGCAGAGCGGTGAGCACCACACCATCGGGAATGGTGCGGACCAGCGCATCGAACAGGTGGACCATCTGCGAACGCTTGGCCTGCAGCTGCTCGATCACGGCCTTGCGGGCCAGCAGTCGATTCTTCTGCTCGTCGAGGCGGTCGATTTCCTTGTTCTGCTCCTTGACCTTGTCGATCTCGGTCTGCAGGTAGGCATTGCGGTCATTCTGCCCGCTGACCTGCATGTCGTAGTAGAACCAGATCAACAGCGACAGCAGCAGGCCCCCCAGGGCGGCCATGCCCAGCATGATGCCGAACTCGCGCTGGCGTTGCTTGCGCCGTTCGGCGCGCCAGGGCAATAGATTGATGCGTGCCATCAGTCAAAGCTCCTCAGCGCCAGACCGGTCGCGATCATCAGCGCGGGGGCGTCCTGGGCCAGCGCGTGCGCCTGCACCTTCGGCCCCAGGGTCATCTGTGCCAGCGGGTTGGCGACCACGGTCGGCACGCCCAGCTGTTCCTCAACCATCTCCGGCAGGCCTGCAAGGGCAGCACAGCCGCCAGCCAGCACGATGTGATCGACGCGGTTGAACTCGCTGCCGGCGTAGAAGAACTGCAGCAGGCGGCTGATCTGCTGGACCGTGGCTTCCTTGAACGGCTCCAGCACTTCCATCTCGTAGCTTTCCGGCAGCCCGCCCTGGCGCTTGGCCAGACCGGCTTCCTCGTAGCTCAGGCCATAGCGGCGCATGATCTCGTCGGTCAGCTGCTTGCCACCGAACACCTGTTCGCGGCTGTACAGGCTACGGCCACCGCGCAGCACGTTGAGGGTGGTCATGGTGGCGCCGATATCGACCAGCGCAACCACGCCCTCGGCCGACACCGGCAGTTCGCTGGCCACCAGGGCGAAGGCGTTCTCGACCGCGAAGGCCTCCACGTCCATCACCTTGGCCTGCAGGCCGCCCAGTTCCAGTGCGGACTGGCGCAGCTCGACGTTTTCCGAACGCGAGGCCGCCAGCAGCACCTGGACCATTTCCGGGTTGTTCGGGATCGCCCCGATCACCTCGAAGTCCAGGTTCACTTCCTCGATCGGATACGGAATGTAGTTGACCGCTTCCAGCTCGATCTGGGCTTCCATGTCGTTCTCGTCCAGGTCGGCCGGCATCGGGATCACCTTGGTGATCACCGCCGAACCAGCCACGGCCGCAGCAGCCAGCTTGGCCTTGCTGCCGGAACGGTTCATCGCCCGGCGGATGGCCTCTCCCACGGCCTCCACTTCAACGATGTTCTTCTCCACCACCGCATTCGGCGGCAGCGGTTCCACGGCATAATGTTCCACACGGAAACGGTTGCCGCTGCGGGAAAGCTGCAACAGCTTTACCGCAGTCGAACTGATGTCGACGCCAATGAGCGGCGACTGACTTTTTGGGATGAGCCCCACGGTTTCTCCCCTGCCGACGGGCACTTGGACGCAAGAGCTGCGTCCGCGCATTAATAACGTATTCTTAGCAAATGGCAACCGCCCTGCTGTGACATCCCTCACAGGATGAACACGCAGCCCCTGGCGTCCCCTTGCACTCCCCAGTGCCGGCCCCAGCCGCCACCTTGCGTAATCTATACTCTGCGACCACGAAATTCGCAATCGGAATCTGACACCGATGACCCGTCTCCGCCGCTGGCTGCGCTGGATCTTTCTTGTTGTCCTGGTCCTGGCGCTGGTCGGAGCGGCCGCCGTTGGCGGCCTGTACTACGCCGTTTCTTCCAAGCTTCCCGACGTGCAGACCCTGCGCGACGTGGAAATGCAGGAGCCGATGTACGTCTACGCTGCCGACGGCAAGCTGATGGCGGTGTTCGGCGAGACCCGGCGTACCCCCATCACCATGAAGGACGTGCCGGAGAAGCTGAAGCAGGCGTTCCTGGCCACCGAGGATGCCCGCTTCTACGAGCACGGCGGCGTGGACTACAAGGGCATCGGTCGCGCGGTGTGGCTGCTGGCCACCACCAACGACAAGCGCGTGCCCGGCGGCTCCACCATCACCCAGCAGGTGGCCCGCCAGTTCTTCCTCAGCTCCGAGTACAGCTATACCCGCAAGCTGGCCGAGATCCTGCTGGCGCGCAAGATCGAGTCCGAGCTGAGCAAGGACGAGATTTTCGAGCTGTACCTGAACAAGAGTTTCTTCGGCAACCGCGCCTACGGCGTGGCCGCCGCCGCCGAGTTCTACTACGGCAAGAAGCTGGGCGAGCTGGACCTGGACGAGATGGCCTCGCTGGCCGGCATCCCCAAGTTCCCGTCCTCGGGCAACCCGATCTCCAACCCGGAGCGCGCCCGCCAGCGTCGTGACAACTATGTGCTGCAGCGCATGGCCGACCTGAAGTTCGTCAGCCAGGCCGAGGCCGATGCGGCCAAGGCCGTGCCGATGCACGCCACCGCCCACGAGCCGCCGGTGCAGGTCGATGCCCCGTACGTGGCCGAGCTGGTGCGCCAGGAAATGATCGCCCGCTTTGGCGGCGACGTGGTCAACAAGGGCTACCACGTCACCACCACGATCGATTCGACCCTGCAGACCGCCGCCAACCTGTCGGTGCGCGACGGCCTGCTGCTGTACGACCATCGCCACGGCTGGCACGGCGTGGAGAAGCAGGTGCAGCTGGGCGCCGGCGATGACGCCACGGCCCTGGCCGAGCACCTGCGTGGCATGTTCGGCCAGGCCGGCCTGCTGCCGGCCATCGTCGCCAGCACCGGCGCCGACGGCAGCGCCACTGTGGTGCTGGCCAACCGCAGCGAGATCGTGCTGCCGGCCGGTGCCGCCAAGTGGACCAACAAGAGCCCGGCCAAGCTGGTGCAGCGCGGCGACATCGTGCGCGTGCGCGCCGGTGCCAAGGAGGGCGAATGGCTGCTCGACCAGCTCCCGCGCGGCCAGTCTGCCCTGGTTTCGCTGGACGCCCACAGCGGCGCCCTGAAGGCGCTGGTCGGCGGCTTCAGCTTCTCCGGCAACAAGTTCAACCGTGCCACCCAGGCCCGTCGCCAGCCCGGCTCGAGCTTCAAGCCGTTCGTCTACGCGGCCGCCTTCGACAAGGGCTACAACCCGGCCTCGATCGTACTCGACGCCCCGGTCGTGTTCCGCGACCGCCGCGGCAAGACCTGGGCACCGCAGAACGACGGCGGCGGCTTCCGCGGCCCGATGCGCCTGCGTGAAGCGCTGGTGCAGTCACGCAACCTGGTCTCGGTACGCCTGCTTGATGGCATGGGCGTGGACTACGCGCGCAAGTACATCAGCCAGTTCGGCTTTGCCGAATCCGAGCTGCCGCCGAACCTGTCGATGTCGCTGGGTACCGCCTCGCTGACCCCGCTGTCGGTGGCCCGCGGCTATGCCGTGTTCGCCAACGGCGGCTCACGCGTGGACACCTGGCTGATCGACCAGGTCAACGACCGCGATGGCAACCTGGTGTTCAAGGAAAACCCGGCGATGGCCTGCCGCGACTGCGCCGGCAGCAGCGACCAGCCGGTGAACCAGGTCGTGGACGGCTTCAACTTCGGCGCCCCGGCACCCAAGGTCGATGCCACCGCCGCCGCCAAGCCGGAAGCCAAGACCGAAACGCCGGCCGCACCCGCCAACCCGGACGCGCGTACCGCACCGCGTGCGATCGACGCCCGTACCGCCTACCAGCTGGTGTCGATGATGCGCGACGTGGTCCAGCGCGGCACCGGCGCGCAGGCCAAGGTACTCGGCCGCGAAGACGTGGGCGGCAAGACCGGCTCCACCAATGATCACCGTGACGCCTGGTTCTCCGGCTTCGGCGGCCCGTACGTGACCACCGTGTGGGTGGGCCGCGACGACTTCCGCTCGCTGGGCTACCGCGAATACGGTGGCAAGGCCGCCCTGCCGATCTGGATCGACTACATGCGCACCGCGCTGAAGGACACCCCGATCGCACAGAACGAACCGCCGAGCGGCATGGTCCAGGCCACCCTCAACGGTGCGGTGGAGTGGGTGAAGGTGGAAGACATGGACCGCCTGACCGACTACGACCTCAACCTGCAGAGCACCCCGCAGGCTGACGCGGCCGCGTTCGATATCTTCTGAAGCCAGGCTGGGTGGGTGCCAACCGTTGGTTGGCACCATGGCCCGACGCTGCCCTGGTAGTCGCCAACCTTGGTTGGCGCCGATGCATCCGCCGGGCATGGCCCGGCGCTACCACGCTAGATGCCAACCTCGGTTGGCGCCGATGCATCCGCCGGGCATGGCCCGGCGCTACCCCGGTAGATACCAACCTTGGTTGGCGCCGATGCATTCGCCGGGCACGGCCCGGCGCTACCCCGGTAGATGCCAACCTTGGTTGGCGCCGATGCATCCGCCGGGCATGGCCCGGCCCTACCCCGCTAGATGCCAACGTCGGTTGGCGCCGATGCATTCGCCGGGCATGGCCCGGCGCTACCATGCCGCGCCCGTCGGGCACCCTCTTCCGGTAGCGCCGGGCCATGGCCGGCGAGCGTAGCGGCGCCGTTGCCTTCGCCCACGCAGATGTCACACGCCTGCGCTAGTCTGTGGCCAGGTCGCAACAGGGAGTCATCGCATGCACCGCGCTCACCAGCATGCTGTCAGCCAGACCCGCGAACGGCGTCATCGCCTCGCCCACGAAGCCGCCCGGCTGATGGCCGAAGGCGGAATCCGCGACTTCCACCAGGCCAAACTCAAGGCCGCCAGCCGCCTTGGCATCCACGACGATGCTTCCCTGCCCCGCAACGTCGAGATCGAACAGGCGCTGCGCGAGTACCAGCGGCTGTTCTCCGGCCCGCAGCACGGCAGCGAACTACAGCGGCGGCGCGAGTCCGCGTTGCGGGCGCTGGAGTTCCTGCACGGGTTTTCGCCGCGCCTGGCCGGACCGGTGCTGGACGGCACCGCCGATGCCAACAGCCCCGTGCAGTTGCACCTGCACAGTGACGACCCGGAGGCCGTGAATCGCTTCCTGGACGAACATCGCATCCCCGCCGAATCGCGTACGCGGCGCCTGCGGATGGACCGTGAGCGCAACCTGGATGTACCGGTGTGGGTGTTCAGTGCCGAAGACCTGACCTTCGACCTGGCCGTCCTGCCCTACGATGCGTTGCGCCAGGCCCCGCTGTCGCCGGTGGACGAGAAACCCATGCGGCGGGCCTCGGCCACGCAGTTGCGGCAGCTGCTGGCCGAGATGGAAATCACCGCCTACATCGGCGGTTGATCATGGCAGAGCCGGGCCTGTGCCCGGCTCTGCGCCAAGAGCAGCCGAGCATGGCCCAGCGCTACTGGAAGATCAGCTGTTCCTGGGCAGGGGTTGCCAATCGTGCCAGCCACGGCACCGCCGCACGGTACGGATACTCGGCCATCATGCGCGCATGCATCTTCTGCAGGTCATGCAGGTTCCAGGCGTGCGCATACACATCCTGGAAGTCATCGGCCCAGCCACTGCGCACGCGCGTGCGTTCGCCATCAAGGTTCGGCACCAGGTACCACGGCACCTGCAGGATCTCGGCAAGCGCCTTGTTGCGTACCGCACTCTCGTGCCCCGACCGCTGCAGCTGTTCGATGCGGAAACTCACGCGGCGGCAGGGAAAGGGCATGCAGGCACCGGTAGCGTTGATGTAGTCGGCGATGTCGGCGTACATGTCCGCCTGCAGCTTCATCGCCACCGGGTCCTGCAGCGTCTGCCGGACCCGCAACGTGCGCTTGGTGCTGCCGCGGATCTCCGCAGCACTGTAGAAGGGATCACCCGGCGTCGTGCCGCCGTGGCGCACCAGCACGATGCGATGGATCGCTTCGTCGGTCAGCACTTCCACCCGCACGGCTGCGGCCTCCGGATGGATGCGCGGCTGCGGCACGTTCACCACGCGCCAGAACCCCCACACCATCAACCCCATGCAGACCATCAGCACCAGGCAGGCCAGCGTCCACGTATCCATGTCGTGGGTGAAGTAGCGGATGCGGGCGCGCCACAGGTAGTAGCGCCGATAGGTCATGAAGCGGCTCATGAAGCGATACATTGCAACCTCCTCTGCAATGGCCCCGGCGCGGCGGGGCTCGTTACGCGCACCACACCGGGGCGCCATGGCTTACCAACCGATGCCCACACCCACGCCCATGCTGCGTTCACCGCTGTTGGTGAAGGCACCATTGAGGCTGAAGGTGGCTGAGCCCTTGTCGTTGAGCACGCGCTGGTAACCCACCGCCATGGCCGACTCGCCCTCGGCGTAGCCCACGCCCGCGCCAAGGCGGTTGTAGGTGGCCAGGCCGGCGGTGTTCATGGCCATGGCCGTCTGCGCGCTGCTCATCGCCGCCATGCGGTTGAAGCGCTTGTCCATCTTGTCCAGGCGGCGCTCGAAGTTGCTGATCGCACCGTCGGTGTACTCGTTGGCGCGGGCCAGCATCTTTTCCAACTCGGCGGTGTCGACCTGCGGCGTGGGCGCGGGTGAATCGTCCTTCTTCGACTTCGGCTGCGGTGCAGGCGAAGCGCCCTCGCCTGCCGAAGCGACCTGCGGCGAACCGCTGGCTTCCGGGCTTGGCATGATCTCTTCGGTCGGCGCCGCCGATGCCGTGGCCATTGCACGCGCCTGCGGCTGGCCGTCCACGCGCTGCTCCAGGCCATCGATGCGACCGTTGAGCTGCTGCTGCGCGGCATGCAACTGGCCACCGTTGACCGCCTCGCGGCTGCCGGCGGCGATCAAGCCGTTGGCGACGTTGGAGATGACCATGCCGTTGGCACCCGCCAGGGTGAGCTGGGCGGCGCCGTCGCTGCGGACGGACGGAGATTCCTGGAACACCGAGCGGAGCTGGGTTTCCACACGGTCGACACGGGAGCCGGTGGTGACTACGGCCGAGTCGAGCGTGGCGAGGGCTTCGTTGATGGTGTTCTGGTGTTGGCCCTGGACGTTGAAGCCGGGGGTGACGACACGACCATCCTCATCGAGACCCGCACCGCCCCCAAGTGCAGCTAGCGACTCGCTCAACTGTGCCACGGTGACTGCATCATGCTCACCAGTGCCGCGACCAAGGTTCACCAAACGCCGTTTAACCGAGCCGTTACCGAATGAAGCCGTATTTGATTCGGTCGCGATTGAGTAGGAACCCAGCGCGAGCGCTCCATCAGCGCCTGCTACCACACGACTCGACGCGCCAAAGGCCACACCCTGGTTCGCATAGACATTCGAACCAACGCCCAGAGCAAACCCGCTCTCAGCAGAATCGGCCACGTTAGATCCTCGGCCCAGCGCAACTGAGTTCGTCCCTTGTGCAATCGAGTAACTCCCGATGGCCACACCACCTTCAGAGCCGGTAGACGCCTTGGCGGAATCCCCCAATGCGACACCGAGGAGACCAGCCTCGGCATCATTGCTCAGGCCGTCAAATCCCACGCTCAGGAAACGCCCCGTCTGCTCCAGCTCTCGCACGCGCAGATTTGTGGAGAACAGCTGCCCACCGTTCACAACATCCCTACTCCCAGACGACAGTTCACCATCTGATACACCCGTCAGCGTGGCGCCGCCGTAGTCGATCACGCCGTATGCGTCCCCGGCAGTTGAAGCACCAGATCCGCTTGCATCAAGCAATGCATTCAGTTCGCTTCGGTTCCGATCAACATCCTGCTTGACTGCAAACAGCTGATTGCCAGTCACCGCATCACGACTACCCGCAGCAATGCGACCATCTGCCAGATTCGACAGAACCATGCCCTGCGCGCCAGCCAGGTTCACCTGGGCGATTCCTTCTGCGCTGGTTGATGGCGACTGTTGGAATGTCGCACGCAGCTGGCCTTCGACGCCATCTACTCGGCTATCGGACCTGAGCACTGCGCCATCGAGCACAGCCAAGGCGTCACCTACGCTGTTCTGCGTGCCACCCTGTACATTGTAGACAGGAGCAATGACATCGCCTCCTGAGCCAAAGCCGGCGCCTCCGCCGAGCATTGCCAGTGCGTCACTGACCTGACCAATCGTCGATGCATCACCTTCATTCACACCCCGAGCGACATTCACAACCCGGCGCTTCAAAACACCTTGTCCAACTGAGACCGTCATCGCCTCAGTTGCAATGGAGCCGGCGCCCACGGCGACACTGTTGAAAGCAGCTTCGGAAACAGAGCTGCCGGCACCTATTGCAACACCCTTCTCCGACTCAACGGATGCCCTGACTCCTAGCGCGAAGCCATCCTCAGCCTTTGCCGCGACGCTTGAAGCCCTACCCAAGGAAACTGAGTTCTTTCCCGCTGCTATCGCGAAACTACCAACGGCCACCGCTCCTTCAGCCTCGGCCCTCGCCGAATCCCCGACCGCGACCGCGACCAATCCCGCAGCCGCGCTATCGGCCGGTCCACCGCCGCCTATAGCAACGAACTTTCCGGCGCCTTCAAGTGCCGAGATCTTCTCGTTGGCCGCAAACAACTGCCCACCATTCACGGCATCGGTACTGGCCGCCGAGCTGACATCCCCCGCCGCCACTCCCGATATGCGCGCACCCTCCATGTCCACAAGCAGGCGATCAGCACTGAACTTCACTACCCCATCCAGATCCGGATCAAAGTTGTCCACGTCCGTACGAAGCTGATCGATGTCGGCGCGGTTGGTCGCGACGCGCTGGTCCTGCGCGTCCAGGGCCTGGGTATGCGTTGCCAGCTGCTGGCCGTGCAGCAACAGTGACTGGCCCTGCGTGGAAACAGACTGGTTGGTGGCATGAAGCTGCTGTCCGGTCACGACATCGGTACTGGTGCTGCTCAGCACGCCATTGGCGACGTTGTTGACGCGCCGCTTCGCGCCGTCCTTGTTGGCCACATCCACCACGGTGCCCGCATTGTCTGCGCCCAGGCGCACATTGCCCGTGGCCGATACCTGGCTGACCAGACCACTCAACGCTGTGGCCCTGCCCAGCGCATTGTCCGCAGTGGTCTTGGCCGCAGTTGCCGCCGTCTGCGCGGCGTTGGCGGTGTTCTGCGCCGTGGTTACGTTGCTGTTGGTAGCCGCAAGCTGTCGGCCAGTGACAGCCTCGGTGCTGCTGTTGCTCAGCGTCGCGTCGGCAACCCCGCTGATACTGCGGTTGGCATTGGCCTTGTTGCGCACGTCCAACACAGTACCGGCATTTTCGCTGCCTATACGCATATTGCCCGTGGTGGACACCTGGCTCACCAGGCCGGCCAGGGTGGTGGCTTTGGCAAGCGCGCTGTCGGCTGCGGTCTTCGCCCCGGTAGCGGCCACCTGCGCGGCACTGGCTGTATTCTGTGCAGTGACCACGTTGGCATTGGTAGCGTTGAGCTGCTTGCCGGTCACGGCCTCGGTGCTGGACGTACTGAGCGTACCGTCGGCCAGATTGACCAGCTTGCGCTTGATGGCGCTGCTGCCGACGGAAATCTGATTGGCGGCGCTGGTCTGCGAACCATTGCCCAACGCCACCGAACCATTGTGCTGAGCCAGGGAACGATCACCAATGGCCACAGCACTTTCGGCCGAGGCCCTGGCCAGATTGCCCATGGCCGTCGCGTAGAGGCCGCTTGCGTGGGTACCGCGCCCGAGTGCGATGGAGTGCCCAGCGCTGGCCTCGCTCTGATATCCGATCGCGGTGGCGTGAATCACATCCGCCGATGCCTCATGGCCAATGGCAATGGCACGATCACCCACCGCGCTGGCCTGCAGCCCTGCCGCGACGGCACCATTGCCACTGCGGCTGCGCGAACCCAGCGAGACACCTGCATTCAGGTTTACCACCTTGTTGCCAGCGGCATCCACACCAGCACGGGCGTCAAAACCCACGGCCACACTCTGGCCGTTGTAGCTTTTGGCATTGTACCCAAGCGCTGTACTCACCCCGTACGCAACCGATTCGGCGGTTGCGCCTTCACCCAGTGACAGTGCTCTCGCATTGATGCGATTGGTTGCCGCCGTCACGTTCTGATTGGTGGCGAACAGCTGCTGCCCGGTAACCGCATCGGTACTGGTTGCGCTCAGCGTGCCGTTGCGGACACCGTTGAGATAGCGGGCAGCACCACTTTTATTGCTGACCGTCAGTGTCGTGCCGGTGTTCTCCGCACCAATGCGAACCGCCCCGCCCGTGCTCGCCTGGCTGATCAGGCCACTGGTCGCAGTCGACAACTGATACAGCTGCTTTCCCGTTACTGCATCTGTGCTGGTGGCATTCAGGCGTGCATCGCCCACATTGACGATACGGCGCTTGGTGTTGGTGTTGCCAACCGATATCGTATTGCCTTCGTTGGCGACCGAACCACGTCCGAGTGCCACCGTGCCATTCGCAGTAGCCTTGGCCTCGTAGCCCATGGCCAGGCCGTCGAACTCGGCACGTGCCTTGCCGCCAAGCGCGATGGCGCCGGTCCAACCAGCGGTCCCTGCATAGGCATCACCGCCGATGGCAATCTTCGACACGCCTGCGCCCTCATTTGTCCTTGAGCCGCTGCCGACTGCGATGGAATTTTCGGTGTAAGCCTTCGCGTTGTGGCCGAACGCGATTGCACCAATACCATCGCCCACCGCATGCGCACCAAATACCGAGGCATATCCCTTTTTCGCCACCGCTCCGTAGCCAAATACTGAGTTCTTGTCACCCTCGGCAGACGTTCGGTTTCCGAAACTGGTGGAGTAGAGACCGTCGGTCCATGCTCCCCCTCCCATGGAAAGATAGTAGGAACTACGCGACGAAGCATTCGCATTTCCCATGTCCTCGTGCCCAACGAACGGAGCGCAGCGGACAATTCCGGACACACCACCATCACAGCCATAGAAAATGGCCGCGCTCGCAGTGGTGGAAAGTGAGCCAATCAAAACGGATGCCAGCAAGCCGCCTTGGACACCTCCCGCGCTGCGTCCCTTCCTTCGGGTCAGCTCACTTGCCACCACCCAGCATTGGCGGGCGGCGGACCAGAGTCGTCGATAGATCTTGTTCATGGATTCTCCTTAACAAACGAAACAGAAGGAACCGCTGTGGCACCAAGCCACAGCGGCGTGATGCATTCAGAGCGCGACGTTGTGCAGGTGCTCGCGATAGCCATCGCGGGTCAGCCGATAGCGCAGCTGCAGCGTGTGACCCGGCTGCAATGGGAACGGCAGCTCCAGCGCGCTGCCGGGGTACAGGCTGCGCGAGACGTCATGTGCGGTGCAGCGCACACCATCGCAGTCAGCGATGCTGGTGATGCCCACGCGTACCGTGCCGGTGTTGCGCAGCTGGTTTCCCTCCACCTGCACGTCCATCGTCGATTGCGCGGGCAATACATTGACCAGCGCGCCCCAGACCAGGCTGACGCCGACATTGGCCTGGGCACTCTCACCCTCGCCTGCAGGGTCAGCACGTTCGGGGCCGCGCACGCCCTCGAAGTACACGCGGTAGGCCGTTTCCTTTTCGACCGGCTGCAGCGGAATCACACGGATCAGCCGGTTGCCACCACCGGCGAGGGCGAACTTTCCTGGCGTGATGGCGATGGCGGCCTCATTCGGCTCCACCTCAACCTCCTGTTCACCTGCCCCCGCCGGGTTGACGATGCGCTTGATCGATGCCTGCACGTACTGCGGTTGGGTGGACTGCGAGTAGATGCGTATCTGTGCGCCTTTCTTCGCGTCCACCGACGTACGCATGGGGTGCACGGTGAGATTGGCATGGGCAGGCAACGCCATCAGCAGCGACAGCGGCAGCAGGCAGCGGACTAGGGGTTTCATCGGGGACTCCATGTGGGGTTCAGGGCGTGACGGTGGGAACACGCAGTTCCACCTTGAGATCGCCGCTGTAGTAGCCGGGGCGCTTGGTGCTGACCGGCACGCGCGGTGTTTCCAGCGTCAATGGCGTAGGCACGCAGAACACCGGCTGCGTCATGCCGGGCAGCAGCACCAGGCGCAGCCGTGCGGTATCGATGCCGTGCAGCAGCTGCTCCACACCATTGCGCATGGGCAGGCTGCTGCCGTTGTGATCCAGGGTGACGGTGTAGTCCACGCGCTGACTGGCATCACTGCCGCCATCGACGTGCCATACCGAGTAGCCCGAGGGCCCGGGAGGTTGCGCGCCGCTGTCACGCACGGTGACGCCGAGGTAGGCACTCTGCGAACCAAGTCCGTCGTACAGGCACATGTCGAGCTGGGTACGGCCACCGATGGTCTGCGCGATCGGGTCGTACTGCAGGTTCAGACCGACGTGCGGGGTGACCTGATCGAAAAGCGGGAAGTAGATGGAGACCGCGTTCTTGTCCGTTACCGCAAGAGCAAAATCAAACGTATACGTTGCGATATTCAAATGAGATGGTGTGTGCAGTGAAAGAGCCAGTTGAGCCGTCCAGTTCCCTGCAACCAACCTCTCAAGCTGCTTTCCTTGCAGCTCCATTGACACAGCCGTTCCCACTGGTTTCCCGAAGCAGGGCGTGAAACTCGATGACCAAATCAGGCGAATTAAACTATCCCAGTAATCAAGGCTACAGGCTGTTGTTGCTTCGCCTCGACGCAGCTCTGCTACCACGTCGAGATCTTCTGTCATTCCACTTCGTCGTTCGGTAAATCGAAGTGGAATAACACTCTTGATGTTTGTCGCATTCTCAAGCGTGTCATTGACCGGGCATTTCCCCTGTGCTGAGTCACTGCTTGATTTGCAGGTCAGATACAACCTTCCGTAGTCAAGCGTCCCAAGCAGTTCATAGCCCAGCACAGTCCTCCGCGCCCACAACTCGATATCTCCCGGCATCGCAGAGCGATCCCAACTCATCACGATGTCGCGGTGCTCGCTCGACGGATGCGTTTCCGGCGGCCTCTGCGCCTTCGCCCTCGGCACCAACAGCACCAGCCCACACAACACCGCCATCACCCACCACAACCGACGGCTCACTTCGCACCTCCCGCTGCTGCGGTCTGTGGCGTGGCGGCGATCAGCGCCTGCTCCTGCAGCAGCCGCGTCACCCGTGCCTGGTGGCGGATGTCGGCCGGCAGCTGGGCCACGGCCAGCGGCTCGCACTGCACGGCGCCTACCAGCATCACCACGCTGCGGCGCTCGCGCACCTGCAGCGGGCAGTGCAGCAACCGGTCGTCCTGCAGCAGGTACAGGGTCTTCTCGCGTCGTGGGAAGTCGGCCACGAAACCTCCATTGCTGCCGGTGCCGGGCACCGGCGCGTTGAGAATGCGGGCACCGCGCAGCGGTGCGCCGGCGATGTCCTGGGCGTTGCCGATGAAGGTGTAGGTCACTTCAATAGGCACCGGCATGCGCACCAGCCGGCCTGGTGGCAGGAACAACGGACGCGCGCCGCCCACACCGCTCACGCGCACGGCGGCGATGCTGTCCAGGGCGCTGGCGTCCTGCACTTCAGCGCGGTGCGACTGGTAGGCGGAAATCGGCAGCAGCCGGCGCTCGCCCAGCTTCAGTCGCTGTCGACGCAGCCCGCCCACCTGCAGCTCGGCGGCAACGCCGCTCAGGTCCAGGTCGTCGGTGTCATCCACCTGCACCGCCAGCCCCGCGTCGGCGCCAACGCCAGCGCCCCAGTACACGCCGCGCTTGCCGATGGCCAGGCCGGAACTGTGCGTGGCGCTGTACGCCACTTCGTTGCCACCCTGGTGCTGGTAGCGCGACACCGTGGCACCGGTCTGGCCGATGCGGTTCTGCAGCTGGGTACTCAGCGTGGCGCTGTAGCGCTCGTTGTTGTTGCCGCGCAGTTCGCCCGATACCTCGCGGTACTGATCCTCGTATTCCTGGCGCAGCGTCTGCCCGGCGCTGTAGTTGATATCCGGCCGCGCATGCTGTGGTTGCCGCACGTCCACGCCATAGCGTCGCTGCGAACTGCCGCGGTCATCGTGCTGCAGGCGGTTGAGGCTGAAATTGAGGTAGATGCCGCGGTCACGTCCATCGCGCAGCCCACCGCCGCTGGTCTGCTGCCACACGCCGATGCGGCTGGAGACGCTGAACTCGCCCCAGCGCTGGCTGCGGCTGTAGCTGGCCTGCCAGGTGCGGCTGAGCTGCGGTATGCGCGCGGGCTGTGGCATCCACGGCGGCAGCAGCGGGTCAAGTCCGGCCAGCGGATCATCATCCAGCCCCGGCCGCACGGTGCCTGCACGCCAGGTCTGGCGGCGCGTATAGGCCAGGTAGGCGTTGCCGCCGGCCACCGGCAGCGCCATCGAGGCGCTGAGCGAATCGGCGCAGCCGAGCCGGTCGCGCGCGTCATCCTCGAACTGGCAGGCACGGCCGCGCATGCGCTGGTGGTACACATTCCACGAAGCGCGGCGACGGTAGGAAAGCTGATGCTGCTGGCCACGGCTGCCATCGCTGCCGTGCATGCCACTGAAGGTGGCGCGGACTTCCTGGGTGGCAAACACATGGCGCAGGTCCACCCGCAGTTCGCCGTAGCTGAAACCGCCCAGATCGGCGATGCCAGCGGTCATGGCCACGTTGCGCCCCATCGGCACGCGCAGGCCGCCCATGGCCGCCAGTTCGTCGTCGAAGCGGTCGCTGCGGCGCTCGTTGCGGCGGCCGCCCTGCAGGAACCACTGCACGCTGCTGTCGGTCCAGTCACCGCCCTTGTCGAACGGCGCGTCCTCGTTGCGTACCAGCACGCCGTCTTCGTAGATGCGCAGGCTGACGGTGTAGTTGCCCATGGGGAACCGGCGCGTATCGAGCTGGTTGATGCCTGCCTGCAGGTAGAAGGTCTGCAACAGGCGCTCGCCATCGAACGCATCCACACGCGCATCGCGCGCCAGCAGCACGGTGAGGGGCGTGGCCTGCACGGCGGCGGCGGAGTCCACGTAGGCCTGCGTGGTGCCCAGCCGCAGGCCCTGGAAGCGATCCATCGGCAGCATGCTGAAACTGAAGGTGCCGCCCTGCGGGCTGCTCAGGTTGCGGCGGTCCATGCGCCCGGCCTGCAGGTAGTGCTGCTGGCCCAGGTCATGGCGGTAGTAGGCGTTGTCGAGCTGGAAACGGCGGCTGGCAAGACCGCCGCGGTAGTGCTGCTGGCTGAAGGTCCAGTCGGCGGACAGGTGTCCGCGCTGGAACACGCCCAGTGCACCCATGCCCTGCGCGGCCAGCGCCTGGTAGCCCCGGCCACCGCTGACATTGAAGGTGTGCTGGTGCAGGAAGGCGTTCTCGGCATTGGCGCTGACCTGGTGGTAGCGCTCGGCGGCCGGCTCGCCGGGGATCCATTGGCGGGCGACAAACAGGCGCACTGCGCCCTCGCCTTCGTCATACAGCGCGCGCACGGCAGTGGGCTCCTGGGGAGGATCGATGTACCCGCAACCGGCACTGGCACCGCCGTAACGGCATGCCAGGTGGCTGTTCCGCGGCAGCGGCTGCGACAACGCCGGCAGCAGCGCAGCCTGCGCTTCGGCGGACAGCTGCAATGCCTGCAGCGCCTCGGCCGGGGTTTCCAGCTGCACGTGTTCCAGGGTCACACGCACCGGCACCAGCCCGGTCGAACGACCGAACAGACGGATCTCCAGTTGTTCGGTCTGGCCTTCGACCAGATCCTCGAAACCGGCGGGAACGCCGCGCGCCGCGACCAGGGGTGTGGCCAGCGACAGGGCGAGCGCGACCGCCAGCCGGGTGACGGCGGGTGCGGGAGCATTCATGGGGATTACCGGAAGCAGCCGGCCCGGCAAGCGGGCCGGCGCGGGTGCCTTACGGGCTGGTGGTCTTCTGCTGCATGGCGATGGTGACGATGCCTTCGTAGCTGCCGCCGCGGGCGATCGGCGCCTGGACGGTCTGTGCAATACGCAGCGCCAGCGGGATCGATGCGCCCGGCAGTGCGCCGTCGAACAGGTCGGTTGCGGAGAAGTCCTGCGCCGCCACGGTCAGCGCCCTGCCATTGAGGCTGACGGTCAGCGGCACCGGCGCGCCGCCACCATCGGTGTTGAGCAGCTGCGGGGTGCTGCCAACACGCACTTCGATGTCCTTGCTTTCATCGTTGGAGTAGATGCGCACCTGCTGCGACCAGGGCACCAGGCCGCTGACCGGGTTGTGGACCATGTTGACCACCGAATCCAGCGCAGTGCCATCGGCCTTGAGCAGGGCCAGGGTCGGATCGACGTTGGCCCAGACCTTGATGTCGGCATCGAATGCATTGGCGGACAGCGAAACGGTGGCCAGCGCTGCAGCGAGCGCGGCCTTCTTCAGGATGGAGTTCATGGTGTCTCTCTCGGACGGTGGGATATGAGGCCTCCAGTGCGGAGGCATCACCCGCCTGCGTGGGGGCGGGCGACGGAGAGAATGGTAGGTACGCCTACCCTGCGACGGCCATTCAACCATTCCTAAATAACTGAACGTTAAGGAAATTTTTTGAAGGCGTTCAATGTTTGAGGGTTATGCAAATTTCCTCACCCGGTCTTTGCAACAAACCTCATTGCGAGACATGCACTTTGCAGAGTCGAGCCATGATCGACGCACGGGTGCTCGTGTTGAGCACTGGTGGCCAATCCTGGCCACCAGCGTGCCCGGCAGCACTACAGGCTGGTCGTCACGCTGGTCGCGGATGTGATGATCCGAAAAGATGTGGAAACGACCTCCCGTGCCAGAAACCATTCATCCCGGAACCGACGCCTCTTTCAGGAACGATTCCATGGCCGCCACCAGGGCCAGCGGCGTTTCGTTCATCGGGTAATGCCCGGCATCCTCCAGGACCTCCATCGTGACCTGCCGGTAGCGGCGCAGATAGGTGCGCTCCATCAGTGCGCGGTTGAAGGTGGGATCGTGCGCACCCACCAGCACCTTCAACCGATGCTTGCCGACGATCTCATTGCTGAAATCGGTATCCGCCCATGCTGGAAGATAGGCAGCAAATGCTGCAGGTGAAGCGTGTGCCGCCGAATACGCGGCCTTCCAGTCGAGCCATTGCGCTGGCAGCCGCCCGCCGGTACTGCGATCGATGATGGACCGACGCACGCCTACGTCCCCGGCTGCCGTTTCAAGCAGGCTTCGCGTCGCGGCGTCGTAGGCAATGCCGCCGCAGGGCACCGGCGCAATGGCCACCATGCCGTGTACCCGTTCCGGCGCAAGCACCGCCATACGTTCAATGGCCATGCCGCCCATCGAATGACCTGCCACGCTGAAGCGTTCGTGGACCAGGACCGCCATCAGATCCAATGCATCGGATGCAATCTCGCCGATGGTATAGGCCCCCCGTGCATCGCGCATGCCGCCGTAGCCCCGGCAGTCCATGAAGATGTAGCTGAAGTCGTCGCGCGACAGCCATGGCTCGATGGGCTCGAACGCGTGCGCGTCGCCGAACCAGCCGTGCAGCACCAGGACAGCATGGGGTCCGTGTCCCACGCGATGGAAAGTATTGGTCATGTGGTTCCATTACAGCTGAGGGGAGCGTTGATGCTAGACAGCGCGGATCCGGCCCACCGTCGATGACGGGTCAATCGCTATAGAATCCGGGCCATGCGCAATTCGCTGCTTGATCCCTACGAAGACCTGCCACGCGATGTCGTGGTCACCTCGAACGACTACGCCGCCGAATTTGCGTTTCCCCGCCATGCCCACCGGCGCGGGCAGTTCGCGTTCGCTGCGCGCGGCACCATCAGTGTGGCTACGCCGCAGGGGCGGTGGCTGGTTCCCCCACGGCGCGCCTGCTGGGTGCCTGCAGGCCTGGGGCATGAGATGACCATGCGCGGGCCGGTGACGATGCTCAACGCCTTTCTCTCCGCCGAGGCGGCCGACGCCGTGGCGCTGCCGGCGCACTGCCGGGTGTACGCGGTCTCTGCGCTGTTGCACCAGCTGCTGGAGGCGGCGGTGGACCTGCCCCCGCTGTACGACGAGGACGGGCGCGCAGGCAAACTGATGCAGCTGCTGGTGGCGGAAATCGCATCGATGCCGACACTTTCCCTGCATGCACCTCTGCCCACCGATGCACGCCTCGCACGTGTCTGCCGCGCATTGCTCGACAGTCCTTCGCTGGCAGTGCGCCTCGATGACGTTGCCGCCGAAGCAGGCATGAGCCGGCGCACGTTCACGCGCCTGTTCCGCGCCGATACCGGGGTGGGTTTTGCCGAGTGGCGGCAGCAGGTGTGCCTGCTGGTGGCCATCGAGCGGCTGGGACAGGGCCAGGCGGTGACGCGTGTGGCATTGGACCTGGGCTATGCAAGCCCGAGCGCGTTTTCTGCTGCCTTCCGGCGTGTGCTGGGATGTTCGCCGAGCCGGTACTCAGAGGCGTAGTGCTCGGCCGATGCTTGGTTGTCATGCGCGCTGCGCGCGTGGGTCGAGCGTGGCTCGACGCTGTAAATGTCCATGCGCGACTGGATGGCATCAGGCCGCCTCGCGGCGGCCTGATGGATCTCACTCAACGACACGATCTCAGAAGAAGATCGCGTACAGGATCAACAGCGGAATCGGCACGCCCAGGAACCACAGCAGAAGCGTTTTCATGGCAGGTCTCCTTGCATCAGATGCGGGTTACAGGTCGCGGCGACGGCCGCCCCAAGTGGCGCTGAGGCTGGCGAAGAACGCGCCGATCAGCAGGGTGATGAACAGCCACAGTGCGGCATAGGCCGTTGCCTTGCGCGCATCGTCGGCAGCTTGCTTGGCGGTGTTCTTGGCCTTTTCCAGCGCAGCACGCATGCGGGTCTGCACGTCGGTCACACGGGCCTGCGCTTCAGCCGCGCTCATGCCCGTCTCGCGCGCGATCAGCTGCGACAGGTACTGGGTATCGGCCGGGTCCAGGCCGTCCCCCTGCAGACTGTTGACGATGATGCGGTTCACTTCGGCACGGACTTCGCGGCGGTCGCCCATCGGGCCATTGCCCGGCATCGGGCGCGGCGGCGGCGGGGCCGTGCGGGCGTCACGTGGGCCGACGCTGGCGGCGGCCGGGGGCGGCGGCGGTGCGGCAGGGTCCATTGGGCTGGTACCCGGCGCTGCGCCCGCTGCCGGCGCAACCGGAGGTGCACCGGCAGCGTCCGGGCCCGCCGTGGTGGCCCCGCGGAACAGCGAATCCACCCAGTAGTTGAGGTCGCTCTCCGGTGCGCCTGCAGCAGCGCTGCCAGCTCCGGCCACGGCAGCACCGGCAGTGGTGGCAGCGGCGCCTGCGGTCGCGCCGGCAACCTTTGCGCCGGCGCCCAGCACGCCACCGATGGCCGAGGTCAACAGGCCAGCAGTGAGCAGGGTCGCCACAGCCCAGGACACGAAGCCGTGCGCGGTGTCGCGGAAGTAGGTTTCATCACCGTGCAGCTGCGTCCACTTGGTGCGCAGGCGACCGGCCAGATAGCCGCCCAGACCGGAAGCGGCCAGCGCGGTGAAGGTCAGCCACGCGACGCTGGTCCAGCCGAAGGTTTCCTTGGACACCCCTTCGAACGACCAGGGCGAAACCGAGGACAGGCCGAGGCCAACGCCCAGGATCAACAGGATCAGCGACAGTGCGGCGGCCGCAACGGCGCCGGCGAAAATGGCGCCCCAGGACACCGCGCTTTCGCTGGGCGGTGGCACGACGGGAGTGGCCACCACGGTGGCGATGTCAGGACCGAGTGGATCGCGCTCGGGCAGGTCGAAACGGGTACTCATGGGTTGGACGCTCCGTATCAGTGCTGCAGGTGCAGCTGGCGTCCTGAGGCTGCGCGAGCGCTTGTGAAGCTGGTGAGACCCTTGAATCACGCGGTCTTGCCGCGGCGAACATCGTGCCAAGCGCCCGGGCGCAGTAGATCCACGCCATGCGTGGATGATGTGTCGCGGGCGCCGAAAGCTTGCCAACCAAGGTTGGCATCTACCAAAAGCGAAGCAAAAAAAAACGCCCCGCAATCGCGGGGCGTCTTCAGCACAACCTACCGCAGGCGATCAGCCCTGGTAGTCGCGCACGTCGTGGCCGGTGTAGACCTGGCGCGGACGGCCGATCTTCATTTCCGGGTCGACCTGCTGTTCCAGCCAATGCGAGACCCAGCCGGAGGTACGGCCCAGGGCGAACATGACGGTGAACATCTCGGTCGGGATCTGCAGCGCCTTGTAGATGATGCCGCTGTAGAAATCGACGTTCGGGTACAGCTTGCGCGCGACGAAGTACTCGTCCTGCAGCGCGGCCTGTTCCAGCTTCACGGCCACGTCCAGCAGCGGATCCTGCACGCCCAGCTGCTTGAGCACCTTGCCGGTCATCTCGCCGATGACCTTGGCGCGCGGATCGAAGTTCTTGTACACGCGGTGGCCGAAGCCCATCAGGCGGAAGCCGGAGGTCTTGTCCTTGGCCTTCAGCACTGCCGATTCGACGTTGTCGGCCGAACCGATCTCTTCCAGCATCTTCAGCACGGCTTCGTTGGCACCGCCGTGGGCCGGACCCCACAGCGCGGTGACGCCAGCGGCGACCGACGCATACGGGTTGGCACCGGTCGAACCGACCAGACGCACGGTCGAGGTCGACGCGTTCTGCTCGTGGTCGGCGTGCAGGATGAACAGCAGGTCCAGTGCCTTGACCACGTCCTGGTTCAGCTCGTACTTGCCATCAGCCGACTCGAAGGTCTGCTTGAGGAAGCGGCTGACGTAGTCCAGCGAGGTATCCGGCTTGTTGGCCGGCAGGCCCTTGCCGTGGCGGTAGATCAGCGCCGACAGGGTCGGCACCTTGGCGATCAGGCGCACGGCGGCCTGGCGGCGCTGTTCGGCGTCGGACAGGTCCAGCGAGGCGTGGTAGATGCCCGACAGCTGCGCGATGGCGGCGGTCAGGATGGCCATCGGATGGGCATCCTTGGCGAAGCTGCCGATCAGGGTGTTGATCGACTCATCGACGTTGGCTTCGGCAGCCAGCTCGTCGGTGAAGGCCTTCAGCTGCTCGGCGCTCGGGCGCTCGCCGTTGATCAGCAGGTAGGCCACTTCGACGTAGCTCGACTTTTCCGACAGCTGCTCGATCGGGTAGCCGCGATACAGCAGCACGCCCTTGTCGCCGTCGATGTAGGTGATGGCGGACTTGCAGCTGGCCGTCGCGGTGAAACCGGAATCGTAGGTGAAATACCCCGTTTCCTTGGTCAGCTTCGCGATGTCGACGCAGTCGTTGCCGAGGGTGGGTTTGATGACGGGCAGAACGACCGACTTATCGCCGGCGTTGAGCGTGACCTGATCAAGATCGGACACTGTGTGCGCTCCTTCATGGGAAGGCGCCTGCCCAAGCGCATTGGTCAGGCACGTGAATGACGTCCTCGGCCTGTGCCGGGGATCAGGTCATTATCGCACAGCAGCATTTGCCGGGCGCTAGACAGAAGTCGTAGACGACAGGCAGCCGGCACCCTGCCAGCGAGCGGCCGGGATCGGCAAAAGCGTTGTCACAAGGACGCAGTGTTCCGTCCATCCAAACGCCCGTTGGGTAGGCGCTGGACAAAAACAAACGGCCGCGCAGAGCGCGGCCGTCGGTTCGAACCGGGTACGACGTATCAGCGCGCGTAGCGCTTCTGGAACTTGTCGATACGGCCCGAGGTGTCGATGACCTTGTGCTTGCCCGTGTAGAACGGATGCGAAGCCGAGGAAATTTCAACCTTCACCAGCGGGTAGTCGTTGCCGTCTTCCCACTTGATGGTTTCCTTCGTGCTCATGGTCGAGCGGGTCAGGATCTTGAAATCGGAGGTGACGTCATGGAAGACGACGTCGCGGTAGTTCGGATGGATATCGGCCTTCATGGGCTCACACCGTAAATGGGCTGGTGGTCAAGAGCGGCATTATAAGCACTGGTTGCCGCCCGGGGCAACCAGTGCAGGGGGCTGACCTCAGTCCGCACCCAGGGCCTGGCGTACCAGGGCCTCGAAACGCCCTTGATCGTAGGCCATCAGCAGATCGCAGTTGTCCGGCTGGCCGGTCTGGCGGTTCCAGTCGACGATGGTCGCGCCGCGGCTGAACGTGCCGTTCAGTTCCACATTCAGCGGCCGCGATTCAACCTGCAGCTGCCCTTCCGGGTTCAGCGCCCAGGCCATGGCCAGCGCGTCGGCGGTATACCAGCGGCCGCCCTTGCTGTCTTCTGACAGGCCACGGGTCTTGCGCGAGATCAGCTCGTAGAAGCGCGCGCGATCGGAATCGGCACCCAGCCACTGCTCGGCTTCGGCCAACGGCAGGCCGTGGGCAACGGTGGCTTCCCAGTCCGACACCAGCAAGTGCGGGAACGCGGTGAACACCACATGCGCGGCTTCCGGATCGAAGGCGATGTTGAATTCGGCGGCGGGGGTGATGTTGCCGTGGCAGGTAACTGCGCCGCCCATCACCACGATGCGCTTGATGCGCTGGGGCAGGGTCGGATCGAGCTTCAGCGCCAGCGCCAGGTTGGTCAGCGGGCCGAGCATCACCAGCATCAGTTCGCCGGCATGCTGGTGCGACAGGCGCAGGATGGCCAGCGCGGCGTGCTCGGCGTCGGCCTGGCGGCTCGGCGGCGGCAGGTCCACATCGCCATAGCCATCGCGGCCATGCACGTGGGCGGCGTCGACGGATGGATGCAGCAGCGGATCGGGGCTGCCGGCGAACACCGGCACGTCGGTGCGGCCGACGATGTCGCAGAGCTTGAGGGCGTTGCGGACGGTGTACTGCAGGCCTACGTTGCCGGCGGCGATGGTCAGGGCAACCACGTCATGCCGTTCATCGGCGAAGGCCATCAGCAGGGCCAGTGCGTCGTCGACACCGGGGTCGGTATCGATCAACAGCGGGATCTTCTTGGTCATCGTTGCCGTCTTCAGATCGGCAACGAAGTGTGGACCGGGATGATGACCGTTGCAAGTACGGGGGGTCGGGTTCGGCCGGGCTGCGCCCGGCACCCGCCGAATCAACGGCAACGGCAACGGCAACGGCAACGGCAACGGCAGAAGCTGGCATTCCGTGGGATGGCGGGGTGGGTCCGGTTGCGGGGGACGCTGCAAGTACGTCCATGTAAGCTCGGTCGCCGCATCCATGCGGCTCACGCCCCCGCAACCGGACCCACCCCGCCTTCGACAGGTTCCCGCTGCTGTTGGTGGGTGTCGACCTTGGTCGACACGGTAGATCCACGCCATGCGTGGATGGACGTCGGCGGGATCGGGAAAGATGACGTAATCGGCGTGCCGGGCGGGGCCGCGCTGCAATTGCAGCGTTTTCGATCTCTCCAACTTTTCTCATTGAGACGCACAGCCCTTCATGGAAAACATGGGAGGCCATCGACAACGGATGGCGCGGGCTTCCAATCCCGTTTGACTGCCTTGTTGTTTACGCTTGCCTGCCGGCGTTGCGCGCGTGTTACTGCGTGGCGTCCGGCAGGCAATCCGTCCGCGCGTTCTATGGCGGGCGGTGCGTGGGGGCTTCGCGCCCGTCGGCGCTCTTGAGGCCGTCACCGGTATTGGAACCACTCACCGTCCACCACCCTCGCCTTCGCGTGGGTGCCCTCCTGCCTTGCGCACAAGGACCGCCGACATGACCGCGTCCCGTTATCCCTTCGGGTTGCTGCTGGCATGCCGGGGTTTGGCCGAATACATGGGCACGCAGTTGCCGGCAGCGTAGGAAATGCAGGGGTCGGATCCGTTGGTCGCAGGGCAAGGGCTCTGACCCCGGCCGGCTGCCCGATCCTTACGCCGAGGCGTAGCGCACGGCCGTACCGATCCAGCGCTGCACCACGCGATCTGCAAGCGCCGGTTGCTGCGCCAGCAGGCGTTCGGCCAGCGCATGCACGCCCGGCAGCAGGCCGGCATCGCGGGCCAGATCGGCAATGCGGAAACCGGCCAGGCCCGTCTGCCGGGTGCCCAGCAGTTCGCCGGGCCCGCGCAGCTCCAGATCCTTCTCGGCAATGACGAAACCGTCGTTGGTTTCGCGCATGGTCTGCAGGCGTTCGCGTGCCATCTGCGAAAGCGGTGCCTGGTACAGCAGCACGCAGCGCGACACCGCCGAACCACGGCCAACGCGGCCACGCAGCTGGTGCAGCTGGGCCAGGCCCAGGCGCTCGGCGTTCTCGATCACCATCAGCGAGGCGTTGGGCACGTCCACGCCGACTTCGATCACGGTCGTGGCCACCAGCAGGTCGATGTCGCCGGCCTTGAACGCGACCATCGTCGCCAGCTTCTCGGCCGCCTTCAGCCGGCCATGCACCAGCCCCACGCGTACGCCCGGCAGCAGTGCTTGCAGCGATTCGTAGGTGGCCTGTGCCGGGGTGGCATCCAGTTCTTCGCTTTCTTCGATGAGCGTGCACACCCAGTACACCTGCCGCCCTTCGCGGCAGGCCAGGGCGATGCGCTCGATCAGCTCGGGGCGGCGATCGTTGTTCAGTGCCACGGTCTGCACCGGCGTGCGGCCCGGCGGCAGTTCGTCGATGGCCGATACATCCAGGTCGGCGTATTCGGACATCGCCAGCGTGCGCGGAATCGGCGTGGCGGTCATAACCAGCTGGTGCGGCACGTTGTTGCCGCCCTTGCCCTTGTCGCGCAGCGCCAGGCGCTGGTGAACGCCGAAGCGGTGCTGCTCATCGACGATGGCCAGCGCCAGATCGTGGAATACCACCGCCTCCTGCATCAGTGCGTGGGTACCCACCACCACCTGCGCTTCGCCGTTGGCAACCTGTTCCATCACCTTCGCGCGCGCCTTGCCGGTGACCTTGCCGGCCAGCCAGGCGATCCGCACGCCCAACGGCTCCAGCCAGCCGCGCAGGTTGTTGAGATGCTGTTCGGCCAGCAGTTCGGTGGGGGCGGCCAGTGCGACCTGCTTGCCCTGCTCCACCGCCAGCATCGCTGCCAATGCCGCCACCACGGTCTTGCCCGAGCCGACATCGCCCTGCACCAGCCGCAGCATCGGGCTGGGGCGCGCAAGGTCTTCGCGGATCTGCTTGAACACGCGTGCCTGCGCGCCGGTCAACGCGAACGGCAACTGCTTCAACAACGCCTTGGCCAGCTTGCCGGGACCGGCCAGCGGCGGCGCGTGATGCGCCTGCAGCGCAATGCGCTGGCGACGCAGGCTGAGGTGGTGCGCCAGCAATTCTTCCATTGCCAGCCGGCGCTGCGCTGGATGGGTACCGGCGGCAAGTGCGGCCAGGTCTGCATCCGGCGGTGGTTGATGCACGGTCAGCAGCGCACTGCGCAGCGATGGCAGGCCGAGGCCCTCGAGCCAGCCGTTCGGCAGCAGTTCCAGCGTGCTTTCTTCCGGCAGGCGATCAAGCGCCTGGCCGATCAGCTTGCGCATCGTCATCGGGCCGACGCCTTCGACGGTGGGATACACCGGGTCGAGGCGGTCGCCGAGATCGGGATCGTCGTTGCGGCCCAGTACCTGGTAGCTGGGATGGACAATCTCCAAACCGAGGTGCCCCGGTTTGGGCGTACCAAAGCAGCGCAGGCGGTTGCCGACCGCGAACTGGCCGACCTGCTGCTGGCGGAAATGGAAGAAGCGCAGCACCAGGGTGCCCTGCCCTTCATCCTCCACTGCCACTTTCAGCATCGGCCGGTAGCGCATGCCGCGCTCGACGGCCACCACCCGCACTTCCACCTGCGCCGGAATGCCGTTGCGCAGGTCTTCGATGCGGGTCAGCCGGGTACGGTCTTCATAGCGCAGCGGCAGGTGCAGCCAGAGATCCTGCAGGGTGGCCAGTCCACGCACCTGCAGCTTGGCGGCCACGGCCGGCCCGACGCCGGCGAGCATCGCAAGCGATGCTTCACCGGACGGTGCCAGTGCCGGGGTGACCGCCGCCTTGCGTGCCACGTGGCGGTCAGTCGATGACCATCACCGCGTCGACCTCGAAGTTGGCGCCCTTCGGCAGACCGGAGACTTCGATGGTGGAACGGGCCGGGAACGGGGCCTGGAAGTAGTCCTGCATCACCGCGTTGACCTTGGCGAATTCGGCCAGGTCGGTCAGGTACAGGCCCAGGCGCACGACCTTGTCCAGCGAACCGCCGGCGGCTTCGGCCACGGCCTTGAGGTTGTCGAAGGCACGACGGGCCTGCGCTTCGACGTCACCGACGCCGACGATGTCGCCGGTGGCCGGGTCGAGCGGAATCTGGCCGGAGAAATACACGGTGTTGCCGGCGCGCACGGCCTGCGAGTACGGGCCGATGGCGGCCGGGGCCTTTTCGGTGTTGATGATCTGGCGGGACATGGGTCGCTCCGGTGCGTTGGGGGAAAACAGAGCGGTGATTGTACCGGGTGGGGGCAATGTCGGCTGGGGTCGGATCCTCTTCCCGTTGGGAAACAGCGCGGATCCGGTAGCGCCGGGCCATGCCCGGCGGCATTTGATTCATGCCGCGCTGCGCGCTCGCCGGGCATGGCCCGGCGCTACCAGGGTACGCGCAGGATCTACTGCCGGCGAACGGCCTGCACGACCGACAGGCGGCGCAGGCGACGCATCACTTCAGCCAGATGGTTGCGGTCGCGTACCTGGATGTTGAACGCCAGCACTGCGGCGTTGAAATCGCGGTCCAGGTAATCCACGCGCTCGATGTTGGAATGGCTCTGCGCGATCGCCGCGGCCAGCTGTGCAAGCACGCCGGTACCGTTCTCCACTTCCACCACCAGCGAGGTGTCGTAGTCGCCGGATACGGTGGTATCCCAGCCGATCAGCACCCAACGCTCGGGCGACTTGCGCAGTTCGGCCAGGTTCGGGCAATCCATGCGGTGCACCACGATGCCCTTGCCGGCCGTGTGGTAGCCCATGATGTCGTCGCCGGGAATGGGCTGGCAGCAGCCGGCGAAGGTGACCACGCCACGCTCGCTGCCGTTGATCAGGATCTTTTCCTGCGAGCTGTGGCGCGAATGCGCGCCGCCGCGCAGTTCGGCGTAGGCCATCAGTGCCTGCGCAGCCTGGGTCGGCATCCAGTTGCCCAGCGCGACTTCCGCCAGCAGGGCCTCCAGGCGCGGGAACCGGTGTTCGGCCAGGAAGGCATCCAGGCGGCCCTTGGGCAGGCGCTCCAGCGAGCTGTCCATCGCCTCCAGCGCGCGGTCGAGCATGCGGTGGCCCAACTGCACGGCGTCTTCGTGCTCCAGCTGCTTGAGCTGGTGGCGGATGGCGGTGCGCGCCTTGCTGGTCACCACGAATTCGAGCCACTGCGGCTTGGGCGTGGCCGAGCGCGCGGTGATGATCTCCACCGACTGCCCCGACACCAGCTTGGTGCGCAGTGGCACCAGTTTCTTGTCCACGCGCGAGGCCACAGCCATGTTGCCGACGTCGGTATGCACGGCGTAGGCGAAGTCGAGCGCGGTGGAATTGCGCGGCAGGGCCAGGATCTTGCCCTTGGGGGTGAACAGGTAGACCTCGTCCGGGAACAGGTCGACCTTGACGTTGTCGAGGAACTCCAGCGACGAACCGGCGGCCCGCTGCGAATCGATCAGTTCGACGATCCAGGCGTGGGCGCGGCTCTGCGCGCTGTTGGGCGAATCACCGCCGAACTTGTAGGTCCAGTGCGCAGCCACGCCGCGCTCGGCGATCAGGTCCATTTCCTCGGTGCGGATCTGCACCTCGATCGGCGAACCATACGGGCCGAACAGCACCGTGTGCAGCGACTGGTAACCGTTGGCCTTGGGAATGGCGATGAAATCGCGGAAGCGCCCATCCAGCGGCTTGAACGCGGCATGCACCGCGCCCAGCGAGTGGTAGCACTGCGGTACGCCGCGCACCACCAGGCGGAAGCCGAACACATCCATCACCTGGTCGAAGGATTTGTTCTCGTCGCGCATCTTGTTGTAGATGCTCCACGGGGTCTTGATGCGGCTGACCAGGCGGTGCTCGATGCCTTCCTTGGCCAAGCGCTGCGACAGCTGCACTTCCACCTGCGCCAGCGCCTCGCGGCGCACGACCGGCTGGCTGCGGATGTGCTTTTCCAGGATCGCGTGGCGCCACGGGTACAGCGCCTTGAAGCCAAGGTTCTGCAGTTCGCTCTTGACCAGGCTCATGCCCAGCCGCTGCGCGATCGGGGCGTAGATCTCCAACGTCTCGCGGGCGATGCGGCCACGCGCTTCGCGGCTCTGCGCGCCCAGCGTGCGCATGTTGTGCAGGCGGTCGGCCAGCTTGATCATGATCACGCGCAGGTCGCGCGACATCGCCAGCAGCATCTTGCGGAAGCTCTCGGCGGCCGCTTCCTGGCGGTCGCGGAACTTCAGCTTGTCCAGCTTGGTGACGCCGTCCACCAGTTCGGCCACGGCTTCGCCGAACTCGGCCGACAGGGCCTCGCGGGTCAGCGGGGTGTCTTCGATGGTGTCGTGCAGGATCGCGGCGATCAGCGCTTCCACGTCCAGGCCGAGCTCGGCCAGCACCTGGGCCACGGCCACCGGATGGGTGATGTAGGGTTCGCCCGACTTGCGCGTCTGCCCAGCGTGCGCGGAGGCGCCGACTTCCCACGCACGGCGCAGCAGCGGCAGCTGCTCGGGCGGCAGGTAGTGGGCGGCGCGTTCGAGCTGGAGGACGTAATCGGGTACGGCGGCAGCGGGGACTGCGGCGACCTTGGCAGTGGGGCCTGGGTTCATGGCCAAAGCCTATGCCAGTGCGACGTTTACGGCAAACCCTGAATGCGAAACAGCCCGCACGGGGCGGGCTGTTCGGCGTATCCAGCAATGACGTTGATCGATGCGATCAATCGTCGTTCTTGGACATGTCTTCGTCGGCGACCACTTCAGCGGCGGCCCACTCCAGCGCTTCGCGCTCGGCGCGCTCACGCTCGGCCTTCTCGACTTCGTCGATCAGCGCGTTGTCGATCTTGCGGGCAGCGATTTCGCGCAGCGCCAGCACGGTCGGCTTGTCCTCGGTCTCGCTGTTGTCCAGCGTGGCCTGCACGCCATTGGCGAGCTGACGGGCGCGCTTGGAGGCCATCATCACCAGCTCGAAACGGTTGTTAACGACTTCCAGGCAATCTTCTACGGTAATGCGGGCCATACGGGCTCCCGGCGACCGGTCGGCCGCTCAGTCGAATGAGGGAAAGGGGACGGAGTGTACTGGCAGGGGCTGGACAAAATCAAGCCAACCCCCACCGGACCCTTTAGGAATCAATCAGTTGAACCCGCATCCGGGGTCAGCAGGGCCTGGATCAGGCCGGCATGGCGGACCTTCTGGGCGTCCCGGCGCAGGCGGCTGGCGGTGAAGATCGCACACAGTTCGTCCACGGCGGTGTCGAACACTTCATTGACGATGACGTAGTCGAACTCGTTGAAGTGCAGCATTTCATCGCGGGCGGCGCCCAGGCGCTGGGCGATGACCGCCTCGCTGTCCTGGCCACGCTTGCGCATGCGGTCCTGCAGGGCCTGCTTGGACGGCGGCAGGATGAACACCGTCACCGTGCCCGGCACCAGCTGGCGCACCTGCTGCGCGCCCTGCCAGTCGATTTCCAGCAGCACGTCCTGGCCGGCGGCCAGCTGCGGCTCCACCGACTGCCGGGCGGTGCCCTTCCAGTCACCATGCACCCAGGCGTGTTCGAAGAAATCGCCGGCGGCGATCATTTCCTCGAACTTCTCGGCGCTGACGAAGTGGTAGTGCTGGCCGTTCACTTCACCCGGGCGCATGGCGCGCGAGGTGAACGAGATCGACAGGGCAATCTGCGGGTCGCGGGCCAGGGTGGCGTTGACGATGCTGCTCTTGCCGGCGCCGGAGGGGGCGGCAACGATGTACAGCGTGCCGCGTGCGATCGCGGCCGGGGGCGTGGAAATGCTCATTCGATGTTCTGCACCTGCTCGCGGATCTGGTCGATCAGCACCTTCAGCTCGACGGCGGCGTTGGACGTGCGGCTGTCCACCGACTTGGAGCCAAGCGTGTTGGCCTCGCGGTTGAACTCCTGCAGCAGGAAGTCCAGGCGGCGGCCGACCGGTTCACGCTGCTTGAGCACGCGGCGGATCTCGACGATATGGCTGGACAGGCGATCCAGCTCCTCGTCCACGTCCAGCTTCTGCAGCCACATCACCAGTTCCTGCTCGGCGCGGCCCGGATCAACCGGATGCGGCAGGTCGGCCAGGCGAGCGGCGAGCTTGGTGCGCTGGCCGTCGCGAATGGCGGGAATCAGCGTACGGACCTCCGCGGCGATGCGCTCGATGGCATCCACGCGCTCGGCGATGGCGGTGGCCAGCGTATTGCCTTCACGCTCGCGGGCGGCGATAAAGCCCTCCAGCACCTGGTCCAGCAGCGCCAGTGCTTCAATCTGCAGGGCTGCCGCATCGGTGGCCTCACCCTGGGTAACGCCCGGCAGCTGCAGCAGGTCGGTGAAGCTGACCTGCAGGTTGGGGAAATCGGAGGTCAGCCGGTGCGCCAGCTGGCCCAGCTGGCCCAGCAGCACCTCGTTGACCTGCAGGCTGGCGGCCGAGTCCGGCGCGCGCAGGCGCATCACCAGATCCAGCTTGCCACGGCTCAGGCGCGCGGAAATGCGTTCGCGCAGCTGCGGTTCCAATGCGCGCAGTTCCTCGGGCAGGCGCGTGCCCACTTCCAGGAAGCGGTGGTTGACCGAGCGCAGCTCGCAGCCCAGCGTTCCCCACGGGGTGGAGCGCTCGCCGCCGGCATAGGCCGTCATGCTTCGAATCATGGATGTATCCGGTGCTTGCAAAGGGGGAATGGTACCCTAGCGGTCTCTTTTGAGCCCCTTTCCCCGCCCCGTGAAGGCCGCGGGGATGGTGGCGTACTCCCTTTCCCTACGGAACCTGCCCCATGTCCGATTTCCGCCCCAGTGGCCGTCAGCCCGATCAGCTGCGCCCGGTCGTCATCCAGCGCGGTTTCACCCGCCACGCCGAAGGTTCGGTGCTGGTCTGCTTCGGTGAAACCCGCGTGCTGTGCACGGCCAGCATCGAGAACCGGGTGCCGGGCTTCCTGCGTGGCAAGGGCGAAGGCTGGGTGACCGCCGAGTACGGCATGCTGCCGCGCGCCACCCACACCCGCAGCGACCGCGAAGCCGCACGCGGCAAGCAGGGCGGCCGCACGCTGGAGATCCAGCGCCTGATCGGTCGCAGCCTGCGCGCCTGCGTGGACCGAAACGCACTGGGCGAACGCACCATCACCCTGGACTGCGACGTGCTGCAGGCCGACGGCGGCACCCGTACCGCGGCCATCACCGGCGCCTACGTGGCCCTGGTCGATGCGGTGAACGTGCTGATGAAGCGCGGCGACATCAAGCGCAATCCGATCCTCGGCGCGGTGGCGGCGGTGTCGGTCGGCGTCTACCGCGGCACCCCGGTGCTGGACCTGGACTACGCCGAAGACAGCGACTGCGACACCGACATGAACGTGGTGATGAACGACGGCGGCGGTTTCATCGAACTGCAGGGCACCGCCGAAGGCCATGCCTTCCGCCGTGACGAGCTCGATGCCCTGCTGGGCCTGGCCGAGAAGGGCGTGACCGAGCTGCTGGCCGCGCAGCAGGCAGCGCTGTCGGCATGAACCGGCGCATTGCCCTGACCACCCTGGTGGTGGCCGACTATGACGAGGCCATCGCCTGGTACACCGGCAAGCTCGGCTTCCAGCTGCTGGACGACATCGACCAGGGCAGCAAGCGCTGGGTGGTGGTCGGCCCGACCGATGGCAGCGCCGCCGCCCTGCTGCTGGCCCGCGCCAGCGACGACGAGCAGCGCAGTCGTATCGGCAACCAGACCGGTGGCCGCGTCGGCTTCTTCCTCAACACCGATGACTTCCGCCGCGACCACGCGGCGATGCTGGCTGCCGGTGTCCAGTTCCTGGAAGAACCGCGCGAAGAACCCTACGCCACGGTCGCGGTGTTCCGCGACCTGTACGGCAACACCTGGGACCTGTTGGAGCCCCGCTGATGAAGAAGCTTGTCCTGGCCAGCCACAACGCTGGCAAGCTGGTGGAAATGCAGGAAATCCTCGCCGACCTGCCGCTGCAGATCACCTCTGCCGCCGAACTGGGGCTGGGCGATGTGGAAGAGACCGGCCTGACCTTCGTCGAGAACGCGCTGCTGAAGGCGCGCGCGGCCTGCGAAGCGACCGGCCTGCCGGCGCTGGCCGATGATTCGGGCCTGATCGTCGATGCCCTCGGCGGTGCACCGGGCCTGTACAGCGCGCGCTATGCCGGTCACCCGACCAATGCGGCGGCCAACAATGCCAAGTTGCTGGAAGCGATGGCCGACATCGCCGATGGCCAGCGCAGCGCCCGCTTCTACGCCGTGATCGTGCTGCTGCGCCATGCCACCGACCCGCAGCCGCTGATCTGCGAAGGCCGCTGGGAAGGTCAGATCATCCGCGAACTGCGCGGTACGAATGGGTTCGGCTACAACCCGGTGTTCCTGGACACCACCCACGGCCTGACGGCTGCGGAAATGGAACCGGCGTTGAAGAACGCCATCAGCCATCGCGCCATCGCCCTGCAGCAGCTCAAGCAGCAGCTCGCGGCCTGGCTCTGATACCCCACCCGATCGACACAGGGAAGCCGGCCAGCGGCCGGCACTACCGATGACCACCATGCCGCACGATCACGATCACGACCACGACCACTGCAACCACCTGCCCGGCGAGTCCTGCGACCACGACACACCACCGCGTCTGGTGCCACCGCCGCTGGCGCTGTACGTGCATCTGCCGTGGTGTGTGCGCAAGTGCCCGTACTGCGACTTCAACTCGCACCAGGCCAAGGGCGAACTGCCCTTCGATGCCTACATCGATGCGCTGGTGCGCGACCTCGACCAGGACCTGCCGCTGGTCTGGGGCCGGGTGGTCAGCAGCGTGTTCTTCGGGGGTGGCACGCCCAGCCTGTTCCCGCCCGAGGCGATCGACCGCTTCCTGCAGCAGGCCAGTGCCCGCCTGCGCTTTGCACCGAATGCCGAGATCACCCTGGAAACCAACCCGGGCACCGCCGAGCACGGTCGCTTTGATCGTTACCGCGCGGCCGGGGTCAACCGCCTCAGCTTCGGCATCCAGAGTTTTGATGATGCCGCGCTGAAAAGACTGGGCCGCATCCACGACAGTGGCGAGGCCGAGCGCGCGGTGAAGATGGCGCAGGACGCGGGCTACGACAACTTCAACATCGACCTGATGTACGCACTGCCGGAGCAGACCCTGGCCGGTGCCGAGGCCGATCTGGAACGCGCGTTCGCGTTGCAGCCGGCCCACATCTCGCACTACCAGCTGACCCTGGAACCGAACACCGTGTTCTTCGCGCGGCCGCCGCAGGGCATCCCCGATGAAGACAATGCCTGGGACATGCAGGAACACTGCCAGGCGCTGCTGGCGCAGGCCGGCTTCGGCCAGTACGAGGTGAGTGCCTATGCCCGCCCCGGCCGGCAGAGCGCGCACAACCTGAATTACTGGCGTTTTGGTGACTACCTGGGCATCGGTGCCGGCGCACACGGCAAGATCAGTTCCGGCGCCGAGGAACACGTGCTGCGACGCTGGAAGCACAAGCACCCGCAGACGTTCATGGATACCGCAGGCACGGCCGCATCGTTCGGCGGTGACGAAGTGATTGCCGCCGAGCGCCTGCCGTTCGAGTACATGCTCAACCTGCTGCGCCTGCACGAAGGGTTCAGCCTGCGCGACTTCGAATCGCGCACCGGCCTGGCCCGCAGCGTGCTGGACGTACCACTGCGCGAAGCAGTGCAGCGTGGCTGGCTGGTGGTGGCAGACGGGCACGTGCAGCCGACCGAACTGGGCCGGCGCTTCACCAACGATGTGGTCAGCCTGTTCCTGGAAGCATGATCTGCTGCGGCGCCGCCATCGAAGGCGGCCCTGAATGGATCCATCGCTAAAGTAGCGCCTTCACCGGCCGACACGGTAGATTCCAAGATCGATCCGCGGGAATCCGGACCCCCTCGCCGATGTCTGCTGTCTTTTCCCTTTCCAGTGCCGACACTGCCCGCCTGGCGGCAGCCGACCTGCCGCCGCGCGTGCGCGAGCTGCTGGGCGCGTTGATCGGCCTGTGCCACCAGGCCCTGACGGCACCGCTGATCCTGACCGTGGAAGCGCTGGAGCAGACCCTGCTGCATGACGCCGACCATGCCCGCAACCCGCAACAGCAGGCCGACCTGCTGGCACAGCGCGGCCAGCTGCATGCGTTCGCCGGCCACTTCAGCGACCGCATGCTCGATGCGCTGGCCGATGCGCTTGCGCGGCTGCGTGAACCGATCACCCCGGTCGTGGCTGCCGCCACACCACCGCCCTTGCCCGGCATGCTGGGGTTGAGCCTGGTGGCCGAGCATGAAGTCGACCGCGACCTGCTGCTGACCGAAATGGTGCGCCGGGAAACCCTGCGTTCGGCCAACGCCTTGAACCTGCTGGGCCAGCGCCTGGGTGTTGTCGCCGGTGCACCGGCCTTTGAAGCTGACACCCTGCCCCTGGCACCGCAGGCCCTGTGCGCGATGGTGCGGAAGCTGGCCGAGCAGGATGCCCTCAGCGCCGAGGTACAGATGGCGCTGTACCGTAGCTTCGAGCGGCAGGTACTGGAGCGGCTGGGCAACGTGCTCGACCGCGCCAATGCGCTGCTGGCACAGCACGGCATCCTGCCGGGCCTGGTCTACACCCCGTACCTGGCACGTTCTTCGAGCACCCGCCGGATCATCACCCAGTCGGTCGGCAGCGGCCGCAGCGGACGCCCGTCTCCGCGCGTGCCCACGCCGATGACCGGCTGGGGTGGCTCGGCACCGCCCGGCTCGTGGTCGACGTTGATGCAGGACGCCTTCGCGGATGCGGACGCGCCCGGCGCGTCGGCCGGCATGACGGTACCGGCCAGCAGCGTGCTGCACGAGATGCTGCAACAGGCGCGGCAGACCCCACAGCCAGCGGCCGATCCAGCGGCCCTGCCCAGTGCAGCGGTTGATGCCGTGCTGGCGCGCCTGCAGGGGCAGGCCAGCGCCGCCAGCGCCATGACCGATCTGCAGGCCGCCGTGCTCGCCCAGCTGCGCAGCGAACATGGCACGCAGGCCAGCCTTGGCAGCCACGACCGCGACAATCTCGATCTGCTGCGCCTGCTGCTGCAGCAGGTGCAGCAGCAGCAACGGCCGGACCCGGTGCCAGCTGCGCTGCTCGCGCGCCTGCAGGTACCGCTGGCGCGCGCAGCGATGGCCGACCCGGGCTTCTTCGTGCGCGACGAACATCCTGCACGCGAACTGCTCAACCATGTCGCTGAAGCCGGCGCCAGCTGGCTCGGCGATGACGATGTCGATCCGCAGCTGCTGCAGCGGCTGGCGCAGAGCGTGCAGGGCCTGCTCGGCCAGGATGCACGCACGCCCGAGGCCTTTGCCGCCGCCAACGACGAGATACAGCAGCACCAGCGCGCCGCCGCGCACCGCGCCGAGCTGGCCGAGCGCCGCCACGTGGAAGCCGCACGCGGCAAGGAGCGGCTGGAACTTGCGCGACGCCAGGCCAATGCGCAGATCGACCAGTGCTGCGATACGCAGGAGCCGCCGCGCTTCGTACAGACACTGCTGCGCCAGGCGTGGGCAGATGCATTGACACTGACCCGCCTGCGCCACGGCGATGATTCGCCGCAATGGCAGGAGCGCCTGCAGCAGACCGAACGCATCGCGGCGATCACTGCCGAGGCCGCCAGCGAAAGCAGCGCGACCGACGCTGCGCTGGCTGCCGAGGTTGAATCGGCCCTGCTGCAGGTGGGCTACCACGCAGAGGAGGCGGCTGCCGTCGCGCGCCGCCTGTCCACGCCGGGTGGCGAAGACGAAAGCACCTCGCGCACCGAGCTCAGTGCACGCCTGAAGGCCCATGCACGGCTGGGCGAACACACCGGCGCACAGGCCCTGGCAAGCGACGCCGCACCGCGCAGCGAGGCCGAGGAGGCCAGTTACCAGCAGCTGTGCGCGCTGCCCTTCGGCAGCTGGTTTGATATCGACGATGGCGAAGGCGCGCTGCGCCGCCAGCGCCTGTCCTGGTACAGCCTGCTGACCGGTCATGTGCTGCTGGTCAACGCGCGTGGGCAGAAGATCGGCGAGACCACCCTGGATGCCCTCGCCCGGCAGATGGCCGTCGGACGCGCGCAGCTGGTCACCGAAGACAAGGGCCGTCTGGTCGACCGCGCCTGGCAGGCCAGCCTGAGCGCACTGCGCACGCTGGCCGGACGTCGCCCGCAGGAGCCCAACGCATGAGTACGCAGCCGCCCGTTGATACCCGCCGCGCGCCGCGCCGGCAGGTGTCCGATCTGGTACCGGTGACCGACCAGATGCGCGACAGCGTGGTCGGCCGGCTTGGCAACGTGTCCGAGACCGGCATGCTGATGCTGGCCAGCGCCGCGCTGCGCGACGATGCGCTGTATCAGTTGCGCTTCCCGTTGCCATTGGCCGATGGCCGCAGCGAGTGGATCGACGTCGGCGTACACCTGCTGTGGAGCGAACCGGCGCATGCCCCCGGCCAGAGCTGGGCAGGCTTCCGCTTCCTGACCCTGTCACGCGAGCATCGGCAGCTGCTGCGCCGGTGGATCGGCGAAGACAGCGACGAGGCACCGGTTTCGACGGGCTGAGTGCCGGTTCCGGCACAGCGGATTGCGTCGGTATCCGGCAGAATCTAGGGCCGTTTTCCGTGTCGAGCCACCGCAATGATCCAGCAAGACCCCGGCGCCCTGTATCCCGACCACCTGGCCGTGCTGTGCCGACGCGCCGAGCAGGCGCTGGCACGCGGCGGCTTCGACCACCTGGTGGTGCCCAGCGGCACCCTGCACTACCAGGTCTTCGACGATCGTGACTATCCGTACGCGGTCAACCCGCAGTTCAAGGCCTGGCTGCCGCTGACCCGTGTACCCAACAGCTGGATCGTGTTCACCCCGGGCAAGCGTCCGGCGGTGATCTTCCACCAGCCGTTCGACTACTGGCATGTGGTGCCGGATGCACCGAGCGGCTGGTGGGTCGAGCACTTCGACATCCATATCATCCGCACGCCGGACGAAGCGCTGGCACTGCTGCCGCCCGACCCGGCGCGCTGCGCGATCCTGGGTGAGCCGCAGAGCGCGCTGGGCGCGTATGTGCCCAACAATCCGGCGCCGGTGGTGAACTACCTGGAATGGCACCGCGGCAGCAAGACGCCGTACGAAATCGCCCTGATGCGCCAGGCGCAGGTGCTCGGCGTGCGCGGCCATCGCGCGGCCGAAGCGGCGTTCCGCAACGGCGCCGACGAGTTCAGCATCCACATGGCGTACTGCCAGGCCGTGGGCCAGGACGCCACCGAGCTGCCGTACGGCAACATCGTGGCCTTGAACGAGCATGCGGCGGTGCTGCATTACACCGAACTGGGCCGCAAGGCACCGCAGCCGCTGCGCAGCTTCCTGATCGATGCCGGCGCCAGCGCGCACGGCTATGCCAGCGACATCACCCGCACCTACGCCGCCGCCGGCCATGACGAGTTCGCGGCGATGATCGAAGCGGTCGATGCCGCGCAGCAGACGATGTGCGCGGCCGTGCGCCCGGGCTTCGACTACAAGCAGCTGCACGTGGATGCGCACCTGTCGCTGATGGGCGTGCTGAAGGACTTCGGCGTGATCAAGGTATCGCCGCAGACTGCGCTGGAAACCGGCGTCAGCGCCGCGTTCTTCCCGCATGGCATCGGCCACCTGATCGGCCTGCAGGTGCATGACGTGGCCGGTTTCGCGGCCAGCGATGAAGGCGGCCGCATCGAGCGTCCTGCCGGCCATCCGTACCTGCGCCTGACCCGCGTGCTGGAGCCGGGCATGGTGGTGACGATCGAGCCGGGCCTGTACTTCATCGACATGCTGTTGAACGAAGTGAAGGCCGCCGGTCATGGCGATGCGATCAACTGGGAGCGTGTGGACTTCTTCCGTCCGTACGGCGGCATCCGCATTGAAGACGAAGTGCTGTGCTCTGATGGCGAGGCGGACAACCTGACGCGCCCGGTGTTTGCGGCGGCGAACGGCTGAGCCCCTCGTGGTTGGATGCTGAAATCAAAAGCCGCGGTTGGCGGGGCGGGTGGGCCATGCAGGGGACGCTGCAAGTACGTCCCTGTAAGCTCGATGGCGCCATCCATGGCGCCAACGCCCCTGCATGGCCCACCCGCCCCACCTTTGACAGTTCCTTGCGCGCGTCCAACCACGGAAAAGAAAAAAGAAAAGCAGGAGCGGGTCGCTTGCTGCGCTCGCTCCGTGTCGACCAAGGTCGACACCTACCAATAGTCCCGCGTGCCGACAACCGCCGTTACCAACAGCCGCGGGAAACTGTCGAAGGCGGGGTACTGTGGGTTTGCGGGGTGTGAGCGGCATGGATGCCGCGACCAAGCCTACAAGGACGTACTTGCGGCGGCCCCGCAAACCCACAGTACCCCGCCATCCCATCGAATGCCGCTGTTGCTGTTGCTGTTGCTCTGGCTTGTAGCGGATGCAGGGCTGCAAGCCCTGCAAAAACACCCTTACCCCGCCATCAACGCTTCGATCTCGTCGGCGCTGCGTTCCAGCCCTTCGGTCAACACCCGATGCCCGTCGTCGGTGATCAGCACGTCATCTTCCGTACGGATGCCGATGCCGCGCCAGCGCGGTTCCACCGTTGTGTCGTCCACGCCGATATACAGCCCCGGCTCGATGGTGAACGCCATGCCCGGCTCCAGCAGGCGTGAATCGCCGGCCAGGCGGTAGTCGCCTACGTCGTGCACATCCAGCCCGATCCAGTGCCCGGTCTTGTGCCGGTAGAAGCGCTGGTACAAGCCTTCGGTGAGATTCTTTTCCAGCGTGCCCTTCAACAGGCCCAGCTGCAGCAACCCCTCGGTAAGGGTCTGCACCGCCGCCAGATGGCCCATTTCGTACGCCACGCCCGGTTTGGCCTGGGCAAGCGCCGCCGCCTGCGCGGCACCCACCAGATCATGCAGCGCGCGCTGCTCGGCGCTGAAACGACCATTGACCGGGAACGTACGGGTGATGTCACTGGCGTAGCCGCGGTACTCGGCGCCGGCATCGATCAACACCAGTTCACCGTCGCGCGAGCGTGCGTTGTTGTCGCGGTAATGCAGGATGCAGGCGTTGCGGCCGGCACCGACGATGCTGCAGTACGCAGGCACCGCGTCGTTGGCACGGAACACCCGCTCCAGTTCGGCCTGCAGTTCGTACTCGTGGATGCCCGCCTTCGCACGCTGCATGGCCGCGCGATGCGCCAGCACACTGATGTCGGCCGCGCGCTGCATCAACGCCACCTCGGCACCGGACTTGAACAACCGCTGCTCGTGCAGCAGATGGCCCAGTTCCAGGAACTCATGCGGCGGCTGCGCACCATGACGCACCTGCGAACGTACGCGGTTCACCCAGCCGATCAGCTTCAGGTCGAAATCCGCATCGCGGCCGAAGTGGTAGTACACCCGCGAACGCCCTTCCAGCAGGCCCGGCAGGATGTCGTCCAGGTCGGTGATCGGGTAGGCATCGTCCATCGCGAACTGCGCCACGGCGCCTTCCTGGCCGGCGCGACCGCCATCCCAGGCTTCGCGCTCGGGATCGCGCTCGCGGCAGAACAGGATCGCTTCGCCGTGGCGCCGGCCGGGAATCAGCACCAGTACCGCTTCCGGCTCCGGGAAGCCGCTCAGGTACTGGAAATCCGAATCCTGCCGGTACGGATAATGGGTATCAAGGCTGCGCACCTTCTCAGATGCCGCCGGCAGCACCAGGATCGCGTCTTCGCCCGCCATGTCCATCAACTGCCGGCGACGACGCTTGTACTCGCCGGCAGCGATGCCGGTGCGCTGCTTGATATCCATCAGTTCAGGCGCTGCCGATGGCGCGCGGCCAGCACCACGTCACCGTGCAGCAGCAGCACCGCCACGCGGATGAACTCCTCGATCTCCGACAGGGCTTCGTCGTCATCATCACCGCCCGCTTCAAAATCCTCGCTCGAGGCACGGGCCAGGCTGGCCAGGTCGTTCAGCGCCTCCTCGCCTTCTTCGGACAGGGCCGGCCGGTGGCCGCCACTGCCCAGGCCGAAGCCGCCCAGGAAGGAACGGGTCCAGCTGAACATGGCGTCCGCCTGCGCGGCCACGTCGCTGCTGTCGGTCAACAGCAGCTCGAAGGCGAAGTCCCGGTCTTCCAGCTGCTTGATGGTGGCCTCCAGCAACTGCGCCAGCGCACTGTCGGCAGCTGCCTGCGGCAGATTGTCGTCGGCCAGCACGCGCGCCGGCCAATCGTTGCCGGGAGCACCACCAGCGGCCAGCCAGCCGCACAGCCCGCCATGCAGCTCGGCAGCAGTGGCGCCCAGGCCCAGTTCCTGGCTGGCGCGGGTAACGTCGTCGACGGAGGGAAGTTCGGTCATCGTGCGGCTCGTTCGGAAGGGAAACTGCGGAGCGCGCACGCGCGCGCCCGTGAGCCCGGTAGTGTAGCAATGTGTCCGCCTGCTCTCCGTAGCCGCCGGGCCCTGCTGCGACAGTGCTTGACCGCCCTGACCCGGCTTGCCTATCGTGCGGGCATGGAACCCGCCGATCCCCTTGCCCAGCTGCAGGCCTTCGCCGCCCGTGTGGAGGCGTTGCTCGACCGCAACCAGCGGCTGGCCGAGGAGAACCGCAGCCTGCGCCACCAGCAGGAACAGCTGGTGGCCGAGCGCTCGACGCTGCTGGCCAAGAACGAGCAGGCGCGTTCCCGGGTCGAAGCGATGATCACCCGGCTCAAATCCCTGGAGCAGCACACATGAGTGCCGAACCGGTCAGCGTCCGAATCCTAGACCGCGAATACACGGTCGGCGTTGGTGGCGATGAACGCGACAGCCTGATGGCGGCCGCCCGCCTGCTGGATGCGCGCATGCGCGAGATCCGCGGCAGCAACCGGATGGCCGCGGTGGACCGCATCGCGGTGCTGGCGGCACTCAACCTGGCACACGAACTGCAGCTGCTGCGCGATGAGAACGCCCGCCAGGCGGTCGCCCTGCAACAGACCCTGGCCGACCTGAACCGGCGCCTGGACCGGGCGATCGACAGCAGCACCTGAGATAGGCGCGGAATGCGCCTTCTCTTTTCTGAATTGGCACGCACTGTTGCCGACGAACGGCCTATCCAGATCACGCGCGGTAGCTATAATGGCCACGCGTTCTCTGCGGTACTCGACGGCATGTGCAAACATTCGCCTTGTCCCTTAAGAACGACACCGGGAGCGCGACAGCGCCGGGAGTGCAGGTCCGCCTTGCAGCGGGAAGCCCGATGGTTCTCCAGCGTTCCCACTTGAGCCCCCGGGTTCAAGGTCGTTTCGCATGCATCGACATTGCGGAGAATGCAATATTCCAGCAAGGGCGGCGTCTTCGGGCGTCGCCCTTGTTCTTTCCGGCACAATGACGGCTGATCCTTGCCGCACGCTGCCATGACCGACCCGCGACAGGCCCTGCGCCACGAGCTGCGGCAACGCCGCCGCGACCTTTCCGCCCCCGCCCGTATCGCCGCTGCCGAATCGCTGGCCGATGCGCTGCTGGCGCTGCCGTTCGCCCCGCGCGAAGGCGCCGTGGCCGGCTACTGGGCGCTGGATGGCGAAATCGCCCTGCACCGCTGGCAACTGCAGCTGCCCGATCGCTTGACCTACTGCCTGCCGGTGCTGCACGGCGACGTGCTGCGCTTCGCGCCCTGGCGCCCCGGCCAACCGTTGACCAGCAACCGCTACGGCATTCCCGAACCGGACATCGCCATCGAAGACACGCTGGAACCGGCGCAGATGGCCCTGGTGGTGACGCCGCTGGTGGGCTTCGACGCACGGTGCCGGCGGCTGGGCATGGGAGGTGGCTGGTATGATCGCAGCTTCGCCTTCCGCCATGATCGGCCGGCGCCACCCTGGCTGGTCGGCGCGGCATTCTCGGTGCAGCAGGTCGAGTCCTTGCCGGTGGCGTCCTGGGACGTGCCGGTGGATGCGATCTGCACTGAAGCCGGCACCCTGCTCCCTTCCGCTGCCCCCGTGAACGCATGACCGCCCGCAAGCGCTACTGGCTGATGAAGTCCGAACCGGACGCCTTTTCCATCGACGACCTGGCCAAGGTCAAGGTTGAACCCTGGAACGGCGTGCGCAACTACCAGGCGCGCAATTTCATGCGCGATGGCATGCAGGTCGGTGACGGCATCCTGTTCTACCACTCCAATACCAAGGTGCCCGGCATCGTCGGCCTGGCCACGGTGGCCAGCGCGGCATACCCGGACGACACCCAGTTCGACCCGAAATCCGACTACCACGATCCCAAGAGCACGCGCGAGAACCCGCGCTGGATGCTGGTGGACGTGGCCTTCGACCGCAAGCTGAAGCAGGTGATCGCGCTGGATGAGATCAAGCTGCATGCCGAGGAACTCGGCGAAGGCTTCCCGCTGGTTGCCAAGGGCAACCGCCTGTCGGTGTTCCCGGTGACCGCTGCGCAGTGGAAGCTGCTGCTGTCGCTGGAAAAGAAATCCTGATTCCCTGCCTGAGAGTTCTCCGCAATGTCTGAAGCCAAGCGCCTGGCCGCCGAGAAGGCCATCGAGTACGTCGAAGACGGCATGATCGTCGGTGTCGGCACCGGTTCCACCGTCGCCTATTTCATCGATGCGCTGGCCCGCATCCAGTATCGCATCAAGGGTGCGGTGTCCAGTTCCGAACAGAGCACCGCGCGCCTGAAGCAGCATGGCATCGAGGTGATCGAGCTGAACCACACCGGCACCCTGTCGCTGTACGTGGATGGCGCCGACGAGTGCGATCCCGGCAAGTGCCTGATCAAGGGCGGCGGCGCTGCGCTGACCCGCGAGAAGATCATCGCCGAGGCCAGCGAGCGCTTCGTCTGCATCGTCGACCCGAGCAAGCAGGTACCGGTGCTGGGCAGGTTCCCGCTGCCGGTGGAAGTGATCCCGATGGCCCGCAGCCTGGTTGCCCGCCAGATCCGCGACATGACCGGCGGCCAGCCGACCTGGCGCGAGGGCGTGGTGACCGACAACGGCAACCAGATCCTGGACATCCACAACCTGCAGATCACCGATCCGGAAAAACTGGAGCGTGAGCTCAACCAGCTGCCGGGCGTGGTCTGCGTCGGCCTGTTCGCACGGCGCCGTGCCGATGTGGTGATCGTCGGCGGCGAGCCGCCGATCGTGCTCTGACCCTTTCGAAGGACCCTGACGATGTCGTTGCTGCGCTCACTGCTGATGCTCCCGCTGCTGGCCCTGACCGGCTGCGCCACCGATGCTGCCCGCCACTGGGTGGAACTTGACGGTGCGCGCTATGACGTTGAACTGGCCACCAACGATGAAACCCGTGCGCGCGGGTTGATGTTCCGCGACCAGATGGCCGAGGACCACGGCATGCTGTTCGTGCATGACCGCGAGGAAATGCAGGCGTACTGGATGAAGAACACCAAGATCGCGCTGGACATCCTGTACTTCGACAGCGAGCGGCGGCTGGTGAGCCAGCAGCGCGACGTGCCGCCGTGCTCGGCCGGTGACATGTGCCCGCCCTACCCCAGCGGTGGCCCGGCACGCTTCGTGCTGGAACTCAATGCCGGCCAGGCGGAGAAGCTCAAGCTGAAGGATGGCACCGAGCTGATCTTCGGCCCGGGCATCGAGAAGTAGGGGCGGCCGGGCTGCGCCCGGCACCCGCCGAATCGACATCAAAAGCAAGAGCTGGGTTATCGAGGCATGGTGGGGCGGTGTGGGCTTGCAGGACACGCCGTAAACCCATCCCTGGGGGCTCGTAGGCGCCATCCATGGCGCCTGCGGGCCTGCAAGCCCACACCACCCCACCTCTGACAGCTTCCTGCCGCTGTTGGTGGGTGTCGACCTTGGTCGACACGGTAGATCCACGCCATGCGTGGATGGGGACACGTGGGGGATGATGAATTCACGCCACGCTGCTTGAAACCGCCTGCGATTGCCGCCAGTCTGTGGACATGCAGGACCGGATCACACTCCCCGACTGGGATGCACTGGCCGACTTCGACGACGAGGCGCTGCCACTGCTGCCGACCGCGCTGCTGATCGCGCGCGATGAATATCCCGATCTGCAGCCGTCGACCTACGATGCGCTGGTGCAGAGCCACGTCGAGCACCTGCGCGCCGAGGTGGACAGCATCGAGCACAGCCCGCTGAAGATGGCGGCCATCAACCGGCATCTGTTCGATGAGCTGGGCTACAGCGGCGACCACCAGGAGTACTACGACCCGCGCAACAGCTACCTCAACCAGGTCTTAGAGCGCCGTCTGGGCAATCCGATCTCGCTGGCACTGGTGCAGATGGAGGTGGCGCGACGGCTGGGCATTCCGTTGGACGGCGTGTCATTCCCCGGTCATTTCCTGGTGCGCCTGCCGGTTGACGATGGCGTGCTGGTGATGGACCCGTTCAATGGGGGCCGGCCGCTGGACGTGGACGAACTGCGCGAACGCGCCAAATCACACCTGGGCGGGCAGATGCCCGACGACCAGGTGCTGGCGCAGATCCTCGATCCTGCACCGAGCCGCGCGATCCTGATCCGCATGCTGCGCAACCTGCATGGGGTCTATGCCGAGGCCAGCGAGTGGGATCGTGCCGCGCGCAGTGCCGACCGCCTGCTCAAGCTTGCCCCCGAACAGGACGATGCCCTGCGCGATCGCGGCCTGGCCTACCTGCAGCTGGACTACCTGGCCGGCGCGCGCAACGACCTGGGCCTGTACCTCAAGCGCAACCCCGAGGCCAGCGACGCGCAATGGCTGCGCGAGAAGCTGATCGACCTGGGCGGCCCGGTACCGCGGCTGCATTGAGGTTGTCCGGTGTGCGGACCAACGGTCCGCACCCACAGATAGGTCCGATCAATCGATCTCGACCATCTCGAAATCGTCCTTGGTCACGCCGCAATCCGGGCAGGTCCAGGTCTCGGGAATGTCTTCCCAGCGCGTTCCCGGGGCGATGCCCTCTTCCGGCAGCCCATCCGCTTCGCGGTACAGGAATCCGCAGACCACGCACATCCAGGTACGCAGGGTGGTGGGGGTGGCTTCGCTCATCGGATAATCAGGGCTGGATTCACGGGCCGCCATTGTCCCATCGCGGTCCACTCACCGGTAGCCATCGATGACTTCTGCTTCCCCGGCGCCCCGCGGCGTCTACCTGATCACCCCGGATGAACCCGATACCGCCCGCCTGCTGGCGCGCACCGCGCCGCTGCTCGCCGCCGGCGCCACCTGGCTGCAGTACCGCAACAAGAGCGCCAGCGATGCCCTGCGACGGGAACAGGCCACGGCGCTGCAGGCCTTGTGCGCCGCCCACGGCGTGCCGCTGATCGTCAACGACGACCCCGAGCTTGCCCAGGCCATCGGCGCGGCGGGCGTGCACCTGGGCGGCACTGACGGTGACATCGGCGCCGCACGCAGCCTGCTCGGCCCGGACGCCATCATCGGCGCCTCCTGCTACGACCAGCTGGCCAACGCCGAGCGTGCCGTGGCGGCCGGCGCCAGCTACGTGGCCTTCGGCGCGTTCTTCCCCACCACCACCAAGGTCACCAGCAGCCGCGCCCACCCCGACCTGCTGCGGCAAAGCGCCGCACTGGGCGTGCCGCGGGTGGCGATTGGTGGCCTGAGCCCGGACAATGTCGGTCCCATCATCGATGCCGGCGCCGACCTGCTGGCCGTGGTCAGCGGCATCTACGCCGCGCAGGACCCGGTCGCGACCCAGCGCGCCTACCTCGCCCGATTCGATACGCAGCAGTAACCCCCAGGAAACCCCATGAACCACGACCAGTCCCACGCCCTGTTCTCCCGCGCCCAGGAATTGCTGCCTGGCGGCGTCAACTCACCGGTGCGCGCGTTCAAGTCGGTCGGCGGCGAACCCTTCTTCGTCGAGCGCGCTGACGGCGCCTACCTGTACGACGTCGACGGCAACCGCTACATCGACTACGTGGGATCGTGGGGCCCGATGATCGTCGGCCACAACCACACCGCCGTACGCCAGGCGGTGAAGAAGGCGATCGACAACGGCCTGTCCTTCGGTGCGCCGTGCGCAGCGGAAGTGACCATGGCCGAGACCATCACCCGGCTGGTGCCGTCGTGCGAGATGGTGCGCATGGTCAACTCCGGTACCGAAGCCACCCTGTCGGCGATCCGCCTGGCGCGCGGTGCCACCGGCCGCAGCTGCATCGTCAAGTTCGAAGGCTGCTACCACGGCCACGGCGACTCGTTCCTGGTCAAGGCCGGCAGCGGCATGCTGACCCTGGGCGTGCCGACCTCGCCCGGCGTGCCGGCCGGCCTGAGCGAACTGACCCTGACCCTGCCCTACAACGACTTCGAGGCGGCCACCGCCCTGTTCGACGCACGCGGCAGCGAGATCGCCGGCCTGATCATCGAGCCGGTGGTCGGCAACGCCAACTGCATTCCGCCCCGCGAAGGCTACCTGCAGCACCTGCGCGCGCTGTGCACGCAGCATGGCGCGCTGCTGATCTTCGACGAAGTGATGACCGGTTTCCGCGTTGCCCTTGGCGGTGCGCAGGCGCACTACGGTATCAGCCCGGACCTGACCACCTTCGGCAAGATCATCGGCGGCGGCATGCCGGTGGGCGCCTACGGCGGCCGCCGCGAGCTGATGCAGCAGATCGCGCCCGCTGGCCCGATCTACCAGGCCGGCACGCTCAGCGGCAACCCGGTGGCGATGGCCGCCGGCCTGGCCATGCTGGAGCTGATCCAGCAGCCGGGTTTCCACGACGATCTGAGCGCGCGCGCCGCACGCCTGTGCGCGGGGCTGGAAGCTGCCGCCGCCGATGCAGGCGTAGCGGTGACCACCACCCAGGTGGGCGCGATGTTCGGGCTGTTCTTCACCGCTGAGAAGGTGGAGACCTACGCCCAGGCCACGGCCTGCGACATCCCGGCGTTCAACCGCTTCTTCCACGCGATGCTGGACCAGGGTGTGTTCCTGGCACCGTCGGCGTACGAGGCCGGCTTCCTGTCCAGCGCACACGACGATGACGTGATCGAGGCCACGCTGGCAGCGGCACGCGTGGCGTTCAAGGCGGCCAAGGGCTGAACCCCGGCCTGGTAGGTGCCGACCGTGGTCGGCACTGCCTGCCCTCATCCACGCATGGCGTGGATCTACTGGATCGACGTGCTTCATCCACGCATGGCGTGGATCTACTGGATCGATGTGCTTCATCCACGCATGGCGTGGATCTACTGGATCGATGTGCTTCATCCACGCATGGCGTGGATCTACTGAGCTGCGTCTCTGGAGTAGAGCCACGCCATGCGTGGCTGCTGCGCACTCAACCGAAGACGAACTTGCCCTTCATCATCGCGAAGTGGCCGGGGAACGAGCAGAAGAAGGTGTAATCGCCGCCCTTCTGCATGCCCTTCGTGGAAAAACGCACGCGGGCGGTCTCGCCACCACCGATCACCTTGGTGTGGGCCAGCACGCGCTTGTCGGCCTTCGGCAGGTAGCTGTCGGCCAGGGTCATGCGCATGCCCGCCATCGCCACCGGCTGGTAGTCGGCGGTGCGGGTCAGCACCCAGTTGTGGCCCATCGCGGTGGCGGCCAGCCTGCCGGTGTGGCGCAGGGTCAGGTCGATTTCGCTGCAATCGGCAGCCACCTTGATCTCCCGGCTGCTGAAGCTCATCTGGTCGGTGCTGTCGATGCTCACCGCACATACGCGCGCCATCGCCGATGGCGCCAGCATCAGCGCACCCAGCCCCACCGCTACCATCCAAGCTTTCATCGTCGCGTCTCCTGCAGGTTCGGTGGTCATTCTAGGCAGACACCTGGCCACCCGGCTGCGACCGTGTGTCGCAGTGGTGGTCCAGGGTTTGCGTGCGGATACGGCAATGGCATGCTCGACCGATGCGGATCGATCTTCTCCTGCTCGATGTTGATGGCGTGCTGCTGCACTACCAGCGTGCACAGCGCGTGCTGCATCTGGCGCAGACGCTGGGCGTGCCGACCGCGCACGTGCAGGCCGCGCTGTACGACAGCGGGCTCGAAGCCGCACACGACAGCGGTACGCTGGATGGCGCGCGCTATCTGGCCCAGCTGGGCGAACGGCTCGGCACAACGGTAACGCTGCACACCTGGATCGCCGCCCGGCACGCGGCCAGCCACCCGCAGCACGCCGTGCTGCAACGGCTGCATGCCCTGCAGGTGCCGATGGCGGTGCTGACCAACAATGGTGCCTTGATGACGCAGGCGCTGCCGACGCTGCTGCCGGAGCTGTTTCCCATGCTGCACGGCCGGGTGTTCTGCAGCGCGGACTTCGGCCTGCGCAAGCCTGCGCCGGAGGTGTTCCTGCGCACGCTCGCAGCCCTCGAGGTGGCACCGGCGCACACGCTGTTCGTCGATGACCTGTTCGTCAACGTGCGCGGTGCACGCGCAGCGGGCCTGCACGCGGAAACCGTGCAGGACGGACGCGGACTGGGGAAGGTGCTGAAGCGCTACGGGGTGCGGTAGCGCCGGGCCATGCGCGACGAGCGCAGCGGAAAAGCAACGCCGGGCATGGCCCGGCGCTACCTTGGTCAATGATCAGCGCGCGGCGACGAACGCGGCAATCGCCGCGCGCAGGCGCTTCAGGCCTTCCGCCACTTCTTCGTCAGTGATGTTCAACGACGGCACGAAGCGCAGCACGTCCGGGCCAGCCTGCAGGGTCAACAGGCCCTGCTCCGCAGCGTGGTCGAGGATGGCACCGGCCTGGCCAGCGAACTCCTTGCTCAGCACCGCACCCAGCATCAGGCCGCGACCGCGCACCTCGCTGAACACCTTGAACTCATCGTTGATGCGGGCGAACCCATCGCGCAGCGCCTTCGACTGGCGGCTGACATTGGCTGCGATCTCGGCCGAGGCCAGCTTGCGCAGCGCCACGCGGGCGACGGCCGCGGCCAGCGGATTGCCGCCGAAGGTGGTGCCGTGGGCACCGAACTGCATGGTCTCGGCCACCTTCGGGCCGGCCAGCATCGCGCCGATCGGGAAACCACCACCCAGCGCCTTGGCCAGGGTCACCATGTCCGGCACCACGTCATCCTGCCAATGCGCGAACAAGGTACCGGTACGGCCCATGCCGGCCTGGATCTCGTCCAGCACCAGCAGTGCGTTGTGCTGGTCGCACAGTTCGCGCACGCGCTTGAGGAACCCGGACTTGGCCGGCATCACCCCGCCCTCGCCTTGGATCGGCTCCAGCATCACCGCCGCCACGTCGCCAGCGGCCATCGCCGTTTCCAGCTGAACTTCATCGTTGAAGTCGATGTAGCGGAAGCCCCCCGGCAGCGGCTCGTAGCCTTCCTGGTACTTCGGCTGCGCGGTGGCGGTCACCGCGCCCATGGTGCGGCCGTGGAAGCTGCCGCGGAAGGTGATGATCACGCGCTTGTCGGCCGGGCGGCCCTGGCTGGAGGCCCACTTGCGGACCATCTTGATCGCCACTTCGTTGGCTTCGGCGCCGGAGTTGCACAGGAACACGCGCTCGGCGAAGCGGCTGGCCTTCACCAGTTCCTCGGCCAGGTGCAGCGGCGGCGCGCTGTAGAACACGTTGCTGGTGTGCCACAGCTTGCCGGCCTGTTCGACCAGCGCGGCGACCAGGTCCGGGTCGTTGTGGCCCAGGCCGCACACGGCGATGCCCGCGGCCAGATCGATGAACTCACGGCCCTGGCTGTCCCACACGCGGGCGCCCTGGCCTCGCTCCAGCACCACCTGGCGGGGCTTGTACACCGGCAGGTAGTAGTGCGACAGGGAGATCAGCGGATCGGTAGCGGCGGTCATGGCGGTCAGCAGGGTTCAGGAATGCCCATTCTCGCGCTGGAACCCGTGCGGCACAATGCACGCATGCGACCGTTTTCCGCCCCCCAGCTGAACCCCGCCACCGAGACCGGCTGGCGCCGCCGGTGGTTCGACATCATCTACCGCCACGACAGCCGGCCCTCGCGCAATTTCGACCTGCTGCTGGTCTACGCGATCATCGCCAGCGTGCTGGTGGTGATGTTCGACAGCGTGCAACGCTTCCACATCGCCCATGCCGACTGGCTTTACGTGCTGGAATGGGGCTTCACCATCCTGTTCACCGCCGAATACGTGCTGCGGCTGGTGGTGGTCAAGCGCCCGCTGCGCTACGCGGTGAGCATCTGGGGCATCATCGACCTGGCCTCGATCCTGCCGACCTACCTGTCGCTGTTCATTCCCGGTGCGCAGAGCCTGCTGGTGGTGCGCGCACTGCGCATCCTGCGCGTGTTCCGCATCCTCAAGCTGACCCGCTACATCGAAGAAAGCGGCGTGCTGATGCAGTCGCTGTGGCGCAGCCGGCGCAAGATCCTGCTGTTCCTGTTCACGGTGGTCACCATCACCATCATCGCCGGCACGCTGATGTACGTGATCGAGGGACCGAACCATGGCTTCACCAGCATTCCCAGCAGCATGTACTGGGCGGTGGTGACGATGGCCACGGTCGGCTTCGGCGACATCGTGCCGCAGACCGTGCTCGGCCGCTTCGTCACCTCGGTGCTGATCCTGATCGGTTACAGCATCATCGCCGTGCCCACCGGCATCTACACCGCCGAACTGGCCAGCACCATGCGCGATGCCGAGCTGGCCGCGCGCCGCGATGCACGTGGCTGCCCGCATTGCGGGCTGGAGGGCCACGAGCCGGATGCGCGGCACTGCCGCAAGTGTGGCGGACCGTTGCCGGATACGTTCAGCCACTGACGATGAGCGCGGCCGACGGCCGGCCCCACCATAGCCAGCACAGTAGATCCACGCCATGCGTGGATGAAGCCCCACCGGAGCCATCGCGGTGCGAACCAAGGTCCGCACCCACCAAAGGCACACATCAGATCCGCGCGATGGATGGATACGGCGTCCCGCATCCATCCATCGAAGTCGACCCACTGGCTCAATTCATGCGATTGCTGGTGGTCACCAGATCGTTGTAGGCGGCGACCACTTTCGACTGCGCCCCGTCCGGTGCAGTCAGCATGCTGCCCTTCGCCTCGAGATCTTCCTGCAGCTCACGCGCGGTGAACGGCTTGCCCGATGCCAACCGGTCGATACGGCGTCCGGCATCGCGCACCAGCACATCGGCCGAGCGCTGCACATGCGCCCACATCGGGTTGTCCTTGCCTACGCCGGCGCTCTGCATTTCGGCCAGCATCGCCTGGTAGGCGGCCAACTGCCGACGGGCCTCGGTCAGCTCCGGCTCGTCGCCCTGCAGGACCATCACCAGCTGCTTGCCGTCACCGATCATGCGCAGGTGGTAGTACGCCAGTGAACGACCTTCGTCCGCTTCGATCTGCTTGAGCTGCGCGGCACGGCGTTCCTCCTCGTTCTTCTCCAGCGCCGCATCCAGGGCCTCGCTGGCCTTGAAGAAGTCAGCGTAGGCCTGCATCAGCGGCGCATGCTGCGCGCGCATGCCTTCGCCGTTGTCGCGCCGATAGTCCTCACGGGTGAAGTAGCCATCAGCGCGTTCGATCAGCGCATTCAACGACTGGAAGGCCGTCTGGTACTGCCGCACCGGCTCATCCAGCGGCGTGGCCGGCGTCCGGGCCAATGCATCGGTCAGCGGTTGGCCACAGTACTCGACACGATGCGACAGCACCTTGCCCGGCGAGCGCGGCTGCGCTTCCTTGCCCGTCGGCCCGGCTTCGGGATCCTTGATCCAGCCGGTATAGGTCTGGAAGCCCTCGTGGATGGGCTGTTCGACGCCGTTGTAGCACTCGATGTAGGCGTTGATCTTCTGCAGGCCCGGATCGGCCACCGCCAGTCCTGTCGATCCGTTGCAACCAGAGAGGGCGGCGGCAGCGCCGAGCATAAGCAGAGAAAGTACACGCGCGGAAGAATTCAAACCGGTTCCTTGCAGATAAGAGACGGCGCACATTCTCGCGCGCGGTGGAACAGCCCGCATACGCGGACGCCGATGCCATTGAGACGACGGGACACCCCATCCTTCACGTCGCAATCAGCCAGGTCGAATGCGACAAAAGTGGGGGCAGTGCGCCGGATTACTGGCGATTGCTCTGGAACACCAGTGCGTTGTAGATGTGCAGCAGTCGCCCGGTCGAGCCGCTCGGCGCCATCGACGGCGACGCCAGCATCCTCTGCTCGAAATCGGTGTACGGAACCTTGTCGCTGACCCGCTGCAGCCGCTCCTTGCCTTCGCGGCGGAAGTTCTCGGCCTCGCGTTCGAAGCTGTTCCAGTCCAGCTTGCCCGGCTCCTGATCGGCCACCTTGGCATGCGCTTCGTCGGAAATGCGGTTGAAGGCGTCCAGTCGCTCCCGTGCCCGGGCCACGTCGAAGTCGTCCTCGCCCATCATCTCCATGATCGCTTTCGCTTCCAGCATCATCGCCAGTCGGTAGTACTCGCGGGTGCGCCCTTCGGCCTGCTCCAGCGCCTTGAGCTGTTCGCGCTGGGCAGCGTCGTTCTGGCGCTCCAGTTCGGCGTTGAACGTTTCACTGGCAACGACGAAATCCTTGAAGGCGGCCATCAATGGCGCGTGCAGCTGCTTGCCCTTGGCAAACCCGTCGTCTTCGTAGTCCTGGCGATCGTAGTAGTCGTGCGCGTCCTTGCTGATCGGCACCAGGGCCTTCAGCGCCTGCTGATAGCGACCCGCAGCGGCATCGAGATCGGCAAGCGCCGGCTTGGCAGCCATCGCCTCGGTCACGGGGGCGTCGCATTGCTTCATGTCGTAATCGCCGATCTCGAACGGTCCGTACACGTTCGTCTCGCGCCCGCTCGGGCCGGCGTCCACGTCCTTGATCCAGCGCGTGTAGGTCTGGATGCTGCCGTGCGTCTTCGAATCAAGCGCGTTGAAGCAGCCGATGTAGGCGTTGAGCTTTGCGGTCAACTGCTGTTGGGCGTCAGCCGGCGCCGTGCTGGCCTCCGGCTTGCCGGCGGAACCCGCGTCGCCGTCGGTTGCGGGCGCCTTGCCACCACAGGCAGCCAGAAGAAGCGACAGCGAAGCGGCGAGCGCCGCGATGGAAAGAGTACGTGACATGGGCTCACATCCCTGTTGAAAACGATTACAGCCGCGCATTCTAGCGCAGCGGGCCGAAGGCGGCAGCCATCGGCCTTTCCCTACCGGCAGGCTCAATCCAGGAACAGATCCGGCAGCAACGGACGCGACGCATCCACCGCATACCCGGAAAGATCGGTCACGCCAGCTTCGGCCAGCACCTCGTCATCGATCAGGAAACGGCCGTGGAAACCTGCCGCCTCGCGCACCAGCACCGCGTGTGCAGCGTCGGCCATGATCTGCGGCGTGCGGCAGCCGCTGACGTCCACGCCGGGAATCATGTTGATCGCATCGGTCGCAATGACCGTGCGCGGCCACAGCGCATTGACCGCCACGCCCTGCGGGCCGAACTCGGCGGCCAGGCCGAGGGTGACAAAGCTCATGCCCATCTTCGCCAGCGTGTAGCCGGTATGCGCGCCCCACCACTTGGGCTCGAGGCTCGGCGGCGGCGCGAGGGTCAGGATATGCGGGTTCGGCGCCTGCAGCAGGTACGGCAGGCAGGCCTGCGCGCACAGGAAGCTGCCGCGCGAATTGACCTGCTGCATCAGGTCGAAGCGCTTCATCGGCGTGTCCAGGGTGCCGCGCAACCAGATGGCGCTGGCGTTGTTGACCAGGATGTCGATGCCACCGAACGTGTCCACGGCGGCAGCAACGGCCGCCTGCACCTGGTCTTCTTCGCGGATGTCGCACTTCAGCGCAAGGCCCTGGCCACCGGCTGCAGTGACGGCCTCGGCAGCACTGTGGATGGTGCCCGGCAGCTTCGGATTGGGCACCGACGACTTGGCGGCAATGGCGACGTTGGCGCCGTCACGCGCGGCCCGCAGCGCGATCGCCAGGCCGATGCCACGCGAGGCACCGGTGATGAAAAGGGTTTTGCCCTGCAGACTGCCCACGTTCCACACTCCAGCGTATGCAATGAGCCGCTAGTATGCCGCGCCGACGCGGAGTTCACCGCACGTTGACGATACTGGCGCCCCGGTCACTGCACGAGGTCCATGCCATGCGCTGTTCCCGCCTGTTGTTGCCTGCCCTGGGCCTAGCCCTGCTCACCGCCTGCCAGGGCCGCTCGCCCGAACCCGGCAGCGCGCCGGCCAAGGATGACGCCGCCAGCGTCGACAAGGCCACCGGTGATGGCAAGCTGCGCTGGAGCGAGGCCGTTGTCTGGGATGGTGACCTCAACGCCTGCCGCCAGGGCGACAGCGCGGCCACCCGCGATTGCCTGCGCGATGCGATGCGGTCCGGTGGGGCCAGTGCCGATGCGGTCACTGCGGCCGAGCAGCTGTCCACCGGTGGCGAACTAGCCTACGTGACCGCCTGGCATGAACACGACGGCCTGGGCGTGGCCACCGTCGAGTATCCCTTCCGCGCCAATACCAATGAAGGCACGCGCCTGGTCGATGCCGCAGGCAAGCGTATCGACGTGGATGCGGTGCAGCTGGACGACACGCTGCGCGCCGATCCCGGCGTGCAGGAGGCGCTCAAGGCGCATCCGCAGGCCACGCCGTTCGCGCCGGCGCAGGCCGCGGGTACCGCAGCGCTGGATGGGGGCGGCATCCGCCTGCTGTACCGCACGCCGCTGCGCGACTGCCATGCGTGCCCGGACGTGGGCCAGCTGCAGATCGGCTATGACTTCGATGGCAAGCGCAACTTCATCGGCCAGCAGGTGGTGCCGGTGACGCCGTAGGGGTTTGCCGCGCCATGCGGCAACGCGCACCCACGCCTGGCGCGGATCTACTGATATCCGCGCACCTGCTTGCTCAGCAGGTGCGGCGCGATCCATCGATGCACCGGTGCCACCGGCAGCATGTACAGGCGGCCGAACGCGTTGTGGGTGTGCACCACCGTCGCCACTTCCAACATATCGCCGTGCCATTGCAGCGCCAGCTGCACGCGCAGATGGCGGTCGTTGTCTTCCAGCACGATGGCATCCTCGTCCAGCGCCTGCAGGGTGAAGATCCCGAGGCGTTGCCCGGGCTGCGGGTCGGCGGTCTGCTGCACTCCGCGCAGCGAGCCCAGATCCTTCATGCCCAGCAGCCGCATGACCCTGTTGCGCAGCGCCATCAGTCCATCGAACCAGCCGGGCACCGTCGCGGCCATATCGCGGTAGGCCTGCAGCGCCGAACGGCCGTTGCGCGGCGCCGCCTCTTGGCAGGCATGGACGAAATCGGCACCCGGCAGTTGCGAACGCAGCACGCTGCCTTCGCTCAGCTGGGCGCTCACGGCTTGGGGCCCTGCCCTTCGTTGTCTTCCCAATGCAGGATGCGGCGGGTGACGAAGCGGTAGACCGGCTTGCCGGTGGCGAACCAGAGATCGCGCACCCACGACGTGCGCTTGAGCACGCGCTTCTCCACCGGCGTCAGCGACTCCCGGCAGTACATGCGCTTGTGCTTGAGCAGGTGGCGCAGGTCCTCGCGCGCCAACAAGCGCATCCAGCGCGAGCGCGGGTCGCCGATCACTGCCAGCTGGAAGTCGATCAGGGCCGGTCGACCGTCCTCGGTCACCAGCCAGTTGGCTTCCTTGGCCAGGTCGTTGTGGGCCACACCGCGCCGATGCAGCTGCTGCAGCAGGCGGCGTGCGGCGCGGAACCAGGCAACTTCACCACGCGGCGGGCGCCGGTACATCGCATCGCCGGCCATGAAGCTGCGGTCGAGGTGGCGGCCATCCCAGTCCAGCAGTTGCGGCACATCGGCCATGCCGTGGATATGGCGCAATGCGCGCGCTTCGCGTCGCGCCAACCACCACGCAGGCAACCGCAGCCACAGCGGCGTGGCCCCCAGATCGCGGCGCACGAAGGGGCCTTCAGGGCCCTGCACGAGGAGGATCCGGCCGAAACTGTCGGCCTTCAGTGCATGCGTTGGCGCGTCATTGGATACAGGCATGGCGACATTCTAGGCGATGCCGCCGGTTGCAAACGGTCACCAAGCGGCTGGGAACCAGTCACCTTCACGCCCCTATAATCGGGCAATGGACTCTTCATGGATCGACGCCACCCTCGCGTGGATTGCCGCTCATCCCGTGTTGGCGGGTGCGGTCATCTTTCTGATCGCCTTCTGCGATGCGGTCATCATTCTTGGCGCCATCGTGCCGGCGCTGCCGTTGCTGTTCGCCGTTGGCGTGTTCATCGGCCTGGGCCAGATCTCCGGGCCGTATGCGGTTGCCGCCGCGGCGCTGGGTGCGTTCGCCGGTGATGGCATCAGCTACTGGATAGGCCGGCGCTGGGGCGACCGCCTGCGTGGCGTCTGGCCGTTCAGCCGCTACCCGCAGCTGCTTGACCGGGGCGAGAACCTGTTCCGCCGCAATGCGTTCAAGAGCATCCTGATCGCCCGCTATGTCGGTGCCATCCGGCCGTTCGTGCCCGCCATTGCCGGCATGATGAAAATGCCCGCCAGCCGTTACGTGCAGGCCAGTGGCATCGCCAGTATTTCCTGGGCCGTGCTGTTCCTGGCACCGGGCTGGATTCTTGGCGAAGCCTATGATGCCGTCGCTGCTGTTGCCGGCCGACTGGTGGTGGTGGTGGGCTTGTTGGCGGTGATCCTCAGCCTGGTCTGGGCCATCGTGCTGTACGGCTATCGCTGGTCGGCCGCGCGCATGGACAGCTGGCTGGCGCGGCTGCTCGACTGGTCCAACCGGCACCCGACGCTGGGCCGCTACACGGTGGGCGTGCTCGACCCGAAGCGCCGCGAATCGGTGCCGCTGGCGATGCTGGCGCTGATGCTGCTGTTGCTGGGCTGGGGCTGGTTCGCGCTGCTGACGGTGGTGGTCGCCCATGGCGAGCCGTTGGCGGTGGACCTGCTGGTGCACCAGGCGATGCTGGCCCTGCGCAATCCGCTGGCCGACTACCCGATGGCCGCATTGGCCTCGCTTGGCGCATGGCAGGTGCTGCTGCCGGCAACCGCTGCCGCGATGGGCTATCTGGTCTGGCGCCGGCGCTGGATGGCGGCCGCCCATTGGCTGGCCGCATTGGCCTTCGGCCTGGCCCTGACCAAACTGCTCGGTACCACCGTCGATGTGGTGCGCCCGATCGATGCCAGCAGCGGCTTCGGCTTCCCGTCGGTGTCGGTGACCATGGCCACCATCACCTTCGGCTTCTTCGCGGTGCTGATCGCCCGCGAAATGCCCGGCCGCACCCGCGTCTGGCCCTACCTGGTGTCGGGCATCGTGGTCAGCCTGATCGGCTTTGCGCGCCTGTACCTTGGCGCGCACTGGCTGAGCGATGTCATCGGCGGCATGCTGTTCGGGACGTTCTGGCTGCTGGTGCTGGGCATCGCCTACCGCCGCCGCTTCAACCGCTCGTTCTGGGTAAAGCCGGTGGCATGGCTGTTCTACGGCGTCTTCGTGGTGGCGGCGATGTGGTACGCGCCGCGCAACATCGCCATCAAGCTGGAACGCTTCGAGCCGACCCTGCCGGCGCCGCTGGCGATGGACGCGCAGGCCTGGTGGCAGCACGACTGGGCGAAGCTGCCGGCGCGTCGCAACGAATTCGACGATGACCAGCGCTGGCCACTGGACGTGCAGGTGGCCGGTCCGTTGGCGCCGCTGCAGGCGCAGCTGGAAGCGCGCGGCTGGCAGGTGCAGGCCCAGGCCGGCTGGCAGGAAGCGCTGCTGATGCTGGACAAGAACACCGGCGCCAATGAACTGCCGGTACTGCCGGCGACACTGGATACGCGCGTTGAAGCGCTGCTGATGGTGCGCCAGGGCGCGCAGGCCGACGAGCGTTACGTGCTGCGCTTGTGGCAGGCGCCGGCGCAGCTGCAGCCGGGCGACACCCCGTTGTGGCTCGGCAGCGCACAGACCCTGCGCTACGAGCGCCACTTCCAGTGGATCGGCATGTGGCACCCGGTGCGGGGCATCGACCCGGCGTTGAACGCGGTCAAGGAAGCGGTGCAGTCGTTGCCGCAGCGCGAGGATGTGCAGCCGGAGACCGGGCTGCCGGTACTGCGGTTGAAGACCGCCACGCCGTAACGAAGCCGCCGGGCATGGCCCGGCGCTACCGTCCCGCTCTGGTAGTTGCCAACCTTGGTTGGCGCTTTCGGGAAAGGCTGCCAACCAAGGTTGGCATCTACCGACGACGCCGGGCCATGCCCGGCGAGCACCGCGGCCGGGCTCTTACGGCATCCAGCCCAGCAGTTGCTGCAGGCGCTGGTGCGGGTCGTCCAGCTGCAGCAGTTGCAGGCGCTGCTGTTCGCTCAGCGGCAGCAGCTCGGCCAATCGCCAGCTGACCCAGCTGGCCTGGTCCATCAAGGCCGGCGAGGCCGGTGCGAACGCCACGCCCGCCTGCTCGATGATGTGGTCCAGTACCGTCGCCAGCAGCGCATGCTGCGGACGCAGTTCGTCATCGGGATCCTCATCGCACCAGCGCACATCGGCAACCACCAGCCCGTTGTCGCGCACGCGCGTGCGCTCGACGTGGAAACGACGGGTGCCGCGCAATCGCAGCTGCAGCACGCCATCGGCGCCGACATCGAAATCCTCGATCTTCACCTGCACGCCGAAGGCGGCCGGCGTTGCCGGCGCTCCCACTTCGTTTCCTTCCAGGATCAGGCAGACACCGAAACCTTCACCGCTGCGGCCGGTTTCGCGCACCAGATCCAGGTAGCGTGGCTCGAAGACCCGCAGGCCGATGGCCGCGCCCGGCAGCAGCGTCGTATGCAGCGGGAACAGCGGCAGCGAACCCTCACTGCTCATCGTGCCTGCAGCCCTGCAAGGAAGCGGCGCGGCGCGCCGTCGAAGCCGCCGTTGGACATGAACACCACATGGTCGCCGCTGCGCACGTCGGCCTGCAGCTGCGCCAACAGCGCATCGGTGTCGGCCACGGCATGCGCCTGTCCGCGCACCGCCGCGATCACCGCTGCCGCATCCCAGGCCAGCTCCGGGCGGTGCAGGAACACCACCTCATCGGCGAGTGCCAAGGACGGTGCCAGTGCTTGTGCGTGAGCGCCCAACCGCATCGAATTGCTGCGCGGCTCCATCGCCACCACGATGCGGGCATCACCGACCCTGGCACGCAGGCCTTCGAGCGTGGTCGCAATCGCGGTCGGGTGATGGGCGAAGTCGTCGTAGACGGTGATGCCATCGTGGTTGCCGATCACTTCCATGCGCCGCTTGACGCTGCGGAAGCGCGCCAACGCCGGGATCACCTCGGCCGGCGCGACACCGACTGCGTGCGCAGCGGCCAGTGCAGCCAGGCCATTGAGCACATTGTGCCGGCCCAGCAGCGACCAGTGCACATCACCCAGCGCCTGCCCGCGATGATGGACGCGGAACGCGCTGCCATCGGCGGCCAACAGCTCGGCATGCCATTCCAGCGCGGGGTCGAAGCCGAAGCGTTCGACCGGGGTCCAGCAGCCCATCGCCAGCACTTCGGCCAGGTGCGCGTCTTCGCCATTGACGATCAGGCGGCCGCGCGCCGGCACGGTACGCACCAGGTGGTGGAACTGGCGCTGGATCGCCGCCACGTCGGGGAAGATGTCGGCGTGGTCGTATTCAAGGTTGTTGAGGATCGCCACCAGCGGCCGGTAGTGCACGAACTTGCTGCGCTTGTCGAAGAACGCGGTGTCGTACTCGTCGGCTTCGACAACGAACTCGCGGCCCTGGCCCAAGCGGGCGGACACGCCGAAGTCCTCGGCGACGCCGCCGATCAGGAAGCCGGGGGAGCGACCAGCATTCTCCAGCAGCCAGGTCAGGATGGTGGTGGTGGTGGTCTTGCCATGGGTACCGGCCACGGCCAGGGTGTCACGGCCCGGCAGGACCTGCTCGGACAGCCACTGGGCGCCGGAAATGTAGCGCTGGCCGGCATCCAGGACGGCTTCGACGGCAGGATTGCCGCGCGACAGCGCGTTGCCGATCACCACCTGCCCGGTGCCCTCCGGCACGCTGTCGGCGCGGTAGCCCTGGTCCAGAGTGATGCCCAGCTGCTCGAGCTGGGTCGACATCGGCGGATAGATGGCCTGGTCGCTGCCACTGACCGTATGGCCCAGTTCCCGCGCCAGGGCGGCCACGCCACCCATGAAGGTGCCGGCGATTGCAAGGATATGTACGCTGCTCATGACCGGGGATTGTGACCGATCACGGCTGTATAGGGCCATTGTCAGCACCGGGGTAAGAGAACCCCTACAGCTGCTGTGAGAAAACTCCAGCCACATGTCAGGGAATTCCTGATAGCGATGTTCTGTGAACCCGGACACAATTCAGGATGCCAGCCGCAGTACCCGAACCGGTCCTACTCCCCAAGAGGCCATCCCCAAGGGAGCTCATGCTGTGGGGGCCCTGAGCAAGCCCTTTGCTGGCACCTATGAAACGAAACAGGCCTGATCCTCGCGGATCAGGCCTGTTTTTTTGCGCCTGCGGTGGCCGGCATCAACCGGCCACGAGGGTCAGCGCTTGATCGCCGCCAGGATCCGGGCTTCGATCTCGTCCAGTTCGCCGACGCCATCGACGCGGGCCAGGGTGCCCCGGCCGGCGTAGAAGTCCACCACCGGAGCAGTCTGCTCGGTGTAGACCTGCAGGCGCTTGCGCACCGATTCCGGATTGTCGTCAGCGCGGCCCTGCTCCTGCGCACGGCCGGCGATGCGCTCGACCAGCAGCTCGGTAGCCACGTCCAGCTGCACCACCGCATCCAGCGGCTGGCCGATCTCGGCCAGCATGCCGTCCAGCGCGTTGGCCTGGGCCACATTGCGCGGATAGCCGTCAAGGATGAAGCCCTTGGCGACATCGGCCTGGGCCAGGCGCGACTTCAGCATGCCCAGCAGGATCTCATCGGACACCAGGTTGCCGGCATCCATCACCGACTTGGCCTGCTTGCCCAGCTCCGAGCCGGCGGCAATTTCAGCGCGCAGCATGTCGCCGGTGGAAATGTGGGCGATCTCGAGCTTTTCCTTCAGGCGCGTCGCCTGTGTCCCCTTGCCCGAACCGGGCGGTCCCAACAGAACCAATCGCATTGACCTGACTCCAACGTGTTGAAAATAAAGAAGGTTCGCGCCCCGGACGGTCCGGTATCGCTGCACCGCAATAGCGCCACTTTAGCGCATCCGGGTAATGTCCCTGCAATGTCCCCTCCCCCGAACAGGTAGAAGCATGCGCAATGGCACCCTCCTTTACGCCCAGTCCGGCGGCGTCACCGCCGTCATCAACGCCACTGCCGCGGCGGTGATCGAACAGGCCCGCGCCAAGGGAATCAAGGTCCTGGCTGCGCGCAACGGCATCCTAGGCGCCCTGCGCGAGGAGCTGATCGACACCAGCAAGGAGAGTGCTGCGGCCATCCGCGCCCTGGCCCACACCCCCGGCGGCGCGTTCGGCTCGTGCCGGGTCAAGCTGAAATCGCTGGAGGCCGACCGTGCACGTTACGACCGCCTGCTGGAGGTCCTGCGCGCCCATGACGTGCGCTGGTTCCTCTACAACGGCGGCAACGACTCGGCCGATACCGCACTGAAGGTGTCGCAGCTGGCAAAAAGCTCCGGCTACGACCTGACCTGCATCGGCGTGCCCAAGACCATTGACAACGACCTGGCGGTGACCGACACCTGCCCCGGCTTCGGCTCGGCGGCCAAGTACACGGCCGTGTCCGTGCGCGAAGCGGCGTTGGACGTGGCGGCGATGGCCGAGACCTCCACCCGCGTCTTCATCTACGAGGCGATGGGCCGCCACGCCGGCTGGCTGGCCGCGGCTGCCGGTCTGGCCGGCACCGGCGAGGACGACGCCCCGCACATCATCCTGCTGCCCGAGCGAGCCTATGACGAGGCCGCGTTCCTGGCCAAGGTCAAGGCCGTGGTCGCGCGCGTGGGCTACTGCGTGGTGGTGGCGTCGGAAGGCATCGCCACTGCCGATGGCCGCTTCGTCGCCGACGCCGGCGGCGGCAAGGACTCCTTCGGCCATTCGCAGCTGGGCGGCGTGGCCGCGCATCTGGCCGGGCGGGTCAAGGACCAGCTGGGGCTGAAGGTGCACTGGGCCCTGCCCGACTACCTGCAGCGCTCAGCCCGCCACCTGGCCAGCAAAACCGACTGGGAACAGGCCCAGGCGGTCGGCAAGGCCGCTGTGCAGCTGGCGCTGAAGGGCCAGAACGGGGTGATGCCGGTGATCGTGCGCAGCAGCGATGCACCGTATCGCTGGAAGATCGAAGCCGCACCGCTGTCGAAGATTGCCAACCACGAGAAGAAGATGCCGGCCAGTTTCATCCGTCGCGATGGATTCGGCATCACGGCCAAGGCGCGCGCCTACCTGCAGCCGTTGATCAAGGGCGAAGCACCGTTGCCTTACGGTAGCGATGGCCTGCCCAAGTACGTGACGCTGAAGAACGTGGCGGTGAAGCAGAAGCTGCCTGCGTTCGAAGGCTGACCCCCTCCGTCCCCTTTTTGCGAGGAATGCCATGGCGTTGCGCGTTGTTCGACTTGGCTCTCCGCGTGCGCCCGGTGAAGGCCTGCGCATCGGCACCGTGCGGCGCCCGCCGCGCGGTGTGCCGCGCAGCGAATTTGCCCGGCAGGACTGGTACGACGTGTGGTTCCCGACGCTGTCACCCAGCGCGGAGCTGGTGAAACAGGCGCATGAGGCGAAGAGCGCCGCCGACTGGACGGCGTTCTTCCGTCACTACAACGCCGAAATGAAGGCACCGGATGCAGCGCATGCGCTGGACCTGCTCGCGGCGCTGTCGCAGCACAGCGATATCGCGGTGGGCTGCTATTGCGAGGACGAGGCGCATTGCCACCGGTCGGCACTGCGCGAGCTGCTGGTGGCGCGTGGAGCGAGGCTTGCGGATTGATCGCGGGGTTGCCGGCCAGCGGCCGGCACTACCCAGGTCTCCCTCCCAGTAGATCCACGCCATGCGTGGATGCTCGGCCTCAATTGCAGGCTTTGCCCAGGTCTCCCTCCCAGTAGATCCACGCCATGCGTGGATGCTCGGCCTCAATTGCAGGCTTTGCCCAGGTCTCCCATCCAGTAGATCCACGCCATGCGTGGATGCTCGGCCTCAATTGCAGGCTTTGCCTTCCATCTGCAGCTGCGCGGCGAACATCGTCACCTGCGGGATCTTGCCGGCAGCGGCCTGCTTCTTGGCTTCTTCCAGATAGATGCGCGACTGTCCCTGCCCATCCAGCGCCTGGGCGTTGTTCACCGGCAGACGCCACACGCGCACCACCGCCTGCTGCGCCGGGCAGGCGGCATTCGGAACACGGATCACATCATTGAGTTTCCAGCCCTTGTCAGCGCTCGGCTGCGCCTTGCTGTAGTCGACAAAGCGGGCACGCGGCTGACACTGCTCGCTGGTGCGCACCGCCGAGAAACGATAGGGCTCCGCCGCCTGGCCAGTGAACGCGCCTTCCAGGCGGGCACAGGCTTCGGGAATCTGCCGCAGCGTGTGCACCGCGCCGACCGCTTGTGGTGCACCCACCGCGCGCTGCAGTTCCGGTGCTTCCGCCGCGAAGGCAGGCAGGGCCGGGGCCAGAACGGCAAGCATCAACAGGGACAGGCGCATGGGGATTCTCCGACGGGACTGCGCGCAGGCTTGCAGAGGTTGCCTTAACGGGGTGCAAAGGTGGCGATGGGGACGACGGATATCGCGTCGGTGCAGCAACCGCTGCGCTCGCCGGGCGCGGCCCGGCGCTACCATCCGGGCGCGGGTGCACGCATACTGCGGACACCAGGGAATGCTGAACACCGCCATACGTCGGACGACCACCAAGGTCGGTACGGGTTGGTTCCAGGCTGCAGCCCGTCGTCCCCCTCGTGGTGCCGTTCATCGCCACTGGATGCTTGTCCATCCATTCTGCGGAGGGGTCTAATGCTGGAACGTCACGGGCTGTCATTGGCGCTGGGCTGCGCCATTCTCGCGATCCTGTACGGAATCGTCTCGGCGCGCTGGATCCTGCGCCAACCCACCGGCAATGAACGCATGGTCGCCATCGCCACGGCCATCCAGGAAGGCGCGCGCGCCTACCTCAACCGCCAGTACCTGACCATCGGCATCGCCGGCGTGGTGCTGTTCGTGCTGGTCGGCATCTTCCTGAGCTGGTACACCGCGATCGGCTTCGCGGTCGGTGCGGTGCTGTCCGGTGCAGCGGGCTACATCGGCATGAACGTGTCGGTGCGCGCCAACGTACGCACCGCAGAGGCGGCGCGCCACGGCATCAGCGCGGCAATGGACGTGGCCTTCCGCGGCGGTGCGATCACCGGCATGCTGGTGGTCGGCCTGGGCCTGCTCGGCGTGGCCGGCTACTACGCACTGCTGCTGCGGCTGGGCCTGCCGATGGAACAGGCACTGCATGCACTGGTCGGCCTGGCCTTCGGCTCATCGCTGATCTCGATCTTCGCGCGCCTGGGCGGCGGCATCTTCACCAAGGGGGCCGATGTCGGCGCCGATCTGGTCGGCAAGGTCGAAGCAGGCATTCCCGAAGATGACCCGCGCAACCCGGCGGTGATCGCCGACAACGTCGGCGACAACGTGGGCGACTGCGCCGGCATGGCCGCCGATCTGTTTGAAACCTATGCGGTCACCGTGATCGCCACCATGCTGCTGGGCAGCCTGATGCTGGCCGAGGCCGGCGCCAATGCGGTGCTGTATCCGCTGGTGCTGGGCGGTGTTTCGATCATCGCTTCGATCATCGGCGCGCTGTTTGTGAAGGTGAAGCCCGGTGGCTCGATCATGGGCGCGCTGTACAAGGGCGTGATTGTCTCCGGTGTGCTGGCAGCGATCGCGTTCTATCCGATCACCACAGGACTGATGGCGGACAACGTGTACGGGCCGATGGCGCTGTATGGCTGTGCGCTGATCGGCCTGGTATTGACCGGCCTGATCGTGTGGATCACCGAGTACTACACCGGTACCCAGTACAAGCCGGTGCAGCATGTGGCGCAGGCCTCGACCACCGGCCATGGCACCAACATCATCGCCGGCCTCGGCATCTCGATGAAGTCCACCGCGCTGCCGGTGATTGCCGTCTGCGCGGCGATCTGGGGCGCGCACGCGCTGGCCGGTTTGTACGGCATCGCCATCGCCGCCACCGCCATGCTGTCGATGGCGGGCATGATCGTCGCACTCGATGCCTACGGGCCGATCACCGACAACGCTGGTGGCATCGCCGAGATGGCAGAGCTGCCTTCGGAGATCCGCGACATCACCGATCCGCTGGATGCGGTGGGCAACACCACCAAGGCGGTCACCAAGGGCTATGCCATCGGTTCGGCAGCACTGGCCGCGCTGGTCTTGTTCGCCGACTACACGCACAACCTGCAGGCGGCCAATCCCGGCCAGGAGTTCCGCTTCGACCTCAGCGACCACACGGTGATCATCGGCCTGCTGATCGGTGGCCTGATTCCGTACCTGTTCGGTGCGATGGCGATGGAAGCCGTCGGTCGCGCGGCCGGCGCGGTCGTGGAGGAAGTGCGGCGGCAGTTCCGCGAGATTCCCGGCATCATGCAGGGCACCGCCAAGCCGCAGTACGACAAGGCGGTGGACATGCTGACCCGCTCGGCGATCCGCGAAATGATCGTACCGTCGCTGCTGCCGGTGGCCGTGCCGGTGGTGGTCGGCCTGCTGCTGGGGCCACGCGCGCTGGGCGGGCTGCTGATCGGCACGATCGTCACCGGGCTGTTCGTGGCCATTTCGATGACCACCGGCGGCGGTGCCTGGGACAACGCCAAGAAGTACATCGAGGACGGCCACTTCGGCGGCAAGGGCAGCGAAGCGCACAAGGCAGCGGTGACCGGCGACACGGTCGGTGACCCGTACAAGGACACCGCCGGCCCGGCGATCAACCCGCTGATCAAGATCATCAACATCGTGGCGCTGCTGCTGGTGCCGTTGCTGTAGATCCACGCCATGCGTGGATGGCGGCTCCGATGGGGTCGCCTCCGATGGGGTCAGAGCCCTTTCCTGTGGGAAGGGATCCGACCCCGCCGACGATCACCGCCCGCGCAGGAAGAACGCGACGGGCACCATCACCTCCACCGGGTCGCCGGCCACATCGGCCGGCGGCGCCGGCACCGGGCTGGCGCGCTGCACCGTGTCCAGCGTCTCCTGGTCAAGCAGTGCGAAGCCGCTGCTGCGCTCGATGCGCGGCGCCGATACGCGGCCGTCGCGGGCAACGGCAAAGCGCACATAGGCCACGCCCTGCTGGCGCAACCGTTCGGACTGGCGTGGATAGCGCCGATGCTGTTGCAGGTGTCCCAGCAGCACCCCCTGCCAGGTGGCGTTGGCACTGCTGCGTTCGCCGGCCGTGGTACGCGGTGCGGCGTAGCTCGCTGCGGCCTGGGCAGGAACGTCCGGCGGCGCCAGCGTGCGATCGATGTTGCTGTCCGCCGCTTCCTCTGCCGGTTTCGCAGGTGGCTCGTCCGGGGCCGCCAGTTCGCCTTGGGGCAGCGCCGGCGCCTTGATCCGTTCTTGTTGCTTGGGCACGGTCACGCGCCGCTGCTGCTCCTGCTGCAGCGGTCCGGCCGGCAGCGCGCGCGGCGGTACCGGTGGGGCCTGTGCGGCGGGAGCCAGTTCCAGCATCAAAGCGGCAGGAGGTGCCGCTGCCACGACCGGCGGCGTACGCGATGCCCACCACCACGCCGTAGCGATCAGCACCGCATGGGCCAGCAGCACGATCGCCAGGCTGGTTGCCCAGCGCTGCAGCCCGCTCATCGTGCGCCCTGCTCCAACCCGACCAAGGCGACCTTCAGGTAACCGGCACTGCGCAACGCATCCAGCGTCGCCATCAGGTCTCCATAGGAGACCCGCTGATCGGCACGCAGATAGAGGCGCTGCGACGTATCGCCGTGCGTTGCCGAGCGCAGCGCAGAGGCGAGGCCATCGCGTGCCACCGGCGCCTCGCCCACCCGCAGCGACAGATCGGCCTGCACGGTCACATACACCGGCGCATTTTCTGCCGGCGCCGCCTGCGCACTGCTGGCAGGAAGCTGCACCGGCACCGACACCGTGGCCAGCGGCGCGGCCACCATGAAGATGATCAGCAGCACCAGCATCACGTCGATGAAGGGCGTGACATTGATCTCGTGAGCTTCTTCCGGGGTGTCATCGCGTGTGGATGCGGTCCTGATCGCCATGGCGTGCCTCAGTTCACTGCACGCAGCGTGCCTGTCGGCGCCCGGCGTGCAGCCCGATCCAGATCACGCGACACCAGCTGCTGCACAGCCGCGGAAAGATCGCCCAGCAGGCCGCGCAGGCCTGCCAGCACCCGAGTGAAGTGGTTGTAGACCAGTACCGCCGGGATCGCCGCGACCAGACCGAGCGCTGTAGCCAGCAGCGCCTCGGCAATACCTGGCGCCACCACGGCAAGGTTGGTGGTATTGCTGTGGGCGATGCCGATGAAGCTGTTCATGATGCCCCACACGGTGCCGAACAGGCCTACGAACGGCGCCACCGCGCCAATGCTGGCAAGCACGCCGATGCCACGACGCTGGTTGCGTGCGGTCTCCAGTTCCAGGCGCTCCAGTCGTGATGCCACCCGCTCCTTGATCCCCTCGCGGTGATCAAGTTCCTGCGACAGATGCAGTTCGGTGCGCGCGGCATCCAGCATGGCTGCGGCGGTGTTCTGCTGCAGTGCGGGCTCGCCGCCTGCGACCGGCAGGCTGGGTGCCGACAGCAGCACGCTTCTCGCCAGGCGCAACGCGCGTGCCTGCCGGGCCAGTTCCCAGCCCTTGGCCAGCAGCACGGTCCAGGTGGCAAGCGAGGCCACGGCCAAGGCGATCATCACGCCCTTCACCACCACATCGGCGGCCAGGTACATGCCCCAGGGGGTCAGTGCGGGGGCGGCCATGGGAGCCAGATCAGCAGGCAGCATCGTCGGAGGTTCCATTGGAATCGGTAGAAGTAGTGCGACGGCGGGCAGCGCGCGGATCGGTGGCGTCCTCCACGCCCACCAGCGGCGCTGGATCGAAACGGGGCGCCGGTCGACTCAGGACATAACCCGCACTGACCGCAAAGAACAGTCCCACGCCCAGCAGCAGACGCCAGGACGGGTGTGCGCCCCAGCAGAACATCGCGAATCCCACCGCCATGCCGGCGCTGGCAAACGCCTTGCCCTTGCGCGATACCGCGCCCTGCTCACGCCACAGGCGCAGCGACGGACCGTAGCGCGGATGGGAAAGCAGCCGCTGTTCGAACCTGGGCGAACTGCGTGCGAAGCAGCCCACCGCCAGGATCAGGAAAATGGTGGTCGGCATGACCGGCAGCAGTGCGCCGATCACCCCCAGCGCGACCATCAACCAGCCGAGCGCGAACCAGAGCCAGCGCATCAATCGCGCGCCAGCGGGCGGTGCAGGTACATCAGGAGAACTCCACTTCAACATGGCCGTGCACGCTGCGGAACGCGGCATCGGCGGCATCGATCACCTGCTGCTCCTGCTCGGCACTCAGCGGTACCGCGTCCAGCGCCGCGGTGAACGCACGCCAGTGACGCGCGGCGCCATCCGGATGCGCCGCCAGGTGACGGGCGCCGAAGTCGCGGTCCAGGCCAAGCCTGGCAGCCATTTTGTACAGCACGGTGCCGCCCAGGTTGGAGCCTTCGGCCACATACAGCCAGCCCAGCGCTGCGGGCAGCGCCAGGTGCAACGGCAATGCGGGGATGTCGGCGTCCGGCAGGGTCTGTTCAAGGTCCTGCAGGTCGCGTGCGACCTGTGTCAGGCGGCGGCGCTCTCCGAGATCAGGCAGCAGTGCGTCCAGCGCGGGGTTGCCATACAGCGCATCGATGCTGCGGTGAAAGCGGTACTGCACGCGCAGGAAGCGGGCGAAGTTGCGGCGGTCGGCGAAGATGTCGCCGGCCATGATCCGCTTGTCCAGAGCACCGTGGCTGTCGCGGGTGGCGGCCTTGAGCCGCACGCTGCGGCTGTCTTCGGGAGCGATGTGTGCGTTCATGGGGGAATGCCAGGAGGGTCGTCGTGCTGTAGACGTCTGCTGCGGGGCTTTCCCCAAGCCCGTGTGCGCCGATAATGGGCCATTCCCTTCTTCCACCCGGAGCCAACGATGATCACCACCGAACCGCGCATGACCAACCTGTTCCTGCAGCTGGGCCTGGATGCCAGCGCCGAGGGCATCGCCCGTTTCATCCGCGAGCACCAGCTGGCCACCGACGTTGAAGTGGTCGAGGCACCCTACTGGAACGATGCCCAGCGCCAGTTCCTGAGCGAATCGCTGCAGGCCGATGCGGCGTGGACCACTGTGGTCGACGAACTGAACGAGGCGCTGCACGAAGAGGCGGTGAAGGCAGCGACCGGGCTGTAAGCATTCGCCGGGATGGGGGCACCGGGCATGGCCCGGCACCACCCGTAGATCCACACCATGTGCAGATGAATTCCCTTGCCAAAAGAATTCTGAACCTCAGTCGCAATCGGCCCTCGATGAAGCGCGTCATTTCCATCACGATGAGCGCGGTAGCAAGGCTGATCCACCCATGGCGAAAGCAGCGAACATCAACTACATCCATTACCTCTACTACCCGTTGTTGTCCATGTCGGACGATGAACTGGCGGCGTTCGAGATAAACGATGCGCAGGACAGAGCTTGGCTGTTCGGTGAGATGGGCAAGGTTCTGGAGACATTCGGTCCCGCAGCCCGTGCCCATGTCTGCAGCACTCTAGGCTTCCTTGCAGGGACGAATGGCGCTGAAGATCACTGGCGAAACCTGATTCCACACGAACTTCCGCTTGGCGAAGTCGAGAACAGGGCTGGCTACTTGAGCGAACTGTTTCTCAGCCTTTTCCACCGCCTCCCAGTTGAAGAAGACTGGACGGATGTCGAGCTCTCACTGGACCTTCCAGCCGACGGATTGAGAACCAATTTATAGAGCGGTAGTTCCGGTCAAGCGAAGTCTTCCGCACTACAAAGGCGGTGCGGACCAAGGTCCGCACCCACCGAAGGCACTCCGTGCTGCCGATCAGTACTTCCAGGTCAACGCCAATCGCGCGGTCCGGCCCGGAGCCGGCATCACGCCCAGCGCCAGCGGGTCCAGGTAGTAGCGGTCGGTCACGTTGTCCACGTTCGCTTCCACCGACAGCTGGTCGTTGAAACTCCAGCTCGCGAACAGATCCACCAGCGTGGTCGGCCGGTACAGCTGCTGGATCGCCGACAACCCGACGTTCCACTCCTTGTCCAGCTTGCTGATCGGGCCGGCGTTGTGGACCACGCGGGTGCCGAAGGTCAGCCGCTCGTCGAACAGTCGCGAACCCAGGGTCAGGTTGACCATGTAGCGCGGCGGGTTCTGCGTGTTGCTGTAGGAGCCTTCGAAGCCACCGTCCACGCAGTTGGGCGTGTTGGCCAGCTCGCCATTCTTCCGCTGTGCGCCGTAGGCACGGCGTTCGGCGGCGATGTCCGGCGCGCAGGTCTTGGCCTTGAAGTAATAGTGCGCGGACAGATCGGCAAACAGCCTGCCGCTGTCATAGCTGGACTGGAACTCCATGCCCGACACCTTGAAGCGGTCGACGTTGCGGATCAGGCCGGCCGACAACGTGCGGTAGTCGCGGGTGATCAGGTCATCGATGCGGGTATCGAAGTACGCCAGCTTCAGCGCCAGGCGGTCACCGGCAGTGAACAGGTCGTGCTGGATCGTACTGGCGCCCAGTTCCCAGCTGTGCGCGCGCTCGGGCTTGAGTTCATCCACCGGCTTGGCCGCGGTGAACAGGCCGAGCGTGGTTTCGAACAGACTCGGCAGCTTGGTGCCTTCTGCGTACTTCAGGTAGACCATGCTGTCTTCGCTGAAACGGAAGGCCACACTGGCGGTCGGCGAGAACGCGCTGTCACGACGTCGGATCGGCTGGGACCAGGTCCAGCTCACCGGTACCTTCAGGTCCTCCGCGGCGTCAGCGTCATGGAAGTTCCAGCCACCGATGTCACCGACGGTGCCCTTCTTGTACGGGGAGGCCAGCAGCGACTCCTGGGTGAAGTTGCCGTTGGCGTCCGGATACCAGTTCAACAGGGCGATGCGCTTGGCCCGCCACGACGGCAGCTTGGGATTGCCGTTGAGCAGTTCGGTGTAGCGGTATTGACCCTGCACTTCATATCCGTCCGGCGTGGCCAGGCGGTTGCGGTCATGCACGTCCACGCGGTTCCAGCGCCCACCCAGCAGCATCTCCCAGTGCTCGTCCGGTGCCCACTTCAGCGATGCCACCGCACTGTATTCCTTGCGCTCGGCATTGCGCAGGAAGCGGTTGTTGACCAGGTCGTCGTGCATGATCGGCCCGGAGCTGCCCGGGGCGATGTCCTCGTCGCTGTAGGACAGGCCGTAATCGAGGGTGAAGCGGCCGGCACTGCCGTCGAACACGGAGGTGTTGCTGGCGTCCAGGCCGAAGCGCTTCTGCCGCAACGGGTTGCGGTAGGCATCCTTGTAGCCGGGATTGCCACTGAAGCTGGGTGCGTCGTACCACTCGGTGCGGCGATCGAAGTACCAGGGGGTGATGCCGGTCAGGCTGTTGTACATCACGCTGTCGGCGTCGGTGTACCACGCGTTGACGCGCAGGTCGATCAGCTCGCTGTCCGGGTTGAACCGGTAGCGCAGGCTGTAGCTGTCCATGTCCACATGGCCCGGGTCCCACTGCGGCACGCGGTCGCGGTCGACGCGGATGATCTGCGACGCCATGATCTCGCCCGCAGTACCTTCGTAACGACGATAGCCCGCTTCCAGCGTCTGCGCGTCGTCGATGCGCCAAGTGCCCTTGAGCAGGGTCGACTTCGAGCGCGAGGAAGTGTTGAACACTTCGGTGCGTGGCGGATTCAGCGGCGCCAGCGTGCGACGGGTCTGCGGAAAGTCGTCATAGCCGTGCTTGCCGGAGAAGTAGTTGCCGTTGTCGCGGTATGCATAGGCGGCCACCAGGTCGAAGCGGTCCCAGTGACCGGCAGCGGCCACGTTGAAGAACTGGCTGCCGGTGGCACTACGATCGCTGCGCGGCGCGGCCTCGTAGCCGGGCAGGTTATTGGCGCTGCCGTTGGCCAGCCCCCCGCGCACGCGCACGCCGACATCACGCCCCTCGCGCAGCACGTCATCGACATTCAGCGTTTCCATTTCGACCACGCCACCGATGCCGCCGGAGGCATTGGCCTGCAGGCTCGGGCCCTTGGTGATGGTCAGGCGCGAGATCAGGTCCGGGTCGAGATAGGTGCGCTGCGACTGGCCGGCATAGCCACGGTAGGTGTCCATGCTGGACTGGCCACCGTCGATGATGACCGGCACCCGGCTCTGGCCCTGGATGCCGCGGATGTTGACGTCGAAGCCGTTGCCCACGCGCGGATCGCCCGCAGTGACACCGGCCACGCCCTTGACGATGTCGCCGTTGGACGTGCCGCGGAAACGCTCCAGCGCGACGCGGCCGATGGTGGTGGTCGACCCCACGCTGCGGTAGCTGTCGAGCAGGCGCGCTTCATCGCTGACCGCACCGTCCTGCACGCGGTCTCCGGCCACGCTGAGGGTATCGGTGACGATCACGCCGCCCGTCTGTCCCGCCGCAGCGACCTCCAGCGTGACCGCATCGGCGCTTACCCGGCGCACGCTCAGGCCGCTGCCGCGCAGCAGGCGGGCGAGGGCCTCGTCGGCTGACAGCGTGCCACTGACCGGTTGCGAGATCACGCCCTTGGCCAGCGTGCTCGGATAGACCACCTGCACACCGGACTGGCGCATGTAGGCGCGCAGTGCATCGTCCAGCGGTTGGTCGGGAATATCAAAGTGCTGTGCCGCTGCCGGAGCAGCGCTGCTGGACTGCGCCATCACGGCGGGGGCGGCGGTTGCCAGGCCGGCGGCCAGCAACGCGGTGCACAGACGGGACGGGCGCGGTGCGCGGCCCGGGCGGCGGAATTCGTACATGGGGGAACCTGTCAGAGAAGCGTGGCCGCGGGCGCGGCATCATCCGCGCATGCGCGGACCCAACGACGTACGTGGCGGCGGCGGGTACGTTCGTGGATGAGACGAGTGGCGGCGCGCTTTCCCCAAGACCGATGCGTTGCATCCGCTGCATCCGCGCCTGGCGCGGTACTACCGGTACACGATCGCCACGCCCAGCGGCAGGCGGGTGACCTGCAGGCCGGCGGTGGCCGCCAGTGCATCCAGTGCCTGCTCCGGATGATCGACGCGCAGCGCCGCGCTCACGGCTGGAATCGTGGAAAGATCGCCGCGCACAAAGGTCGGACCTGCGCGATAGCGGCCGACCGCGTGCACGGCGTCGGCCACACTGGCCTGCTCCAGCAGCAGTTCGCCCTGGCGCCAGGCGCCGACGCCGTCCGCAGCAACGTCAGCCAGGCGCTGCACGCCTCGGTGCTCGCCATAGCTGGCACGTTGCCCCACCTGCAGATAGGTCCAGCCGCCATCGACAGGACTGGCCACGCGTACCCGGCCCTGCCCGACTTCGGTCTCCACCCCGGCCGCAACGTGGGCGACCGTGAAAGCTGTGGAGATGTCTTCCACTACACCGTTGCCAGCAGCAACGCTGAATCGCCTCTGCGCATCGGGCGCCACGTCGAACCAGGCGCGGCCACGCAGCAGTTCAACGCGACGGCGCTGGTCATCGAAGTGCACGGCGATCGCGCTGTCGGCATCGAGCACGGCGCGGCTGCCATCGGGCAGATGCACATCCTGCACCCGGTGGTCGCTGCGATGATCCGCCTGCAGGCGCAGCCAGGCATCGGGCCAGGCCACCAGCACCGCCAGCGCAGCGGCCGTGGCCATGGCCCAGCGCAGCCGCCGCGGACGGCGCGCTGCCTGCCTGCGTTCGGTGGCGGCCGGGCGCGGGCCCACACTGCGCCACAGCATGCGCTCATGCTCGAACGAACGCCGATTCGCGGGCTCGGCCAGCCACTGCTCGAACGCGTCCATGCGTGCATCGCTGATATCGCCGGACGCCAGGCACACAATCCAGTCCCTGGCCTGTTCGGCCACGGCATCATCGGCGGTGCTGCGGGGTGTCGGGGGCGGGCTCATCGGCTGGCAGGGGACACGGTCAGAGGTGGGCGGAAGGACTAGAGCGCATGGGGGGCCTGCGAATCAAGACGCATGACGGGTGTGCGCCCCCAAGCCGGATCGTTCATCGGCCACTGCGCGCCCAGGCAAGCCGCTGCAGCGCGGTGCGTACGTGGTTCTCCACCGTGGTCACCGACACACCGAGGCGCCGGGCGATGTCGGCCTGGGTAAGGCCCTGCAGGCGATTGAGATGAAAGATGGTGCGCGTCGGCTCGGGCAGGTGGCCGGCGGCATCAAGCACACGCTGCAGTTCATCCTGCGCCATCACCTGTTCCTCGGTGGAGATCTGCTCGTCCTCCTGCCACAGGTAGTGCTCGGCCAGCAGGCGGTTGCGGCGCGTCGATTCGCGGCCGTGGTCGGTGGCGAGGTTGATGGCCAATCGATAGAGATAGGCGCGCGGATTGTCGATGCCCTGGCTGCTGTCTACCCCACGCGCCTTGAACCAGACCGCCTGGATCACGTCTTCGGCCCCGCTGTCGCCGCCGAGGATGCGCTGCACGCGTCGCAGCAGTGCCGGTCGTTCGCGGATCAGCAGTTCGGTCAGGGTGAGGGCATTGGAGGACATGCGCGGAGCCAAGGGACGGACAGGGCGGCGCGCATGCTACTCCGTTAATGCGAATAAATCACGTTTGCATTCGCAATCATCGACGTCAGAGACAGTCTGTCAGCCCGTCATAGACGCTCGTGGTCGTACCGGGCAAGGGCGCGTGGATCGCCTCATCCCCGGAACCCACCTGCCAGACCTGCAGGAGCTGCTCCAACCGGGTTCCAGATGCCAGCGGCAGCACGCATGCATAGCTGCCAAGGTCGACATCGATCCGTCCTTCCTTCCGCACCCAGGTATCGCTGCCGGCGAAGGTCCAGATACAGCTGCCGACCACACCTGTTGCTCGCTCCACCGAACAGCGCAGCCGCATGGCCCACAGGTTGTAGTACTGCCCCTCGCAGAACGTGTCGCCGCAGACATCATCGAACCCGCGCACCAGCATCCGTTCGGCGGCCAGGAACCGCTCCCGGCCGGTCGCTGGGTCGGGATAGTCACGGGCGTCCACGAACGCCGGCGCGGCCTGCGCAGCGCCAGCCACCATCAGACCGCAGATCAGCCATCGTCCCGGGAAAGTGCGCATCAGGCGTCCCTCCCCTGCGCCCGCAGGCAGTCGGCAAGCCCGTCGAACAGCCCATGATCGAGCCCGGGCAACGGTGCCATCAGCCCATCCGGCGCCTCCAGCGCGGCAAAGAAGGCTTCAACCGGCACCCCGGGCCGCATCTCCACCGGGCAGGTCCAGCGACCGTTGTCGACCTGCACCTGGCCGGTCTCACCCTGCACCACCAGTTCGCTGGCCGCCAGCACCCACACACACCGCTGCACCGTGCCCCGATGGGCCAGCACCGCACAACGGAACTCCATCACCCGGTAGTTGCTGTAATCGCCTTCGCAGAAGGTATCGGCGCACACACGGTCGAACGCCTGTGCAAGCGCTCCCTCAAGCGCGTAGGCCCTGTCCCACCCGGCCTCCCGGGTCGGGTAGTGGATCAGGTCGACATGCGTCCCGCGCGCGAGCGCGGCCAACGGAGCAAGCAACAGCAGGACGCCGCAGCGCCAACGATTCCAGTTCATGGCAGGTCTCCTCGGTTCAGGGTTCCAGCCTGCCCCGGTCACCCGGCCGGCCCCATCGGGAAACCCCGGCCTGGCCGGTCGTCGGCTACCGCGACGGCCCGTCGGCGCCCCACCCTGCACAGCGACCGGCAAAGGCATAAAATGGAGGGCTATCCGTCTACATCCCCCACCTGGAGCACACCATGGGTCTGGAACTCGTCTCGCCCGGCAAGAACCCGCCGGAAGAAATCAACGTCATCATCGAGATCCCGAAGGATTCCGAGCCGGTGAAGTACGAAGTGGACAAGGAAACCGGCGCGATCTTCGTCGACCGCATCCTCTCCACCCCGATGCGCTACCCCTGCAACTACGGCTACGTGCCGAGCACCCTGTGCGGCGACGGCGATCCGGCCGACGTACTGGTGGTGCTGCCGCTGCCGCTGGTCCCGGGTTCGGTGGTGCGCTGCCGTCCGGTCGGCGTGCTGAAGATGAGCGATGAGGCAGGCAGCGACGAGAAGATCCTGGCCGTGCCGGTTTCGAAGATCTTCAGCGGCTATGCCCACGTCGAGGACATCGCCCAGGTGTCCAGCCACTGGCTGGAGCGCATCGGCCACTTCTTCGAGCACTACAAGGACCTGGAGAAGGGCAAGTGGGTCAAGCTGGACGGTTGGGGCGGCGCGGCCGAGGCCAAGCAGATCCTGATCGAGGCGCACCAGCGCCACCTCGACAGCAAGGCCTGAGACTGAACAGCATTGCTCCGGCGCACGGCGTCGGAGCGATGCGGGTCACGTTTCATGACGGCGGCACATCACCTTTGCCGCCGTATTAGGTAAATTGCGTCACTTCACACGTCATCGACATCGACCGTCGAGACAGCCAGGGGAATGTGTCGTGCGTATTCTGCTTGTTGGGGATACAGCCAGCCTGCCGGCTGAGCTGACCGAATTCATTGCCGATCTTGGGGAAGACTGGCAGCCGTTGACCGCCACCGATGGCCATGCCGCGATGACCGCGGTCGCCACCCAGGGCGTGGACGCGGTGATCGTCTGCCCGCAGTTGCCCGATCTCAACGCGACCACGTTGCTGGGACAGATCCGCACCTTGCGCCCGGAGACCATCCGCATCGCACTGGTCGATGCACAGCATGGCAACCGGCCGCCGCCGGCACGCCTGATCGGGGTCGCCCATCGCTTCCTGCCATTGCCGCTGGCACCAGAAGTACTGCTGGAAGCATTGACCAGCCTGGAAGAGCTGCGCGAAGTGCTGGACAGCCCGCGCCTGCGCGATGCCATCGGCCGCATCGAGAAGCTGCCTTCGCCGCCGCACCTGTACCTGAGCCTGACCCAGGCACTGGAACATGACGACGACGCCGACAGCGCCGATGTCGCCAAGCTGGTCGCCGCCGACCCGGCGATCGCGGCCAAGGTGCTGCAGCTTTCCAATTCGGCGTTCTTCAGCCAGGGCCGCACCATCGCCGACCTGCGCACCGCCGTGACCCGGCTGGGCCTGGCCACGCTGCGTGACCTGGTGCTGGCCAGTGAGGTGTTCTCCGCGCCTACCTTGTCCGGGGCCGAACGCAACTCGCTGCAGCAGCGTGCCTTGATGGCCTCGCGATTGGCCGCACGCCTGCTGCCCGACTCCAGCGCCGAACTCGGTGCCACCGCCGCCCTGCTGGCCGACATCGGCCTGCTGCTGCCGGGCGTACGCAACGAGCGCAGCGAACCGGAGCCGGCCGATGATGATCGCCCCGGGCATGCCGAAGCGGGTGCCTACCTGCTTGGCCTGTGGGGCCTGCCGATGCCGATCATCGAGGCGGTGGCGTTCCATCTGCAGCCGCAGCGCGCCAATACACGCAGCTTCTGGGTGACCGGTGCGGTGCACGTGGCACTGGCGCTGGTCAACGGTGACCCGGTGGATGAAGAGTATCTGCAGCGCGCCGGTGTGCTGAACAAGCTGCCGCAGTGGCGCGAGCACGCCAACAGCCTGATGGGGCTGGTGCCGAGCGAGGCCTGAGGCACAGCGTCAGGCGGGTACGAAGGGGACGAAAGGCAGGCCACGTGGCCTGCCTTTTTTCGTTGTGCCGGAAGTTCATCCACGCATGGCGTGGATCTACTGGAAGTGACCGGAGGTTCGGCGCGCGCGGCGTGGACAGCCGCGTTGCTCGACCGCACAAACAAGAAGGGCGGACCTTGCGGCCCGCCCTCCTCTTTCTGCTATCACGCTTCGATGGATCAGAAGCGCTGGGTGTACTTCATGTAGTAGTAGCGACCGATGTCGAAGCCACCGTAGTAGGAGAAGCTCGAGTTCGGCTGGCTGTACATGACCGGGCCTTCGTGGTTGAACACGTTGTTGGCACCGACCGAGACCGTAGCCTGCCACGGCAGGGTGTAACGCACCTGCACATCGTGGAAGGTGTTCGAACCAACCTTGCGGGTCGGCTGGCCCAGGGTGTAGGCCGAGGTGAAGTCAGGCAGGTTGCACTCGGTGTCGTAGGAGCACGGCTCCTTCATGCTCGAGTAGTAACGCACGGCCCAGTTCACGCCCAGGTTGCCCAGGCTCCAATCGACATTCAGGTTCGAGCGGACGCGGAAGTTCGCACCCCAGTCGCCGGTTGCCCAGCTGGTGTGCTGCTCGACCGGAGTCTCGGCTTCGTTGTCGCGCTTGTACTCGAGGTAATCGACGTAGGTGGTCTTCCAGTCAACCACGATCTTGCCGAAGGAGAACTCCGGCAGGCGGTACTTGATGCCCAGGTCGTAACCTGCGGTTTCCTGGTAACCACCGTTGATCAGGGTACGGGTAACGTCGACCACCTGGTTGACGGTGCGGCCTTCGGTACCGCGGCTGAAGCGGTCACACGCCGAAGCCACGCCCAGCACGTAGCACTGGTTGAGGATCGAGGTCACCGACTCGGCGGCGATCACGTTGTCGATGCGGATCTTCCACCAGTCCAGGCTGACGTCCAGGCCCTGCACGAAGTTCGGGCTGTAGACCAGGCCAGCAGTCCAGGTCTTGGAGGTTTCCGGCTGCAGTTCCGGGTTGGAACCCGACTCGAAGGCGCTGTAGGACTGGGTGCCCGGGCCGGTCGACTGTGCGCCACCGGAGGTGATCTGGCGGAAGTTCGCCGGAACGCCACGTGCGCCGCAGGCCGCGGCAACCGACGGATTGCGCGAAGCCGAGCCGAAGCTGCTGTCGCACGGATCGGTGTAGGCATCGAAGGTCTGCGAGGTGCCGCCGTACATGTTGGCGATGTTCGGCGCGCGGAAGCCCGTCGAATAGGTCGCACGCACCAGCAGGTCGTCGATCGGCTTCCACTTCAGGCCGAACTTGCTGTTGATGGTGTCGCCGAAGGTGTTGTAGTCCGAATAGCGACCAGCCATGTCGAGCGACAGTTCCTTGGCGAACGGCATGTCGGCCAGCACCGGCACGTTCAGTTCGACGTAGAACTCGTCGAGCTTGTAGCTGCCCTTGGTCGGTGCGCCGGCCAGGTCGGTGCTCAGGCCCGACTGCAGCAGTGCATCCGGGTTGTACTCACCGCTTTCCTGGCGGTGCTCGTAACCGGCAGCGATGGCCAGGTCACCGGCGGGCAGCGTGAACAGCGAACCGGAGATGTTGGCGCTGTAGGCCTTGGTGGTGTTGGTGTAGGTGTCGTGGCTCGGCAGGAACAGGTAGGCCTGCAGTGCCGGGTCAGCCAGCGAACCGTTGCCGGTGGAGCCGTACGGTGCGAGCGGGTTCCACGGGGTGCAACCGGCGATCACCTTGCCCGGGGTGCCGCAACGGGCAACGTCGCCGTCCATGAAGGACGGGCCGACGGCGTTCTGCACGTTCGGGATGAACAGGTTGCCGGTGCCGGTCTTGACGCCCTTGTTCTGGTTGTAGACGTAGCCCACGTCCCAGTCCCAGAACTTGTCGGCGAACTCGAACGAACCTTCCAGGCCGGCCGAGAAGCGGAAGGTTTCCTGCTCGGATTCGGTCTGGCGCGGGAACTCGGAGGTGCGACGGATGAAGTTCGCGTCCTTGCCCAGCGGGTTGTAGATGCTGTCGGCCGACAGCGGGGTGCCGTAGACCTCGGACTGGTACGGGTAGCCGGCAATCTGCGAGGTCGCGGTGCGCTTGGTGTACAGCACGTTCGCGGTGGCGCGGATGTTGTCGGTCAGGTCGTAGTTGCCGTTGGCAAAGACCGAGCGACGGGTCAGCTTGTTCTGCAGCCACATTTCCTGGCTGGCATTGGTGTAGTCGGCGGTGCCGAACTCACGGAAGTCGCCCATGCCGTTGCCGGCACCGGTATTGGCACGGGTGTACCAGATATCGTCGTTGGCGTCCTTCGGGGTACCCATGTCGTCGATCAGCACGCCCTGGTTCGACGCCGGCGACCAGCCATTGGCATCGTCGTCGGTCGGGAACGGGTGGAAGCGACCGTTCGGGTAGCGGCTGAAGGAACGATCCTTGGCCTTGACCTCGTCTTCCTTGCTGTATTCAGCGCCGAAGGTGATCGAACCGCGCTCACCGGTCTGGCCGTAGACGAAGTTGTAGACCTGCTTCTGGCCGTCGCCCTGGCCGTACTGGCCACCGTAGACGCTGGCTTCCAGGCCGTCGAAGTTCTTGCGGGTGATGATGTTGACCACGCCGGCGATGGCGTCGGAACCATAGATGGCCGATGCACCGTCGGTCAGCACTTCGATGCGTTCCACGACCGAGGTCGGGATCGAGGCCAGGTCGGTGTAGCCGCCGGTGCTGGTGCCCATGCGCTTGCCGTCCAGCAGCACCAGGGTGCGCTCCGGGCCGAGGTTGCGCAGGTCGACGTACTGGCCGCCGACTTCTTCGCCCGAAGACAGGGCATCGGCGCGGCTGATCGCCGGCGAACCGGTCGCCGACAGGTTCTGCACGATGTCGGCAACGCTGGTGAAGCCCTGCTTTTCAATGTCGGCGCGCTGCAGCGCGATCACCGGCTGCGCGGTTTCCATGCTCGCCTGGCGGATGCGCGAACCGGTGACCGAAATGCGGTCCAGGTCGGTCGTGCCGCCGGCAGCTGCGTCCTGCGCCGAAGCGAAGGACGGTGCCAAGGCAAGCGCAATGCCGGCCGGCAACAAGCCGAGCCGCACTGCAGGAATACGAACGTTCATCAATCTCTCCAAGGTACGTGTTAGTAGCGTGTTAAAACGCCGTAGCACGTTACGATTGCGTTGCAGCGCTGTATTTGCGCGACACAACCGGAGACTTTGCGGAGTGTGGCGGAAGCTGTCCGTCATTCTCGCGGAAGCGCGAGGCGGACTGGCCGTAGCGGGCGCGGAACGCACGCGCGAAGCTGCAGCAGTTGTCGAAACCGCTGGCGGCAGCGACTTCGCCGACCATCATGTCGGTATCGCGCAGCAGATCGGCCGCACGTTCGAGGCGCAACCGTGCCGAAAGCGACTGCGGGCTTTCCTCGTACAGGCTCTGGAACGTCTTGGAGAGATACCAGCTGGAGAAGTTGGTCAGCTCGGCCAGTTCGCCGATGCGCACCACACGGTGGCTGTTGCCTTCCAGATACAGGCGCGCGCGCTGCATGCGACCAAACACCTGGCGCTTGCGGCTGCGCGAGCGGCCCGGGCAACGCTGTACGTTGTCGGCCAGGCTGCGCTGCAGACCGGCCAGATGCAGCAGCAACGGACGCAGTGCCTGCGCCGGCTGCCCGCTGGCGAGGGCGTCACGCCACAGGCGCAGCGCCACCCGCGCATCAGCGCGGTTCATCTGGCCACGACCGGCGTACAGGCCGCAGTCGGCCATTTCGGTCAGCACGCGCAGCGCTTCCACGTTCAGGTTCATGCCCACGCACAAGCCGTTGCGTCCGGCCTGGACCAGCGGCCTGGACTCCTTCTCGAACGCGATCCATTCGCCCTGGCGAAGCCGGAACCGCCCTTCCTTGGCTTCCACCCACGAGGTGCCGCGCACCTGCATCCAGACGCTGAAGCTGGTGCCGGCGGTCTGCAGGCTGCCGAGGCGGGCAACCCCCATGCAGGTCGGCGCGACATCGTCGATCGCCTTGTCCAGGGATACGGTTTGGCCACGATCGGCCAGCGAGAGTTGACGCATAGGGGCACCACGGATTTGCCAAGTACAGGCCTCCGTTTTGCCAAATGAGGTGACAGCGCGTCAGGAAAGACTGCCGAGATCGCCACGAATTCGCGGCGAGATCGTCACGAAGAAATTACGAAGGCCCTTTCTCGTTCAAGATCAATAATTTGGAGAATGCCGGGAACAGTGCGGGCGGTTTTTCGGGCAGTCGCATCACACCGATGTCGGCACCATCGCTGATGGCCAGGGCCAGGTACAGGCTGTTTCCGTCGGCACTGGCGCTGAGTCCATTGCCCGCGCTCAGCCGCTGGGCGTCCAGGCAACGCTCGGCTTCTTCGCGTCCGGACTGGATACGGACCAGGGTCGTGCCGCAGCTGGCACTGCTGCCGAGGTAGTCGATGCTGCCGTTGCCGGCCACCGTCCAGGTCCGGTAGCGCCAACGGCTGGGCCGGTCCTCACTGACCTGCTGCACGCTGGCAGGGGTCAACGCCGCGTCCACCGACCACAGCCCACCGGCTGCCAGCCGGGTGAACAGCACCCGCCCGGTACTGCGGTCGAAACGCGCCTGCGATACGCCTTCCAGGCTGGCCAACCGCCGCCATGGCTGCGCGCTGCGGTCGAACAGGCTCAAGCGGGTGTGCTGGTCGGCATCACGTTCGACCACCAGCAGCTGCTCCGCGTCTGCGCCGTACAACGCCTGCAATGGCTGCTCGGCGGGAACCGGAAGGCGATGCAGTTGTTCATCGCGCGGTGCGATCTCGTAGACAACCGCTTCGCCATGCTCATCGCGGCCCACCACCAGCAGATGCCGGCTGTCGGCCGACCAGTCGGGCGCCTGCCGTGCCTCGGGCTTCAGCCCCTCGATCGGCCGCAGCGACTCCGGCCGCTGCATGTCGGCCCACCACAGGGCGAAGCTGCCGGAACGATCGGAACTGAACACCAGTTGCCGCCCATCCGGTGCCACCATCGGTTGCCCGTCGCGGCCACTGGAGGCGAACAGGCGCTCACCGGCACCGCCCTGCGCGGGCATCCTGAACACCCCGAACTGCGCGCGCCGATGCACGAACGCCAGCATGTCGCCGCGGCGGGATACTGCCGGCCACTGCGCATCGTCGAGCCCGGCGTCGCGCAGCGTGCGGCGCTCGACGTCGAGGTAGTACAGGCGTGCTTCGCTGTCCACGCGGCGACCGAACACGATATGCCGACCGTCGCCCAGCCACGCCCAACCACGCAGTTCGGCCGATTCGGTGGTCAACTGCTCGGGCGTGCCGCCGCTGGCAGGCATCCGCCACAGGTCGCCCAGCTGGGGGTTGCGGACAAACACCAGCCATCGGCCATCCGGGGAATAGCGCGGGGCGTAGTCGAAATCATCCTCGTCGACGGCGTACTCCAGCGAACGCCATTGGCCGGTGGCCAGATCGAGCACGCGGATGCCGCGATGGGCATAGCGACCGACCATGCTGCCGAAGACCAGGCCACGACCATCGGGCGTCCAGTCGAAACTGAGCAGCTCGGTGCCGTCGCAGCGCGTGGCCTGGCGCACGGCGCCGCCGGTGGCGCTGGCGATCAGCACCTGGCAGCTGGCATCGGCACCAAAGCGGGCGAAGGCGATTTCGCGGCCATCGGGCGACCAGTTCGGGAAACGGTCGCTGGCACCTGCCGGTGGCGATAGCAGCTGGCGCGCGGGGGCATTGCCGGAGGTCTGCACCTTGATGGCGTTGCCGCCGGCGCCATCGTCGTTGGCGCCTTCGTAGGCGACCTGCGATCCATCAGGAGAAAGTGTGGGATAGGTCTCAAAACCGGCCGTCGCGGTAATCAATCGATACGGCCGCTCCGGACTTCCGATCACCCGCGTGCCGTTCTCCACTGCCGCATCCACCGGAGAATTCACCGGCGCCGGGCGGCGCAGCAGCAGTACGCTCAACACCACCAGCGCAAGCAGCATCACCACGCCCAGTGCCAGCAGCAGGCGACGGCGCAGACGGCGCCAGCGGCGGCTTCCGCGTTCAACCACCGGCACGCCGGCGGGAGCCACGGCATCCGGCGCAGGCGGCTGTGATGCGGTCGAGTCCTCTGCAACGGCGATCGCGTCGGTCTCGTGGTCCGCCAGCGGTTGCACCGGCACAAGCAGGCGGTAGCCGGTCTTGGCGATGGTCTCGATGTACGCCTGGCCGTTGTCGTCGTCGACGCTGAACGCCTTGCGCAGCTGGGTCACGGCCTGGGTCAGCACATCGTTGGTCGGCAGCGTGTCCGGCCACACTTCGGCGAACAGCTCGTCACGGGTCACCACCCGCCCCGGCTGCCGCATCAACACGCGCAGCACGCCCAGCGACTTGGGCGTCAAACGGCGTGTACGGCGGGCACCGGCGACTTCGACCTCACGCGAGGACAAAGTAACGATGCACTCACCGACGCGGACGCGGTCGGATTCAGGCGACTGGATTTCGCTGTTGATCATTCGTTGCTATGGGGCTGAAACAGGCCGCAAACACTGTTCACCATCGATCCCTTCCCATCCTTGGCACAGCAAGAAGCCAGATTCCGCACAAAGCATCGGCGCATACCGCAAAAAAAACGAAGCCTCCGGATATTAGCCTATGCGAGTTACCTCGCCTATCGCGTGGTCGACATCAGGCTCTCTCTCGCCGACGCATTCACATAATACGCATCATCATTCGCGCCCTTTTGGGCGCGATATTTTTATCTGGCGTTCATTTTCAGAAGCGTTTCAGCATGGTCAGGCCAACCAGCCGCGAAACCACCAGCGCTACGTACATGACGCCGGAAAACTGCTCCAGCATTACCAGCGCGCGGGCCTGCGGATGCAGTGGCACGACGTCGCTGAGACCTACCCCCGACAATAAGCTGAAGCTCAGATAAAGCAGCTCCATCCATGTGCGCTGCGCGCCGCCACTGGCGCCCTGGAAACTGCCCGGATACCACTGCTGACATACGGCAAAGGTAAAAGCGAATGCCCATGCCAGCAGAGTGAACGTGGCACCGGCGGCGAACAGCTCGTCGCGCGTCACTTTGTGGTCCTGCAGCATGTAAGCGATCAGCGCACCGGCGGTGTAGAAATACAGCAGGCTTTCCAGCAGCTGCGCGGTGATGCCCAGTGCAGGCCGGTCGAGCAGGGCCGCCGAAAGGGAAAACACCACCGCCGGGATGGCCAGCACCAACGCCAGCCATGTCCCCAGCGGGCTGCGCTGCACCACCCACAGTGCCAGGCCGAGCACGGCCATGCCGAATACGCCTACTGCCGCGCGCCCGGCAGCAGTTTCGTCCAACGCCGGGTACAGCAGTACCGACAACAGCTGTGCGCCGAGCAGCCAGGCAGAGGGATGACGGCGGGCGATGGCCAGCCAGCGGGTGGTGACGGCAATGGGCATGGTTCCGTGTCCCCGGGGAACGATGGGGCGAGGATAGCGGCATGTCGGTGAGTTGGGTGACTGGACGGTGCCGGGCATGACCCGGCACTGCCCATCTGCGATCAGCCCTGCTGGTACACCTCGGCGCCGGCCGCCCGGAACTGCTCGGACTTTTCCTGCATGCCCTTCTCGGCGTACTCGCGCACGTCCTGGGTGATCTTCATCGAACAGAAATGCGGGCCGCACATCGAACAGAAGTGGGCCAGCTTGTGCGCGTCCTTGGGCAGGGTCTCGTCGTGGAATTCCTTGGCCTTCTCCGGGTCCAGGCCGAGGTGGAACTGGTCTTCCCAGCGGAATTCGAAACGTGCCTTGCTCAGCGCGTTGTCACGCACCTGAGCCCCCGGGTGCCCCTTGGCCAGGTCAGCAGCATGGGCGGCGATGCGATAGGCCATGATGCCGTCGCGCACGTCCTGCCGGTTGGGCAGGCCCAGATGCTCCTTCGGCGTGACGTAGCAGAGCATGGCAGTGCCGAACCAGCCGATCATCGCCGCACCGATCGCGCTGGTGATGTGGTCGTAGCCCGGTGCGATGTCGGTGGTCAGCGGACCGAGCGTGTAGAACGGCGCCTCGCCGCACTCGCGAAGCTGCTTGTCCATGTTCTCCTTGATCAGCTGCATCGGCACATGGCCGGGGCCTTCGATCATGGTCTGCACGTCGTGCTTCCACGCAATCTTCGTCAACTCGCCCAGCGTCTCCAGCTCGCCGAACTGCGCCGCATCGTTGGCATCGGCAATGCAGCCAGGACGCAGGCCATCACCCAGCGAGAAGGTCACGTCGTAGGCCTTCATGATTTCGCAGATGTCTTCGAAATGCGTGTAGAGGAAGTTTTCCTTGTGGTGGGCCAGGCACCACTTGGCCATGATCGAACCGCCGCGGCTGACGATGCCGGTAACCCGCCTGGCGGTGAGTGGCACATAGCGCAGCAGTACCCCGGCATGGATGGTGAAGTAGTCCACGCCCTGCTCTGCCTGTTCGATCAGGGTGTCGCGGAAGATCTCCCAGGTCAGCGCTTCGGCGCGGCCGTCGACCTTCTCCAGCGCCTGGTAGATCGGCACCGTACCGATCGCCACCGGCGAATTGCGGATGATCCATTCGCGCGTTTCATGGATGTGCTTGCCGGTGGACAGGTCCATCACCGTGTCGCCGCCCCAGCGGATCGCCCACACCAGCTTTTCCACTTCCTCGGCAATGCCCGAGGACACCGCGCTGTTGCCGATGTTGGCGTTGATCTTGGTCAGGAAGTTGCGGCCGATGATCATCGGCTCGCTTTCCGGGTGATTGATGTTGTTGGGCAGCACCGCACGGCCGCGGGCGATTTCCTCGCGCACGAATTCCGGGGTGATGATCTGCTGGATCGACGCACCGAATGCCTCGCCAGGATGCTGCTGCAGCAGTGAGGCATCGCGGATCGCTTCCAGCCGCTGGTTTTCGCGGATTGCCACGAATTCCATTTCCGGGGTGATGATGCCGCGGCGCGCATAGTGCATCTGGGTGACGTTGGCGCCGGCCCGCGCGCGACGTGGCAGGCTGCGCGCGGGAAAACGCACCGGGTCCAGCTTCGGATCATGCTCGCGCGCGCGGCCGAACGAGGAGCTGAGGCCGTCGAGCTGTTCGGTGTCGTTGCGCTCCTCCACCCAGCCACGGCGCAGTGCCGGCAGGCCCGCAGACAGGTCGATGCGCACGTCCGGATCGGTGTACGGGCCGGAGGTGTCGTAGACGGTGACCGGTGCGTTCTCTTCGCCACCGAACACGGTCGGCGTGCGGGTCAGCGCGATCTCGCGCATCGGCACCTGCAGGTCCGGGCGCGAGCCAGGCACGTGGATCTTGCGCGAGCCGGGAATGGGCCGGGTCACGGATTCGGAGAGTTGCTGGGCCTGTTGCTGCAGGGCGGAGAGCTGTGCGTTCATCGGGCATCGTCCAGGAAGGTCAGGGACGAAGCGGCGGCGCACTGCCACCGCGCCCGGACGGCACCAAGGCGCTCCCTGGGCAGGTTCCGGGTACGGCTGCATTGCAAAGCTTCCCTACGCCGGTATGAGCCGGATCAGGTTCCAAGGGACTATCTCAACCGTGGCCACAAGGCCGCGGTACCCCCGCTTCTTGGTGGGCATTAGAGCATAGAAACCACTCGACCTCCTGGCCGTTCATCCACGCAGGGCGCAGATCTGCCGCACCCGCGTTAACAGAACCGTGACGTCGCATTCAGTAACGTGCACGCGCGCCGCACCGTTGCACGTGGCGCTTTCCCTGCCGCCATCGCGGTGCCTGTCCGGTGCGCGCACACTGTCGCCGGCCTACTCCCTGCAAGCTTTCGCTCGCTCCCCTCATTCCCTTGATCGGAGAAGCTCCTTCATGGTGTTTCGCATTTCCATCGCACTGGTGCTTGTCCTGGTGCTGCTGGCCGGCCTCGCGCCCGGCCCCTTCAATACCGTCGTGCAGGCGGCGCTGGCTGATGTCATCCGCAGCGTCGGTTGGCTGTACCTGCTGGTGGTGTTCCTGGCGCTGGTATTCCTGATGTACCTGGCCTTCGGCCGCTTCGGCAACCTGCGCATCGGTGGCGAAGACGCTGAACCCGAATTTTCGCGCGCCAGCTGGATGTCGATGCTGTTCGCCGCCGGCATGGGCATCGGCCTGGTGTTCTGGGGCGCGGCCGAGCCGATCTCACACTTCACCAAGCCACCGGAAGGCATTGCGCCACAGAGCATGGATGCCGCGCGTGCATCGATGCGCTATGCGTTCTTCCACTGGGGCCTGCATCCGTGGGCGATCTATGCACTGATCGGCCTGGCGATGGCCTGGTTCCAGTTCAACCGCAATGGACGGGGGCTGGTCAGCGATATGCTGCAGCCGATCATCGGCCGCCACCATCGCGGCTGGATCGGCCGTGTCGTCAACATCGCGGCGGTGGTCGCCACGGCGATCGGCGTGGCGACGACGCTCGGCTTCGGCACCATCCAGATCGCTGCAGGCGTGGAGCGCGTATTTGGTCTGCAGGCGACTGTACCGGTGCAGATGACCATCATCGCCATTGCCTTCGTGCTGTACATGGCCTCTACCGCCAGCGGTGTGGAGCGCGGCGTGAAGTGGCTGTCCAACTTCAACCTGGCACTGGCTGCATTGCTGGCCGCGACCGTACTTGTGCTGGGGCCGACTGGCTTCATCTTCGATACGTTCACCACCACGCTGGGTTCCTACCTCAACCAGCTGGTGACCATGAGCCTGCGCATGTCGCCGTTCTCCGGCAGCACGTGGGTGGCCGACTGGACGATCTTCTACTGGGCCTGGTGGATTTCGTGGGCCCCGTTCGTGGGTTCCTTCATCGCGCGCATCTCGCGCGGCCGCAGCGTGCGCGAGTTCGTGATCGGCGTGGTGTTGGCACCGACCGTGCTTGGCTTCTTCTGGTTCGCCGTGTTCGGGGGAACGGCATTGTGGGCGCAGATCTTCGGCCACGCCGACCTTGTGCAGGCACTGGGCAATGGCTATGAGACGGTGCTGTTCACCCTGTTCGACAGCCTGCCGGCGTCGCTGATGCTGTCGGCGGTGGCATTGGTGCTGTTGATGATCTTCTTCGTGACCTCGGCCGATTCGGCGGTTCTGGTACTGGCCAGCATGTCCACCGACGAAGCCGGGGATCCGCCGCTGAAGCGCAAGCTGGCGTGGGGCATCGCGGTAGCGTTGATTGCGGCGGCATTGCTGCTGGCGGGCGGGCTGGATGCGCTGCAGGGCATGATCACGATTGCCGCGTTGCCGTTCGCGCTGCTGATGGTGCTGGTGATGGTGTCGCTGTACCGGGTGCTGGACCAGGAGTACACGCGCGAGCGGCGGCAGGCGCAGCGCCAGCGGCGCATGATCGATGCGTGGATCGCACGCGAGATGGCGGCGCAGGAAGAGACCCAGGCGGAGGCGGCACGCGCGCAGGATCAGGATTGAGGTGTTTTGCAGCCTGCGGCTGCACCGCTTTTTTCAGGCAAAGGCAACGGCCGAAGCCAAGGCGGCTCTGGGTTGTTGCTTGCCTGGCGGGGAGGGGGCCGATGGCGGGACACGCCGCAAGTACGTCCCTGTAGGCTCGGCCACGGCATCCATGCCGTGGACGGTCCCGCCATCGGCCCCCTCCCCGCCTCCGACAATTTCCCGGTGACGGCAGTAGATCCACGCCATGCGTGGATGAAGGTGTATCGGAAAACAAGAAGGGGTCGGATCCGTTTTCCAAAGGAAAACGGATCCGACCCCAACCATCAGCACGCGGCCGTTGCTGCCTTTGCTTTTGATCTTCTTCTTTCTCTTCCTGCGGTGGCGGCCGCAGCAAACTGTCAGAGGTCGGGTGGGTGGGCTGGGCGGGGGTGTCAGCCGCATGGATGCGGCTGCCAAGCCTCCAGGGACGGATTCACGGCGTCCCCCGAACAGCCCACCCACCCGGCCCAGCAAGCGATCCCGCTTCTGAACCCTCCGCAGAGGGGGCTCAGCCCGTTGGCCGGTAAACCTCAGTAGCCCGCCGCCTGCCCATCCTTGCGGCTCTCCGACGCGCCGTAATACACGCCCGTTTCCGGATCACGCAGGATCGCCTGATAACCACCATACGGACCATCGGCGAACACCACCCGGTGCCCCTTGCGCATCAGCGCCCGCACCGTCTCGTACGGGAACCCGGTTTCCAGATTGACCTCGCCACCATCAGTCATCGCCGTCGCCTGCCCGGTCGGTTCGGTCGATCCCTCATGCTGGATGCGGGGTGCATCACCGGCCTCCTGCAGGTTCATGCCGAAGTCCACCAGGTTCATCACGATCTGTGCGTGCCCCTGCGGCTGCATCGCACCGCCCATCACGCCGAAACTTGCATAAGGCTTGCCGCCCTTGGTGATGAAGGCCGGAATGATGGTCTGGAAGGGACGCTTGCCCGGTGCGTAACCGTTGGGATGGTTCTTCTGCAGCACGAACATCTCGCCGCGATCCTGCAGGATGAAGCCCAGCCCCGGCGGGGCCATGCCGCTGCCCATGCCGCGGTAGTTGGACTGGATCAGTGACACCATCATGCCGTCGGCATCGGCCACGGTCATGTAGATCGTGTCGCCCTCTTCCAGCTGCTTGGGCGTGCCCGGCTGCACTTCCTTCAGCGCCTTGTCCATCGAAATCAGCGCGCGACGCTGCGCTGCGTACTCCTTGGAAATCAGCTTCTGTACCGGCGCGGGCTGGAACGCCATGTCCGCGTAGAAGCGCGCACGATCGGCGAAGGCCAGCTTCTTGGCTTCCACGAACAGATGCACGTGCTCGGGTGAGCCGAACGGAATCTTCGAGAAGTCGTAGCCTTCCAGTACGTTGAGGATCTGCAGCGCGGCGATGCCCTGGCTGTTGGGCGGCAGCTCCCACACGTCGTAGCCGCGGTAGTTGCTGCTGACCGGCTCGACCCACTCGCCATGATGGTCGGCCATGTCCTGGTAGCTCAGGTAGCCGCCGTTCTTCTTGAAGTAATCGCCGATGGTGTGGGCGATGTCGCCCTTGTAGAAGGCATCACGGCCGCCGTCGGCAATCTTCTGCAGGGTGTCGGCAAGGTTGGGGTTCTTCCACATCTCGCCCTTGCGCGGCGCGTGGCCATCGATCGTGAACTGTTCCTTGAAACCCGGATACTGCGACAGCTTCGGCACCGAGCGATCCCAGTAATAGGCAATCACTTCGGCAACGGGATGACCGTCGCGCGCGTAGCGGATGGCCGGGGCCAGGTTGTCGGCCATCGGCTTGCGGCCGAAGCGCTCGTGCAGCGCGAACCAGCCATCAACCGCGCCCGGCACCGATACCGGCAGCGGGCCGGTCGCGGGGATCTCCTTCAGGCCACGACGCTGGAACTCGGCCAGGGTGAGTGACTTCGGCGAACGGCCCGAGCCGTTGTAGCCGTAGAGCTTCTGCGTCTTCGGGTCCCACACGATGGCGAACAGGTCGCCGCCGACGCCATTGCCAGTCGGCTCCATCAACCCCAGCGCTGCGTTGGCCGCAATGGCGGCATCGACGGCCGAGCCACCGGCCTTCATCACGTCCAGTGCGATCTGGGTAGCCAGCGGCTGCGAGGTGGCGGCCATCGCATGCGGGGCGATCACCTCCGAACGCGTGGCGAAGGTGTGGCCGGTAATGCGGTCGGCGGCCTGGGACAGCATGGGCACGGCAGCCAGCACGGCAGCTGCCAGCAGGGAACGGGCAAGACGTCGGGACACGGTCAGGTTCCGAGGGAAGGGGTGGTGACCCGATCTTCGCCGCTACCGCGGCCGGGAGCCATCGGGCATAGGTCATGGGGCGCCTCATGGAGCCACGGGCGCCATTGCCACGAACGCATCGCAATCGCGCGGAACCTCCCGCGGCACACGGGGCGCTGCACGACCCGGCGAGCGCAGCTGGTATCGCCGGAATCCGCGCAAAAAACCCGTTGAAAAGAGTGAATTCGGGTTCACCGAAACACTTTCAGCAGCAACCATCCTTGTGCCACAAGCGATTGCACTGCATGCAGCGGAAACTGACGGAAATAGTGCTGCGAGGGTTGACACAGCGGAAATGGCTGTGGTTTTCTCGATCACATGTTGCATCACAACACACCACCGCGAACCCACATCGAAGCCGCCGATACCGGCGCCGCCTCGCTGCGTTCGATTCTTGTGCTCGTACTTATTACCCAACCAACAGGTGCGGGACGAGCCAGCGTGTAAGCAACAAACACACCGGAACTCTTCAAAAACCCGCACCCGCCCAGGTGCGGGTTTTTTCATTTCAGGACCTGGTTTCAGACGCAACCACCATGACCACCGCCTCCTCCACAACCTGGACCCGCTGCACCACGAACTCTCGTGGTGGCAGTACCTGTGCGATGCGCGGCGCTGCCCTCCCCGCTTTTCCCTGACCGGCCGGTACGTCGCTTCGACTGCCGGCCGTCTTTTTTCTTCCCACCCGCAAGGAACCTCCCCCATGAGCACCAACGAACTGCCCCAGACCAAGATCGCCGTCATCGGCTACGGCAGCCAGGGCCGCGCGCACGCGCTGAACCTGCGTGAATCCGGCTTCGATGTGGTGGTAGGCCTGCGTCCGGGCGGCCCCACCGAGGTCAAGGCACAGGCCGATGGCTTCACCGTGAAGGCACCGGCCGATGCGGTGAAGGATGCCGACCTGGTCGCGGTGCTGACCCCGGACATGGTGCAGAAGAAGCTGTACGAGGACGTGCTGGCGTCGAACATGAAGCAGGGCGCGGTGCTGCTGTTCGCGCATGGTCTGAACGTGCACTTCGACATGATCAAGCCGCGCGAAGACCTGGACGTCGTGCTGGTCGCACCGAAGGGCCCGGGTGCACTGGTCCGTCGCGAATATGAAATCGGCCGCGGTGTGCCATGCATCTGGGCGGTCTACCAGGACAAGAGCGGCAAGGCCGCCGAGTACGCGCTCGCCTATGCGGCCGGCCTGGGTGGTGCGCGCGCCAACCTGATCCAGACCACCTTCAAGGAAGAAACCGAAACCGATCTGTTCGGCGAGCAGGCAGTGCTGTGCGGCGGCGCTTCGGCACTGGTGCAGGCGGGCTTCGAGACGCTGGTCGAAGCCGGTTACCAGCCGGAAATCGCCTACTACGAAGTGCTGCACGAACTGAAGCTGATCGTCGACCTGTTCTACGAAGGCGGCATCTCGCGGATGCTGGAGTTCATCTCCGAGACCGCGCAGTACGGCGACTACGTCAGCGGCCCGCGGGTGATCGACGCCGGTACCAAGGCGCGCATGAAGGAAGTGCTGAAGGACATCCAGGACGGTACCTTCACCAAGAACTGGGTGGCCGAGTACGAAGCGGGCCTGCCGAACTACAACAAGTTCAAGCAGGCCGACCTGGAGCACCCGATCGAGAAGGTAGGCAAGGAACTGCGCGCCAAGATGGTCTGGTTGCAAGGTCAAGCCGCGTAACAACGCGGCACCCCCACCCGCTCTGCAAGGTTCCCCCATGAACTCTCCCACACACCGCAGCGCGCCGCCCAACGGCGCGCGCTGGCTGACCCAGGCGCTGGAGGCCGAGGGTGTCCGTACGCTGTTCGGCTATCCGGGCGGCACCATCATGCCGTTCTACGACGCGCTGGTGGATTCGTCGCTGAAGCACATCCTGGTGCGCCATGAGCAGGGCGCGGCACTGGCCGCCAACGGCTTTGCGCGCGCCAGTGGCCAGGTCGGCGTCTGCGTGGCGACCTCCGGTCCGGGCGCGTCGAACCTGGTCACCGGCATCGCCGATGCGATGCTCGATTCGGTGCCGATGGTCTGCATCACCGGCCAGGTCGCCACGCCGCTGCTGGGCACCGATGCGTTCCAGGAACTGGACGTGTTCGGCCTGACGATGCCGATCGTCAAGCACAGCTGGCTGGTGCGCAGCGTCGATGACCTGCCGCGCGTGGTGGCCGATGCTTTCCGCATCGCCCGCGAAGGCCGTCCCGGCCCGGTGCTGATCGATCTGCCCAAGGACGTGCAGCTGGCCGATGCCAGCCACCTGCCGGCGCATGTGCCGGCCAATGTGGAACCGCCGCCGGCCCCGGCCGACGCGGCCATCGCCGAGGCCATCGCGGCTCTGGCGGCGGCCGAGAAGCCGGTGGTCTACGCCGGTGGTGGCATCGCCCTGGGCGATGCCGTGCAGGACCTGCGCGAATTCGTCGAAGCCAGCGCCATCCCCACCGTGATGACCCTGCGTGGGCTGGGCGCGCTGCCTCCCCAGCACCCGCAGTCGCTGGGCATGCTGGGCATGCACGGCACCCGCGCGGCGAACATGGCCGTGCAGGAAAGCGATCTGCTGCTGGTGCTGGGTGCGCGCTTCGATGATCGGGCGACCGGCAAGCTGGCCGAGTTCGCACCGTTTGCCCGCGTGGTGCACATCGATGCCGATGCGTACGAGATCTCCAAGCTGCGCAGCGCTGATGTCGCCGTGCCCGGCAACGTCGGCCACGCCATCCGCGCCCTGCGTGCGGCCTTCCCCTCCCCCAAGGCCCACCAGGACGCATGGCGCAAGCGCTGCGCCCAGCATCGCGATCGCTTCGCCGCGCGCTACGACGCACCCGGCCAGCACATCTACGCCCCGGCGCTGCTGAAGCGCCTGAGCGAACTGGCGCCGGCCGATACGGTGGTCGCCTGCGACGTCGGCCAGCACCAGATGTGGGTTGCGCAGCACTGCCGCTTCACTCATCCGCGCAACCACCTGACCAGCGGTGCACTGGGCACGATGGGCTTCGGCCTGCCGGCGGCGATGGGCGCGCAGTTCGCCTGCCCCGAGCGCACGGTGGTGCTGGTCTCCGGCGATGGCAGCTTCATGATGAACGTGCAGGAGCTGGCGACCATCGCCCGCTGCCGCCTGCCGGTGAAGATCATCCTGCTGGACAACAGTTCGCTGGGCATGGTGCGGCAGTGGCAGGAACTGTTCTTTGCCGAGCGTTACAGCGAGATCGACCTGTCCGACAACCCGGACTTCGTCGCCCTGGCCAAGGTGTTCGGCATCGCGGCCACGCGCATCGACGCACGTGATGACGTCGAAGGTGGCCTGGCCGCGCTGCTGGCCGAACCCGGCCCGGCCCTGCTGCACGTGGCCATCGATGCACGCGCGAACGTGTGGCCGCTGGTACCGCCCAATACCGCCAACAGCACCATGCTGGAAAGCAACCCTGCACATGCACGCCAGGAGATCCCCAATGCAATACCGGCTTGACCTGGTGCTGCAACCGGCCGAGGGCGCGCTGCTGCGCGTGATCGGCATGGCCGAACGCCGCGGTTTCGCGCCGCGCGCGATCACCGGTGCGCCGATGGCCGCCGATGATGGCCGTTGGCACCTGCAACTGGTGGTGGACAGCCAGCGCCCGCCGGAAACGCTGTGCCGGCAGATGGAAAAGATCTACGACTGCGTTTCGGTGCAGATGACCGCACTGGAAGGAGCATCCGCATGAACGCCCGTACCGTATGCAACACGGTGCCGGTACGGAGGCGTCTTCTTCGCCGCCCGTGCCCGCATGCGGTGGTCGGCAACACCCTGCTGGTGGCCCATGCCGGCCGCTGACGCCAGCAAGGAAAGCGATGTCGGCGACGTAACCGTTGCCGACGTACTGGCTGCGCAGGCCCGCCTGCGCCGCTTCCTGCCGCCCACGCCGCTGCATCATGCCGAGCGCTTCGGCACCTGGCTGAAGCTGGAAAACCTGCAGCGCACCGGCTCGTACAAGGTGCGCGGCGCGCTCAATGCCCTGCTGGCCGCCCGCGAACGTGGCGATACCCGGCCGGTGATCTGCGCCTCGGCCGGCAACCATGCCCAGGGCGTGGCCTGGGCCGCCTATCGCCTGGATGTGCCGGCCATCACCGTGATGCCGCATGGCGCACCGGCCACCAAGATCGCTGGCGTCGCCCATTGGGGTGCAACGGTGCGCCAGCACGGCAACAGCTATGACGAGGCCTATGCGTTCGCCGTCGAACTGGCGCAGCGTCATGGCTACCGCTTCCTGTCCGCCTTCGATGATGCCGATGTCATCGCCGGCCAGGGCACCGTCGGCATCGAGCTGGCCGCACACGCGCCGGACGTGGTGATCGTACCGATCGGCGGTGGCGGCCTGGCATCCGGCGTAGCCCTGGCGCTGAAGTCGCAGGGCGTGCGCATCGTCGGCGCGCAGGTCGAGGGAGTCGATTCGATGGCCCGCGCGATCCGCGGCGACGTGCGCGAGATCAATCCTGTGCCGTCGCTGGCCGATGGCGTGCGGGTGAAGATCCCCGGTTTCCTGACCCGTCGCCTGTGTACCTCGCTGCTGGACGATGTGGTGATCGTGCGCGAAGCCGAGCTGCGCGAGACCCTGGTGCGGCTGGCACTGGAAGAACACATCATCGCCGAAGGCGCCGGTGCGCTGGCACTGGCCGCCGGCCGTCGCGTCGCCGGGCGCCGCAAGTGCGCGGTCGTCTCCGGTGGCAACATCGACGCCGGCGTGCTCGCCGGCCTGCTCACCGACATCCGCCCACGCCCGCCACGCAAGCCGCGCCGACGCCGGGCAGAAACCCCGCGCTCGCCCGGCAAGGCGACCGCCACCGCTTTTCCCACGCCTTCCCCTTCCCCCCTGCAAGCCGTCGCACCCGCTGTCGAGGAGATTTCCCTGTGACCACCATCGAACGAATTACCACCCCGCGCATCCGCATCTTCGACACCACCCTGCGTGACGGCGAGCAGTCCCCCGGCTGCAGCATGAGCCCGCCGCAGAAGCTGGTGATGGCGCGTGCGCTGGACGAACTGGGCGTGGACATCATCGAGACCGGCTTCCCGGCCAGCTCGCAGTCCGACCGCGAAGCGATGGCCCTGATCGGCCGCGAACTGCGCCGCCCGAGCCTGAGCCTGGCGGTGCTGTCGCGCTGCCTGCAGGCCGACATCGAAACCTCGGCGCGTGCGCTGGAAGCCGCTGCCAACCCGCGCCTGCATGTATTCCTGTCGACCAGCCCGCTGCACCGTGAGCACAAGCTGCGGATGACCCGCGAGCAGGTACTGGAATCGGTACGCAGGCACGTAGCGCTGGCCCGCTCCTACATCGATGACGTGGAGTTCTCCGCCGAGGACGCCACCCGCACCGAACTGGACTACCTGATCGAGGTCTCGCGCGTGGCGATCGCTGCCGGCGCCACCACCATCAACCTGCCCGACACCGTCGGCTTCACCACGCCGGAAGAGATCCGCACGATGTTCCAGCAGGTCATCGCTGGCGTCGCCGATGTGCCGAACGCAGCCAACGTGATCTTCAGCGCCCACTGCCACAACGACCTGGGCCTGGCCGTGGCCAACTCGCTGGCCGCCATCGAAGGCGGCGCGCGCCAGGTCGAATGCACCGTCAACGGCATCGGTGAGCGCGCCGGCAACTGCTCGCTGGAAGAGATCGCGATGGTGCTGAAGGTGCGCCAGGCTTTCTACGAGCAGGACACCGCCATCGACACCCCGCGCATCGTCGGCACCTCGCAGCTGCTGCAGCGCCTGGTCGGCATGCCGGTACAGCGCAACAAGGCCATCGTGGGTGCCAATGCCTTCGCCCATGAGTCGGGCATCCATCAGCACGGCATGCTGCGTCACCGCGGCACCTACGAAATCATGCGTCCGGAAGACGTGGGCTGGGAAGATTCGCAGATGGTGCTGGGCCGCCACAGTGGCCGCGCTGCCGTCGAAGCACGCCTGCGCGCACTGGGCTTCTGGCTGGAAGAAGACGAGCTGAAGCTGGTGTTCGAGCAGTTCAAGGGACTGTGCGAGCAGCAGCGTGTTGTCACCGATGCCGACCTGCAGACGCTGATGCAGGGCGGTTCCAATGCCCAGGGCTACCGTCTGGCTTCGATGACCATCAGCGATGTCGGCAGCCGCGCCAACGCGCTGGTCGAATTGTCCGACCCGGACGGCAACCGCGTGGCCGAGACCGCGCAGGGCGACGGCCCCGTCGATGCGCTGTTCGGCGCGTTGTCGGCCGCCACCGGCGTGCAGCTGATGCTGGACAGCTACCACGTGCACAGCGTCGGCATCGGCGCCGACGCGCGTGGCGAGGCCAACCTGAGCGTGCGCCACGAGGGCGTGGAGTACGACGGCACCGGTACCAGCAAGGACATCATCGAAGCGTCCGCGCTGGCCTGGCTGGACGTGGCCAACCGCCTGCTGCGCCAGCGCCAGGCCAACGCCGGCATCAGTGCTGAATCACCTGCCACCGCCACTGCCTGAGGAATGTGAGATGAGCGCCTTCGACACCGCAACCACCACCAGCAGCGCTGGCCAGCAGTGGAATGCCCAGGACTATGCGATCGATGCCGGCTTCGTGCCGCGCCTCGGTGGCGCCGTAGCGCGCCTGCTCGATGCGCGTGCCGGAGAACGCATTCTCGACCTGGGTTGTGGCGATGGCCTGCTCACCACCGAGCTGGCCCTCAGCGGCGCACATATGCAGGGCGTCGATGCCTCGCCGGAAATGGTGATCGCCGCGCGTGCGCGGGGCGTCGATGCGCAGGTGATGGACGGCCACGCGCTGGCCTTCGATGGTGCGTTCGATGCGGTGTTCAGCAACGCAGCCCTGCATTGGATGCCCGACCCGGATCGCGTGCTGGAGGGCGTGCGCCGCGCCCTGCGCCCCGGCGGGCGCTTGGTCGCCGAGTTCGGCGGCCATGGCAACGTGGCCACGATCACTGCCGCCGTGCAGGCCGCACGCGTCGCCCATGGCCATGGTGCCAGCACATTCCAGTGGTACTTCCCCACTGCCGATGCCTACGCAGACCGCCTGCGCCAGCATGGCTTCCAGGTGCAGCTGATCGAATGCCTGCCGCGACCGACCGCGCTGCCGACCGGCGTTGCCGGCTGGCTGCGGGTATTCGCCGCTCCACTGCTGGACGACCTGCCGGCCGAGGCGCGCGCCACGGTGCGCGATGCCGCCACGGCCCTGCTGGCCGACCTGCCGCGCAATGCCGCCTGCCAGCCGCTGGCCGACTACGTGCGCCTGCGCGTGCTCGCGCGGCGCCGCTGACCTGCTCCTGTTACTTTCTCTTCGATGCCCGTTACTCCGTACTCCTGCCAGGCAAACGCATGACTTCCGCACCCCGCACCCTGTACGACAAACTGTGGGACGCCCACGTGGTGGTTCCAGAAACCGACAGCGCGCCCGCCGTGCTGTATATCGACCTCCACCTGATCCATGAAGTGACCTCGCCGCAGGCTTTCACCGAGCTGCGCGAGCGTGGCCTGAAGCCGCGCCGTCCGGATCGGACCAAGGCCACGATGGATCATTCAACGCCGACCCTGCCGGCCGCTGCCGACGGTACGCTGCCCTACGCCAGTGCCGCCTCCGAAGCACAGGTCGCGATGCTGGCGCGCAACTGCGCCGAGCACGGCATCGAACTGTTCGACATGGCCTCGGACAACCGCGGCATCGTCCACGTGATCGCACCGGAACAGGGCTTCACCCAGCCGGGCATGACCATCGTCTGCGGCGACAGCCACACCTCCACCCACGGCGCATTCGGGTCGCTGGCCTTCGGCATCGGCACCAGCGAAGTCGGCCATGTGCTGGCCACGCAGTGCCTGCTGCAGCGCAAGGCGAAGACGCTGGCGATCACCGTCGATGGCAAGGTCGCGCCGGGTATCGGCGCCAAGGACGTGGTCCTGCACATCATCGGCGTGATCGGCGTCAATGGTGGCACCGGGCACGTGATCGAGTTCCGCGGCAGCACCATCGAAGCGATGGACATGGAACAGCGCATGACCCTGTGCAACATGTCGATCGAAGCCGGAGCACGCGCCGGCATGGTCGCTCCCGACCAGGTGACATTCGACTTCGTCGCCAATACGCCGCGTGGCCCCAAGGGCGCCGACTTCGACGCTGCCGTTGCCCGCTGGACGCAGCTGCGCAGCGATGAAGGCGCGCGCTTCGACAGCGAGGTGCACATCGATGCCGCCGATATCCGCCCGACCCTGACCTGGGGTACCCACCCCGGCACCGCCATCGCGGTGGATGCGCCGATCCCGGCGGCCAACGATGCCGCCGCGCAGAAGGGCCTGGATTACATGCACTTCCAGGCGGGACAGACGCTGGCCGGCACGCCCGTGGACGTGGTGTTCGTCGGCTCCTGCACCAATGGCCGGCTGAGCGACATGCGCGAAGTGGCACAGGTGCTGCGTGGCCGTCGCATCGCCGAGCGCGTGCGCATGCTGGTGGTGCCTGGTTCTGAAATCGTCAAGCGCCAGGCCGAGGCCGAAGGCATCCATGAGATCGTGCGCGCGGCCGGTGCCGAATGGCGCGAGCCGGGCTGTTCGATGTGCATTGCCATGAATGGCGACCTGGTCGCCCCCGGCCAACTGGCGGTCAGCACCAGCAACCGCAACTTCGAAGGCCGCCAGGGCCCGGGCTCGCGCACGCTGCTGGCCTCGCCGATGAGTGCTGCCTGGGCCGCGGTGCAGGGCCACGTCGCCGATGCCCGTGAGCTGTTCGCCCAGGAGGTGGCCTGATGAGCGGCTTCCGCACCCTGAGCTCGGCCAGCGTGGTGCTGCGCCAGACCAACATCGACACCGACCAGATCATTCCGGCGCGGTTCCTGTCCACCACCGAACGTGCTGGCCTGGGCCGCAATGCGTTCAACGACTGGCGCTGGCAGGCCGATGGCTCGCCCGTGGCGGACTTCGCCTTCAACCAACCGCACAACGCCGGCCGCAGCATCCTGCTGGCCGGGCGCAACTTCGGCTGCGGCTCATCGCGCGAGCATGCGCCGTGGGCACTGACCGATCTCGGCCTGCGTGCCATCGTCAGCAGCGAGATCGCCGACATCTTCCGCGGCAATTCGCTGAAGAACGGCCTGCTGCCGATCGTACTGGACGAGGCCGACGTGCAGCTGCTGATGCAGCGCCCTGACGATGAGCTGACCATCGACGTTGCGGCGCGCGAGCTGCGCACGCCCGATGGCCGCGTCTACTCCTTCCCGTTGGACGGCTTCTCGCAGACCTGCCTGCTGGAAGGCGTCGATCAACTGGGTTATCTGTTGGGCCGTGTCCCTGAAATCGAACGTTACGAGAGTGAGCATGCACGCTGAAATTGTTGTCCTGCCCGGTGATGGCATCGGCCCGGAAGTGGCCGCCGCCGCGGTCGCCGTTCTGAACACCGTCGCCAAGCGCTTCAACCACACCTTCACCTTCAGCGAGCACGACCTCGGTGGCATCGCCATCGACCGCCACGGCGAACCGCTGCCGGCGTCGACCCTGGCCGCCTGCCAGGCCGCCAACGCTGTGCTGCTGGGCGCCGTGGGCGGGCCGAAGTGGTCCGACCCGAACGCCAAGGTCCGCCCGGAACAGGGCCTGCTGGCGATCCGCAAGGCGCTGGGCCTGTATGCCAACCTGCGTCCGGTGCGCACCCATGAAGCCGCACTGCACGCCTCGCCGATCAAGGCCGAGCTGCTGCAGGGCGTGGACTTCGTCGTGGTGCGCGAACTGACCGGTGGCATCTACTTCGGCGACAAGACCCGCGATACCGACAGCGCCAGCGATCTGTGCCGCTACACCGTGGCCGAGATCGAGCGTGTGCTGCGCAGTGCCTTCCGGCTGGCGCAGCAGCGTCGCGGCAAGGTCACGTCGGTGGACAAGGCCAACGTGCTGGAAACCTCACGCCTGTGGCGTGACGTGGCCGCGCGCATCGGCCGCGAGGAATTCCCGGACGTGGCGCTGGAACACCAGCTGGTCGATTCCATGGCGATGCATCTGCTGGCCAAGCCACGCGAGTACGACGTGATCGTGACCGAGAACATGTTCGGCGACATCCTCACCGATGAGGCTTCGATGCTGGCCGGTTCGCTGGGCCTGCTGCCATCGGCATCGCTGGGCGAGCCGGGTGCGGTGGGCATCTACGAGCCGATCCACGGCTCGGCACCGGACATCGCCGGCAAGGGCATCGCCAACCCGTACGCGACGATCTTCAGCGCGGCGATGCTGCTGCGCCATTCGCTGGGGCTGGAAGACGAAGCAGCAGCAGTGGAAGCGGCAGTGCACGCGGTGCTGGACGATGGCGTTTTCACCGCAGACCTGGCCGCCAAGGGCCACGCGGTGAGCACGGCGACGGCCACCGACGCGGTGCTGGCCAAACTGGGATGAGTGATCGGGGTACCGGACGGCGTCCGGTACCCGTTCTCTCTGCGCATCCCGCACTGACTCACTCAGTGCGGGATGTTCGCGCTCTGCGGATCGCTCGCGGCCGCGCGCATCTGCGAGCTGCTGCATCCGGTCAGGACAGTGCCGTCGTCAGCTCTGGCCACCATGCGTTCATGGATTCGGATGCTGCCTGAAGGCAAGCCGCTGCGCGACGCTTCGCGTTGCCAGACCTGCACGCCGGCCTGCTGGTGAGCAGTTGTCAGACCGGCATCGAGCAACACGCCTGCGACGTTGATTCTGCCAAGGTCTGCAGCGATCAGGCCGGCCGGTGCGGCCAGTACCTTGTCGGTGGTGATTCCCTGGATCTGCAGCGGCGTCTGCAGTTCGATCTGGAAGACCGGAAGTACCGTGCCGTTGATCGCATGCGTGGGTGCCGACACTGCGTGCACCTCTGCCGGCCATTCGCTCTGCGGCTGTTCCATCACCTGCTGCAGCAAGCGCCCGACGCGGCGCAGGGCCGCATCGTCGGCACGGCACTCGATGGCCGCTGTGAGGTCATTGGCATCTGCACGCTGCTGCCGATCCAGTGGCAACGTTCCCTGCGTGCTGGCAACCGCGGCAGTACATCCCAACCGATAGCCGTCGCCATCGCTGCTCACCATGATCGACGCGGCCGACGCGTTGCCATCAACCGGTCGTGCAGTCCACACCCGAAAGGGTTCACGCAGCGTGCTCGACTGCAGCTGCAGGCCATGGCGGGCAACGATGCGATCGCGCGCTGCAGCGTCGATGGCAATGGACAACCCCTGCGCGCCTGCGAAAACGCGCTGGGTCCGGACGCCCTGCACGGTCAACGGCACCGGCATATCGATGACCGTCACCGAAGCAGCGTCGGCGTCTCCGGCCTGCTCGAAATGCCAGTCACGCAGATGCAACGGGCGACCGGCCGGATCGCCGTAGCGTGCCGCCCGCAGGGTGCTGGCGACGGTCTGCCGGGTATCTGCACTGGCACGGCATTCGAGCACGGCGAGCAGGTTCTGCTGGAAGCGCAGGGCCTCGGTCTGAGCCGGCTCTGCATCGGCATGACCGCAGCAGGCAACCAGCATCAGCACGCAAGCGCGGATCGTGCGAGGGAACATGCAGGCTCTCCGGCCCCGGGACAGCCCGCTATTGTGCCCGTGAACGCCCTGATTGGAAGCCAGCAGCATCCACGCATGGCGTGGATGCTGCTGCACGAACCCAAGCCTCGCGTGCCTCTACTTTGTGGTGTAACCGCCATTGACCAGGATGGTCTGCCCGGTCATCCACCAACCGTCGGTCACCAGGAAGCGGATCCACGGCACGATGTCGGCGATGTCGGTCAGACCGGTACGGGTGAATGCCGACAGCGCCGCGGCGGTCTTGTGATACGCCTGCGCATCGGCACTCTCGGCCGGATAGAAGAACGGCGTATCCATCGGCCCGGGGCCGATCGCGGTCACCGAGATTCCACGTTCGCCAAACTCCTTCGATGCCGCGCGGGTGAAGTGTTCCACCGGCGCCTTGGTGCCCGCGTAGCTGGAATAGAACGGCGTGAACGCGCCCAGCAGCGACGTGACCAGCGTGCAGATGCGGCCGCCGTCGTTGACATGGCGTCCTGCCTCCTTGAGGAAGAAGAAGGCCGTCTTCGCATTGACCGCGCTCATCTGGTCGTACTCCGCTTCGCTGATGTCCAGCATCGGCTTCTTCAGAACTTTGCCGACGGTGTTGATGGCGATGTCGGGGCGACCGACGGCGGCGACCGCGTCGGCGAACAGCCGCTCCATCGCAGCGGCCGAGGTCAGATCGGCCTGCAACGCCACGGCCTTGGCACCTGCGGCCTGCACCGCCGCAACGGTCGCCTCGGCATCGGCCTGGGTGGCGGCGCTGTTGTAGTGGATGACGATGGCCTTGGCGCCCTGTTCGGCGAAGTCGCGGGCGATCAGCCCGCCTAGGTTCTTGGCACCGCCGGCGATCAGCACGGTCTTGCCCTGGATACGGTGGTCGGTCATGGCATCGGTCTCGGGAAGAGGCTGCCGGGCTGGCAACCCTGTGCCGACGACGATATCGTGCAGAAATTGCGGATAAAGACCGCAACATTGACTTAACTTTCCAAAGCGGGCGAACAATGGACCGGATCGAGCGTTTCCGCATCTTTGCCCGGGTGGTGGAGTGCACCAGCTTCACCCGCGCCGCCGACCAGCTCGGCCTGCCCCGCTCCACCGTCTCGGCGGCCGTGGCGGAACTCGAGCAGCGCCTGGGCACGCGCCTGCTGCAGCGCTCCACCCGCAGGGTCTCCACCACCCACGATGGCGACACGTTCTATGTTCGCTGCCTACGCCTGATTGCCGAGGTGGAAGACGCCGAGTCGCTGTTCCGCCAGGACGACGCACAGCCGAGTGGCCTGTTGAAGATCGATGTACCCAGCCGGATCGGCCGCCGCGTCATCGCCCCCGCGCTGCCGGACTTCTTCGCACGGCACCCCCAGGTCGAGCTGGACCTGGGCATGACCGATCGCGCGGTGAATCTGATCGAGGACGGCTGCGATGCGGTGCTGAGGGTGGGGCAGCTGGGTGACTCCAGTCTGGTGGCCCGCACACTGGGCCAGCTGGACTTCGTCAACGTTGCCGCGCCAGCGTACCTGCACGCGCACGGCGTACCGCAGCACCCCACCGACCTGCAGCAGCACCGCGCGGTGAACTATGCGTCGCCTACCACGGCGCGGGTGGAGCCGTGGGAATGGCAGGACGGCGCGCAGCTGCGCACGCTGCCGATGCCCGGCTGGGTGCGGGTGAACAGCGCCGAGGCGTCGATTGCCTGCTGCGTAGCAGGGCTGGGACTGCTGCAGATTCCACGCTACGACGTGCAGGCCGAACTGCAAACCGGTGCACTGGTGGAAGTGATGCCCCAGCACGCGGCGCAGCCGCTGCCGGTGACCCTGTTGCTGCCGCACCGGCAGCATCGCGCGCAGCGTGTGCAGGTGTTCCTGGATTGGCTGGTGCCGCTGCTGCGTGAGCGGCTGCAGTTGCAGGGGTGATCGGCCGGGCGGCTGCCCGGCGCCCGCCGAGGCAACTGCAACTGCAAAAGCAACTACAAAAGCCGGAGCGGCTCTGGGTTGTTGCTTGGTTGGCGGGGAGGGGGCAGCTGGTGGGACACGCCGCAAGTACGTCCCTGTAGGCTCGGCCACGGCATCCATGCCGTGGACGGTCCCGCCAGCTGCCCCCTCCCCGCCTTCGACAATTTCCCGATGACGGTTGGTGGATCCACGCCGTGCGTGGATGAGGTGTATCGGAAAGCAAGAAGGGGTCGGATCCGTTTTCCAATGGAAAACGGATCCGACCCCAACCATCAGCACGCGGCTGTTGCTGTTGCTTTTCGCTCTTCTTCTTTCTCTTCCTGCGGTGCAGGCCACAGGAAACTGTCAGGGGCCGGTGGGTGGGTAGACTGGGCGGGGGTGTCAGCCGCATGGATGCGGCTGCCAAGCCTACAAGGACGTACTTGCGGCGTCCCCCGAACAGCCCACCCACCCGGCCCGGACAAGCAATCCCGCTTCTGCCCACCACCGCAGAGGGGGCTCAGCCCGGTGGCCGGGAAACCCGGGGTATCACGCCCCGGATTCGTCCGGCTTGACCCGGAACCACGCCGCATACAGCGCCGGCAGGAACACCAGCGTCAGCACCGTGCCCACGATCAAACCGCCCATGATCGAAATCGCCATCGAGCCATAGAAAGCGCTGCGCGACAGCGGGATCATCGCCAGCACCGCCGCCAGCGCAGTCAGCACGATCGGGCGGAAACGCCGCACCGTCGCATCGATGATCGAATGCCAGCGGTCATGCCCGGCATCGATGTCCTGCTGGATCTGGTCGATCAGGATCACCGAGTTGCGCATGATCATGCCCGCCAGCGCGATGGTGCCCAGCAGCGCCACGAAGCCGAACGGCGCGCGGAACAGCAACAGGAACAGCGTCGCGCCGATGATGCCCAGCGGAGCGGTCACCAGCACCATCGCCGCACGCGAGAAGCTGCGCAGCTGCAGCATCAGCAACGTGGCCACCACGATCAGGAACAACGGCATGCCGGCCTTGATCGAGTTCTGCCCGCGAGCCGAATCCTCCACCGAGCCGCCGGTCTCCAGCAGGTAGCCGCTGGGCAGGTCGGCACGGATGCCATCCAGGGTCGGCACGATCTGCTGCACCACGTCCAGCGGCTGCATGCCATCGCTGATGTCGGCACGCACGGTCACCGTCGGCAGGCGATTGCGGTGCCAGATGATGCCGTCCTCGAAGGCGTATTCCAGCCGCGCGACCTGCGACAGCGTCACCGCGGTACCACTGCTGGTCGGAATCGCCAGGCTGCCGAGCAGGTCCAGCTGCGCTCGCTCGTTGTCCGGGCCACGCAGCAGCATCTCGATCTGGCGGTTGCCTTCGCGATAGGTGCTCACGCTCATGCCCGACAACGAGCTGCTGAGGAACTGGCTGACCTGCGCACTGCTGACGCCCAGCGCGCGGGCGCGGTCCTGGTCGATCACCAGCCGCACCACCTTGCTCGGCTCGCTCCAGTCCAGGTTCACGTTCATCACGTGCGGGTTCTCGCGCACCTTGGCCTCGACCTGGCGCGCGATCGCCTGCACCTGCGCGATGTGCTCGCCGGACACGCGCATCTGCACCGGATAACCGACCGGCGGCCCGTTCTCCAGGCGCGTCACCCGCATCTGCACATCCGGGAACTGACTGATCACGTCCTTCAGCATCCAGTCGCGGGTCGATTCGCGGGCCTTGGCGTCTTCGGTGAGCACCACGAACTGGGCGAAGTTGGTGGCCGGCAGCTGCTGGTCCAGCGGCAGGTAGAAGCGCGGCGAACCGGTGCCGACGTAGGCCACGTAGTTGCTGATGCCTTCGCGCCCCTTCAGCAGCTTCTCCAGCTTGTCGGCCTGTGCCTGGGTCGCGGCCAGCGACGCACCTTCGGCCAGCTCGATGTCCACCATGAGTTCCGGGCGGGTCGAGTCGGGGAAGAACTGCTGTGGCACGAAGCGGAACAGCATCAGCGAACCGATGAACAGGGCAATGGTCGCAGCGATCACCCACCAGCGATGGCGCAGGCAGGTATCCAGGAACGCCCGGAAGCGCGTGTAGAACGGCCGCTGGTACGGATCATGATCGTGCGCATGCTCCTTCGGTGCGATCCAGCGCGCGAGTGACGGATGCCGGTCGGCCCACTGCAGGCGCTTGGCGCGCCAGCGGCCGGCCAGGCTGTCCGGCTTCGGCAGCTGCGGGTTGAACAGGTCCGGCAGCATCTTGTCACCCAGGTACGGGATGAACAGCACTGCCGCGATCCACGACACCACCAGCGCGATGGTCACCACCTGGAACAGCGAACGGGTGTACTCACCCGTGCTGGATGCCGCCGTGGCGATGGGCAGGAAGCCAGCGGCAGTGATCAGGGTGCCGGTCAACATCGGGAAGGCGGTGGATTCCCAGGCGAAACTGGCCGCGCGCAGGCGGTCGTAGCCCTGCTCCATCTTGGTGGCCATCATCTCCACCGCGATGATCGCATCGTCCACCAGCAGGCCCAGTGCCAGCACCAGTGCACCCAGCGAAATCTTGTGCAGGCCGATATCGAAGTAGTGCATGACGAAGAAGGTCATCGCCAGCACCAGCGGGATGGTCACGCCCACCACCAGGCCGGTACGCAGGCCCAGCGAGAAGAAGCTGACCAGCAGCACGATCACCACCGCTTCGGTGAGCACCTGCACGAACTCGCCCACCGACTCTTCCACCGCATGCGGCTGGTCGGACACCTTGCGCAGCTGCATACCGGCCGGCAGAGTCTTCTGCAGGCGTTCGAACTCGGCATCCAGGGTGGCACCGAGCTTGAGGATGTCACCGCCGTCCTTCATCGCCACCGCCAGGCCGATCGCATCCTGGCCCATGAAGCGCATCTTCGGCGAGGCCGGATCGGCAAAGCCACGCTTGACCTCGGCGATGTCGCCCAGATGCAGCGTGCGTTCGCCGGCCTGGATCGGGAATTTGCGGATGTCCTCGATCGAATCGAACTGACCGGTCACGCGCAGCTGCACGCGGTCGGTCGGGGTTTCGAAGAAGCTGGTGGCGCTGACCGCGTTCTGGTCGGCCAGCGCCTGCTGCACCTGTTGCAGCGATACGCCCAGCGTGGCCAGCTTGGTGTTGGACAGCTCGATCCACACCTTCTCGTCCTGCAGGCCGACCAGGTCGATCTTGCCGACGTCGGGCACGCGCTGCAGCTCCAGCTGGATGCGGTCGGCATAGTCGCGCATCACCGCGTAGTCGAAGCCTTCGCCGGTCAACGCATAGATGTTGCCGAAGGTGTCGCCGAACTCATCGTTGTAGAAGGGCCCGACGATCTCCCTCGGCAGCGTCGCGCGGATATCGCCCACGCGCTTGCGCACCTGGTACCACAGGTCCGGAATCTGCTTGGAGCGCAGGCTGTCGCGCGCCATGAAGATCACCTGCGATTCGCCCGGCCGCGAGTACGAACGGATGAATTCGTACTCGCCGGTGTTCATCAGCGCTTTTTCGATCGGCTCGGTCACCTGCCGCGAGACCTGCTCGGCGGTGGCGCCCGGCCACATCGTGCGTACCACCATCGCCTTGAAGGTGAAGGGCGGATCTTCGGACTGGCCCAGGTGCTTGTACGACCAGGCACCGATGACGGCGAACGCCAGCATCGCGAACAACACCAGCGCACGGTTGCCCAGCGCCCATTCGGAGAGATTGAAGCGGCGCACGGGTCAGTGCCCCTTGTCTGCGGCCGGCGCCGGCTTGGCGGCCGACGGTGCCAGCACCGGGCGGTTCTGGCGGTCGACCGGCGTCACCACCTGGCCTTCGCGCAGCAGATGGCCGCCGGCAGCGACCACCCAGTCCGTCGCGCCCACGCCGGACACGACCGGCACAGCCTGCGCGCCGTAGGCACCCACCTGCACCGGCGTTGCCTTCAATGCACCGTTGGACGGATTGACCACCCACACGCTGGCCTTGCCATCACTGCCGCGCAGTACAGCCGCCAGCGGCAGCTGCAACGCACCACTGCGCCCGGCGGTGGCAAACACCCGCGCACTCTGGCCCAGTTCCACTTCGCTCAGTGCTTCCGGCGCCAGGCTCACGCGCGTGGCATAGGTGCGCGCCTGTGCATCGGCGGCCGGGGCGATCTCGCGCAGGGTGCCCGGCAGCAGCTGGCCCGGACGGTTCCACAGTTCCACCTGCACCGACTGGCCGACCTTGTAGTCGCGGATGCTGCTTTCCGGCAGCGCGATCAGCACCTCACGGCCACCATCGGCGGCCAGGGTGAACACCGTCTGCCCCGCGCTCACGACCTGCCCGGCTTCGGCCTGGCGGCTGGCGATCACGCCATCGGCGGGTGCGCGCAGCTGCGCGTACTCGGCCTGGTTGCGGGCCACGGCGAGGTTGGCCCGGGCGGCGTTGGCCTGGCCCTGTGCAGCCTTGAATGCCGCCGTCTGCTGGTCCAGTGCCGAGCGGCTCACCAGTTGGTCTTCCGCCAGCTTGGCATAGCGCTTCTGGTCATCGCGCGCGCGCACCAGGTCTGCTTCCGCCGCCGCCAGCTGCGCCTGCGACGCCGCCGCCTGCGAGGCGTAGTCGGCCGCATCCAGTTCGGCCAGCAGCTGGCCCTTCTTCACCCGCTCGCCTGCGTCGACGAGGCGCTTGACCAGGTTGCCGCCAACCCGGAACGAGAGTGGGCTTTCCTGGCGGGCACGCACCTCGCCGGGGTAGGCGGCCGCGGCCTGTCCATCCTGCGTGGTGGGATGCACCACCAGCACCGGGATGGCCGCCGCCGGCTCGGCGGCCTGCTTGCCGCACGCTGCCAACACCACGACCAGTACGCCTACGCCCAACCAACGCATGTTTTTCATGAGGTACAGGACCTGAAAAGAAATCCGGGGGGAACGCGCCGGCAACATACTGTTGCAACGCGGACATTAGTGAACCAGCCGGTATAGTATAAATATCGAACCGCTTGGTCTAGTATTAGCGGAATGAGTTCTTCCACTTCCCGAAAGCCGACGGCCAAGCCCGCTGCCAAGGCTGCCGGTCCCGGGCGCCCCAAGGATCTGGGCAAGCGCGCGGCAATACTCGAGGCAGCCAAGACACTGTTCATCGAACAGGGCTACAGCGGCGTGAGCATGGACAGCATTGCTGCCCAGGCCGGCGTCTCGAAGCTGACCGTTTACAGCCATTTCGGCGACAAAGAGACCCTGTTCTCCGAAGCTGTGCAGTCCAAGTGCATCGAGATGCTGCCCGACGCGCTGTTCGTGGCCGACGTCGAAGGCCCCCTGCGTGACCAGTTGCTGGGCATCGGCATGGCGTTCTTCGAGATGATCACCTCCGACGCGGCCCTGTCGATCCAGCGGATGATGATGGCGCCGGAGACCGACGAGCGCCTGCGCGAACTGTTCTGGCAGGCGGGCCCGCAACGCACCTGCGAGGCACTGGCCGACTTCATGCGTTCGCGTGCCGAGCGCGGCGAACTGGATATCCCCGACTGCTACATCGCCGGCCAGCAGTTCCTGACCCTGGTGAAGGGCGAAGTGCACATGCATATGATGTGCGGCATGCCACTGTCCCCCGTCGAGACCGATGCTGCGATCCATGTGGCCGCCAGTGTGGATTTCTTCCTGCGCGCCTACGCGCCGCGGGGGGCTGGGAATGCTGGATAACCAAAACTGAACGAACCGGAGGTCGCGATGACTTCCGGCACTGCGACCCCGGCCACCCCGCAGCTGATGCTCTGGGCGCGCCGCCGGCCCCCGGCACCGGTAAAATGGCCGGCCCACTGCGCTGGATTTGAACCTCATGACGATTGATTACGCCCACGCCCGCGAACTGATGGTGGAACAGCAGATCCGTCCCTGGGACGTGCTGGACATCAAGGTGCTCGACGTCCTGGCCCGCCTGCCGCGCGAGGCCTTCGTCGCCGACGCGCACCGGGCGCTGGCCTATGCCGATGTCGAACTGCCGATCGGCAACGGCCAGAAGATGATGAAGCCGGTCATCGAGGGCCGTACCCTGCAGGCACTGGATCTGCAGCCGGGTGACGAAGTGCTGGAAATCGGCACCGGCAGCGGCTTCCTGTCGGCCTGCATCGGCGCGCTGGCGCGCGACGTGCTGAGCCTGGAAATCGACCCGGAACTGGCCGCCGCTGCGCGCGCCCGCCTGGATGCCACCGGCCTGGGCACCAACGTGCGCGTGGAAGTGGCCGATGGCCTGGCCTGGCAGACCGAACGCCGCTTCGACGTGATCTGTGTCACTGGCGCCGTCGACGTGGTGCCGTCACAGTTTGCTTCGTGGTTGCGTCCGGGTGGTCGCCTGTATGTCATCCAGGGCCGTTCGCCGGCAATGGAAGCACTGCTGGTGAAGGCCGATGGCAGCACCGAGTCGCTGTTCGAGACCGATATCGATTACCTGCGTGGTGCCGCCCCGGCCCCCCAGTTCCACCTCTGAGTCCAAGGAAGCCGCAATGATCCGCCGATCCCTCGCTGTTGCGCTGGCCACTGCCCTGCTGCCGTTGTCCGCCCATGCCGCCGACCTGCTGCAGGTCTATGAAATGGCGCGCAATGGTGACCCGCAGCTGTCCGCCGCCGAATCCACCCGGCTGTACGACAAGGAAGGCGCCGTGCAGGCGCGTGCTGCCCTGCTGCCGCAGATCAATGGCCAGGCCCAGTTGAGCCGCACCCGCACCGAAGCCGACCATGACGCCAACTCCGGCACGGTCACCAGCAAGCGCCGCAACTACACGATCGACGGTTCGCAGACGCTGTTCAACTGGACGCAGATCAACAACCTGCGCTCGCAGCGCGAGCTGAGCAAGGCGGCTGATTTCACCCTCGACTCGGCCAACGACAATCTGATCGTGCGCACCTCGGCGGCCTACTTCAACGTGCTGGTGGCGATCGAATCGCTGAACGCCGCACAGACCAATGAAGCGGCCGCGAAGAAGCAGTTCGACTTCGCCGACAAGCGCCTGGAAGTGGGCCTGGCGCCGATCACCGACGTGCATGAAGCACGCGCCCAGTACGACCAGGCGCGCGCCAACACCATCGTTGCGCAGAACACCCTGGCCGATAACTACCAGGCCCTGACCGAACTGACCGGCCAGCCGGTGGTCAACCTGAAGGGCCTGCCGGCCGATTTCCGTCCGGAAGTGCCGGCCAACCGCGGCAACCTGGACCAGCTGGTGCAGCAGGCGACCACGCAGAATCCGGCGCTGAAGGCGCAGGAGCTGAAGGTCGGTGCCGCCGAAGCCGGCGTGCAGGCCGCCCGTGGCGGTCACTACCCGACCCTGTCGCTGGGCGGCAGCTGGGGCAAGAGCGCAACCTGGGGCGACAGCGTCGGCGCCGGTTCGCTCTCCCCCGATGCACGCACCAACAGCATCGGCCTGACCCTGAGCGTGCCGATCTTCTCCGGCGGCGCCACCCAGTCCGGCGTGCGCCAGGCGCTGGCCCAGCGTGACATCGCCCAGGACGGTTTCGAGCAGCAGAAGCGCGCGCTGGACCGCAACACCCGCAATGCCTACCAGACCCTGGTGCAGGGCATCAGCGAAGTGGAAGCGCGCCGTTTGGCCGTGGTTTCCGCGCAGAGCGCCTACGATGCCTCGCAGGTTGGCCTGGAAGTGGGTACCCGCACCGTGCTGGACGTGATCCAGAACCAGCGCATCCTGTTCTCGGCACAGCTGGATTACGCGCAGGCCCGCTACAACTTCCTGCAGAACCGCCTGCTGCTGAGCCAGGCCGTGGGTGGCCTGGATGTCGCCGAACTGCAGGACATCAACCGCCTGCTGACCCAGGACGCGGGCAACCCGTCGACGACCACGAACTGAGTCGGCGCGGCCGGCCTGGTCAGAAAGCCACCCGCGAGGGTGGCTTTTTTATTGATTGCAGGTGGCCTGCGGTGTGGGGGGGTGCGCTAGCGCGAACGCCCGGCGCGCCGACGCAACAGGACGCCTGCCAACACGACCGCCAGCACCACCAGCACCGGTAGAAACAGCCGCGACGTGGCTGCCGGCAACAGGCACAGTGCGGTTGCCACTGGGGAGAGCAGCATCGGGATCAGCCGCCGTTCGCCGGCCGCGGCCCGCACCTGCCACTGGCTGCGGGCAACGCCGAGGCACACGGCGGCCAGGACCAGCAGGCCTGCAGGCCCCGGCAGCTGTGGAAGCCACCCCTCCGGCAGCGACAGCGCCAACGCCGCCGACAGCACGGTCAGCGCCAGCGTCAGCGTCAGCAGCAAAGGCGCACCGGTACCCACTTCGCCGGACTTCGGCGGCCAGACTTCCACCCCCAGCCGCGCGGCCAACAGCAGCAGCACCAACTGCAGGGCCGCCAGCCCCGCGCCGCCCGCCAACGGCAACAGTGGCAGCAACCACTGCAGCTGCGGGATCCCCTGCAACGCCACCGACAGCGGCCGCGTGCTGGCCAACGCGGCAAACTCGACGAGGCCCGACTGCAGCGCAGCCAATACCATCAGCCACAACATCGCCATCAGCACCGCTGCGCCAGCGGCTCTGGAAACCTGCGAACGAGGGCGCGGCACCCGCCCGGAAAACCCTGCCAGCAGACCTGCACCCAGCAGGACGCCGAGCAATGCCACGCCCGCTGCCAGCACGCCACCCAACCCGAAGCGATAGGGCGCGGTAGCCGATGGCAGCCACGGAATCCAATGCGCGTAGTGCACATGGCGTGCTGCCAGCAACAACAGCAGCAGGCCCACGCCCAGCTTCACCGTCAACAGTGCACTGGCCAACAACAGCGCGCGCGGCGTCCGCAGCACTGCAGTGGCAGCCCCCAGCAGCAGCACCAGGATCGCCGCCGCCAGCGGCAAGGGCAGCCACTGCCCGGGTGCGGCGTCGATGACCTCGGCGGCTGCGTACAGATGACGCGCCATCGATTGCGCCAGCCCTGCGATGGTCGCCGTCAGTTCCAGCAGCAGGGCAATCACCAGTACGTCGGCAGGCAGCCTGCCCCAGGCGGCACGCAGCAGACCATGCAGACCCGAAGCATCCGGCAGGCGCCGCATCGCCATGCGCAGGCAATACAGCATCGGCACTGCGCCCAACGCCGCCAGCAACAGGCTGAGGACAATGGCGGGCCCCGCCTGTGCCGCCGTGTGCTGCCCGACCAGGGCGACAACGCTGCCGCCCAACAGCAGGGTCAGCGCCACCACCAGCAGATGGTCGGTGCCCAGCCTCCCGGGCTTCGCGCTGGCGTGCAGCGCGCCTCCGTTGTCACCGATCATTCAAAGCTCCCTTGATGTCGCCCAAGCGTGGTCGACAACAGGCTGGCAGCCTGACGCGGTAAGCGGAATCGGAATCTGCGCCATACGAACGATGATGTGACAGCTTGCACGCCGTGGTCGGCGCGAGCGGTCCAGCTACGACAGATTCACCACCATCAAGCAGGCTTGATGCAGGCGTTCACGACAGCGCAAAGGCGGGGCGCCCTTGAAACACCTGATGGCGACAGGCGGGGGCTCAGGCCAGCGGCGGCGGCAGGTGTGGAGCCACCAGCTGCAGGGTCCGCTGCAGCGCGCCGCGGCCATTGCTGACCAGCGTGCAACCGGCGCGGGCCATGTCTTCGCGCGCCTGCACGTCGTCGAGCAGGTGCAGCAGCAGATCACCCACCGCCTGCACGTCTTCGCCGATCAGCAGTGCACCGGCCTCGCGCATGCGCCGCGAGATCTCGGCGAAGTTGTGCAGATGCCGGCCGGTCACCGCTGCGGTGCCCATCGCTGCCGGTTCCAGCAGGTTGTGGCCGCCGATGGCCTGCAGGCTGCCACCGACGAAGGCCACCTGCGCACAGCCATAGAACGGCATCAGTTCGCCCAGCGTGTCGATGACGAAGACATCGCTACGCGCGTCCGGCCACTGCTGTGCGCGCCGCGTCGACACGTTCCAGCCCTGCTCGCGGGCCAGCGCCTCCACCTTGGGGAAGCGCTCCGGATGCCGCGGTGCCCACAGCAGCAGCAGGTCCGGATGCTGCTGGCGCAGGCGGCGGTGCAGGTCGATCACTGCCTGCTCTTCACCATCATGCGTGCTGGCCGCGATCCACACCGGGCGCGTGGCCGGCACATGGGCATGGAACTGTTCGATGAAGGGCTGCACGTCCGGCGTGGCGATGTCGAACTTCAGGTTGCCCAGTGCCTGCACCTGTTCCGGCGCCGCGCCCAGCTGCACGAACCGCGCAGCGTCATCCTGCGACTGTGCGGCCACGCAGGTGACCGTACGCAGCGCACGCCGGATCAACGCCGCCAGCACGCGGTAGCCGCGCAGCGATCGGGCCGACAGGCGCGCATTGAGGATGTACACCGGAATGCGACGGTCGCGGCAGCCGAACAGCATGTTCGGCCACAGCTCGGTTTCCAGGATCAGCGCCAGGCTGGGCTGGAAGTGCCCCAGGAAGCGGTTGACGCTGCCCGGCACGTCGTACGGCAGGTACACATGGTCCAGCGCATCGCCCCACAGCGCGCGCACCCGTTCCGAGCCGGTCGGGGTGATGGTGGTGATGACCCAGCGGATGTCCGGCCGCTGCGCGCGCAGCGCATTGACCAGCGGCGCAGCGGCGTTGACCTCGCCCACCGAGACCGCATGCAGCCAGACCCGGGGCTGGCCGCTGGGCTGCGGATAGGACGCATAGCGTTCATCCCAGCGCCGGAAGTATTCACGGACCCGGAAGCCGCGCCAGACCAGGTGGTACACGGTGATCGGCAGCAGGAGGTACAGCACGGCCGAGTACAGGCCACGCAGGATCCATTCGACAGGGTCTTTACGCATGCGGCAAGGATACGGGAGCCCCCCGGGAAAGACACGCGGCCGGGTTGGTAGAATGGCGGCATGTCCGATGCCACCACCGCCGTCCGTCCGTCGCTGCGTGATCCACGCAACTGGCCGATGTTTGCCGTCATGTTCACTGCCTTCGGGATCGCCCGGCTGCCGTGGACGCTGCAGCGCGTGCTGGGCCGCGGGGTCGGCTCGATCGCCTGGCGCCTGGCCGGCAGCCGCCGCCATGCCGCCGAGGTCAACCTCAAGCTGTGCTTCCCCGAGAAGGACGAGGCCTGGCGCAAGCGCCTGGTGCGCGACAGCTTCGACGCCTTGGGTGTGGGCATCTTCGAATGCGCGCGTTCCTGGTGGGGCAGCATCGACAGCATCCGTCCGCAGGTGCACATCGAAGGGCTGGAACATCTCAAGCAGATGCAGGCCGAAGGCCGCGGCGTGCTGCTGGTCTCGGGCCACTTCATGACCCTGGAGATGTGCGGCCGCCTGCTGTGCGACCACGTCGACCTGTCGGGCATGTACCGCAAGCACAAGAACCCGGTGTACGAGTGGGCGGTGAAGTTCGGCCGCCTGCGCTATGCCAAGGCGATGTACGCCAACGAGGACATCCGCGCGACGGTGCGCCACCTGAAAAAGGGCGGCTTCCTCTGGTACGCACCCGACCAGGACATGCGCGGCAAGGACACCGTGTTCGTGCCGTTCTTCGGCCACACTGCCTCCACCATCACCGCCACCCACCAGCTGGCGCGGATGACCGGTTGTGCGGTCATCCCCTACTTCCATCGCCGCGAAGGCGGGAAGTACTTCCTGAAGATCGGCGCGCCGCTGGAGAATTTCCCCAGCGAGGACGTCGAAGCCGATACCACGCGGGTCAACCAGGCCATCGAGCAGATGGTGCGCGAGGCACCGGACCAGTACCTGTGGATCCATCGCCGCTTCAAGCGCCAGCCCGGTGGGCGCAGCGATTTCTACAAGTGACGGGTGGCAGGGAAGGAACGTCCCATCCACGCATGGCGTGGATCTACTGGGAATGCCGATCAGTAGATCCACGCCATGCGTGGATGTTCTCTCTTCCGATGCCGGAATCTACAACGGCCAACGACACCAGGCGTGAGGGTAGTCCCCCAGCCCACCAGCCAATCCGGCCCGCACCGGATTGCCCAGGATGTACATCGCCTTGTCATGAAGGGATTCATCGGTACGCACCGCATGGTCGTGATAGCCGTGCTGCCAGAGCGGCCCTTTTCGTCCCGATATCCGGTTCAGCTGCCGGCTGCTGCGTGATTTCAGCAATGCCATGCACTGGGCCAGCGTTCCCTTCTGCAGCTCCATCAACCAGTGCAGGTGGTCGGGCATCACCACCCAGGCGAGGCTGTGGCTGATGCCGCTGCGTTCGACGAAGCGCAGCGCGTCCACCAGCACAGCGACATTGCCTGCGTCGGAGAAGAATGGCTCCCGGCCGTGTGTTGTCGCGGTCAGGGAATAGACATTTCCCGTGCGGGAGTAGCGACCGTAGCGGAGTCTGGGGCTTGCCATGGGGACAGACTGCGGTTTGCCCGGTCATCCTTGCATTGGCGGACCACCCTGCGGCCAGTCGGGAAAAGCCGCGACACCGGCCAATGTTCATGGGAAAGCCCATCCACGCATGGCGTGGATCTACTGCTCCCCCGCCAGACACGTCCCCGGAGATCCACGCCATGCGTGGATACGACCAGCCACCCCGCACAATCCAGTAGATCCACGCCATGCGTGGATAGGGCCCAACCCGCACACGCAAGTAGATCCACGCCATGCGTGGACGAGACGTTCCCCAACCCCGCGCGATTCAGTAGATCCACGCCATGCGTGGATGCGGAAATTACCCGGCGCCCGGCTGATCGTCCGGTTCGCGCGCCAGCAACGTGCCGACGAACAGCGCGGCGAGCAGGACGGTCAAGCCGCCCCAGAACGCGGAATAGAACGCCAGGTGCGTATTGAGCGGGAACACGGTGACCGCCAGTGCCAGCATTGCCGGGCGTGCACGTTCGCGCGCCGGGGCCGGGGCGAAACGCCATGCCCGCCATGCCTGTGCCACCGCCGCCAGCCACAGCAGCAGCCCCAGCACACCTGTCTCGGCCAGGATCTCCAGCACGATCTGATGGGCGTGCAGCGCGGGCATGGTGCCCCACACCGCCGGTCCTTCATCCGCAACGCAGTGGGGATAGGCATCGCGGAAGCCACGTGCACCGACACCATTGATCGGGTGTGCTTCGATCATGCAGGCCGCCGCACTCCAGATGCGGGTACGACCGGACAGAGCCTGCTCGACCCCGTCCTCGCCACCGTCCCAGGCCATTGCCGTTCGCGCCACACGCTCACGCAGCTGCGGCACGCTGGCCGTCAACACGCCCGCCGTGAGCACAGCGGCCAGTGCCAGCAGACCCAGCCGCTTCCATCCCAGTTGGCGCACGCCGCTGTAGGCGACCACCAGGCCGAAGGTGATCCATGAGGCACGCGAGCCGGCCAGCAGCAGCACCACGCCCACCGCGGCGACGGCCAGCAACCAGCCCGCATTGCCGAAACGGCGCGCCACCGGCAACAACAGGAACGGCGAAAGACTTGCCAGCACCTGGCCGAATTTCAGGTTGCACGGCCCAAGCGCGCCGCTGAGACGGTCGGCCAGCGCGGCTTCTTCAGCCGGGCACAATGCGTTGCCGCTGATGGCCAGCTTGATCTGCTGCAGCGACCAGAACCAGGGGCTGGTGCCTGCCAGTGCCTGCACCAGCGCATCGAGCGTCCACAGGCCGGTGATCACCGCCAACCCACCCAAGGTCAGGCGCCGCCGCTGCGGGGTGGCCACGGCGATCGCCACCAGCCACATGAAAGGCAGATAGCGCAGCCCGGCCGCAGCCTTGGTCCACGACGCCGAAGGGTCCACGGCATCGAAGGCCGAGAAGGCCTGCGGCAACCAGTAGCCAAGGAAAAGAATCGATGTCAGTGCCCACGCTGCCGGGCTCAGCAGATGAGGGCGATGCTGCACCCGGCGGATGACCATGCGTGCGGCGGCGTACAACGCCCCCAGGCCCAGCACTGTTTCGGCAATACCCGGCAGCGGCCACAACGCAACGTAGGCCAGCACCCACCAAGGTGCCCAGCGGCCGGCGCGCTCATCGCGCAGGGGCGGCGTGGCGTCAGCCAGCGAGGTCGGCATAAAGACGGAGGGTATCGCGCTGCATGGCCTGCAGGGTAAACGGGATACGGCCCGGCAGCGACGGCGGCTGTGCCAGCAGGGCCAGCGCACGTTCACCCAGCAGCTGCGCATTGCCCAGCGGCACGGCGCCACTGGGTTGCAGCTGCTGCAGCAGTTCGCCGACCCCACCATGGTTCCAACCCAGCACCGGGCGGCCGACCGACAACGCTTCGACCACGGTGCGACCAAAGGCTTCCGGTTTGTCCGACAGCTGCAGCACCAGATCGCTGGCGGCGTACGCCTGGGCGATGCGCGCAGTCGGCGTACTGATGTGCACCGCCCCGGTCACGCCCAGTGCGGCCGCCTGCCTGCGCAGCTCTGCCACATAGGCTTCCCGGCCAGGCTCGTCGGTGCCCAGCATCCACAACTGTGCCGGCACGCCTGCTGCACGGACATCGGCAAGCAGCTGCAACGCGTGGGCGTGGCCTTTCAGGCGGGTGCCGCGACCGGGCAGTAGCAACAGCGGTCCGTCGACCTGGGCCAGCCACGGGTAGTCGGCCGCCAGCGCCAGCCGGGGACGCCGATCAGCGCGTGCCACGCGCGGGAACTGGCTGACATCCACCCCGCGCGGGATCACCTGCAGCCTGTCGTGCGGCACCGTCGGGTAATGCGTGTGTACGTAGTCGCGCACGCTGTTGGACACACAGATCACGCGTTCGCCGCTGGTCATCACCGCGCTGTAGCGGCTGGGCGAATTCAGCCCATGCACGGTAGTCACCCAATGCGGGCGTTGCGCCGGCTGCATCGCACGGATCGCGTACAGCCCCAGCCACGCCGGCAGGCGCGAACGGGCGTGGACGATGTCGGCGCCCACTTCGGTGAACAGGCGACGCAGGGTAGGCAGATGGCGCAGCGTCAGCAGCGACTTGCGGCCGATATCCAGGGTCAGGTGCTCGGCACCGCTGTCGAGCAGCGGCTGCACCAGGCGACCACCAGCGGACACCACCAGCGCGCGATGGCCGGCAGCGACCAGGGCCGCGGCGATTTCAAGGGTCGAGCGCTCGACACCGCCGGAGTGCAGCGCCGGCAGCAACTGCACCACGGTCAATCGGCGCATCGAGGGGGCAGCCGTTTAGTCGGCCAGCACGAACACGGCGCCGCAGTAAGCACACTGCGCTTGCCCGTTGGGTTCGTCTTCGATCGGCAGGTACACCCGCGGATGCGAGTTCCACAGCGCCATTTCCGGGGTCGGGCAGCTCAGCGGCAGATCGCTGCGGTGCACGGTGTAGCGCTTTTCGGCGTTGGCGGGCGCGGTGGCGGTATGGCTCATGGCGGATGTCGATGAACGGATTGCGAGGCCTGCGATTCTAGCATCTGGGCCCGGCAAACACCGTGCGCGGCGTGGCCGCTGCGCGCGGCGGCCCGCTTGCAGCCTTCGCCGGTGCAGCCACGTGCGACCGCCCTGCCCCTCCCGCGCCGCCGTCGCCCTGCCCCCGTCGGCGGGAAATCCCAGGCAGGCCAGTCAGTTCCGCGCGGAATCGGTCGTCGTTCGAATTTCCCGCATTTGGATCGAACTAAATGGCACTTGTCAGGGCGCTGCCGGCTGTTGCAGCATCGGCAGCGATCCATTCCTGACCCGATCGCATGGCCCGCCCCCCACCGGACCTGCATCGCCTCCCGACTGCCCTGCGGCGGACGGGGCGATGCTGTCCGTGGTGTTCGCCGATGCGGGTTCTGCCTGCCGCCTGCCCTACCGGGAGACCCTGCATGACCCTGTACGATCCGCGCCGCGCCCTGCTTCCGCTCGCCCTGGCCCTGGCCTGTGCGACCACTGCGACGCCGGTGCTGGCGCAAGGGCTGCAGACCTCCTTCGAGCCGGGCGAACCGGCACCGGCCAGGTCCGATGGCACCTTGTCCATCGACGTCGGCAGTGGCCCCGGCGCGCCGTACGCGGCCAAGCGCAACGTCGGCTACAGCGGCCTGCATGCGTTGCACTACAGCACCAGTGGCGGCCAGGCACGCCGCGAACTGTTCAAGACCGATCTGCCCATCGACACCGACACCACGCTGTCCTGGCTGGTATTGCCGGAGATCGTCGGCAAGGACACCGTGGCCTCCACCTATGTCTCGCTGGACCTGCTGCTGGACGATGGCAGCCGCGTCTCCGCCAGTGGCGCGCGCGACCAGCACGGCGTAGCGCTGGGCGCACGGGCGCAGGGCGATTCGAAGACGTTGTACCCGCAGCAGTGGGCGCGCAAGGCGGTCAGGCTGGGCGACATGCCGGCGCTGAAGGGCCGCCGCGTGCTGGCCATCGAGCTCGAGGTGGCCAGCGCCAATGGCGCGCCTGTGTCGGGCTGGATCGACGACGTGCGCCTGGACGTGCAGCCACGGCAGGCGCCGCAGCGGGTCTCCAACTGGGTACTGACCACGCGCGGAACCCAGGCCAACGGCACCTTCTCGCGCGGCAACAACTTCCCGGCCACTGCGGTACCGCACGGTTTCAACTTCTGGACGCCGGTGACCGATGCCGGCGCACTGAACTGGCTGTACCGCTGGAACGAGCAGAACGATGCGAAGAACCGGCCGCAGCTGCAGGCGTTGGCGCTGAGCCACCAGCCCAGCCCGTGGATGGGCGACCGCCAGACCTTCCAGGTGATGCCCTCCGCCACGCGCGGTGTGCCCGAAGCGGACCGCAGCAAGCGGGCGTTGTCCTTCGACCGCACGCAGGAAAACGCGCGCCCGTACCGCTACGACGTGCGCTTCGACAACGGCATCGCCGCGTCCATCGCCCCCACCGACCATGCCGCGCTGTTCCGCTTCGAGTTCCCCGAAGGCGGCGACGCCAACCTGCTGTTCGACAACGTCGATGCCCGCGGCGGACTCACCCTCGATGCCGCCACGCAGACGTTGACCGGCTACACCGATACCCGCAGCGGCCTGTCCAACGGCGCCACCCGCATGTACGTGGTGGCCAGCTTCGACAGGCCGTGGCGCAGCAGCGGCCAGATCGGCACCGGCCGCCCGACCGGCTACATCAAGTTCGACCCAGGCAGCGAGCGCCGGGTGACGATGCGCATCGCCACCTCGTTGATCTCCGTCGAGCAGGCGCGGCACAACCTGGCACTGGAAATCGCCGCCGCCGATACGCTGGAAAGCGTGGCCGGACGCGCACAGGATGCGTGGGATGCGCGCCTGGCCCGTTTCGACATCGGCAATGCCAGTGACGACCAGAAGACCACGCTGTACTCCAGCCTGTACCGGCTGTACCTGTACCCCAATTCCGGCCACGAGAATGTGGGCACCGCCGCCGCGCCCGAGTGGCGCTATGCCAGCCAGGCCAGCGCCGCCGATGACAACACCGACGGCAGCGCGACGCGCAGCTTCGCACCGGTGCGCGACGGCAAGGTCTTCGTCAACAACGGCTTCTGGGACACGTTCCGCACCACCTGGCCGGCGTATGCGCTGTTCACCCCGGATGATGCCGGGCAGCTGGTACAGGGCTTCATCGAGCAGTACCGCGCCGGTGGCTGGGTCGCGCGCTGGTCCTCGCCGGGCTACGCGGACCTGATGGTCGGCACCAGCTCGGACGTCGCCTTCGCCGATGCGTGGCTGAAGGGCATCGGTGGCTTCGATCCGGAAGAGGCCTACGCCGCAGCGCTGAAGAACGCCACCGTGGTGCCACCGGACCGCCACGTCGGCCGCAAGGGCATGGATCGTTCGACGTTCCGCGGCTATGCCAGCGCCGACGTGCATGAAGGCATGTCGTGGACGATGGAAGGTGCGCTCAATGATTTCGGCATCGCCAACATGGCCGATGCCCTGGCCAAGCGCGCGACCACACCGTCCGCACGCGAACGCTACGCCACCGAGGCCGACTACTTCCGCCACCGCGCCGGCAGCTACGCGACGTTGTTCGATCCGGCCGCCGGCTTCTTCCAGGGCCGCAGGCCCGATGGCAGTTGGCGCCTGCAGGCCAAGGACTACGACCCGCGCGTGTGGGGCCACGACTACACCGAATCCAATGGCTGGACGTTCGCCTTCACCGCCGCGCACGATGGCGAAGGCTTGGCCGCGCTGTACGGTGGCCGCGACAAGCTGGCCGCCAAGCTCGATACCTTCTTCGCCACCCCGGAAACCGCCGACGCCGCATTCGCCGGCTCCTACGGCGGCACCATCCATGAGATGACCGAAGCGCGCGACGTGCGCATGGGCATGTACGCGCACAGCAACCAGCCGGCACACCACATCCCGTGGATGTACCTGTATGCCGGGCAGCCGTGGAAGACCCAGCAGCATGTGCGCGAGATCCTGTCGCGGCTGTATGTCGGCAGCGAGATCGGCCAGGGCTATCCGGGCGACGAGGACAACGGCGAGACCTCGGCGTGGTACGTGCTGGCCTCGCTGGGCCTGTATCCGCTGCGCATGGGTGCGCCGGAGTACGTGATTGGTTCGCCGGCGTTCCAGCATGCGCGCGTCGAGCTGCAGGGCGGCGCGGTGTTGACCGTCAATGCACCGCAGAATTCGCCGGAGAACGTGTACGTGCAGTCGCTGAAGATCAACGGCAAGCCGTGGAGCAAAACCTGGGTGCCGCACGAAGTGATCGCCAAGGGTGCAACCCTGGACTTCGTGATGGGCCCGCAGCCGTCACGCTGGGGCAGCGGCGCGGATGATGTACCGCGCTCGCTGACCGCCCGTGGCCAGCGCCCGCAGTTGCTGCACGATCTGCTCGGCAACGGCGCGCAGGCGGCACTGGCTGATGGCCGTGCCCTGCCCGCGCTGATCGACGACGATGCCAACACGGCCGTGCCGCTGGGCGGCGGCGTGACCATCGCACTGAGCCACGTGGGCGATGGCGTACCGACGATGTACACGCTGACCAGCGGTGACGGCACGATCCGTGGCGGTGAGTGGACGCTGGAAGCGCGTGCCGGCAACGGGCGCTGGGTAACGCTGGACCAGCGACGCGGCGAAGACTTCACCTCGGCGCGGCAGACCCGCCCGTTCCGTATCGCCTCGCCCTCACGCTACGCCGAGTACCGTCTGCGCCTGGCTGCGCCGGGGCGCCTGCAGCTGGCCGAGATCGAACTGTTGGCGCCCTCCCCCCTACAATGACGTCCATGCGCCTACGTTTGCTCCCCCTCGCTCTTGCCGCCCTTGTATTTCCCAGCCTCAGCCACGCACAACCGCAGACCCAGGCCTTCGATGGCCAGGTCAGCCGTGACGGGGTGACCCTGTACTACCAGGATGCCACCGGCGCGCTGGCCGCGCCGGTGCGCAAGCGCATCATCGATACGTTCTACTTTGCTTACCTGCGCGAGCGTGCGGACTTCCGCCCGGCCGCGCCGAACGAGGTGCGCATCGTGATCGATCCGGCGTACAACGGCGTCGCCTTCGTCGGCGACAAGGACAAGGCCAGCACGATCACGATCAATCCGGGCTGGCTGGTCCAGCACCCGGATGACATCGATCTGGTCACCCACGAAGCGATGCACATCGTGCAGGGCTACCCCAGCTATGGCGACAAGCGCGTGCCGGGCTGGCTGGTGGAGGGCATTGCCGACTACGCCCGCGATCGCTACGGCATGAACAACGCCGCTGCCGGCTGGGCGTTGCCGGACAAGCTGAGCCAGGGCCAGACGGTGGAAAGCGGCTACCGGGTGACCGGTGCCTTCCTGAAGTGGGCCGAAGCGGCGCACCCGGGACTGGTGCTGGCACTGGACAAGGATCTGCGCGACGGGCGCTATGCGCCGGCGCTGTGGCAGAAACACACCGGCAAGACCCTGCCGGCGCTGTGGGCGGAGTATGCCAAACCGCGCTCCCCGGCCCCTGCGCCGCCGCCCGCGCGGCGCGCGAAGCGGCGGTAAGCTCGACGTTGCCGGGGCGATGCCCCGGCTTTCAACGCAACTGCACGAAGCCGGCGTACAGCGCGAACAACTGCTGGAAATACCGCTTGCTCACTCGACTGCGCATGACACTGCTCCGCCCATGGAAAGTTGGTCGGGCCCAGGGTGGGAAGGCCGGTCCGGTCCCTTCCCACGGCCAGGCCGCGTGGGCGTATTGGGCCGCAGCGAGGTTGCAGGGCGATTACCGGACGGCTGCAGTTCTCCGGTAGAGCCGGGGCATGCCCGGCGGAACACGGGAAGCGCCGCGCTGCGCGCTCGCCGGGCCATGCCCGGCGGAATACAGAAAGTGCCGCGCTGCGCGCTCGCCGGCCAACGGCCGGCACTACCGTTTCCGCGCTGCTTCTCCGGTAGCGCCGGGCCATGCCCGGCGGAATACGGGAAGCGCCGCGCTGCGCGGTTGCCGGCCAGCGGCCGGCACTACCGTTTCCGCGTTGCGGAAACAGAAACGCGCCCCGTGGGGCGCGTTTCTGCAGATCGCAGCGGAACGAAGACTTATGCCTTCTTTTCCGCTTCGATCTGCTTGCGGATCTGCGCATCAACCGCGGCGATCGCGGTCATGTTCAGGATCCGGCGCGAGGTCGCGCTGGTGGTCAGGATGTGCACCGGCTTGTTGACGCCCATCAGGATCGGACCGATCGCCACGCCATCGGTGAACACGCGCACCAGGTTGTAGGCGATGTTGGCCGCTTCCAGGTTCGGCAGCACGAACAGGTTGGCACGGCCCTGCAGGGTCGAGCCCGGCAGCAGCTTCTGGCGCAGGGCTTCATCCCATGCGGTGTCGCCCTGCATTTCGCCGTCCACGTTCAGACGCGGGTTGCGCTTGAGCAGCAGCTCGCGCACCTGGCGCATCTTCAGCGCATCCTTCGAATCGTGGCTGCCGAAGTTGGAGTGCGACAGCAGTGCCACCTTCGGTTCGACGCCGAACAACTTCATGCGGTAAGCGGCCTGCAGGGTCGCTTCGCACAGCTGCTCTGCGGTCGGGTCTTCCTGCACGTGCGTATCGACGAAGAAGAACACACCCTGCTGGTTGATCACGCCGGTCATCGCCGAGGTCGAGGTGACCTTCGATTCCAGCGGCAGCACGCTGCGCACGTAACCCAGCTTCTTGTGGAAGCGGCCGACGATGCCGGTCAGCATCGCATCGGCTTCGCCACGGGCCACCATCACTGCAGCGATCAGGGTCGGGCGCGAACGCATCAGGTTCTTGGCGGCGGCCACGGTGACGCCACGACGGCCGGTCAGGCCGTGGTAGTACTGCCAGTATTCGTTGAAGCGCGGATCGTCATTGATGTTGGTGACTTCAATGTTCTCGCCGATCTTCAGGCGCAGGCCGAGGCGCTCGATGCGCGATTCGATCACTTCCGGGCGGCCGATCAGGATCGGATGTGCCAGGCCGTCGTCGACCACGTTCTGCACCGCCTGCAGCACCACTTCTTCTTCGCCCTCGGCATACACCACGCGCTGCTTGTCGCTGCGCGCGCGATCGTAGACCGGCTTCATCATCAGGCTGGTGCGGTAGACGAACTGCGACAGCTTCTGCCGGTAGGCTTCCATGTCGGCGATCGGACGGGCGGCCACGCCCGAATCCATCGCGGCCTGGGCCACGGCGGCCGACAGCTCCACCAGCAGGCGGCGGTCGAACGGACGCGGGATCAGGTATTCGCGGCCGAAGCTGGGGGTCTCACCGCCATAGGCAGAGCCCATGTCGGTGGCGGCGCGGCGGGCCAGCGCGGCGATCGCGCGCACGCAGGCGATCTTCATTTCCTCGTTGATCGCGGTCGCACCGACGTCCAGCGCACCGCGGAACAGGTACGGGAAGCACAGCACGTTGTTGACCTGGTTCGGGTAGTCCGAACGGCCGGTACCGATGATCGCGTCCGGACGCGCGGCGCGCACCAGTTCCGGCATGATTTCCGGGGTCGGGTTGGCCAGGGCGAAGATCACCGGGTCCGGCGCCATCGTCTTGACCATCTCGGCGGTCAGGATGCCCGGCGCCGACAGGCCCAGGAAGATGTCCGCGCCATCGACGATCTCGGCCAGGGTGCGCTTGTCGGTGTCGCGCGCATAGCGCAGCTTTTCCGGGTCCAGGTCGGTACGGCCGGTGTGGATCACGCCTTCGCGGTCGAAGGCCAGGATGTTCTCCGGCTTCAGGCCCAGCTGCACCAGCATGTTCACGCAGGAAATGCCGGCCGCGCCCATGCCCGTGGTCGCCAGCTTCACTTCTTCGATCTTCTTGCCGGTGATCGCCATGGCGTTCAGCACCGCAGCACCGACGATGATCGCCGTGCCGTGCTGGTCGTCATGGAACACCGGGATCTTCATGCGCTCGCGCAGCTTGCGCTCGACGATGAAGCACTCCGGTGCCTTGATGTCTTCCAGGTTGATGCCGCCGAAGGTCGGCTCCAGCGAGGCGATGATGTCGACCAGCTTGTCCGGGTCGTTCTCGTCCACTTCGATGTCGAACACATCGATGCCGGCGAACTTCTGGAACAGCACGCCCTTGCCTTCCATCACCGGCTTGCCGGCCAGCGCGCCGATGTTGCCCAGGCCCAGCACCGCGGTGCCGTTGGAGATCACCGCCACCAGGTTGCCGCGGGCGGTCAGCTCGCTGGCCTGCTGCGGATCGGCCTTGATCGCTTCACAGGCGTACGCCACGCCCGGCGAATACGCCAGCGACAGGTCGCGCTGGGTCAGCATGGGCTTGGTAGCGGAAACCTTGATCTTGCCGGGCGGAGACATCCGGTGGTAATCGAGGGCGGCCTGTTTGAAATCTTCGTTGGACATCGATGTGGGTTACATGAATGGGCAGAAGGGACAGGGGATCATACCCCCGTTGGAGCGGTCGGACCTGTCGCTATGCTGTCGCAGTGATGCTGCGACCGCACAATTCCATGGCGTATGCGACGTTACCAGAGCACAGCTTCGGCGCTGGCGATGACAGCCGTGGGACGCCTTGAAACGCTGCGGGGCCGTGCCACTGTCGTGACCGGCCCCGCAGTACCACACACCCGGATCAGCCCTTGGCGGGCAGCGCCTCGGTCATCGCCAGCGGCACGGCATCGACCGGCGGCGGCAGTTCGCTTTCGCGACCATCCAGCGCCAGCTTCAGGCGGTCGCGGTCCAGCGCACCTTCCCAGCGCGAGACCACCACCGTGGCCACCGCGTTGCCGATGAAGTTGGTCAGCGAGCGGCACTCGCTCATGAAGCGGTCCACGCCCAGGATCAGCGCCATGCCGGCCACCGGCACTTCCGGCACCACTGCCAGGGTGGCGGCCAGGGTGATGAAGCCGGCACCGGTGACGCCGGCAGCGCCCTTGGAGCTGAGCATCGCCACCAGCAGCAGCGCGATCTGGTGGCCCAGGGTCAGCTCGGTGTTGGTGGCCTGGGCGATGAACAGCGCGGCCAGGGTCATGTAGATGTTGGTGCCGTCCAGGTTGAACGAGTAACCGGTGGGGACCACCAGGCCGACCACCGACTTGCTGCAGCCGGCACGTTCCATCTTCTCCATCAGCGACGGCAGCGCCGACTCCGACGACGAGGTGCCCAGCACCAGCAGCAGCTCGGCCTTCAGGTAACGGGCCAGCTTGAACACCGAGAAGCCACACAGGCGGCAGACCACGCCCAGGATCACCGCAACGAACAGGAACGCGGTGAGGTAGAACGAGCCGACCAGCCAGGCCAGGTTGACCAGCGAGCCGACGCCGTACTTGCCGATGGTGAAGGCGATGGCACCGAAGGCACCGATCGGCGCGGCCTTCATCAGGATGTGCACCAGCTTGAACACCGGCGCGACCAGCGCTTCCAGGAAGTTCTGGATCGGCTTGCCCTTCTCGCCCACCGAGGCCAGCGCGATGCCGAACAGCACCGCCACGAACAGCACCTGCAGGATGTTGCCGTCAACGAAGGCGCTGATCAGCGTCTTCGGGATGATGTCCATCAGGAAGCCGACCAGGGTCAGGTCGTGCGACTTCTCGACATAGCTGTGCACCGCGGTCTGGTCCAGCTCGGCCGGGTTGATGTTCATGCCGGCGCCGGGCTGCACCACGTGCGCCACGATCATGCCGACGATCAGCGCCAGCGTGGAGAAGAACAGGAAATACGCCATCGCCTTGGCGAACACCCGGCCCACCGTGCGCAGGTGCGTCATGCCGGCGATGCCGGTGACGATGGTCAGGAAGATCACCGGGGCGATGATCATCTTCACCAGGTTGATGAAGGCATCGCCGAGCGGCTTCATCTTCTCGCCGATCAGCGGCTCGTAGTGGCCGAGGACAGCACCCAGGACGATCGCCACGATCACCTGGAAATACAGTTGGCGGTAGAGCGGCAACGGCTTGCTGGGCACCGGCGCAGCGGTCGGGATGTGCATGGCGGACTCCGGAAGGGGCGTTTTCAGGCACGTACGGCCCCGGAAATGCACGGGAACCGTTACCGTGGAAACTGACCGCACGCCCCGTGACTGCAGGCGCAGGGGTGCGACCAATGGACGCCTTTGTACGCGCCGGGCACGCCGGCGCAGATAACCTATTGGTACTAGCCCCCCGGTTCAGGTGGCTGCGCTGCCTACACTGGCGCCGCACCCCTGATCGCGGGGACGCCGGTGGCCCGACCTGAACGGCCGGGCGCGTCATTGCGAAAGTTCCGGCCATCGCGGCCGTTGTTGTCCTGTCCACACGCAATCCGAGAGAGCCGCACCACCCATGCGCCCGATTCCCACCTTGCTGGCCCTTTCCCTGGCCGCCCTCCCCGCCTTCGCATCCGCTGCGGATTTCGACAACTGGCCGACCAAGTACGCCTTCGGCGACGGCACCGAGCTGGCCGCTACCGCCAACATCGCCTACGACTACAACGACTTCTCGTCCGCCAGCGGCATCGAGGATGACGATGCGGTGCGTCGCAAGGAGTTCGGCGCGACCCTGAAAAAGAAGGGCGTGTACGACGCGATGGTCTACTACGATTTCCAGGCCGATACCTGGCTGGACGTGTTCGTGCGCTTGGAGAGCAAGGCGTTCTTCGGCCGCGATGTCGGCCGCTTCCGCTTCGGCTACATGAAGACCCCGGTCGGCCTGGATGCCAACACCTCCTCGCGCGCCGGCAGCTTCCTGGAAACCGCGCTGCCCGTGCAGGCGTTCTACGCAGGCCGCCGCACCGGCGTGGAATGGGTGCTGGAGCGTCCGCAGTACCTGCTGCAGGCCGGCGCCTATGGCGGCAAGGACCTGCAGGGCGACAACCCCGGCACCACCCAGGCGGTGCGTGCGGTGTGGACGCCGGTGAAGGCACCGGGCGATGTGATCCACCTCGGCCTGGCCTATTCGCAGGAAAATCCGCGCGGTTACCACGATGGCCGCGACGTGCACCACGAAGCCAGCGCGCGCCTGCGGGCCCGTCCGGAAGCCGGCCTGACCGACATCCGCCTGGTCGATTCGGGGGCGCTGGTCACCGCCGACCAGATCCGCCGCACCGGCCTGGAAGGCATCTGGATCCGCGGTCCGTTCTCGCTGCAGGCCGAAGCGCTGCAGGCCACCGTCACCCGCAATGATGGCAAGCCCGACTACACCGGCCACGGTCAGTACGCGATGGCCAGCTGGGTGCTGACCGGCGAATCACGCCCTTACAACGCCGGCGCCGTTGCCAACATCAAGCCGGCGCACGACTACGGTGCGGTGGAACTGGTGGCCCGCTACAGCCGCCTGGACCTGGACGACGGCAGCATCCTTGGTGGCCGCCAGCACGACCTGACCCTGGGCGCGAACTGGTACCTGACCAGCCACTTCAAGTTCCAGGCCAACTACGTGAAGGTCGACGCCAGCCGTCGCGGTGTGCGCAGCACCCCGGAGATCTTCGAACTTCGCGCGCAGATGCACTTCTGATCCCTTCCACGCGTCAGATCCCGGCGGGCGTGCATGCCACGCCCGCCGGCCCTGCGTAGACTGCCGCCATGTACTGGCTCAGCCGCCACCGCCTGCAGTTGCTGACCGTTCTGGTGATGGTGGCCGGCACCGTGCTGTGCGCGGCTGCCGCAGGCCACTATGCCTGGCGTCGCGCACTGGGCACCGAAAGCGCGCAGGTGCAGCGCCAGCTGCAGCTGTATGGCCAGGGCCTGCAACAGCGCATCGACCGGTTCGGCACCCTGCCGCAGGTGATGGCGCTGGACCCGGACCTGCTGCATGCGCTGCAGGTGCCGCCCCAGCCCGCCGAGCGGCAGCGCCTGAACCTCAAACTGCAGCGCGCCAACCAGGTTACCCGCACCTCGACACTGACCCTGGTCGGCCGCGATGGCGTGGCCGTGGCCGCCAGCAACTGGGACCAGCCGACCAGCAACGTCGGCGAGGATTACAGCTACCGTCCGTACTACCAGCAGGCGCTGGCCCATGGTCGTGGTCGCTTCTACGGCATCGGCATGACCACCGGCGTGCCCGGCTACTTCATGTCCGAGGCCATCCTCGATGCCGACAGCCAGCGCATCGGCGTGATCGTGATCAAGATCGAGCTGTCGGCGCTGGAACAGGAATGGTTGAACAGCCCGGATGTGGTGCTGACCAGCGACAACCACGACGTGGTGTTCCTGGCCAACCGCGATGCCTGGCGCTACCGCCTGCTGCGCCCGCTCGGCACGGAGGAACGCCGCGAGATGCGCGCGGCGCGGCAGTACGCCGACCGCTCGCTGCAGCCGCTGCGCGTGCGCACCGAGGACGTGCTGGCCGATGGCGGCCGCATGGTGCGCCTGCTCGACCCGGCACTGCCGCAGGCGATGCTGTGGCAGACCCTGCCGCTGCCCGACGAAGACTGGAGCCTGCACCTGCTGCACGACGCCAGCGCGGCCACCAGCGCCGGCCGCGGCGCGGCAGTGGCCGGCGCCGCCGCTTGGCTGGCGCTGGGTTTCCTGGTGCTGTTCGTGCAGCAACGGCGTCGCCTGTCCAAGCACCGCCAGCGCAGCCGGCGTGAACTGGAAACCCTGCTCAAGCAGCATGCACAGGAACTGCGGACCGCCCAGGACGGCTTGCTGGAAGCCGCGACCGATGCCGACGTTGGCTTGAGCCGCAGCCTCGAACATCTGCCGCAGGGCGTGGTGGTGATCGACAAGGAACAGCGTCTGGTCGCGTGGAATTCGCGCTATCTGGAGCTGTTCCGCTTCCCGGCGGGGCTGGTGCGGGTGGGCCGTCCGATCGAGGAACTGTTCCGCTTCAACGCACGTCGCGGCCTGTTGGGGCCCGGCCCGATCGACGAGGCCATCGAACGCCGCCTGACCCACCTGCGCAGTGGCCGCCCACACATGCGCGAGAGCGAGAAGGACGACGGCACGGTGCTGGAGATCCGCGGCAACCCGCTGCCCGACGGTGGCTTCGTCACCAGCTATGCCGACATCACCAGCTACAAGAACGCTGCACGCGAGCTGCGTTCGCTCGCCGATGCGCTGGAACACCGCGTGGCCGAACGCACCCAGGATCTGGACGAAGCCCGCCGCGAAGCCGAGCAGGCCAACCGTTACAAGACCCGCTTCGTCGCCTCGGCCGTGCACGACCTGCTGCAGCCGCTGAACGCCGCGCGCATGTTCGTGTCGGTGCTGCGCGGCAAGCTCACCGACCCCGAACAGCAACAGACCAGCGACCATATCGACGCCGCACTGGCCGCGCAGGACGCGATCCTCAACAGCCTGCTGGATATTTCACGGCTGGAGTCGGGGTCGTTGCAGGTACGGGTGCGCGCATTCGCGCTGTCTCCCTTGCTGGAAACCCTGGCGCGCGAGTTCGGCATCGCCGCACAGAGCCGCGGCCTGCAGCTGGACTGGGTGGACACCCGTGCGGTGATCGTCAGCGACGAAGCACTGCTGCGGCGCATCCTGCAGAACTTCCTGTCCAATGCACTGCGCTATACGCCACGTGGCCGCGTGCTGATCGGCTGCCGGCGTGCAGGCGACCAGCTGCGCATCGAGGTGCATGACCAGGGACCAGGCATTCCGGAAAGCCTGCAGGGCGAGATCTTCGAAGAATTCCGGCGCCTGAACGACGGCGTGGAGCAGGAACGTGGCGCCGGCCTGGGCCTGGCCATCGTCGAACGCATCGGTCGACTGCTCGGCCACCGCATCAGCCTGCGTTCCACGCTGGGCAAGGGCAGCGTATTCACGGTGAGCGTGGCACTCGGGCGCGCCGACGAGGTGATTGCGCCGCCGACGGCGCCGGTCGTCGCGACCGAACCGTCCGATGACAGCCCGCTGCGCGAATGTCGGGTCTGGAGCATCGATGATGACCCCCACGTCTGTGCGGCAACCCGTGCTCTGCTGGAACGCTGGGGCTGCCATGTGGAACTTGCCGATGGCCCCCAGGGGGCACTGGAAATCGCCAGTGCGCTGAACGTGCCGCAGCTGTTGCTGCTGGACGTACGCATGGGGCAATGGCACGGACCGGACCTGTATGAAGCGCTGTGCACGCTGTGGAAGGCGCGGCCACCGGTGATCCTGGTGACCGCTGAGCGCGATGATGCGCTGAAAGTGCATGCTGCCGAGAACGGCTGGGGCTTCCTGCTCAAGCCCGTGCGGCCGCCGGCGCTGCGGGCGTTGATGACGCAGCTGCTGTTGCGGCATCGGCGATAGACGACTCCTCCACGAAGGACATCGCCGTGCCACTGTCCGAGTGGCGTTGCTCCCTGCTGACTCCGCACCGAATCTCCTCGCCTCTTCGCGCTATATCCGCAGAGTGAGAAAGAGCGAGATGCGCAGCATAGACCCATAAGGCGTGGACAAATTCCGAGCAAAGACAAGCAGTCCCCTGACAGACCTACGCTGCTGAAGTACGGAATATCTAGTTCCCCGGCAGATCGGCCGACCACAACGTAGGTAAATAATGGACAAGTGTTCTCTTGGTAGCGTTGTTCTTGCAGCTGGCTTGGCACTGGCAACCGGCGATGCAAGTGCAGAAAGTGAAACAACCTTCAATGGCGTGAGGTACCGCTGCACAAACAGCTGTGTCGTCAATGTTGACACTTCCGGAGCTTGGAAAGTCACCGATTGCTGTGGCGGACGCGTAAGAACAGTGTTCCAGACAACCCGACCGCCGGACTGCAATGGGCCGTTTGATTGTCCCATTGATTGACAGCCACAGCCCGCGACCGAGGATCCACCGTGAGTTCCAATCACATACCCAGTTCGATCATACAAATCTCACGCCTGATCACTGCAACACTGCTATGCATGTGCTGCGGAGGATGTACCGATGACAGAGCGTCAGGTGCCAGCACCATTTTTGATAAGACCGAGGCAGACGCACAAATCAATCAAGCGAGATCGAGCGATCTCAGCACACAGCCCTTGGCTACGCGATCAAAAACAGACAACTCGGCGGCGACCATCCATCGCGCAGTCTCATCACTCGAACATCTTCAGTCAGAATCCGCACTCATCTTCGACGGCGGAATCTCAAGCCAGATTGCCGGAGACCTCCTGCGCTCCGGCAGAAGCACGTCAGACGCGATCGACCGCATGACCCAGGACGCTGCTTCCAGCACCGAGGCACAGGATCTCGCAAAGCACTACCGATCCTCAATAACACGCGCAATGAGTGAGGACGCCGTACTGGAGCGTCTGTCATGCGGCCTTAGCATCTGCATCGGCATCGCTCGAGCCAGAAGCAATGCCGACCATGAAGCCTGGGGGCGTAGGCTTGCATCAGACACGTCCTCCCCGACCTACAGCTACGCCGAAGCATCTGAGAATCTCGGCGCAGGATATGAGAACAGATTCATATTCTCCACCGATCCAGCGATGAATTCGATCAGCGGCAATTAATCCTTCAACCAGACTGAAGCATCCCAATGCATCAGGTCGCAAAAGGCCCGCATCCCTGATGAATCTGGAAAGAACCATCTTTGTACAGATACCAAGCTATCGAGACGTTCAGTTGTTACCCACGCTGAAGGATATGATAGGAAACGCGACTTCACCATTTCTGTTGCGCATTGTCGTCTGCTGGCAACACGGAGCCGAGCAGGACCTCCAGACCTTTGAAGCGAACGGATTTGAATTGACCCATACAGCAAGCGAAGAAGGCTCGACAGTCCACTTCTTACGGATGCATGGTGCAAACATCGAGTTGATCGACATGGACTATGTTCACTCCGAGGGATGCGGATGGGCAAGAAACCTGGCCCAGCGGCGCTACCGGGGTGAGCACTACAATCTTCAGATCGACTCGCACCACCGCTTTTCAGGCGAATGGGACGTCAAGATGAAGAGCCTACTCGAGCTTCTAAGGGTACGCTCACCAAAACCGCTTCTAACAGGATATCCCCCCAGCTTCGAGCCTGACACCTATCCTTCGGGAAGGCAGGAGTACACAGCTGCAATCATCGTCGACTCCTTCTCGCCAAGCGGTGTAGTCAAATTTCGATCTGTCCGCCTCCCCTCTCCAGCTCATGGCGAGATCGCATTCAAGGCGAAATTCGTAGCCGGCGGATTCATCTTCTCCGACGGGAGCTTCACACAGGAAGTAATGAGCGACCCTGATCATTTCTTCTGCACGGAAGAGATCGCAACATCCATACGAGCGTTCACAAAGGGATATGAGTTCTACCATCCATATGTACCCCTACTGTGGCATCTGTACGACAACCATGCCCCAAAGGTCTGGGACGACCAGTCAGAGCCGCCAGCAGCCAACTCCGCCACCTCCATGACACTCGAAGATCGCTCCAGCGCGGCGCTACGAAAGACACTCGCTCTGGTCGGCCTTCTTGCGGGATCCGATATAGAAGACTTAGGAATCTTTGGACTGGGCTCACAGCGCACATTGCTTCAATATGAGCGATACGCTGGAATCAACTTTCGACTCCGAGCAGTTCGCAAGGAATCCCTTACTGTCCAAGAACCAATCAGTTTGTCTGAGACCATTGAGGAGAATGAATGGAAGCGGAGTCTCGTCTACTTCCGCGCAATGCGAGTCCACATTTTCTGCACCACTCGCTGTCCTTCCTTCCCGGCCTCGGTGCTCGTCTCTTCCTACTCGTCGGATGGCGCAAGGCAGTCCACCCGCGAGTTGTCCAAGCCCGAAATGAAAGCTCTTTCAAGAGAAGGTCAAGTCGAGTATGTCGACACACTCAGGGCACCGCTAGACCAACTGCCTGTCCGCTATGCGGTACATGTGCGCAGCGACGATACGCCGACGGACCATCAGCTTTCGATCTTCGTTGAAGAGGTCCTTCTCTGACGGCAGCAGTAGACGAAGGATTTCCGCCTGAACGCTCTGCCTTGTTCAACCATCCATCCCTGCCCGCGCATCGCCTTCCGGCTCCAGCGCCTTCACCAGCACTGCCGCCTGCGTGCGGCTGTGGCATTCGAGCTTCTTCAGGATGGCGGTCACGTGCACCTTCACCGTGTTTTCGGCCAGGCCCAGCTCATAGGCGATCTGCTTGTTGAGCAGCCCGTCGGCCAGGCACAGCAGCACCCGGAACTGCTGTGGCGTCAGCTGCGCCAGGCGGCTGGCCAGCAACGCGTCGGCCTCGGAACGCTCAGCGGCCATCGCCGGGAACCACAGGCCACCATCGAGCACCGCTGCCACCGCTTCACCGATGGTTTCGGCAGGCGCGGACTTGGGAATGAAACCGGCCGCGCCGAACTGCTGCGCGCGACGGATCACCCGCGGGTGGTCGTTGGAGGACAGGATCACCACCGGAATGTCCGGGTGCGAACCGCGCACGTGCAGCAGCGCGGAGAATCCATGTGCGCCCGGCATGGTCAGGTCCAGCAGCACCAGATCCACATCGGGCTGTGCGTCCAGCGAGGTGGCCAGTGCTTCGGCGCTGGCAACCTCGCGTACCTGCGCCAGCGGCAGACTCTGCCGCAACGACTGCACCACCGCCGAACGCAGCAGCGGATGGTCATCGGCGATCAGGATGGTGTATTCGCTCATGCGGCCATTGTACGGGCAGCGAACTGCCTCCGCCGGGCATGGCCCGGCGCTACCGGAGCACCAGTACGGGCGCTACCGCCCCGCCGGCTCCACGCTGCTGCGCCATGCATCCAGGAACTGGCGGCGCTTGAGCGCATCCAGGTAGACCAGCAGGCCGGGGCCGAGCTGGATCGGGCGACGGCTGCGGCCAGGGGCATCCCCGCCGCCTGCATCGCTGCGCACGATCGGCATCAGCCGCGCTTCCCGCGCAAGCACCTGCTGGCCGCGCGGCGACAGCAGGTAATCGAGGAAACGCCGCGCTTCCTGCGGGTGCGCGCCGGTGCGCGGAATCACCGCCGTACGCAGCACCACCAGCGTGTAGTCTTCCGGCTCGACGATGGCCAGCGGTGCGCCCGCATCGATACGCGCCTGCGCATACGAGCCCAGCACGTTGTAAACCAGCGACAACTGGCCGCTGGCCACCTGGTCCAGCAGCACCCCGGTACGCTCCTCGCGCACCACCGCGTTGTCGCCCAGCGCACCGAGCAACGCGCCGGCGATGCTGCCGCGCTGGGCGTCCTGGGTCGCCAGCAGGTAGCCCACGCTGCTGCGTTCGATATCGTAGGTGCCAACCTTGCCGCGCAACGGCGCCCCCTCCGCGCGCAGCAGGTCCAGCAGCTGTCGACGCGTGTGCGGCGCTTTCGCCGCCGGCAGACTGCGGGTGTTGTAGACCATCACCACCGGTTCGTAGCTGATGCCGAATGCCTCGCCACGCCATTGCGCCCACGCTGGCAGCGCCTGGGTCTGCAGCGAGCGGTGTGGCAACGCGTGGCCGTCGTTGACCAGCTTGGTCTGCAGGTCCATGCCGCTGGAGATCAGCAGGTCCGGCGACGCAGGCCCGCTGCGGTCGCGCAGGTAACGCGCGTACAGGCCCTGGGTGATGATGTCTTCGTACACCACCTCGCTGCCCGGATGCAGCCGCTGGTAGTCGGCGATGACCTCGGCGAAGACCTCGATATCGGTGGTGCCGTGGATGCGCAGCTGCGCGGTGGCGGCGCCCTGGGCGGGGAAGCGGCGTACATCGCCCGGCGCGGCAAGGACCGGCACCGCCAGCAACAGGGCAACAACAACGACGAACAGGCGGATCATGTGCTGCTCCGGGGCAGGCGGATGGTGGCGACCAGGCCACCCTGCGGTCGATTGCTGAGATCGATCTGGCCGCCATGGCTGTCGACCACCCGCTTGACGATGGCCAGGCCAAGGCCTGCACCGCCGGAGGGTGCGCCTTCGCCTCGCGCGAAACGCTCGAACACGCGTTCGGCATCGGCGGCGGCGATGCCGGTGCCGTGGTCGGCGATGGTCAGCACGGCCTGCCCGCCTTCAGCGGTCAGCGCGATCTGCAAGGGGCCATCGCCGCCGTACTTCAGCGCGTTGTCGACCAGATTCTTGATGGCTTCGCGCAGCAGCAGCGCGTCGCCATGCACCTGCACCGGCTCGGCCGTCATCGCCAGCTGCACGCGCGGGGCGGGCCCTGCCTGCGGCAGCGCTTCATGCAGGGCCTGGTGCACGGTCTCGGCCAGGTCCACGGTGGCGAAGCGCTGCAGATGTGACCGATGGATCACGCTGGCATCGCTGAGCAGCTGGTTGAGCAGCCGGCTCATGTGGGTGGCGTTGCGCTCGATCGCCTGCAGGCTGCGCCGCATGTCTTCCGGATCGTCGTCGTCCAGCGCCAGCTGTGCCTGCGCACGCAGCGCGGCCAACGGCGTGCGCATCTGGTGCGCGGCCTCGGCCATGAACGCGCGCAGGGTTTCATTGCTGCTGGACAGGCGCTCCATGAAGCGGTTCAGCGCGGCCACCATCTGGTCCATCTCGCGTGGCACGCGCGCATCGAGCGGTTTCAGGTCGGACGGCTCACGGCGTGACAGCTCGCGCTCGACCCGCACCAGCGGCCGGAACGCGCGGTGCACGCCGAACGCCACCAGTGCCAGCAGCAATCCCGACAACACGCCGATGGCCAACAGCGCGCGGGTGACCAGTTCCTGCGCCACCGCTTCGCGTGCACGCCGGGTCTGCCCCACCTGCACCTGCACCTCGCCCTGCGCGGAGGCCGCGGCAAAGCTGCGGCCGACCACCACGAAACGCACGATCTCGCCGCTGTAGGGCGCATCGAACAACTGCGGTTGCGTGCCCGGCCGCCGCGGCGACGCAGGCAGGTCACCGTAGCCGGTGATCAGGTTGCCGCGGCTGTCGGCGATCCGGTAGAACACGCGGTCTTCCGGCGCCATCGCAAGAAGGTCCAGCGCGGCATACGGAAGGTCCACCTGCCACTGGCCATCGACCAATGCCACCGAATCGGCGATCGACAGGGCCGAAGACACCAGCAGATGGTCGTAGGAGCGGTTGGCGGCGCGTTGGCCGTAGTCGCGTGCAGCGAACAGCAGCGCCACCGCGAACACCGCCAGCAACGCGCCCAGGTACAGCAGCAGGGTGCGCCGCAGCGACCCGGGGGCGGCACTTGCGCTGCGCGCGTCAGCCATCGGCATCGGCCGGGCCGTCGCTGGCTTCAAGCAGATAGCCGACACCACGCACCGTGGTGATGCGCAGCGGCGCGCCCGCCAGCTTTCTGCGCAGGCGACCGATGTACAGCTCGATGGCATTCGGCCCGGCTTCGTCATCGAAGCCGAACAGGCCATTGCCGATCTCATCCTTGCCCACCACCTGGCCCAAGCGCCCGACCAGGATCTCCAGCAGGCGATACTCGCGGTTGGGCAGCTCGATCGGCTCGCCATCCAGGGTCACCCGGTGCGCAGCGTTGTCGAACTGGAAGCCGCCGATCTGCACCACTTCGCTGGCTTGCCCGCGTGCACGTCGCAGCAGCACGCGGCAGCGCGCTTCGAATTCACGGAAGTCGAATGGCTTGCCGAGGTAGTCGTCAGCACCGACATCGAGTGCCTGCACGCGATCTTCGATGCCATCGCGTGCGGTCAGCATCAGCACCGGTGTGCTGTCACCACGCTCGCGCATGCCGGCCAGCACCCGCAGCCCATCCAGTTTTGGCAGGCCGATATCCAGCACCACCAGATCGAAACTCTGGTAACGCAGCACGCTGGCGGCGGCCAGGCCGTCGGCCTGCCAGTCCACCGCGTGACCACTGCGGCGCATGCGACGGATGATCGCATCGGCCAGGTCCGGGTTGTCTTCGACCAGCAGCAGGCGCATGGGCACAACAGTGGGAGGGGAAACGAATGCTACCGCATGGCGCCGCTGCGCTCGCCGGGCATGGCCGGGCGCTACCGATGCTGACCTGTTCCGCCGGTCATGGATCGGCGCCCCCGGGTGCATCGTCGCCGGGTAGCGCCGGGCCATGCCCGGCGAGCGCAGCGGAGACCATTTACGCTGCACCGCACAAACCGCTGACAGGACGATGACAGCTTGCGCGACACAGACTGCGGCCGCGCACCGTCCGGTGCCCACGATTGCCGCGCGCCTGGCGCGCACCTGGGAGGGTTTGTGGAATTGAGCATTGCCTGGCGGCGTCCTGCCGCCATGATGGCCCTGGCTGCGCTGGCCGCGCCGGCCTTTGCCGAAGACGAGCGTCCAGTGACCGCCACGGTGGGCGGCCGCCTGCACCTGGACTTCGCCACCTTCGACAACGACAACCGGGGTACGCCGAACAAGGACGACACCGAGATCCGCCGCGCCTGGGTTGACGTGTCCGGCAAGTTCTTCGTGGTCGATTACAAGCTGGAAGCCGATTTCTCCGGCGACCGTGTCGAGGCCAAGGACGTCTACCTGAGCCGCAGCTTCGGCGATGCCGGCCGCCTCACCGTGGGCCAGTTCAAGCAGTATTTCTCGCTGGACGACCGCACCGGTTCCAACTACGGCAGCTTCCTGGAGCGCGGCAACGCCGGCACCACGCTGGCGCCGCTGTACCGGCTGGGCGCCTCGTGGCAGGCCAATCCGGGCGATTTCACCTGGGCGGCCAGCGTGTACAGCCTGGAGAGCATCGACGCCTGGCAGGTCAAGGGCCGCGCTGCGGGTGGACGCGTTACCTGGGCGCCGTCACCCAGCGAGGGCGACGTGCTGCACCTGGGCCTGTCGCTGGCCCGCGAGGCCTATGACAACCCGGGCGGCAACGGCACCCCGGGCCTGAAGATCCGTCCGCGTCCGGCCGGCCATCTGTCCGACGAAAGCCGCCTGACCCTGGTCGACTTCTCCGCCGGCCGCGATACCGACGTCAACAAGTGGTCGCTGGAATATGCGCAGGTGCGCGGCCCGCTGTCATGGCAGGGCGAGTTCAGCGGCGCCACCTTCGATGATGGCGCCCAGCGCGGTGACGTGATGGCCGCCTACGGCATGCTCAGCTGGTTCGTTACCGGCGAAAGCCGCGCCTACGACCGCAAGACCGGCCGCTTCGCCCGGGTCAAGAACATCCGCCACAAGGCCGGTGCCTTCGAAGTGGCCCTGCGCTACGACCAGATGTGGGGCGCGCAGCACCTCGATGGTGCGCCGGACCTGCGCCGGGGCAGCACCGAAGGCTGGACGCTGGGCGGCAACTGGTACCTGCGCGACAACCTGCGCTTCATGCTCAACGTGATCGAAAGCCGCAACCGCGACCGCCTGGCCGGCACCACGGTGGATCGCACGCGCGCGGTCACCGGGCGCCTGCAGTTTGATTTCTAAACGCGTTTCCCCCGGGCGCGCACGCTCCCGAGCCCCTTCCACGTCCCACGTCCTGTTTCCTCTAGGAGTCCGCAGATGATGCTGAGCATCCTCGGCTTTGGCATGGTCATTACGTTCATGTACTTGATCATGAGCAAACGACTGTCGCCGCTCGTTGCCCTGATCACCATTCCCATCATCTTCGCCCTGATCGGTGGCTTCGCCGCCGGCATCGACGAGATGATGCTGGAAGGCATCAAGAAGATCGCGCCGACCGGCGTGATGCTGATGTTCGCCATCCTCTACTTCGGCGTGATGATCGATGCAGGCCTGTTCGATCCGCTGGTGCGGATCATCCTGCGCTTCGTCAAGGGCGACCCGATGAAGATCGTGCTTGGCACCGCCGTATTGGCGATGCTGATCTCGCTCGACGGCGATGGCTCGACCACCTACATGATCACCGTCTCGGCGATGCTGCCGCTGTACCAGCGGCTGGGCATGAACGCGCTGAACATGACCTGCGTGACCATTCTCGCCGGTGGCGTGATGAACCTGACCCCGTGGGGCGGCCCGACCGCACGCGCGGCCACCGCACTGCACGTGGATCCTGCCGATGTGTTCGTGCCACTGATTCCCTCGATGGTGATCGCCTGCGCCGGCGTGCTGCTGCTGGCCTGGTACCTGGGCCTGAAGGAGCGTCGTCGCCTGGGCGTGGTGACCCTGCCCAAGGGCGGCAGCTGGATGGACAACAGCGTGTCCGATGACGGCAACACGCTGCCGACCGTGGAAGACGCCGAAGACACCAAGCGCCCCAAGCTGCTGTGGGTGAACCTGGTGCTGACCCTGGCGCTGATGAGCGCGCTCATCATCGGTGTGCTGCCGATGCCGGTGTTGTTCATGATCGGCTTCGCCATCGCGCTGGTGATCAACTACCCGAACCTGGCCGAACAGCGCCGCCGCGTGGTCAGCCATGCCGGCAGCGTGCTGTCGGTGGTGGCGCTGATCTTCGCCGCAGGCATCTTCACCGGCATCCTCAACAACACCGGCATGGTCGAGGCGATGTCGCACAGCTTCCTGGCGATCATCCCAGACAGCTGGGGCCCGTACCTGGCGGTGATCACCGCCGTGGCCTCGATGCCGTTCACCTTCTTCATGTCCAACGACGCGTTCTACTTCGGCGTGCTGCCGATCCTGTCCGAGGCGGCCGGCAACTACGGCATCACCCCGGTGGAAATGGCCCGCGCGTCGCTGGCCGGGCAGCCGGTGCACCTGCTCAGCCCGCTGGTGCCTTCCACCTATCTGCTGGTGGGGCTGGCCAAGGTTGAATTCGCCGACCACCAGAAATTCACCCTGAAGTGGGCGATCGCCATTTCGCTGCTGCTGATGATCGGCGGCCTGTTGTTCGGGCTCTATCCCTTCACGGCCTGATTTCCTTACCAAGGAGCGTTCTGCAATGACTCTTCGCATCGCCTACGTCACCAGCGGGATGGGCAGTGTCGGCACTGCCATCTGCCAGAGCCTGGCCCGTTCCGGCCATACCGTGGTCGCCGGCTGCGCGCCCAACTCGCCGCGCAAGGCCAACTGGTTGCGCGAGCAGCGCGAACAGGGCTTTGATTTCATCGCCTCCGAAGGCAACGCCACCGATTGGGCGTCGACCACGGCGGCCTTCGCCAAGGTGCGTGCCGAGGTCGGCGAGGTGGACGTGCTGGTCAACAACTCCGGCGGCAGCCGCGACCTGCTGTTCCGGCAGATGACGGTGGAGGACTGGAATGCAGTGATCGCCTCCAATCTCAATTCGCTGTTCAACCTGACCAAGCAGGTGGTCGATGGCATGGCCACGCGTGGCTGGGGCCGCATCATCAACATCGGTTCGGTCAGCGCCCACAAGGGCCAGATCGGCCAGGTGAACTACGCCACGGCAAAAGCCGCGATGCACGGTTTCAGCCGTGCGCTGGCCGCTGAAGTCGCCTCGCGCGGGGTCACCGTCAACACGCTGTCGCCGGGCTACATCGCCAGCCAGGCGATCAGCAGCTTCCCACCGGACGTGCTGGATCGACTGGCCGCGTCGGTACCGGTGCGGCGCCTGGGTCGCCCGGAAGAAGTGGCCGGCCTGTGTGCCTGGCTGGCTTCGGATGAAGCCTCCTACGTGACCGGTGCCGACTATCCGGTCAACGGTGGCCTGTACATGGGCTAGCCCTCTCCGCGCAGGGCGTGGGTCTGCTTCCCTCCCCCGATGGATTCACGCCCTGCGCGGCTTCCCCCACGACGCCGTTCGTTGGTTTTCCGTAAACAAGGTTTCATGTTCCGTTCGCATAGTGGCCGTGCACCACGCCCCCGGGCCGGTGACCATCCCCCATGCAATGGACCATCATGCAGACCCGATACCTGACGATCGCCGTGGCGATCGCGCTTTCCGCCGCCAGCGCCCATGCCGCTGAAGCCACCGACGCCACCGCCGACACCGCGCTGAGCGCGCAGACGCTGGATACCGTCTCGGTCATCGGCCAGGGCGAGACCCGCCAGGTGCAGCGCATCACCACCGTCGACAAGCAGGTGCTGCCGCCGGGTACCAGCGGCCAGAAGATCCTCGACCGCCTGCCCGGCGTGTCGGTGCAGTCCAACGATGCATTCGGTGCCAATGAGGAATCGCAGACCATCAGCCTGCGTGGCTTCGACAAGAGCCGCCTGGGTTACACGCTGGACGGCATCCCGCTGGGCGACAACAGCTACGGCAACTACAACGGCCTGAGCATCGCCCGTGCACTGATCGCCGAGAACCTGGCCGGCGCCGAGCTGTCGCAGGGCATCGGCTCGCTGGGCGTGGCCTCGACCAGCAACCTTGGCGGCACCATCCAGTACTTCTCGATGGACCCGTCCACCGAATTCGGCGGCCGCGCCAGCATCACCGTCGGCGATGACAACCAGCGCCGCGGCTACCTGCGGGTGGACACCGGCGACATCAACGGCTTCTCGGCCTACGTGTCCGGCGTGCACCAGGACCAGGACATGTGGGCCGCGCCGTACCAGAACCAGACCACCCGCCAGTTCAATGCCAAGGCAGTATGGAACGTGGGCGACAACCGCTTCGGTGCCTTCGTCGCCACCTCGCGCGCCAGCCAGGCCAACTATGCCTACCTGTCCAAGGACATGCTGGCGCGCGGGCTGGGCTATGACTGGAATATCTATGCACCGGACTGGGATCGCGCCGTCGCGGCTGCATACTGCGCACCGGGCACCTACAACAAGGCACGCTGTGCGTTCAGTGGCGGCGTCAACAGCATCGACGATGCCTACTACCAGAGCCGTGCGCTGCGCGATGACAACCTGTACTCGATCGAGGCCGACATCCGCCTGGGTGAACAGGGCCGCCTGAAACTACTGGGCTACCACCACGAAAACCGAGGCCAGGGCCACTGGTGGGCACCGGGCCAGCCGTCCTACCCGGGCACCGACAGGATGCTGCCGATCTCGATCCGCAGCACCAACTACACCATCAACCGCGATGGCGTGACCGCTGCGCTGTCGTGGACGCTGGGCATCCACGAACTGGAAGCCGGCGTGTGGTACGAGCAGAACGACCATAACGTTTCGCGCAACTTCTACTACATCAGCGGCCCGTTCCTGGACGACCTGTACCTGCAGAATCCGGACCGTCGCCTGTTCAACCAGGACTTCGACATCCGTACCCGCCAGTTCTATGTGCAGGACCGCATGCGCTTCCTCGACCAGCGCCTGACCGTGGACGTGGGCATCAAGAGCCCCAAAACACGCATGAGCGCCAAGGCCCAGCCGGGCGTGGAAACCAGCATCGCCTCGGGTACGCTGACCGCCAAGGAATCGGTGCTGCCGCAGCTGGGCGTGGGCTTCAAGCTCAACGCCAACAATGAAGTGTTCGCCTCGTACGCCGAGAACATCGCCGCCTTCGTTGGCGGCGGCAGCGGCGGCCCGCTGCAGGTGTCGCCGGAATCGTTCGCGGCCAGCGCCGGCCTGGAGCCGGAGAAGTCCAAGAGCCTGGAAGCTGGTTTCCGTACCTTCGGCGAGAAATACCAGGCGTCGATCGCGGCCTACAACGTGAAGTTCGACAACCGTCTGCTGTCGTTGAACCCGTGCTCGAGCATCGAGGTAGGCACGCGTCCGGAATGCGTGACGCGCTTCATCAACGTCGGCTCGGTGAAGAGCCATGGCGCAGAGCTGACCTTCATCCTCAAGCCGGTCGATGGCCTGCAGTGGTACAACGCGCTGTCCTGGAACAAGACCACCTACGAGGATGACTACACCTCGGGCGGTGCGATCGTACCGGTGGCCGGCAAGATCACCGTGGATACGCCGCAGCGCATGGCGTCCAGCGAGATCAGCTGGAACCGCGATGGCTTCTTCGCCAGCCTGCGCGCCAAGTACACCGGCAAGCGGTACTACACCTACACCAACGACCAGTCGGTGCCGGGCGTGACCACCTTCGATGCCGGCGCCGGCTACGACTTCGGCCCGGGCATGGGCCTGCGCAACGTGCGGGTGTCGTTGAACGCGACCAACCTGACCAACAAGCGCTATGCGGGCCAGCTGAGTTCGTTCGCACCGACCGATCCGAAGGGCACGCGGTATGCAATCCATGCGAGTGCGCCGCGGCAGATCTTCATGACGGTGGCGGCGGAGTTCTAAGTCGAAAGCGGGCGCTGCGGCGCGTTGATTGTTCCTGCATGGCGTGGGTAGGCAGGCCCATGCAGGACACGCCGTAAACCCATCCATGGGGGCTCGATGGCGCCTTGCTCGCGTGCGCTGTCCTGCGCACACGGCAAGACCGGGGTTGGGCGTCCTGCCCAACCCGCCAGTCGCATGCGACTGGCCCATGGCGCCAACGGTCCTGCATGGGCCTGCCTACCCGCGCTGGACAGTTCCCCGCGCCGGCGCGGAGGCAATGGAAAGCAAGAGCAAAAGCAAAAGCAAAGAGCCGGGCAGTGCCCGGCTCTTTGCTTTTCAAGCGCAATCCCTTCGGCGCGGTGATGTGCTGCCGCCCGCGCGGGAAACTGTCTGGCGGCGGTGGGGCACCCTGGCCAGGACCGTGAGGCGCATGGATGCGCCGATCGAGCCCCCATGGATGGGTTTACGGCGTGTCCTGGCCAGGGTGCCCCACCGCCGCCAACCGATATCAATCGAGGCGCCAGCGCATCATCCCGCCAACGCATTTCATTCCGGCGCCAGCTGGTCCATCCGGATGCGGTTGGCGAACAGCGAGAACGCCAGCATGCCAGCCAGGCCGTTGGCCCGGCTCATCCAGTGCGGCAGCCAGCGCGGTGGCTTCAGCACACCCGATTCGAACAGCGGGGCGAACGCAATCGCATCGGTCAGGCTCATCTTGCCGGCGAACAACCAGCGGCAGACCTGCAGGCGATCCTCGGCCAGCATGTGGCGGAAGAAGGTATGCACCGACACCAGCCCGCGCAGGTACACCGTGTCCTTGGTGAAGGCCAGGCCGCCACTTGGCGGCACTCCGCGGAACACCCGCTGCGCCGAGGCGAAGCTCTCTTCCGGGTTCTGCCCGGCATCGCAGAAGTAGCGGAACACCTCGATGAAGTCCGCACCTTCGCGCGCCATCGCGATCGCCTCGGTTCGCAGGCTGATGCGCTTCAGGCGCTCGATGTCGATGCTGCCGGTGATCTGCTCGGCAAACGTCGCCAGTCCTTCCTGGGTGGCCGTCACCCGTGGCGAGGACAGCGCCAGGCTCGGCAGCACCGGCTGCGCGCGACCGTTCAACGCCGTCAACGAATGCACCAGCGCTTCATGATGGAACAACTGCGCGCGATCGTAGGCGCTGAAACGCGCACTGGTGCGCAGGCGGATGCGGGTCGGTCCGGCAGCCGCCTTCGAGACCAGCTCCGGGTCCAGCTGCACCTGGATGATGCGTGATTCAAAGAACGCATCGAGATCATTCTGCAGCTGCAGCTGCAGGGCGATGGCCGAGACCGGCACCTGCTCTTCCGGTGCCAGCAGCTCGTGATCCAGTTCGGCAGCAATCTGGATGAAGTGGCGCGCCGCATCGCGCGTGCTCGGTCCGTTGCCCGGCAAAGGCTGCTCGGGTGACCCGAACAACTGCATCGAACAGGCATCCACGGCCGCGGTACCGAGGCCTTCCAGCAGCTGCGCTGCCAGATCCCAGCTCTGCGCGGATTGCCGCACGTAATGGCCCAGCGGATGGCTTTCGTCACACTCGGCAGCGAGCGCGGCCAGCGCGCGACGCTCGTCGCTGAAGTCCAGCTTCGGGTAGTCGACCACCGGCAGCGTCGGCCGGCCACGGGCCACGCTGTCCAGGAAGGGTGCCTGCAGTGTCGCCGGCCAGCTGGTCAGGCCCAGCAGGCGGATGCCTCCTACGGCCTCGACCAGGCGCGCATCGAGCGCTGCATGGTGGGCCACGTCACGGTCCAGCGTCGCGGTCGGTTCCATGGGCGGACTATAACGCCCTGCCCGCGCGTTGGTAGGTGCCAACCTTGGTTGGCATCCGCCGACGGCGGGCTTCGGACACCTCCGTGCCAACCAAGGTTGGCACCCACCAAGAGCGGGCAGAGGCCGGCTTCGGACGCCTCCGTGCCAACCAAGGTTGGCACCTACCGGAAGCGGGTTTCCGGCACCGCGGGGTCAACGCCGGCGCGGTTTGCCCGCCGGGCGGAACTGCTGGCTCTTTCCCTTCCTGCCACCGCGTTCCTGCGCGGTCTCGGCCTGGCGCACGGCCAGCTTGGCGGCGGCGGCGGCCACTTCTTCCTTCAACTTGAAGTAGTTCAGCAGCCGGCTCTCTTCGATCTCGCCGGCATCGATCGCCGCACGCACGGCACAGCCGGGTTCCTGCTGGTGCATGCAGTCGCGGAAGCGGCACTGCGCGGCCAGCGCTTCGATGTCGGCGAAACCGCCTTCGGCCAGCGTTTCTTCGCCGGTCGGCTTCAGTTCGCGCATGCCCGGCGTATCGATCAGGCAGGCGCCCATCGGCAGTGGCATCAGTGCGCGGTGGGTGGTGGTATGGCGGCCGCGCGAATCGTTGGCGCGCACCGTATTGGTCTTCATCCGCTGCTCGCCCAACAGCGTGTTGGTCAGCGTCGACTTGCCCGCACCGGAAGAACCCACCAGCACCACCGTGCGGCCGGGGCCCAACCACGGCTCCAGCACTGCAACACTGTCGGCATCCAGGCCATTGATCGCGTGCAGGGCGATGCCCTGCATCTCCAGTTCTTCCAGCACCGCCAGCGCATCTTCGCTGTACTCGGTCTGGTCGGCCTTGGTCAGCACCACCACCGGTTCGGCACCGCCACCGCCCACCAGCAGCAGGTAGCGTTCAATACGACGCGGATTGAAGTCCGCATCCAGGCCACAGACGATGAAGACGGTATCGATGTTGGCGGCGATCACCTGCTGGTGGTAATGCTCACCGGCAGCGCCACGTTTGATGGCGGTACGTCGCGGCAACAGGGCAACGATGCGGATGCCATCCAGCAGCACCCAGTCGCCCACCGCCGGCCGTTCGTGGCTGGGGAAGCGCGGGCGCTGCCACTCCGGCAGCGATTCGGCCTTGATCGATGCCTCCGGGCCATCAGCCACCACATAGTGGGTGCGATGCTGCTCGATCACCCGCGCCGGGTGGGCCTGCGGGTGTGCGGCCATCACAGCCTGCCAGTCGGCCTGCTGCGGCGGGCCCGGCCAGGGCCAGCCAATGGTCTGCAGAGCGGTGAAATCGGGGGTATGGGTCATCGCCGCCATTCTACCTGTGTGGTGCCGCCCAGCCCAATGTTGGCGGGCCCTGCGGCCCTTGCCATGCGCTGCAGCAATTCCGCTACCATGGAAGCCCCATGCCTTTTGCGGCCCACCGCCCATGTCCACTCCCTCGCCCAAACCCCTGGTCATCCGCGAGCGCCTTTCCGAAGTGCGCTACGAAATCCGCGGAGAACTGGCACGGCGAGCCCGGGAGCTGGAAGCGCAGGGCCACAAGCTGATCAAGCTCAACATCGGCAATCCCGGCGCTTTCGGCTTCCGTGCACCGGAACACCTGCAGCGCGCGATCGCCGATGACATGGGTCGCACCGATCCGTATACCCACCAGCAGGGCTTGCCGGTCGCCCGCGAGGCCATCGCCGCCGCCTACGCCCGCCGTGGCGCACCGGATGCCCATCCGGACCGCGTGTTCGTCGGCAACGGTGTCAGCGAGCTGATCGACCTGTCGCTGCGTGCGCTGCTCAACCCGGGCGATGAAGTGCTGGTGCCCTCGCCGGACTACCCGCTGTGGTCGGCCTCGACCATCCTCAACGATGGCCGCCCGGTGTATTACCGCTGCGCCGCCGAGAACGGCTTCCAGCCGGACCCGAGCGAGATCGAGACGCTGGTGTCCTCGCGCACCCGCGCCATCGTGCTGATCAATCCGAACAACCCCAGCGGTGCCAGCTACCCGCGCGAGCTGCTGGAGCAGGTGGTGGAGATCGCGCGCCGCCACAACCTGCTGCTGCTGGTCGATGAGATCTACGACCAGATCCTGTACGACGACGCGGTGTTCCAGCCGGTCGCACCGCTGGCCGGTGACCATCCCTGCCTGACCTTCGGCGGCCTGAGCAAGGTGCACCGCGCCTGCGGCTGGCGGGTGGGCTGGGCGCACCTCAGCGGCGACGACGCGCGGCTGGGCGACTTCCGCGCCGCGCTGGACCTGCTGGGCGCGCTGCGCCTGTGCGCCAACGTGCCGGGCCAGTACGCCATCGACGCCGCAGTGAACGGTCCGGACACCATTTCGGAGCTGTGCGCACCGGGTGGCCGCCTGTATGAAACCCGTCGTGCGGTGATCGAAGCCTGCGAGGCCAGCGAGCACCTGTCGCTGGTTGCCCCCGCCGGCGCGCTGTATGCGTTCCCGGCCGTGGTCGGTGCCGCTGCCAAGGGCTTCGACGATCATAATTTCGCGCTGGACCTGATGAACAACGACGGCGTGCTGGTGGTGCCGGGCTCGAGCTTCAACGTGCCTTACCGCCATCACTTCCGCGTGACCCTGCTGCCGGAGGCGTCGGTGATGCGCGACGTGTTCGCCCGTATCGACCGCGCCCTCGCCCGCCGTGCCGAAGACGCCACCAAGGTGGTGCCGATGAAGCCCCGCCGGTCGGTGGCTTGATCGATGGGCTTGTCGTATCTGGCCCTGGGCGATTCCTACACCATCGGTGAAGCGGTCGCGGTCGACGGCCGCTGGCCGCATCAGCTCGCCGCCGCCCTGCGCGCGCAGGGCATCGCGCTGGGCGACCCGCAGACCATCGCCACCACCGGCTGGACCACCGACGAGCTCGACGCCGGCATCAACGACGTTGCGCCGCAAGGGCCGTTCGACTTCGTCAGCCTGCTGATCGGCGTCAACAACCAGTATCGCGGGCGTCCGCTGGACGAGTACCAGGTGCAGTTCCAAGCCCTGCTGCAGCGCGCGATTGGTTTTGCCGGCGGCCGTGCGGACCGGGTCCTGGTGCTGTCCTTCCCGGACTGGGGCACCACGCCGTACGGTGCAGGCAGCGGTCGCGACCTGGGCCAGATCGAACTGGAAACCGACGAGTTCAACGCTGCCGCCGAGGTGATCAGCACCCAGCAGGGCGTGGCCTTCGTCGATATCACCGATATCAGCCGCGACACCGGCGCTGACCCGGCGATGATCGCCGAGGATGGCCTGCACCCGTCCGCACGGATGTACGCGCTGTGGAGCGCGCGTGCGCTGCCGGTGGCCGCACACCTGTTGGGCAGGACGGACTGAGACGATGGACGGCACGCCACGGAACGGCACGCCCCTGCCCTGCTCGCCGCTGGATGCCGGGCAGGCGCGCCTGATCGCCGAGTCCTTCCGGCCGATGCAGGCCTGGGGCAGCCGCCGCGATTACTACTACACGCGCGGCAAGCTGGGCAGCGACCCGCTGTATGACGGCGTGCTGCAGCACCTTCCCGATGACGGCCAGCCGGTGCTCGACCTGGGCTGCGGGCTGGGCCTGTTCGCGCATGTGCTGCGCCAGCGCGGTCGCCAGCAGGGGTACCTCGGGGTGGACGTGGACAGCGACAAGATCGCCCGTGCGCAGCGCGCCGGCAGCGGCCTGGCCGACGTACGGTTCGACTGTCTGGATGTGCAGGCGCCGTTGCCGGCGCATGGTGGGCATGTGCTGCTGCTGGATGTGCTGCAGTACCTGGACGAAGCGCCGCAACTGGAGCTGCTGCGCGCGGTGAGCGCGCGGGTCGCGCCCGGTGGCCGCCTGCTGCTGCGCACACCGCTGGCGACCGGCGACCGCCGCGACCGCACCACGCGGGTGGCTGACCGCCTTGCCTGGCTGGTCGGCTGGATGGGCACGCAACCGCGCCACTACCCGGATCCGCAGCGGCTGCAGGCCACGCTGGCGGCTGCCGGCATGCAGGTGGCTCCGTTGCGTCCGCTGCATGGGCGCACGCCGTTCAACAGCTGGTTGCTGGTGGCCGAGCGCTTATAGAGACGCTCTGACGCGGCGACCCGCGTAAGCGAGTCGCAAATGACCGCAAGCCGGAACAGAAAAATCCCTTAGGCCCGGCTGAAAGCGACGAACTGAATTCATCCGCACATTCACGATCTCTTGAGTTGCCCTCTGGCGGGGCCGGCGCTTCGTGCTTCCTGGATTGTTTCAAGCAGCGAAGATAAAGCCGCAATGAAGTCAGAGGCGCCATGACTGACACCATCAACTTTTTCTTCGAAAGCCAGCAATTCTGCGGAGTTGGAGGAACGCCAGGCGCCTCACTGCTCCCTTCCACATAATCTCTCAGAGACAGCCCTATCTGCATGGGTAGGGAGAGGCCGTGACAGTTCGGTCTGCGGACGACAATTCACGCCCCGCTCTGCGCACCTATCGCAACTCAATGCACAAATCAACAGTCTCGCCATCCAATTGACAGTCCACGCACCAACTGGCAAAAAAAAATTGCCCAATGTGGGCTATCAAAAGGACATAAAGCAGATGACTACTCCGGAAAACGTGAGGGTGCTGGGACGACAGGTGGCGCGCGAGCTGACCCGAGAGGAAATTGACATGGTGTCCGGCGGGAGAAACACCAACTGCAATACGTCCATGCAGTGCATTCAGAACGATGACTTCATTGACATCCCACCGACGTTCGGCTAATTCCACCATTCATTAACCGGAAAGAGGCGGAAAAACAATTCCGCCTCTTTCTGAAATTCTGGTGAATGTATCGAAGCCAATTCTACGGAATATCAAACCATGACAATCCTGATTGTCGGATTCAAGGAAGACATCCACGGAGACGCGGTCTCATGGGCGCTTAATCATCAAAAGATTCCTCACCATCTCGTTCACTTCTCGAATTTTCCAACACAGCAACCCATAACCATTTCGATATCGAAGGCGGATGATCTTACTCAATCCATAGTGTTCGGGGAAACAGACGCCACCAAAGAAAACATTATTAACCTGAGGAATGCCACCGCCATATGGCTAAGAAGACCCAATACATCCGTCTTCGAGCTAAGCGGCGTCCATTCCGGCGACCTGCACTACGTGGCCGGTGAGTGCCGGTCGTTCTGCGCCGGCCTCATTGCCAACCTCCCAGAAAGCTGCAAATGGATAAACCCTCTGCCCGCTCACTACGTTGCCGGAAGCAAGGCCCGTCAACTGAATTTGGCCGCCGCTTCGGGTCTCAAAATCCCTACGACCCTGATGAGCAACAGCGCTAGCGAAATCCGAAAGTTTGTCTCCAGGCAGAAGGGCGGAACAGTGTACAAACCACTTCATCCCGGATTTTGGAATGAGTCCAATCGGTCACTTGTCCAATACACCACCCCCGTGACCAACGAGATGCTAGAAAACAGCGGAGCACTGGAGCTATGCCCGGGAATATATCAAGAAGAAATTCAAAAAAAATATGAAATTCGAGCAAATTTCCTTGGATCAAAAATTGTTTCGGCAAAGATAGAATCGCAGGCTCAAGAAAACACAAAATCCGATTGGCGCGTTGACCTGCTGAACAAAGTCTCCATCGAGCCATATGAAATTCCCGGGGAGATCGCGGACAAAATCGAATGCCTCATGAAGAAAATGAATCTTCGCTTTGGATGCATTGATCTTGTAAGAGACGAGGATGGAGATTATGTGTTTCTTGAAGTTAACGAGCAGGGGCAGTTCCTCTGGATCGAGGAGAGATGCCCGGAGATAGCGATTCTCGGAGAGTTCTGCGACTTCCTATGTCGCGAAAGCGGAATAACCTTCACTCCTGAGCAATGGCCCAATCTTTCCGATTATCTAGCCTCGGAGAGATTCAGCACGACACACAAAATGTCGCTCGAACTAGAAATAAATCAGGCTCGCGCGCTGTGAAATCGAGAGCTACAGCTGCGACCATGATGGCAGTGGCGACATTCATCTCCACATTCGCAATAATATATTTATTGTTTTTCCACAATCAAGAAGACCCGGCCAACGAAAATTGTGAAGCCGTTCCAACCGCATGGAATAGCATGCCGAGAATCATTATTTTCGGAGAAATTCATGGAACAAATGAAGCGCCGCGTTTTGTTGCGGAGCTTGTGTGCAACATTGCCAGAAGCGCACCAGTTACGGTTGGCATCGAACACCCGCCAAGCGAACAGTCAACGCTTGATGATTTCATGAAAGCCAAGACCCAAAAGGAGAAAAACGAAGTAATTTCTTCTTCCCCATTCTGGAACCGTGATTTCCAAGACGGAAAGACTAGTTCTGCGATGCTACAGATGCTGGAGAGGATTAAACAACTAAAGCATACTGGCGCGAAAATTTACATTCGGGCGATAGGGGGTGAGGGACCTGGTCAAACCGACGAAATTTTTAGAAACATCATGAGTTCGGAGCAAGAATCAGGTACCAAGATCGTAGCACTAGTTGGAAACGGGCACGCAAGAAAGATCCACATGCAGGCCGATGCATCCGATAGAAGCAAAACTTCTCCCATCGACCTCAAGGTCATCGAAATAGAATACTCGAGCGGCAGTGCATGGACATGCGCGCCAACATGCCAAATCCAGAAATTTGGCCAAGATAATCTCGGTGAGAAAGAAATATCGCTGAAAGTACGGACCTCGCCTGCACACGCAGCTGGGCATCCTGACTGGATCTATCTTGGTCGGTCACATGCATCCCCCCCGGGGTACCTCAGGGCCCGAACGATAACAGCCAAGCAAATGAGCTATGAATCAGCTGAATAAGGACGCACGTCCCGATATGTCAGCCGAAGGTGGCGCGCAGCTTTTTCGTAAAGAAGCAGTATCTGCAACACGAAGAGATTCGTATGGATGTGTCAGTCCCCCGTTACCTAGGCTGGGCTGGCAAACAGCGGCCTTTTCATTCCTAGCAGTTTGCGCCGTCATTGCCGCGATATTTTTTGGAAATGTAGAGCAGAAGGCGCGCGTACATGGGCGCATGATTCCGGCCTCGGGGCTAAATTCCACACTATCGCCCGCATCCGGAACAATTATTAAGGCCATCGTCGAAGAAGGGCAATTCGTATCCTCCGGAGACGTTGTTATGGTCATTTCTACCGACAGGAATGGCTTTTCGTTGGACGGTACAGTTGCAGAAAGAGTAGCCGCATCGCTGCAAAAACAGGCGGCCGGTCTACGTCAATCTTTTGCTGACCGATCCATCTCAATGCAGCACGAGAAAAATGCATTGCAGGGCCGCGCGGCCATAATTCAGCAGGAGCTGGCTGCGGCCAAGCGAGAGGTAGAGCTGCGATCTCGGCAGAGCGAGATCGCCTTGGAGAATCTTACGAGAATTCGACCGCTGCAGAAGGAAAGAATACTCAGCGAGATCCAGATCCGGCAATATGAGAACACATTGCTCGATGCAGATTCCAGGAAAATTTCCGCTGAAAGAGACGTGTTGCGGCTGAGACGCGAACTGGGAGACACCATTGGATTAATCTCCGAACTTCCAGTGACGTTAAGCAATCAGCAGGGTGAAATTGAACTGAAGCTAAAGGATGTCGAACAGAGTATAGCTAAAAATGATTTACAGCAGTCCATAGTCGTCAAGGCGTCTATATCAGGGACGATATCAGCCATCGGATTCAATACCGGAGAATCCGTAAGAGAGGGACAACGACTATTTTCCATTATTCCCGCAGGAGATAGCTTGTATGCAGAGCTATGGGTAAATTCTCGAGCGATGGAACAACTTAGCAATGAAAGCGTCGTGTATATACGTTACGGCGCCCAGGCAAGAGGACTCCAACGCAGTCAGAAAGGCGAAATTATCGAGCTAGGGAGAACCCCATTTACTCCTTCGGAAATAACCTCAAAAGCGGGATTGAAATTTGAGCAGCCCGCATTCAGGATTGTGGCAGCCCCTCTTGGAAGTCTTCCCAGAGATAATCTTGACCATATCAACCTTCGCCCTGGCAGTGCCGTAGAAGCAGACTTGATACTTGGAAGAAAGCACATCTATGAGCTACTTATTCCAGCGCGTAGCGGGAGATTCAACACAAGCGTCGAAAATCGGAGCGATTAGTTGATGCAGAACCGATACACCAAGAGCTCTATGCGGCAACTGCCGATCATCCAACAGAGCGAAATGGCCGAGTGCGGACTCGCTTGTCTTGCAATGATCGCGAAATATTATGGCCATGATCTGGATCTAGCGGCCCTGCGTCGCCGCCATCCTATTTCATCTAGAGGCGCGAGTCTTTCTCAAATCATGAGCATCGCCGATAGACTTGGATTGGAGGCACGCGCCGTTCGGGCGGAGGTGGAGTACGTCAGGCGGCTAAGGTCACCGTCCATCCTGCACTGGGGCCTCAACCACTTTGTCGTCCTCAAGAAAGTACAGGGAACTGAATTTTGTATACATGACCCGGCCCGAGGGGAGGTTAGAATTTCCGCCCAGGAATTCAATAGAAAATTTACCGGGGTCCTTCTCGAGATTAGTTGCACCAACTCGTTCTCCCCAGTATCTGAAAAATCGAAAATATCGATAAATAAGATAATTGGAAGGATTGACGGAATTAAACTGGCAGCACTCCAGCTAATTGCGTTAGCGCTTTCGCTCGAACTACTAACTTTGATTGCCCCCCTTATCATGCAGGTGGTAATTGACCATGTCCTTGGCTCGAACGACTTGGAATTGCTGGCACTGACAGGCATTTCATTTGCTGGCTTAGTAGTATTTCAATCAGCGATCTCCTCAGCGAGAGGGCTATTCCTTTCCAGTCTCGGCGCTTCTTTCAATGCCCACCTTGTCAAGAATCTCTCTGGGCATTTATTAAATCTTCCGCTGACCTTCTTTGAAAGAAGAACCATGGGCGGGGTTTTATCCAGATTCCTCTCAATTAATTCGATCCAGCAGTCACTTACCGTGAGCCTTCTCGAGTCTGTACTGGATAGCCTGATGATAGTTTCGGCCCTGCTATTGATGGCATTCTACAGCCCTGTCTCCGCCCTTTCCGTAATCATAGCTTTTGCCTTTTATCTAGTCCTGCGCCTTATCGGTTTTCGTCGCCTTAGACAAATGAAAGAGCATCAACTGGCCTCGATAGCTCTACAGCAAACGCTCATGATCGAGGCTGTGGGCGGTATTCAGACGCTAAAATTGGGCAATCATCAGCAAGTGCGCCACAACAGCATCAGCAATGCCACGTTCGAAATTGCGAACCATGATGCGGCTATAGGCGGAGTTCTGGCCAACTTCTCTGCGCTTTCCAAACTGATATTTGGATTGCAGCGAATAGCGCTGATATGTCTGTGCGCATGGATGGTAGTGCACCAGCGGATGAGTGCGGGCTCTCTTGTTGTTGTTATTTCCTACTCCGAGCTATTCATTAACAGAGGCGCAGCGTTAATCGACAAAATAATCGATCTTCGACTAGTCGGGATGCATGTTGAGAGAATTTCCGACATCGCTCTGGAGCCAACGGAGATCGATCTGGACTCTACCTACAGCGGCCCTGCGCCCTCAGCAGATCTCCAGATTGAGAACGTCAGCTTTCGATACTCCGAGGCCGACCCCTGGATTATTCGAAACTGCTCCTTAAAAATCGCGGAAGGCCAAAGCATCGCCATCACGGGCGCCTCTGGATGCGGAAAAACAACGCTTGCAAAGCTATTAACGGGACTACTACGACCAACCGAAGGCCGCATCTTGATTGGAGGTGTTGACATTTATCATATGGGCTTATCTGCATATCGGCGGCAATTAAGCACGGTGATGCAGGAGGATGTACTCTTCTTTGGATCGATCGCAGACAACATCTCATTCTTTGACATGGATGCGGAAAGCTCATCAATTCACAACGCAGCAGCAGCCGCACAAGTCCACAATGAAATTATTCGCATGCCAATGGGCTACGAAACTTTAGTGCGCGACATGGGATCTTCCCTATCTGGCGGCCAGAAGCAGAGAATTCTCCTAGCCAGGGCACTCTACAGAAAACCGAGAATACTGCTCTTAGATGAGGCGACGAGCCACCTAGACATTGGAAATGAAAAAGAAATTAATAGATATATCTCAAGCACTGCTGCAACCCGCATAATCATCGCGCATCGTCCTGAAACAATAAGAAGTGCGGATCGGGTTATAGAGCTGCGAAACGGTTCCGTTCGCCAGGACGTTTCCTGAGGTCAATGAGCGGGGTAATCGGTGCATGCCCGGCACACTGCAATGCACTGGTTCTGCCGTTGAGCATGTCCCCGCAGTTGCCCTACTGCATGCGCTTAGACGTGATCTCGAGGGGAGGCTGAATTACTGCAGGGCAACCCCGCCTTCAGGCCGCGCTCGTCCAGCACCTGCAGCACCTGTTCGATGATGGCCAGGTTGTGGCCATGTGCGGCACCTTCATGCAGCAGCACGATCGCGCCCGGGCGCAGGTCCGGGAGCAGACGCGCCAGCACGCCATCCGGGGTGCAGCCGACGCCGTCATAACCGCGGGCGCTCCAGCCAACGCGCACCAGGCCCAGCTTGCGCAGTACCGGCGCCACGAACGGGTTGGTCATGCCCACCACCGAGCGGTACCAGCGCACCCGTCGCCCACTCACCGCCTGCAGTGCCTGCTGGCAGCCCTCGATTTCCGCCGCCATCGTGCCCGGGCCCAGCCGCCAGAAGCGCGCCTGCGGATGGCTGTGGCTGTGGTTGCCGAGGTCGTGTCCGCGACGCAGGATCTCCTCCACCAGGGCCGGATGCGCCAATACGCGCTCGCCGACCAGGAAAAAGGTCGCCTTCGCCTGGTGCCGGTCCAGCAGATCCAGCACCGCCGGGGTCTGTTCACTGGGGCCGTCATCGATGGTCAGCCAGACGCTGTTGCCGGCCTCGGGCAACCGGCTCAGCACCGGCGCGTAGAAGCGGCTGTTGGGCAGGAACACCGGCACCATGAACAACGCGTGGCTTGCCACCATCAGGGCCAGACCCCAGTGCCAGCCCGCCAGCACCCAGACCAGGATCACGGCCAGCTGCGACAGCACCAGCCAGGGCACCCAGCGCCAGGGCCGGGTCGGGATGCGATGCAATGTTCCTGCGTTGGTCATGCCCCATGATGCCATGGGGGGTAGAATTGATGATTCGAATTTTTCGGACCCATGACTGCCATGTCCCTCGATCCCGCCCTGCGTTCGCGCATCGAAACCATCCTCAACGACAACCGCGTCGTGCTGTTCATGAAGGGCCAGCCGTCGATGCCGCAGTGCGGCTTCTCGGCCAAGGCCGTGGGTGCCCTGCAGGACCTGGGCGTGGAGTTCGCCCACGTCAACGTGCTGGCTGACGCGGAGATCCGTGAAGGCATCAAGGCCTATGGCGACTGGCCGACCATCCCCCAGCTGTACATCGACGGCGAACTGGTCGGCGGCAGCGACATCGTGCTGCAGATGGCCGCCAGCGGTGAGCTGAGCAGCGTGCTGGGCCTGGCTGCACCGGACCGCACCCCGCCGCGCATCACCGTCACCCCGGCCGCGGTGGAAATGCTGAAGGGCGCGCTGGCCGATTCGCCGGGTGCGTCGCTGCAATTGGGCATCGATGCCCGCTTCCAGCCGAACTTCCAGCTGGCCCCGTACGATGAAGGCGCGATCGCCGCCGAGTCCAACGGCCTGCGCGTGCAGTTCGACCTGGCCAGCGCCCGCCGCGCCGATGGCATCACCATCGACTGGGTCGACGACATCCGTGGCAAGGGCCTGGCGATCGACAACCCGAACGCGCCCAAGCCGGTGCAGGAAATCAGCGTGCGTGATGCCGACGACCTGGTGCGTGCCGGCAACGTGATGCTGGTGGACGTGCGCCCGGCCGAAGAACGCGCCATTGCCGCTGTCGGCGTGCCGTTCAAGAGCTTCGATGGCAACGGCCGCGCCGAGCTGGAAGCCCTGCCCAAGGACACCGCCCTGGCCTTCCTGTGCCATCACGGTGGCCGCAGCGCGCAGGCAGCAGAGCAGTTCCGTGCGCTGGGCTTCAGCAAGGTGTTCAACGTCACCGGCGGCATCGATGCCTGGTCGGACGAAGTGGACAACGGCGTGCCGAAGTACTGATCGGCTGCGCTTGATGCATAGGAAAAACGCCGGCGAAAGCCGGCGTTTTCTGTTGAGCCCATCCACGCATGGCGTGGATCTACTCCTTCCGTGCCCCAAGCGCGGGGGCTGACGTTCCGGTTACCCGGCAAACCCGCCTTCGGCCAGGTAATCCAGTTCTTCCGGCGACGGAATGCGGCCAAGCACCGCATTGCGGTGCGGGAACCGGCCGAAGCGGCGGATGATGTCGCGGTGCAGTTCGGCGTACTGCAGGTATTCCTTGTCACCCAGCACGTCGAACATCGCGACCGAGCGGTCCTGGTCCAGCGGATCTTCGGAGTGCTCGAACGGCAGGTAGATGAAGGCGCGCAGCTTGGGGACCAGCTGCAGGTCCAGCCCCTCTTCGATCGCGCGCGTGGCGTAGTGCCGTGCCAGGCCATCGGTGGCATAGGAATGGGCCGTGCCGCGGAAGCAGTTGCGCGGGAACTGGTCCAGCAGCAGCATCAGCGCCAGCGCGCCCTCGGCGCTGCCCAGCCAGTGCTCGCGCGCGCGCGATGCGGCAGCGTGGTGTTCGTCCGCGAACAGCGTACGGAACCGCGCGTCGAACGCATCATCGCGGGTGAACCACTTTTCAGGGCCCGCGTCTTTCCAGAAATCCACCACTTGCGCGGCAACGTCCATCACCTACTCCCCAGGGCCGGCGCGCCGCGCCAGGCCATCATCATCATTCGTCGAAGCGCAGGTGGCGGACCGACTTGCCGTTGCGCCGGATAAGCTTAAGCGCCTCGATGCCGATCTGGATATGGTTTTCCACGAACTGCGAGCTGACCTTGGCGTCGGACGCCTCGGTTTTCACCCCGTCCGGGATCATCGGCTGGTCTGAAACCAGCAGCAGGGCCCCGCTGGGAATGTGGTTGGCGAAGCCGGCAGCGAAGATCGTCGCGGTTTCCATGTCGATGGCCATGCAGCGCATCGCCCGCAGCCGCTCCTTGAAGGCCTCGTCGTGCTCCCAGACCCGGCGGTTGGTGGTGTAGACGGTGCCGGTCCAGTAATCATGGCCGAGGTCGCGGATCATGGTCGAAACCGCACGCTGCAGGGCGAAGGCCGGCAAGGCCGGCACTTCCGGCGGCAGGTAGTCGCCCGAGGTCCCCTCGCCGCGGATGGCCGCGATCGGCAGCACCAGGTCGCCCAGCTCGTTCTTGCGTTTCAGCCCGCCGCACTTGCCCAGGAACAGCACGGCCTTGGGCATCACCGCCGACAGCAGATCCATGATGATCGCGGCATTGGGGCTGCCCATGCCGAAGTTGATCATGGTGATGCCGTCGATGGTGGCGGTGGCCATCGGCCGGTCCAGGCCGATCACCGGCGCCCCGGTCAGCGCGGAGAACGTATGCAGGTAGCCCCCGAAGTTGGTCAGCAGGATGTGCTGGCCGAACTGGTCCAGAGGCACGCCGGTATAGCGCGGAAGCCAGTTGTCGACGATGTCCTGCTTGCTCTTCATGGGCGCTCCGGTACGGCGTGGGGCCGATATTGTAGGCCCCCGCCCGCCCCCGCCATACATGCGGCTGCGGCAACGAAGAAGGGCGGCCCTGCGGCCGCCCTCCCGGGGTTTGCCTTGGCAACCGGCAGGCTTAGAAACGCACGGACCAACGCAGATTGGCGCCATGGTCACGGCTTTCATCGCCGAACTGGCCGGTGTAGCCCAGTTCCAGCTGCTGGTTGGCCGTCAGCCAGGCCGACAGGCCCAGTTCGGCCACCACCGCGCTGTCGGCGATCGGCGCACCGCTGACCGCGAAGGTATCGCCGCCGCTGGCAAAGCCCAGCTTGGCCATCGGGTTGCGGTCGCCCGAAGCGTGGCGATACCCCACCCCGCCGCGCACGTGCAGCCAGCTGTCCTGCTGGAACGAAGCCTTCAGACCCTTGTCAAAGCGCACACCGGCCGTAGCCAGGGTGGTGCGGCTATCGTCCACGTCACCCTGCAGGGCCGCCGCGCCACCGCGCTCGTTGATCGACTTCATGTCCACTTCAACACGTGCCACCTGCAGGTACGGCTCCAGGCCTGCCTCGCGGCCGCCGAAACGGTAACCCGCTTCGATGAAGGCCTGGCGGGTACGCCCGTCGTAGCGCGCGCTGAGCGTATCGCTGTAGCCGGCGAATGCCAGTTCGCGGGTGCTGTCGATGTCGTGCTCGCTCCACGCCAGGCCGCCACGCAGACCAAAACCGCCCCAGTTGTGGCTGGCGTATGCACCGAAGTGGGTGTTGTCGATCTTCGACTTCGCCCGACGGCCGTCCTGCTGCTTGACGTCGGTGCGGCCGGTGCCGGCCAGCAGGCCCACCTGCCAACCACCGAACTGGCGGTCCACGCCCATCAGCAGGCCGTTGCTGTTGGCCTCGGTGCGGGCAGTGTTGGCATTGCCATCCAGCGTGCCACTGCCACCGATTGCCTGCACCCACACACCGGTCGCGGCCGCTTCGTCACCGCCCGGAGAGGTCGCACCCGCACGACGCGACAGCGCCGCATCGCGGACATGGCGGCTGCCTTCGACCAGCGCGATCGACGTGGCTGCATGCAGTTCACCGCTGAGGCTGTCCAGCGCTGCGCCCACCTGCTGCGGGAACAGCGTGGTCAACGGCTTGGGCAGCCCCTGGTTGATCGCCAGCGTATCGACCACGGTAGCCACGGCATGCTGGTTTGCGGTGTTGGCCGAGCTGGCCAGCGAGTTGCCGCGGGTCACTTCAATGCGTGCGCCGGTGGCGCCGTAGGCCAGGTTGAACTGCATGAACGGAGAGAACGTGCTGAAGTCGGTGATGGCGAACTGTCCGTTCACGCCGCCATCGGCACGGATGAAGTTGAACTGCTCACCCAGGTAGTAGATGCCCGGCTCCGGCAGCGCCACCAGGGTGCCGCCGAGCGTGGCGGTGCCGGTGACATGCAGCTGGTCGCTGCGGCTGCCCGGTGCCACCTCGGCCTGGTACACGCCGGTCTCTGTCTGCACGTAGTCGCCGTTGATGGTCAGCGTGCCGATGGAATTGCCCGGTGCGATGGTGCCGGCCACGGTGGTGTCCCCCAGCTGGCCAACACCCTTCAGCGTGCCCTTCTGGCCGACGAAGGTGGTGCCGCCGGTCTGCACGCCGTTGAAGGACAGCACGCCGCCATTGATGGTCAGGTTGGAACCGTCTAGCACGCCACTGACGTTGACCCGGCTGATGCCGCCCTGGGTGTTCAATGCAGTGTTCTTCAGCGTGCCGTTCAACAGGAAGGTGCCACCGGCCACGTCCACTGCGCTGGTCAGCGTATTGACGCCATCCAGTTCCAGCACGCCTTCGCGCACCACAGCACCGTTGAAGCTGTTGTCGCCGCTCAGGCGCAGCCAGCCGGCACCACTCTTGGTCAGCTTACCCGGGCCACCGATATCGTTGGTCCAGTCATCCCAGGCGTCACCTTCCCAGACCTTCAGGCCGCCGGCCTTCTGGTTCATCACTACGTTGGTATCCACGCGCAGCGAACCGTAGCCCTCGATGGCCTTGGCCAGGTTCATCAGGCCCCAACCGTAGACGTCGTCCACGCCGGCCGCACCGAGGTCGGTGGCGGTGGTCAGCAGCACGTCGCGCACCTGCGCGTTGTCCAGGTACGGGAAGCGTTCGAACAGCAGGCCCAGGGCACCGGTAACGTGGGGTGCGGCCATGGAGGTGCCGGTCATCAGATCGTAGCTGTAGGTCGGCACGCGCTCGAGCACGTCGAGCAGGACGTTGCCCTGTGAATCCTGGAGCAGCTGTGCATCCAGCGCCGAATCGGCACCGTAGACCGTGGACAGGATGTCGGTGCCCGGGGCGGCCAGGCACCAGTTGGCGCTGTAGCCGCAACGGTTGGAACTGACGTCGAGCATGTACCCGGCGGCACTGTCCTGGCGCACGTTGACCACGCTCAGCCAGTTCTGCTCGATATCGGCAAACAGGCGCGGCAGCGTGGCGTAGATTCCGGCAATCGGCGCGGCTTCCGGCGTGGCTGCGTTGGCGTTGTTGTTGCCCGCGGCCCACACTTGGATCATGCCCTTGCTGCGCGAGCCCTCGGCGAAGATGTCCAGATACTCGGCGTTGGCGGCATACAGCTGGTCCTGGGTGGCCAGATCGGTGGGCTCGTTGGTCAGCCCCCAGCTGTGGTTGACCGCACGCACGTCCTGGGCGTTCATCTGCGCGTACATGCTCTCAAACGCACTGCCGTCCGGGCCCACGCCGCCCACGGTGACGACGCGGTAGTCGCCGCCGCCCACGTCCGTCCACATCTGGGCGCTGTTGAAGAACAGCTTGGCCGCGGTCAGGTCCGCGCCGAAGGCCACGCCATGGGTACCGTTGCCGTCGCGGTTGGCCGCGATGGTGCCGGCCACGTGGGTGCCATGGGTCTGGAAGGCGATCCCCGCCTGCTGGTAGCGCGGATCAGACTCGATGATGTCGCGGATCGCCTGCGGAACGCTGTCGTCGTAGACAACGTAATCGATCGACACGTCATCGCCGTCGCTGGCGAAGCAGGCATCGGGCCCGTCGATCAGCGTGGTGTTGGTGCAGCGGCTGCCGTCGAGCAACAGATCGGCGATGCGCAGGCTGCGGTGATCCTTGCCGGCGAACTCGTCATGGTCCAGGCCCGAGCCGCTGTCGAACACGCCCAGGCGGATGCCGGCACCGGTCAAGCCACGCGCGTATGCGGCGTCGGCATTGACGGCCTGCAGGCCCCAGTCACGGTTGAATTCGCTGGTGCGCCAGCTGGCACGATCGCCGGCCTTGCCCATCACCGGCGTTTCCGGGGTGGTGGCCGGCGGTGCAACCATTGCAACCGCTGCAACCGGCGCGGCGAAGGCCGACTGCGAAGGCGCAGCGAATGCAGCCTGCAGGCTGCGCTGGTACTGGTAGCGGGACAGGTCGTCGAGGTTGCCCTGCGCCAGTGCCGGCAGGGTGGCTGCCATCAGCAGCGAGCCTACGATGGCCGATGCGAGCGGGGAAGGCAGGAAGGAACGACGGAGAGAGGTGGAGCGATACGACGTTGCAGCAGTCATCGGGGATTACGTCCTTGATTCCATGGATTGTTTCAGGTGCTGCTCCCTCATGGAGCTGTGTGGGAACACCTGCGCGGCGAGACAGCGCGCGCTCACCCGCATGACGCTATCGGCGGGCGTCACGAGAACTTAATACATTTTTCACATACTTGATGTCGGAAAAGTCCCTACTGCGCCCCTGCCCAACGTCACTTGGCAAACCGCCGCCGTCCCGGCTAGCGTCGGTGGGTTGAACACGCTGCCAAGGGGATCTGCATGACATCGACGTTGTTGCGCGCCGGGTTGGGTCTGGCGCTGGTATCGCTGAGCACGGCGCCGGCCGTGGGCGCTTCGCGCTTCGTGGCCGATCCCTACCCGAGCACCTACCAGGCGCACCCCGATGGGCCGCTGCTGATCCAGAACGCAACGGTGCTGACCGGCACCGGCCAGCGCCTCGACAACGCCGATGTGCTGCTGCGCGATGGCCGCATCGTCGCCGTCGGCGATGCGCTGCAGGTCGATGCCAGCGTCACCCGCATCAACGCCGACGGCAAGTGGGTGACGCCCGGCCTGATCGACGTGCACTCGCACCTGGGCGTCTATCCCAGCCCCGGTGTCGGCGCGCACAGCGACGGCAACGAGATGACCGCGCCGGTCACCGCCAACGTCTGGGCCGAGCATTCGGTATGGCCGCAGGACCCCGGTTTCCAGGCGGCACTGGCAGGCGGAGTGACCAGCATGCAGGTGCTGCCCGGCTCGGCCAACCTGGTCGGTGGCCGCGGCGTAACGCTGAAGAACGTGCCTGCCACCACCTACCAGGCGATGAAGTTCCCCGGCGCGCCGTGGGGCCTGAAGATGGCCTGCGGCGAAAACCCCAAGCGCGTCTACGGTGGCGGCAAGGGCGTGGCACCTGCAACGCGGATGGGCAACGTGGCCGGTTACCGCGCAGCCTTCATCGACGCGGCCGACTACATCGCCAAGAACAAGCCGAAGCCGGCCAAGCGCAAGGGCTGGTTCGGCAGCGACAAGGGCGACAGCGCCGGTGATGCCGGCGGCAAGCGCGACCTCAAGCTGGATACGCTCGCCGGTGCGATCCAGGGCGATATCCGCGTGCACATCCACTGCTATCGCGCCGATGAAATGGCCACCATGCTCGACCTGTCCAAGGAATTCGGCTTCAAGGTGGCCGCCTTCCACCACGGCGTGGAGGCCTACAAACTAGCAGACCGGCTGGCGGCCGAAGGCGTGTGCGGGGCACTGTGGGCCGACTGGTGGGGCTTCAAGATGGAAGCCTTCGACGGCATCGCCGAGAACATCGCGCTGGTCGACCGGCCGAAGAACAGCTGCGCCATCGTCCACTCCGACTCGCCCGAGGGCATCCAGCGCCTGAACCAGGAAGCAGCCAAGGTGATGGCCGCCGCGCGCCGCGCGCACATGCCGGAGATCGCGCCGGAACGCGCGATCACCTGGATGACCGCCAACGCCGCCAAGGCGCTGGGCATCGAGGCGCAGACCGGCACGCTGGAGGCCGGAAAGATGGCCGACGTGGTGATCTGGAACGGCAATCCCTTCAGTTCGTATGCACTGGCCGAACAGGTGTTCGTCGACGGCCGCCGTGTGTACGACCGCAGCACGCCACCGGCAACGCCGCGGTCGGATTTCCAGCTTGGACAGGAGTTGCGCTGATGGGCATGTTGAACAAGCGCCGCCGGGCATGGCCCGGCGCTACCTTGGTTGCGCTGTTGGTGATGACAACCGCAGCCTCGGCGCAGGACCTGCTGGTGCGCGGTGCGACCGTCGCTACCGCCAGCGCACGTGGCAACGTGGAAGATGCCGATGTGCTGGTGCAGGGCGGCATCATCCGTGCGGTGGGCCGGGGCCTGTCCGCACCGGCCGGTGTGCCGGTGGTCGAAGCCAAGGGACGCATGCTGACCCCTGCCCTGTTCGGTGGCATCACCGAGATCGGCATCGAGGAGGTATCCGGTGAATCAAGCACGGTCGACAGCGCCCTGAAGATCGGCGAGCAGCCGCTGCGCCCGGAGTTCGACGTGACACTGGCCTATAACCCGGCGTCCGTGCTGATTCCGGTGGCGCGCCTGGACGGCATCGGCTTCACTGCGCTGGGCGCGGCCACCGGCGGTGGCTTCGTCGCCGGCCAGGGCGGCGTGGTGCGTTTCGATGGCAGTGCCGACCCGATCGGCCCGCGCGCGCTGTTCCTGCGCCTGGGTGCTGCAGCATCTGAACTGACCGGTCAATCGCGCGCGGCGCAGTGGATGCTGCTGCAGCAGATGGTGGACGAGGCACGCGGCCAGGTGGCCGCCGACTCGCCGCATGCGCTGCTGACCCCGGCCGGCCGCCGCACGCTCGCCCGCTATCTGTCCGGGCAGGGCCGCATCGTGGTGGAAGTGGACCGCGCGGCCGACATCCGCCAGCTGCTGCGCTGGGCGGCCCGCGAGAAGGTGAAGATCGCCATTGCCGGCGGTGCCGAGGCCTGGCAGCTGGCGCCGGAACTGGCAGCAGCCAGGGTGCCGGTATTCGTGGACGCGCTGGGCAACCTGCCGACGACCTTCGACCAGATCGGCGCCACCCTGGAAAACGCCGCGCGGTTGCGGCGCGCGGGCGTACCGGTGGCCTTCGCCCAGCGCGATGACGCCTCGCACAATGCACGCAAGATGCGCCAGCTGGCCGGCAACGCGGTGGCCAATGGCCTGCCCTGGGCCGACGGCCTGGCCGGGTTGACCCGGGTGCCGGCCGAGGTGCTGGGCGTGGCCGACCAGATCGGCAGCATCGAGCCGGGCAAGCGTGCCGACCTGGTGCTGTGGGAAGGCGATCCGCTGGATGTGGCGCACTATGCCGAGCAGGTCTGGCTGGGCGGCCGCGCGATGCCGATGCGCTCGCGCCAGACCGAACTGCGCGACCGCTACCTGCAGCGCAACGCGCAGCCCTGACCGTAACCAGGAGCCATCGATGCCCACTCTGCGCTGGTATTTCGACTTCGTCTCGCCCTATTCCTACCTGCACTGGCAGAAGGTGAAGCAGCTGCCGCAGTTCGGGCGCATCCAACCGGTGCCCATCGCCTTTGGTGCGGTACTGCACCATCTGGGCAACCTGGGCCCGGCGGAGATCCCGGCCAAGCGCCGCTTCATGTACCGCCAGCTGCTGTGGACTGCGCAGGCCGAGGGCACCCCTCTGCGCTTCCCGCCCGGGCACCCGTTCAATCCGCTGGCGGCCCTGCGCCTGTGCCTGGCCGCCGGTGCCAGCACTGCGGCGGTGGACGTGCTGTTCGACTGGATCTGGCGCGACGGCCACGCCGGCGACACGGCCGAGGCCCTGCGCGAACCCGCCGCCCGGCTGGGTATCAGCGACGTAGAGGCGGCCATTGGCGAGCCGGCAATCAAGGAACAGCTGCGACGCAACACCGATGCGGCGATCGAGGCCGGGGTGTTCGGTGTGCCGACCCTGGCCATCGATGGGGAACTGTTCTGGGGCAACGATAGCCACCCGCTGATGGCGGCGGTGCTGGACGACCCGGGCCTGCTGGATCGCCCCGACTGGCAGCAGGCGGTGGCCCTGCCGGTGGCGGTGCAGCGCAGTCGCTGAACAGGGAGCGGCGCGTTTCCCTCGCGCGCCCGCCCCCGTTTTGAGATAGTTTTCACATTTCCGAACCTACAACCGCCCTGGAGGGGGAGCCGCGGATGCGCATCGGAATCGTCGTCGACTCGGCCTGCGACCTGCCGCAGGACTTCATTGCCGAGCACAACATCGTGCTGCTGCCGATCACCGTGCGGATCGGCGAAGCGGTGCTCGCCGACCACCGCGACGAGCAGGCAACGCTCAGCTTCCTGCACGCGCACGTCGCCGAGCACGGCGCCGAAGCGGAGACCATCCCCTTCAGCGTCAACCAGATCCGAGACCTGTTCCTGCAACGCTTGGTGATCGACTACGACCATGTGTTCTGCATGACCATCACCAAGACCCGCAGCCCGATCCACGACAACGCACTGCAGGCCAGCTTCGCCATCCTCAACGACTACAAGCCGGTGCGGCAGGCGGCCGGCTTCAACTCGCCGTTCGCGCTGCGCGTGCTGGATACCCAGAACCTGTTCGCCGCCCAGGCGGTGACGGCGGTGGAAGCGGTGCGCCTGCGCGCCAGTGATGCCAGCGTGCAGCAGATCCGCGAGCGCCTGGAAGAACTGGCCGGCAACGTGCACGGCTACATGGTCACCCGCGACCTGTACTACATGCGTGCCCGCGCCCGGCACAAGGGCGACCGCAGCGTCGGCCTGCTCAGCGCCGCACTGGGCAGTGCGCTGGACATCAAGCCGGTGTTGCATGGCTATCGCGGGCAGACCGGGCCGGTGGCGAAGATCAAGGGTTTCGACAATGCCGTGCTGAAGCTGTTCGGCGTGGTCGGCCGGCGCGTACGCGCCGGCCTGATGACGCCGACCGTGTGCGTCAGCTACGGCGGCGAACTGGACGAGCTGCGTGCCCTGCCCGGCTATGCGCAGATGAAGGAGGTCTGCGCCGGCCATGGCGTGACCGTGTACGAATCGGTGATGAGCCTGACCGGCATGGTCAACGTCGGCAAGGGCGCGGTCACCGTGGGTTTTGCCGATGGGCCGCATCGATTTGAATGAAGGCCAACCGCGCTCTGGAATCTGCACATCGATTCCACCGCGCCTATGCCAGCCTAGCCGCACCTCAAGGAGATCAACATGCCTGCGCAGTACCACATCAGCCTGCCCGAACCGTCCAAGGCCCGCGGCAACGACCCCGACCTGTCTTTCCATTCGCAGGGCGCTGCCGGCTTCGCCGAAGAACTGCAGAACGCGCTGCGCAATGGCAGCCTGTTCGAGCGCTGGCGCGACAAGCAGCCGGACCCGGATGCGGTGGAGCCGCAGTGGGGGGCGACCGATCCGGAGGCCACCGTGACCGGTGAGCAGAAGGACCTGCGCATCAACCTGGTGGCCACCACCCGCATCGACAGTGACGTGTTCAAGCAGCGCCTGCGCCTGCTGGCCGGGCACCACTGGGAACTGCGCGACGTGCGCTGAGTTCCGGCTCTGGTAGGCGCCAACCTTGGTTGGCGCTTTCCTGAAGGCTGCCAACCAAGGTTGGCCACTACCGGCTTCACCTTGCCGAGCTGCCGGCCAGCGGCCGGCACTACCCGGCATCTGGGTGTGCTGGTATCGTGCCGCCGCCAACGGTGACCGCACGGATTGCACATGGACCCCAAGCTGAAAGCGCTCATCGAGCAGACCAACCTGTCGGACCTGCTGCCGTCGGCGACTCAGGACATGGACCTGCAGCAACCGGTAGCGCCGCCGGAACCCGCAAAACCGCAGCCCGCCCGTTCCACCAACGATGCACTGCAGGTGCATTTCGGTGGTACCGACATGGTCGGCAAGCTCGCCAATGCGCCCACCAGTGGACGGATAAAGACCTTCGCCATGATCCTGCTGGGCGGGCCGACCATCGTGTTCGGCCTGCTTCTGCTGGGCATGGTCTGGACCGAGCCTGGCAAGTCGGTGGTCGCGCTGGTCTACGGCACGCTCATCGCAGCGGTGTTGATCGGTATCTGGCCCTATCTCCTGTTCCGCAAGCGCGAAAAGCCGGCGGCCTGACGCGGGCTGCCTGCCAGGGTAGTGCTGGCTGTGGCCGGCAACTCATGCAGACGGCACCTGCCGGCCAGCGGCCGGCACTACCCATCCTGCGCCTTACCAACCGCCGCCCAGTGCGCGATACAGCTCCACGCGCGCAATCGCGGCGGTCGCCTGGCTGTTGGCCAGCGCGGCCTGGTTGTCCAGCGCGATGCGCTGGGTGCTCAATACATCCAGCATGTCGACCACGCCGGCCTGGTACTGCCGACGCGCCGCACCCAGCGCCGTCTCGCTTTCATCCACCGCCACGTGCAGCTGCGCGGCACGCTGCTGTTCGGCGGCATAGCCGTCGATGGCATCGTCCACTTCATGCCAGGCCTGCAGCACGGTACGGCGGAACTGCAGGGCCGCCTGTTGCTGCTGCAGCCTGCTCAGCGCCAGGTTGGCCTTCAGGCGTCCGCCCTGGAAGATCGGCAGGCTGATCGACGGGCCGATACTGAAGCGATGCGCGTTCCAGCCATCCAGATCATCCAGCTGCCTGGCCTGGAAACCGGCATCGCCATTCAAGGTGATGCGCGGCAGGAAGCTGGCCTTGGCCACGCCAATTCCCGCCGTGGCAGCATGCAGCGCAGCCTCGGCACGGCGGACATCCGGGCGACGCTCGGCCAGTTCACTGGGCACGCCCACGGCCACGGTCGGCAACGCGGGCCAATCGCGACGCGCGCTCTGCAGCTGCGTATCCAGTGCCTGCGGCGGCTGTGCCAGCAGGAACGCGAGTGCATTGCGCAGCTGCGATTCGCGGTGCCGCAGCGGTGCGATGCGAGCCTGCAGCGATGCCACCTGCGCCGCCGCACTGGAGACCTGCAACGTGCTGGCCACGCCCTGGCGCTGGCGCGCTTCGGTCAGCCGCTTGATGTCGTGGGCGATGCTGAGGTTGTCCTCGGTGATGGCCAGCAGCTGGCGCGTTGCGCGCAACTGCAGGTAATCACGCGCGGTCTCGGCCAGCAGCGCGATGCGCACCGCGTGTGCATCTTCCTCAGCCATCTGCACGCGTGCGTCGGCCGCTTCCACCTGACGGCGTACGCGTCCCCACAGATCCAGTTCCCAGCTCATGCCGATGCCGGCCTGGAACAGCCCATAGTCATCGCGGCCGCCATTACCGGACGGATCGTTCAGGCCTACCTGGCTGTTGCGCGCGCGTACGCCACTGGCAGTGGCGCCGACGCTGGGCAGCCGGTCGGCCGCGGTGACGCCACGCGCGGCGCGGCTCTGCTGCACCCGGTTGGCGGCCAGCTGCAGGTCGAGATTGGCCTGTAGTACCTGCGTCGCCAGTTGCCCCAGCAGCGGATCATCGAAACCGGACCACCACCTGGCGTCGTCATCCAGCGCAGCTGAAGCCACCGCTTCGCCCTGCCACTGCGTGGGCAGTTCGGCCTGCGGGCGCACGAAGTCCGGGCCCAGCGTGCAGGCGGTCAACGCCGTGCACAGTGCCGCTGCAGCCAGTCCACGCGGGAATACGCGGATCATGCGCCTTCCCCGCCCGTGCGGTGCCGCTCGCGCTGTGCACTCTGCACCCGCTGCGGACGCTGCAGATCCACGCTGGCTTCCACCGACATGCCGGCCCGCAGTTGGCCCAGCAATGCCTGCTCCGGCTCCAGCACGATCTTCACTGGAATGCGCTGCACCACCTTGGTGAAGTTGCCGGTCGCGTTTTCCGGCGCCACCGCGGCGAACGTCACGCCAGTGGCCGGGGCGATGCTGTCGATATGGCCGCGCAGCCGCGTGCCGGGAAATACATCCACCGTCAGTTCGACCTGCTGCCCCGGCTGCATGCGGGTCATCTGCGTTTCCTGGAAGTTGGCGACCACGAAGGCGCGCTGCAGCGGCACCACCGCGGCCACCGGCGTGCCCGGGGTCAGGTAGGCGCCGACGCGCACTGCGCGGCGTCCCACCACGCCATCGATCGGTGCACGCAGCTCGGTGTGCGAAAGATCCAGTTCGGCGCGCGCCTGTGCGGCTTCGGCGCGCTGCACGGCCGCCTGTGCGGCCTGCACCCCGGCAGCGAGGATGTCGGTGCGCTGGCGTGCGGTCGACAACGCGGCCTGTCCCTGTTGCAGATGTGCACTGGCCACGGCCTGCTTCGACTGCGCCTGCTGCGCGTTCTGCACGGTACCGGCACCGTCGCGGGCCAGCTCGCGGTAACGCTGCTGGTCGGCGCTGGCCAGGGTCAGTTCGGCGCGGCTGACATCCATACTCGCCTGGGCGTGTTCGATCAGCGAGCCCTGCTGTGCCAGCGCCGCCTGCGCGTTGGCCAGCTGCGCGCGCGCATTGGCCAGGTCGGCGCGGGCGGCCAGCAACGCGACCTGGTAGTCGCGGTCATCGATGCGGGCCAGCACGTCACCGGCCTTCACCGCCTGGTTGTCTTCCACGTTCACCGCGCTGACGAAGCCGGCGATCTTCGGTGCGACCACGGTGTAGTCGGCGACCACATAGGCGTTGTTGGTGGTCTGGTGGCGGCCATCGCGCAGCAGCAGCCAGGCACCACCGGCCAGAAGCAGTACGCCCAGGCCGAGGCCGGCGTTGAGATACGTTCGATTGATTGTCATGGGGGAGTTCCTGCGAAGGGGATCAGGCCACGGCACGTGGCGGATGGATGCGGGTGGGCATCCAGGCAATGAGGGGAATGAAGGCCAGCGCGACCAACGCGACCAGCAGGTAGAGATCGGCCGAGGTCAACGCCTGCACCTGCGCATGCAGGCGCGCGCCAAGCTGCGGCCCTTCGGCCAGCCACGGCTGTTCGCCAAGCCGCTCGACCAGCACGGTGGAGTGGAAATGGCGGCGTCCCTGCGCGACCGCTTCCAGCACGCCGCTGGCCAGCACCGCAGCAAAGCCCTTGACCGTGTTGAACCACGCCGAGGCAAAGGGGCCGTCCTGTGGCGCCAGGCCGCCGGTGGCCAGCATCAGCAACGGCAGCACCGCCATCGGCTGCGCAAACACCTGCAGCAGCTGTACCCACAGGAAGTTGTCGCGTATCCAGCTGACGTCCAGATGCGCGCCCAGCCAGCAGGCCAGCGCCAGCAGGGCCAGGCCGGTGGCCTGCACCCAACGGCAATCGATCGCACGGATGTTCAGCAGTGCGGCGACCAACGGCAGCGCGATGACCTGCGGCACCGCCACCCACAGCAGCATCGGCGCGGTCTGTTGTGGGCGATAGCCCTGCACGCTGGCGAGGAAGCCGGAAGGAATGGAGATCACCGCCAGCAGCACGAACAGCACGCCACCGAGGGTAATCAGCGAGTAGCTGAGGTTGCGGTTGGCCAGCAGCTGCAGCTTGAAGAACGGCAGTGGATGGAACCACTCGTTGATGAAGAACAGCACCAGCAGACCCGCACCACCACCCAGCATCAGCGTGATCAACGACGAGTCGAACCAGTTCAGGCGCGGGCCCTGCACCAGGCCCAGTACCAGCAGCACCAGCGCCGGCAGGCCGAGCATCAGGCCGACGCCGTCGAACTGTGCGAAGCGCTCCAGCCGCAGGGGATCCTGTGGCAGGCCCCAGCCGACCATCGCCATCGCCGCCAGGCAATACGGCACGATCTGCCAGAACGCCCAGTGCCAGCCCACCTGCTCCACCCAGAATGCGGCCAGCGGAGTGCCCATGCTCGGGCCGAAGGTGGCGGTCAGTGCGTAGGCGGCCAGGCCGTACAGCTTGATGCCCGGCGGCAGGAAGCGCAGCGCCACGCTCATCAGCAGCGGCGGCAGCGCGCCCCCACACAGGCCCTGCAATGCGCGCAGCAGCAGAAAGGTCTGCAGGTTGGGGGCGAGCGGGCACAGCACGCCCAGCACCATGAAGCCGCCGATCATCGCCAGCGCAAAGCGGCGCAGCGAGAAGGTGGCTGCGCACCACGGTGCGAATGCCATCGCGCTGACCGACATGGCGCTGTACAGCGCCACGATCCAGCTGCCGTCATCGACGCTGAAACCCATCGCACCGCGGATGTCGGCCAGCGCGACCTTGGTGACGTTCTCGTTGAAACCCGACACCAGCACTGCCAGCAGCACACCGCACAGCCCAACCAGGATGCGCCGGTCGAAGCCGGGGGCAGCGACGGGCCGGGGCACTGCCGGCGCCGCGGGCATGGCGGCCGGCGTGCTCACTGCCGACTGCCGATCCGTGCAGTACACGGCATATATGGAGACATTGGATTGCGCTCGGTGGAACTTTCGGGAGCGCAGTCTAGAAAGGCCGTTGCCTGCGAAAAATGGCGTGCCCGGCATCGCAGGCGTGCGTCCGGCGCACGCCCGCGGGCAATCAGTGGTGGGCCGCCTCGACCGAATCGCACATGCCCTTGATCGCCCGCCGCAGCCACTGGTGGGCCGGGTCGTTGTCCATGCGTGGGTGCCAGGCCTGCACCAGCGCTACGGTCCGCACCGGCACCGGCAGCGGGAACATCCGCAGCGGCAGGCCCATGCGGGTGATGCGGTCGAGCATCACGCTTGGCATCTGCGGCAGCACCAGGTCCGAATCGGCGGCAGCAAAGATCGCGCCGTGGAAGGTAGGGATGACCACTGCCACCCGTCGTTGCAGGCCAAGCGCTGCCAGCTCTTCGTCGATCGGGCCATGCGCAAGCCCGCGCCGGGACACGGCGATGTGGTCGCACGCGGCGAAGCGCTCGACACTGATGTCGCCGTCGAACAACGGATGGTCCTCGCGTGCCGCGCCCAGCAGCGAGGTGGTGAACAGGTGCTGCACCTTGGTTTCCGGGCTGTGCTTGCCGGCCGTGCTGATGTACAGGTCGATCCGCCCCTGCACCATCGCATCGTCATCGGTATCGCCTTCGGGCACGAAGCGCAGCATGCAGCGCGGTGCCTGCTGGCGGAAGACATCACGCAGGCGGCCGCCATAGCTGCCGATGAACACATCGTTGGCGCGCACGCTGAACGTTCGTTCCAGCGTGGCCATGTCGACCTCGCGGCCCGCATTGAACACGCGGTGTGCCTGCTCGATCACATCGCGCACCTGCTCACGCAGTTCCAGCGCGCGTGGCGTGGGGGCGAGCCCACGGCCGGCGCGCACCAGCACCGGATCACCCAGGGCTACCCGTACCCGGCCCAGGGTACGGCTCATCGCCGGCGCACTGAGATTCATCCGTCGCGCAGCGGCCGCCACGCTGCATTCGTCGATCAGCACATCCAGTGCCAGCAACAGGTTCAGGTCCGGCAAGGGCATGGCAGTCTCCCGCAAATGGGATGACTCTACTGCAATCCAGATCATCCAGAATTGCGTTGTACGCACGTATTGACTGCGGCGCACGGCATGGGTGCGCGCGACGACATCAGCGACCATCAGCGCCCTGCAAAGGAGCTTTCCATGTTCAACACCCTGCTGGTCGCGCTTGATGGCGGCCCCCAGCACGACCGCGTGCTGGACCTGGCCGCCACCATGGCCGGCCCCCGCAGCCGCCTGCACCTGCTGTGCGTGCTTGACCCCGAATTCGCGCTGGCCGCTGGTGCCACTGATGCCGACCGCCGTGAGTATCCCGCCGCCGCCCGGCAGCAGGCGCATGCCGAAGCGGTACTGGCCGACGCCCTGGCCGAGCTGCGCGAGCGCGGCGTGGACGCCATCGCACAGCTGCCTTCCGGCGATCCTGGCGAAGTGATCAGCGCGCAGGCGCGTCGCCTGCAATGCGACCTGATCGTCATCGGCCACCGCCATCTGTCACGCCTGCAGCGCCTGTTCGAGCCCTCGGTGGGGCAATGGACGATCGACCATGCGCCTTGCCCGGTGCTGGTGGAAACACGTGATCCGTAGGTATCGCCACCATGGCGATGTACTGGCCTGCGGCGGCCTGACGCGGGCTGCCTGCCAGGGTAGTGCCGGCCGCTGGCCGACAACGCCTGCGCCTGCTGGATCCGACCGGGCGGTCGCGCCAGCCCCGATCAACCACGCACATTCCTGCCGTGGCAGTCGCGCAGCCATGCTCAACAGTCCAGCGTGTCGTGCGCGCCCCCGTCGTCGTCCAGCACGTGTGCGTGCAGGATCACCTGGTTGCGGCCCGCACGCTTGGCCGCGTACAGGCCGGCATCGGCATCGGCCAGCAACTGTTCGGCGGTGGCCAGCGCCGGCGGATGCAGGTAACCCACGCCCACGCTGATGCTGACCCGGCCTTCCGGCAGCGGCAGCGCTTCCACCGCCTCGCGCAGGCGCTCGGCCAGCGCCAGCACACCCGACAGTGGGCTGCCGGGCACGATCACCGCGAATTCCTCACCGCCATAGCGCGCCACGCTGTCGGCCGCGCGCCCGGCGGTGGCCTGCAGCACCGCCGCCACCGCCTGCAGGCAGCGGTCGCCGGCAGGATGACCGTGCTGATCGTTGAATGCCTTGAAATGGTCGATGTCCACCAGCAGCAATGCCAGCTCGCTGCCGCTGCGGCGCGCCCGGTTCCATTCGGCCAGCAGCAGCGTATCGAACTGACGGCGATTGGCTACGCCGGTCAGGCCATCCTGCCGCGCCATCTGATCCAGGCCGGCCTGTCGTTCCAGCAGGTCGAGCTGCAGCAACGTGCTGCGCAGGCTGAAGCCCAGCGTTGCCACCACGAACCCGGTCAGCGCCAACGGCCGCGCGTGGTCCACCACCAGGGTGCCGACCACCAGCAGCAACAAGGGCAGGATGATCGGTCCACCGGCCTGCACCAATCGCAGCAGGCGAGGATGCAGCACGAAGCCCGGTGCGGGTGCCTGGCGCAGCGCCAGCAGCGCCAGCAGCAGGAACGGCAGGTCGATCAGCAGATCGTTGTAGGCGCCGAACGACTGCTCGGCGGTGTAGTGATTGATGTAGAACGCAACCAGCAGATAAGACAGCGCATACAGCGCCAGCGCGCGGTAGAAGCTGCGCCGTTCAGGCGCATCGCCGGCGACCCAGCGCACCACCGCGAAACCGGCGATGCACAGGTTCTGGATGTCGAACATGCGCTGCATGTGCGCCATCGCCTGGTCGTCAATATCGATGCGGTCGGCGAAGGACTGGGTATGCACGAAGAACAACACACCCAGCAGGGCCGCCATCACGCCGTCGATCAGGCTGATGGTCCAGCGTTCGCGACGGGCGCGGGCCAGGATGAACACCAGCGGCACACCGTACAGCACATACAGCAGCAGGCTGGCGCGCGGGGTGATGTCGGCCCGTCCGGCGCCCAGTGCGTCTGCCATGTTGAAGGCCATGCCACCGGCCCAGAGCAGCAGCGCCACTGCAGTGGCACGCCAGCCCAGCGCAGCACGGTCGCGCTGGCCACGCCACAGGCAGGCCGCAGCCGCCAGCAGGGGTGCCACGGTCAGGAACACGAACGACCCCTCACCGGCCGCACCCGGCCAGAACGCCACGACCACGCCATGGCAGATCAGGAACATCAGCGCCAGCACAACCAGCATGCATCCCCCATGCGCAAGGCCGTATGGCGGCACGATAGCGCGCTGGCACGCCACAGCGGCGTGATCCACTGCGGCAAAACGGCACTCCGGGCACACGCTCTGGTCGTGCCGGCCGCTGGCCGGCAACCCCAGGGAATCACGGGTCTGCAGGTTGCCGGCCAGCGGCCGGCACTACCAGCAAAACGTCAGGCGTACAGCGCGCGGGCGTGGTGCGCGATGTGCTCGCCGATGAAGCTGGCGATGAAGTAATAGCTGTGGTCGTAGCCGGGCTGCAGGCGCAGGCTCAGCGGATGACCGGCAGCATCGCAGGCCTGCTGCAGGCGCTGCGGCTGCAGCTGGGTGTGCAGGAACTCATCCCCCTCGCCCTGGTCAACCAGCAGCGGCAGGCGCTCGCTGACGTGGGCCACAAGTTCGCAGGTATCCCACTGCGCCCAGTCGGCCGGGTTGTCACCAAGGTAGGCGGCGAATGCCTTCTGCCCCCACGGCACGTGGCTGGGTGCCACGATCGGCGAGAACGCCGACACGCTGCGGTAGCGGCCGGGGTTGCGCAGCGCGATCACCAGCGCGCCATGGCCGCCCATCGAATGGCCACTGATGCCTCGTGCGTCGGTTGCCGGGAAACCCGCCTCGATCAACGCCGGCAGCTCGTGAGCGACGTAGTCGTGCATGCGGTAGTGCTTGGCCCACGGCTGCTGTGTGGCGTTGAGATAGAAACCCGCGCCCTTGCCCAGGTCATAGCCCTCGGCATCGGCCACGTCATCGCCACGCGGGCTGGTGTCCGGGGCGACGATGATCACGCCGTGCTCGGCCGCATAGCGCTGCGCGCCGGCCTTGGTGATGAAGTTCTGCTCGGTGCAGGTCAGTCCGCTCAGCCAGTACAGCACCGGCAGCTTCCGGGTTTCCGCCTGCGGCGGCAGGTACACGGCGAACTGCATGTCGCAGCCCAGCGTGGTCGAATGATGGCGGTAGACATCCTGCCAACCGCCGGCACAGGCGCGGTGTTCGATACGTTCCATGAGGTTTCCTCCCGAGGGACGGCAGGCAAGCGCCTGCCGCCCGGCGCGGCTCAGTAGTGGACGACCGAACGGATCGACTTGCCTTCATGCATCAGGTCGAAGGCGTCGTTGATCTTGTCCAGGTCCATGGTGTGGGTGACGAACGGGGCCAGCTCGATATCGCCCTTCATCGCGTCTTCGACCATGCCCGGCAGCTGGCTGCGGCCCTTCACGCCACCAAACGCGGTGCCCATCCACTTGCGTCCGGTGACCAGCTGGAACGGGCGGGTGGAGATTTCCTGCCCGGCACCGGCCACGCCGATCACCACGCTCTGGCCCCAGCCACGGTGGGCGCATTCCAGCGCCGCACGCATCACGTTGACGTTGCCGATGCACTCGAAGCTGTGGTCCACGCCCCAGGTGGTCATCTCCACGATCACCTGCTGGATCGGCTTGTCGAAGTCCTTCGGGTTGATGCAGTCGGTGGCGCCGAATTCGCGGGCCAGCTCGAACTTGGACGGGTTGGTGTCCACCGCGATGATGCGCCCGGCCTTGGCCTGGCGCGCACCCTGGATGACCGCAAGGCCGATGCCGCCCAGGCCGAACACGGCCACGCTGTCGCCTTCCTGCACCTTGGCGGTGTTGTGCACCGCGCCGATGCCGGTGGTCACGCCGCAGCCGAGCAGGCAGACATGCTCCGGGTTCGCGTCCGGGTTGATTTTCGCCAGTGACACCTCGGCAACGACGGTGTATTCGCTGAAGGTCGAGCAGCCCATGTAGTGGTAGATCGGCTCGCCGTTGTAGCTGAAGCGGCTGGTGCCATCGGGCATCACGCCCTTGCCCTGGGTGGCACGCACCGACACGCACAGATTGGTCTTGCCGCTCTTGCAGAACAGGCATTCACCACATTCGGCGGTGTACAGCGGAATGACGTGGTCACCCGGCTTGACGCTGGTCACGCCCTCGCCCACCTCCACCACGATGCCGGCGCCTTCATGGCCCAGCACCACCGGGAACAGGCCTTCCGGATCATCGCCGGACAGGGTGAACGCATCGGTGTGGCAGACACCGGTGTGGGTGATCTTGACCAGCACTTCGCCCGCCTTCGGCGGGGCGACGTCGATCTCGACGATCTGCAGCGGCTGGCCGGGACCAAAGGCGACGGCGGCACGGGATTTCATGATGGCACTCTCCAGAAAGGGCTTGCGGAAAACAGGATGCGCGGCGCTGTGTCGCGCCGTCGTTCATTTCAGGTACGAGCGGATCAACGCACTCATGTCGCGCACGCGTTCGGCGCGTTGTTCATCGGAGGCGGCGGGCTGGCCGAACTCCTCGCGCAGGTGCGCTTCCATCACTTCGGACATCAGGCCGTTGACCGCGCCACGGATGGCGGCGATCTGCTGCAGCACCGGCCCGCAGTCGGCGCCGGCTTCCAGCGCGCGGTCCAGCGCATCGCACTGGCCGCGGATGCGGCGCACGCGGGCCAGAACCTTCTTTTTCTCTTCGGGAGAGTGCGGCATCGTGGGCCGGCCTCGGAACTATACTGGGGGATAGTATACAGGAGCCGATCCGGACCTCAATCGAACGCCCCCTCTGCGGCCAGCCGGGTCAGCTCTTCCACCACGTAACGCACCTTCGGCCGCAGATGCCGCGTCTGTGGCCACAGCGCATGGATGTCCACATGGTGCTGCGTGCAGTGGTCCAGTACCGACTGCAACGCACCGGATTCCAAGTGATGGCGCACCAGAGACATCGGCATCTGGCAGATCCCCAACCCGGCGATCGCCCCCTCGATCACCGCATCGCCATCGTTGAGCTGGTGCGTGGCACTGGGGATGAAGCTGCCGTTGGTGCCCTCGCTGCCGATCCGCCACGCCACCGACTGGCCATGACGGAAGCCGACCACGCTGCGATGGTCGCGCAGTTCGTCCAGCGTCTGCGGCACACCATAGGCCTGCAGGTAGGCCGGCGACGCGCAGGTCACCAGGCGCTGGCTGGCCAGCTTGCGCGCGACCAGGTGCTCGGCGTGATGCAGGCCGCCAAAGCGGATCAGCAGGTCGATGCCCTCTTCCACCGGGTCAACGAAGTGATCGGTGAAGGTCATCGTCAACTGCAGGTCCGGGTGTTCATTGCACATGCGCAGCAGTACCGGCAGCACCACCAGCCGCCCGAACGAGGACGGCATGTCGATGCGCAGGCGGCCGCTCGGCAGATGCGCAGCCGAGCTCAGGCAGGCTTCGGCCGCCGCGATTTCATCCAGGGCCGCGGCGCAGGAGGCGTAGTACGCCTCGCCGTCGGTGGTCAGCGCGATGCGCCGGGTGGTGCGATGGAACAGGCGCACGCCCAGCCGCGTTTCCAGCCGGGCGATGGCCTTGCCGACCGCCGAGCGGGAGATGCCCAGCGCGTCGGCGGCCTCGGTGAAGGTGGCCGAGCGCGCCGTGGTGACGAAGGTCGCCAGGCCATTCAGGGATTCGACGGGAAGCATCGGCAGGCTCGCTCATTGGGGACAGATTGTCCCGCCTGACGGGAAATCTACCGCCTTTATGTGCCCGCATGTCAACTCCATCATGGTGCTGTCGCGCCGTTGGCGCCCTCCCCCGCTCCGAGATGACTGACATGACCGCCGCCCTGTTCCGCCCCTTCGACCTCGCTGGACTACCCCTGCACAACCGCATCGCGATGGCGCCGATGACCCGCGCCCGCAACCCCGGCGCCATCGCCAATGCGCTGACCGCCCAGTATTACCGGCAGCGCGCCAGCGCCGGCCTGATCATCAGCGAAGGCACGCCGGTGTCGGCGCAGGGCCAGGGTTACATCGACGTGCCGGGCATCTGGTCGGCCGAGCAGGTGGCCGGTTGGACGCTTGTCACCGACGCTGTACACGCTGCGCAGGGCGCGATCTTCGCGCAGCTGTGGCACGTCGGCCGCATGTCACACGCCTCGCTGCAGCCCGACGGCGGCCAGCCGGTAAGCGCCGGCACGCGGCCGGTGGCGAGCGATCCGAAGAACACCTCGTTCGTCTATCTGGACGACGGCAGCCGTGGCCATGCCGATCCGACGCCGCCGCGTGCACTCAGCACGGAAGAAGTGCCGGGCATCGTCGCCGACTTCGTGCAGGGTGCCGACAACGCGATCGCCGCCGGCTTCGATGGCATCGAACTGCATGCGGCAAACGGCTATCTGTTCGAGCAGTTCCTCAACCCGGTCACCAATGACCGGCAGGACGTGTACGGCGGTTCGCTGCGCAACCGCGCGCGGCTGATCCTGGACACCGTGGATGCGATGGCCGCGCGCATCGGCGCGCACCGCATCGGCGTGCGCCTTGCGCCGAACAGCCAGGTCTTCGACATGCCCGCCTATGCGGAAAACGAAGCCAGCTATCTGTACCTGGCCGAGGAACTGGGCAAGCGCGGGCTGGCCTATGTGCATCTGAACGACAACTACCTGCACGGCGCACCGGCGATCGGCGAGGCCTTCCTCAAGGCCTTCAAGCAGGCTTACGGCGGCACGGTGATCCTGGCCGGCGGCATGACCCGCGAACGCGCCCTGCGCCTGGTCGAGGAAGGCATCATCGATCTGGCCGCCTTCGGCCAACCGTTCATCGCCAACCCGGATCTGGTCGAGCGCCTGCAGCGCGATGTCCCGCTGGCCATCCCCGACCGCAGCACTTATTACGGCGGCGGCAGCGAGGGCTACCTCGACTACCCGCCGGCCCCGTAGATCCACACCACGCGTGGATGCGGCGCGCCATTCGCCACCGAACACATCACGGCACCTTCTCGACCTTCGTCGAGTCCGAATCAAAGGTCAGCACACGGGTGCTGATCTCGCCCCTGGCCGAGTCCTTGCGGCTCAGCTCAAGCCGCCCCTGGTTGCCCTGCGCCACCAGGCTGGCGGCAAAGCTGCCCTCGTTGGACAGTGCCGTGATCACGGCGGTGCCATCGGGCGCGACTCTCATACCCGCCCGATCGCGAACCTTGTATCCCACGCCAACCGGTGCATCCAACGCCATTACCGCGCTGCCGTTGGCCATGGTGCCGATGCCACCGCGCTCATCGCCCTTCGCATCGTAGATGGTCATGCCCGTTGCGCGTGAGTTGCGGGCAATGTCACTGGCATCCTCGGCAATCTGCACGCGCGTGCGCCCTTCACTGTCGAGCACGGTCAGCTTGTAGGTACGGATCTCCGGCACTACGTCGGCATCGGGCGTGGCTACGCTGGTCCCGATCAGGGCCAACGATGCGCCCAGCGCGAACATCGAGGCAGCAAGCAGATTCCTGCGGCGCAGCCTGTGTTCCAGGCGTTCCAGGCGTACGGCTATATCCTGCTCATGCATGTTGCGCTCCCTGTTTGAGTCTGTGGTTGTTCCATCACCTGCTATCGGCCTCCACGTGGATCACACGGGTGGATGCTCGGCCTTCGGTGGAATCCACGCGGCTCACCTCCAACTGTCCTTCCGCCCCCTGCGCGATCAGCCTTGCGGCAAAGCCCCCGGCATTGGACAGGACACCGATGAGCGCCGAACCGTCCGCTCCCACTTTCATTCCGGCCCGATCTGACACGCGATAGCCGACGCCACGCGGCGCATCCAGGGCAACCGTAGCGCTGCCATCGTCGGCGGTGACCATGCCTCCGCATTCCTGTTCATTGCCATCGAAGATGATCAACCCCGCCACCCGGGCATTGCGCTTGATGTCCAGATCCGGCGCGTCCTCACCGATCTCCACCCGCTTGCGCCCTTCCTGATCAAGCACGATCAGGCGTTGGGTGCGGATCTCCGGAACAATGCCGACCTCCAGCCTGGCAAAACCGCGACCGGCCAGCACAATCGCCATCAATAGGACGGGGGTAGCTACCAGCAGCCAGCGCCATCGGCCTGCCCGTCGCTCCAGCTTGCGTACTCGCGCTTCCACTTCCAGATCCCGCATGGAATCCTCCCTGGCAACGAGGCCACCGATCGCAACGACCGGGCACTCCGATCCTGAACTACAGTTCGATCCTAGACCGCACATCCGTGCCCAACAACATGACGAAAGTCTCCATGAACTCCGTCACCACTTCGTTCATCGTCAACCTCGACGTGCCCGATCTTGCTGCCGCTGAAATCTTCTACACCGCAGCCTTCGACCTGCGGGTCGGCCGCCGCCTTGGCCCCGGTGCGCTGGAACTGCTCGGTGGCCCCACGCCGCTGTACCTGCTGCAGAACGATGCCGGCAGCGCAGCGACCGAAGACGGCGATGTGCGCGATTACGAGCGCCACTGGACACCCGTGCATCTGGACTGGGTGGTCGCTGACATCGACGCGGCGCTTGCCCGCGCGGTTGCGGGCGGAGCCGCGCTCGAACGTCCCATCCGCGAACGCCGCTGGGGAAAGATCGCCGTGCTGTCCGATCCGTTCGGCCATGGCTTCTGCCTGATCCAGTTCAGCGATGCAGGGTATGACGCGCTGGTCGAATGAATTGCTGGCTGCGTAGCGGGCGCCAATCCACGCATGGCGTGGATCTACTGATGCGGGTGATCGCCATTCACTCGCGCAGCATGTCCACGAACGCACGCAGCGCACCTGGCATCTGCCGCTGCTTCGGGTAATACAGCGCAAACCCGGCGAACGGTTCGCTCCAATCTTCCAGCACCGCCACCAGTCGGCCGTCGTCCAGATACGGCCGCGCGGTGTCTTCCAGCACATAGGCCAGGCCGATGCCATCAAGCACCGCGCCAACCACGGTGCCCTGCTCGCACAGCGTCAGCCGACCCGGTACGTCGATCTCCAGGGTCTGGCCATCGCGTTCGAACTGCCACTTGTACAGATGGCCGCTGGCGAAACGGAAACGTACGCACTCGTGCGCGGCCAGGTCGCGCGGATGCTGCGGGGCCGGCCGGCGCCGCAGGTACTCGGGTGAACCGACAATCAATCCGCGCAGCGGCGGCCCCATCGGCACCGCCACCATGTCCTCGGGCACGAACTCGTGCAGGCGCACGCCAGCGTCGTAGCCCTCGGCAACGATATCGACCAGGCCATCGTTCTCGGTCAGCTCCACCCGTACGTCCGGATGCGCGTGCAGGAACCGCGCCAGCCGCGGCCCCAACTGGGTCGCCACCGCCGCCCGCGTCGCATTGATCCGCAGCAGGCCGGCCGGCACCGCGCGGAAGTGGTTCATTTCCTCCAGCGCGTCATGCACCTGCCCCAGCGCCGGCTGCAGGCGCTCCAGCAGGCGCTGCCCGGCCTCGGTCAGGGCCACGCTGCGGGTGGTACGGTGGAACAGGCCCACCCCCAGCCGTTCCTCCAGCGCGCGGATCGCATAGCTCACCGCCGAGGTCGACAGGGCCAGCTCGGCACCAGCCCGGCGGAAACTGCGGTGGCGGGCGACCGCAGCGAAGGCGGCCAGGTGGGTCAGGTTGTCAGTGGCCATGATTGTGCAGTCTGCCTTGATGAATCATGCCGATATATACGCTTCTTACCCCGAGGTACGGAGCGTATTGTAAAACGCCTTTCGACAAACCCTGCCAAGGATTCCCCATGTCCCTCGCCCGTGGTTACGCCGCCCACACCCATACCGACCCGCTGGTGCCCTTCGAATTCGAGCGCCGCGCGGTTGGCCCGAACGATGTGCGCATCGAGATCCTGTACAGCGGCATCTGCCATTCCGACCTGCACCAGGCCCGCGACGACTGGGGTGGCTCGATCTACCCGATGGTGCCGGGCCACGAGATCATCGGCCGGGTCACCGAAGTCGGCAGCGAGGTCACCCGCTTCAAGGTCGGCGACCACGCCGGTGTCGGCTGCATGGTCGACTCCTGCCGCCATTGCGATGCCTGCCAGCACGACCTGGAGCAGTACTGCGCCGAAGGTGCGACCTGGACCTACAACGGCCGCGAGCGTGAAAGCGGCGCACCGACCTACGGCGGCTATTCCGACCACGTGGTGGTCGAGCAGCGTTTCGTGGTCAAGGTCTCCGAAACGCTGGACCTGAAGGCAGCCGCGCCGCTGCTGTGCGCCGGCATCACCACCTGGTCGCCGCTGCGCCACTGGAAGGTCGGCCCGGGCCAGAAGGTCGGCGTGATCGGTCTGGGTGGCCTCGGCCACATGGGCGTGAAGTTCGCCAAGGCGCTCGGCGCGCACGTGGTGATGATCACCACCACCCCGGAAAAGGGCGCCGATGCCAAGCGCCTGGGCGCTGACGAAGTGCTGGTTTCGCGCGATGCCGAGCAGATGAAGGCGCATGCCGGCAGCTTCGACTTCCTGCTCAACACCATCCCGGTCAGCCATGACACCAACCCGTACATGGGCCTGCTCAAGCGCGAAGCGACCATGTGCCTGGTCGGTGTGCTGACCGAACTGGACCCGCCGCTGACCGGTGGCAGCGTGATCTTCGGTCGCAGGAGCCTGACCGGCTCGGCGATCGGCGGCATGGCCGAAACCCAGGAGATGATGGACTTCTGCGCCGAGCACGGCATCGTCAGCGACGTGGAGATGATCGACATCAAGAACGTCAACGAAGCCTGGGAGCGCATGGCCAAGAACGATGTGCGCTACCGCTTCGTGATCGACATGGCCACCATCAAGGCCTGATCGCTGCGCTGATGGAATGAAAAACCCCGGCATTGCCGGGGTTTTTTTGCGAAAGCCCCCCGCCGGGCATGGCCCGGCGCTACCGGATTCGTGGCGGGTAGCGCAGGGCCATGCCCGGCGGGCGCATTTTCAGTACGCGAACTCGCGGAACACCGGGTCGACGTCGCCGTGCCAGCGGCCATGGAACAGCGCCAGCTTGCGCTCGGCCGGGGTCAGGCCGGACTCGACGATTTCCTGCAGCACGTCCAGGAACTTGCTTTCATCCTGGCCATCGGCATTGCGCGCCGCACGGCGCTTGAGCCCATCCACCGAAATCTTCACCGCCTCGCGGGCGAGGTCACGCACGGTGCCACCGCGGAACGGCAGGCCCATCGCGTGCTTGGGCACCCCATCACGCAGCGCATGGCGCTCGGCCAGGCTGAAGTCACGCACCAGATCCCACGCCGCATCCAGCGCCGTGTCGTCGTACAGCAGGCCCACCCAGAAGGCCGGCAGCGCACACAGCCGGCTCCACGGGCCACCATCGGCACCGCGCATTTCCAGGTACTTCTTCAACCGCACTTCCGGGAACGCGGTCGTGGTGTGGTCCGACCAGTCGCGCAGGGTCGGCAGCTGGCCCGGCAGCACCGGCAGCTTGCCCTGCATGAAGTCGCGGAAGCTCTGCCCGCTGGCATCGTGGTAGATGCCATCGCGGTAGGAGAAATACATCGGCACATCGAGCAGGTAGTCGACATAGCGCTCGTAACCGAAGCCGTCCTCGAACACGAAGTCGAGCATGCCGGTACGGTCGGCATCGGTATCGGTCCAGATGTGCGAGCGGTAGCTGAGGTAGCCGTTCGGCTTGCCTTCGGTGAACGGCGAGTCGGCGAACAGTGCGGTGGCGATCGGCTGCAGCGCCAACGACACACGGAACTTCTTCACCATGTCCGCTTCGCTGGCGTAATCCAGGTTCACCTGCACGGTGCAGGTGCGGGTCATCATGTCCAGGCCGAGCGAACCGACCTTGGGCATGTACGAGCGCATGATCTTGTAGCGGCCCTTGGGCATCCACGGCATTTCATCGCGCGTCCACTTCGGCTGGAAGCCCATGCCGAGGAAACCCAGCTGCAGTTCGCCGGCCACCTGCGCCACTTCATTGAGGTGGGTGCCGGTTTCCACGCAGGTCTGGTGAATGGTTTCCAGCGCCGCACCGGACAGCTCCAGCTGGCCCGCCGGCTCCAGGGTCACCGAGGCGCCATCACGCAGCAGGGCGATGGTGTTGCCGTTCTCCTGCACCGGCGTCCAGCCGAAGCGGACCAGGCCGTTGAGCAGGGCCTCGATGCCGCGCTCGCCATCGAAGGTCGGCGGACGCAGGTCATCCAGGCGGAACCCGAACTTCTCGTGCTCGGTACCGATGCGCCACTGCGAACGGGGCTTCTCGCCGGAGGCGATCTCCGCCACCAGTTGCGAGCGGTCGGTAATGGGCGTATCGGCGACGTGGCTGGGGCTCGACAAGGGGGTGGCTCGCTGGACGGTGGCAGGGGATGTGGGGCTGGGAGCCTTGCATCGCAAGGGCGCACTATAGCGTGGCGGCTCGTTACGTCATGCGACGGTGACGGGTTTCAGCATCCTACCGACACCCTCTTGACCCTCGTACACTCAGGGCCATGAGCCGCCATTCACGACATCCCGAGCTGCACCGTGCCGATCGCGTGGGCTGGCTGCGGGCCGCCGTACTGGGCGCCAACGATGGCATTGTCTCGGTCGCCGGCCTGGTGGTCGGCGTGGCCGCCAGCGGCGCCTCGGCCAGCACGATCCTGGCCACCGGCGTGGCCGGCACCGTGGCCGGCGCGATGTCGATGGCCGCCGGCGAGTATGTGTCGGTGCAGACCCAGGCCGATACCGAGAATGCCGATCTGGCGATGGAGAAGCGCGAGCTGCACGAAGACCCGCACAGCGAACTGGACGAACTGACCGCGATCTACCGCCATCGCGGGCTGGAGCCGGCGTTGGCGCGCCAGGTTGCCGAACAGCTGACCGCCCACGACGCGCTGGGTGCCCACGCGCGCGACGAACTGGGCATCACCGAGGAACTGCGCGCGCGGCCGTTGCAGGCCGCATTGGCGTCGGCCGCCGCCTTCACCTGTGGCGCCGCGCTGCCGGTGCTGACCGCACTGCTGACGCCGGTACAGAACGTCGCCACGGCCACCACGGTCAGCACGCTGGCCGGCCTGTGCCTGACCGGCGCGATGGCGGCACGCGCCGGCGGCGCATCACCCACGCGCGGCGCCCTGCGCGTGATGTTCTGGGGTGCACTGGCGATGGCCGCCGCGGCCGCGGTCGGTCGCCTGCTGGGCGCGCACGTCATATGACCGGTATGCCCCCCACCGCCATGGCACTACTGGCGGAGATGGCCAGCCTGGCCGGCTGCCAACGCGCTGAGGGCTATGCCTGCATCACCGCCCGCCGCGAGCACGGTGCCAGTTCGGTGGAGATTCCCCAGCCACAGTTCGCCATCCTGCTGGAAGGCCGCAAGCAGGTACGTACCGCCCACCAGTCGCTGACCTTCGTCCCCGGCGACATCCTGCTGATCACCCAGCGCTGCCGCATCGACGTGGTCAATACACCGGACCCGCAGACCGGCCGCTACCTCAGCGCGATCGTGCCGCTGTGCACGGAAGTCCTGGCGGCAGCGCGCACGCTGTGGAGCGAGGCCTTGCCAACGGCCGGAGCGGCGCTGGCCCGGCAGGCGCTGGGCGATCACGCCACGGTACTGCGCAGCTGGCGGCAGTCGTTGCAGGACGGCCACTACAGCGAAGCGCGGTTGGCGCTGGCCACGCTGGTGCTGGCGTGGTGCCGGCAGGGCCACGGCAACCTGCTGTTGCCGCACGCACCGACGCTGGGCGAGCAGATCCGCGACCGCATCGCCGCCGAGCCGGCCCGCGACTGGCATTCGCGCGACGTTGAGGCGCACTTCGCGCTGAGCGGTGCGACCCTGCGGCGGCGGTTGGCCGCCGAAGCCACCAGCCTGCGCCAGCTGCTGACCGAAGCGCGCCTGGCCCATGGCATGCAGCTGCTGTACACCACCGATCTGCCGTTGAAGACCGTGGCAGCGCGCGCGGGGTATCGTTCCGCAGCGAGTTTCAGCAAGCGCTTCGCCGAGCAGTACGGGCTGGCTCCCACAGATATTTGAGGGTTCTTCAGCAGGGCTGCGCCCTGCACCCGCAGAGGCAACGGCAACAGCCGAAGCAACAGCAACAGCGTGCATTCCGTGGGGTGGCGGGGCGGTGTGGGTATGCAGGACACGCCGTAAACCCATCCATGGGGGCTCGATGGCGCCATCCATGGCGCCAACGGTCCTGCATACCCACACCGCCCCGCCTTCGACAGTTTCCCGGTGGCCCGTAAATCCACGCCATGCGTGGATGATTTCCTCCACGTTCATTCGATTCATTTCGATGATTCCGAATTGAATTCGAAGAGCATCCACGCATGGCGTGGATCTACGTGTCGACCAAGGTCGACACCCACCAAAAGCAGGTCATGCCATTCCAACAGATCGCGGGAATCTGTCGAAGGCGGGGTGGGTCCGGTTGTGGGGGTGTCCGCGGCATGGATGCCGCGGCCAAGCCCCCATGGATGGGTTCACGGCGTCCCCCGCAACCGGACCCACCCCGCCTCCCCACAGGAAGCCAGCTTCTGCTGTTGCTTCGGCCGTTGCTGTTGCTTCGGCCGTTGCCGTTGCTGTTGCCTCTGCGGGTGCAGGGCGCAGCCCTGCGGATAACCCCCATTGAGCATTCCGCGCAGTGCTTTGAGCGCCGCACGCACGCGCAACACGGCACGCTGTGCGCAACGGGCCTGCCCATCACTCACCGAGAAGAACCGCCATGACCCTGCGTCATCTGCCATTGCACGCCGCCCTGCTGCTGGCCCTGTCCTCCCTGCCGCTGGCCGCGCTGGCCGAAGCCACCTCGCCCGCCCCCACCCAGCAGGTGCCGGGCGTGCAACACCAGCGCATCGGTGCGCTGCAGGTCACGGCCCTGTTCGACGGCGTGGTTGCGCTCGGCCGGCAGGAAGTGGTCGACGTGCCGCCAACGCTGGTCAGCCGCCTGCTCGAAGGCCGCTATGTGCCCGAAGACAAGAAGGGCCTGCAGACCGCGATCAACGCCTTCCTGGTGCGCCAGGGCAAGCACCTGACCCTGGTCGATGCCGGCACCGCGCAGTGCTTCGGCCCTGACCAGGGCCAGGTGCTGGGCAACCTGCGTGCGGCCGGCGTAGACCCGGCCGAGATCGATGAGGTGCTGCTGACCCATGCCCATCCCGATCATCTGTGCGGGATCCTCGATGCACAGGGCAAGCCGGCCTATCCGAATGCGACGGTGTGGCTGTCCAAGGCCGATGCCCGCTACTGGCTCGACCCGGCCAGCGAAGCCACGGCACCGCAGGGCGTGCGCTTTGCCTTCGCGCTGGCACGCAACGCGATCGCGCCGTACCAGGCCGCCGGTCGCCTGCACACCTTCCAGCCTGGCGACGCCCTGCCGGGGCACGCGGTGGCGATGGATACCCACGGCCACACGCCGGGGCATGTGTCCTACCGCTTCGACAGCCAGGGCCAGTCACTGCTGGTGTGGGGCGATGTGCTGCATTTCCATGCGGTGCAGTTCGCACACCCGGAAGCAGCATTCGAGGCCGATTCGGATCGCACGGCGGCTACGGCCAGCCGTCGCAGCCTGTTGCAGGAAGCCACCGCCAAGGGCTGGTGGGTTGCCGGCGCGCACCTGCCCTTCCCCGGCCTGGGGCACGTGCGCAGCGAAGGCCAGGCCTATGCGTGGGTACCGGCGGAATATTCGCCACTGAAATGATGTGCCGCCGGGCATGGCCCGGCGCTACCGGATCGCGGTGACGGAAAACATCAGGGTAGCGCCGGGCCATGCCCGGCGAGCGCAGCGGAGCGCCTTATTCCAGCCCCAGCCAGCCGCCGATGATGCCGCGGGCTTCATCCACGCCGGTACGGGCCGAGCCGGAGAACACCTGCACACTCACCGTATCGCCGAACGACGAATGCAGTTCCTTGCGTACCTTCTGCAGGGTCTGCATCTGCTGGCTGCGGCTGAGCTTGTCGGCCTTGGTCAGCAGCGCATGCGCCGGCAGGCCACGCTGCACGGCATAGGCCAGCATCTGCCGGTCGTAGTCCTTCAGCGGATGACGGATGTCCATCACCACCACCAGCCCCTTCAAGGCCTCGCGGGTGCGGAAGTAGCGGTCGATGAAGGCCTGCCAGTGCGCCTGCAGGTCCAGCGGCACCTTGGCGTAGCCGTAACCGGGCAGATCGACCAGATGGGCGTCCGGGGTAACCTGGAAGAACACCAGCTGCTGGGTCCGGCCAGGCGTCTTGGAGACCCGGGCCAGGCTGTTCTGGCGGGTCAGCGCATTGAGCGCGCTGGACTTGCCGGCGTTGGAGCGACCTGCAAAGGCCACTTCAGAACCTTCATCGGGCGGCAGCTGCCCCATGTTGTGGGCAGAGAGGTGGTATTGGGCGCGTTCGATGAGCAATGACATGCGCATAGGATCGCATGTTGCGGCGCCGCGCGCCCGGCCCGGGGCCTTCCAGCGGGAAAATGCTGCACTGCTGCGTTGACCGTGCAAGGAAACGGCGTTGATAATCCGGGCGATGCCGGCCGCCGCCGCCCGGCCGGTCCATACGGAGCTTCAGCATGCGCCACGCTCGCGTTCTTGCCGTATCCGCCCTTGCTACTGCCGTTGTTGCCGCTGCTGCCTTTGCGCAGACCACGCTGACCCCGCTGCCCGACAACGGCCCGATCAAGACCGCCTCGCTCGAGGTGGATTTCAGCAAGACCACCTGGGGCGATGCCAAGGCCGGCCAGACCAAGGCCACCGCGTGTGCCGCCTGCCATGGTGCCGATGGCAATTCCACGGTGGAGATGTATCCCAGCATCGCCGGCCAGAGCGAGCGCTACGTCGCCCAGCAGATGGCCCTGATCGCCAATGGCCAGCGCAGTTCCGGCGCCGCCGTGGCGATGGTGCCCTTCGTGCAGAACCTCACCCCGCAGGACATGCGCGATATCGGCGCGTTCTTCGCCACGCAGAAGGCCAACGCCGGCATCGCCGATGACACGCCGGTGGCCGAAGGCCCGTACAAGGGCATGAAGTTCTACCAGATCGGCCAGCAGCTTTACCGCGGCGGCGACGCCCAGCGCGGGCTGCCGGCCTGCATGGCCTGTCACGGCCCCAGCGGCGCCGGCAACCCCGGCCCGGCCTACCCGCACATCGGCGGCCAGCACGCCAGCTATGTCGCCCGGCGCCTGCAGGAGTACCAGGCCGGACAGACCAACGAGACCGACAAGGCGCACTTCCAGATCATGGCCACGGTGGCGCAGAAGCTGACCGAGCAGGAGGTGCAGGCCCTTTCCAGCTACCTGCAGGGCCTGCACAACAAGGCCGACGATCTCGCCGCCGAAGGCGCTTCGACGCGACCGGCTGCCGCCCCCTGACCGCCACTGGTCGGCGCCGGTCGCCACGACGGCCCGTCGCTGCGGTATGTTTCCTTCACGCCGGCGGCTGCGCCGGCGTTGTCATTTTCAACGGAGATGCGTGTCGATGAGGTTGATTCCCCGCCTTCTGCTGTCCCTGCTGGTGCTGCTGCCGTTGGCGGCCTGCGCTGCCACCCCCGCCAACGCCCCGCTGGTCGAAGGCAAAGACTACGAGCGCATCGCCCAGCCTGGCCCGTTCCAGCCGCTGGCCGGCAAGATCGAGGTGGTCGAGGTGTTCGGCTACACCTGCCCGCACTGCGCCCATTTCGAACCGCAGCTGGCCGCCTGGGCCGCCAAGCTGCCGGCCGACGTGCGCTTCACCCCGGTCCCGGCCGCCTTCGGCGGTGCCTGGGATGCCTGGGCACTGGCCTACTACGCCGCCGACGAAGTGGGCGTGGCCAAGCGCAGCCACGCCGCTGTGTTCAAGGCCCTGCACGATGACGGCACGCTGCCGATGCAGAACGTCTCGGCCGATGAGCTCGCCAACTTCTACAAGGCCTACGGCGTGACCCCGGAGCGCTACACGCAGGCCCTGCGCGGCGAGGCGGTACAGAAGAAGGTCGATGCCGCCCGTGCCTTCGCCCAGCGCACCCAGGTGCCGGGAACCCCGGCCATCATCATCAATGGCCAGTACCTGGTCCGTGGCAAGAGCTTCGACGACCAGCTGCGCATCGCCTCGGCGCTGATCGCCCAGGCCCGCGCCGCCCGCGGCCGCTGAACCAACACACACCATCGACACGGCGCTGTCGCCGCCGCATGTCATCATTTCCCTCTGGCCGGCGCCTGACGCCGGCCCCACCTTTCCAGATGCTGGAGACGCTTCCATGAAGACCCGTTTCGCCGCCCTCGCCCTCGCAGCGCTGCTGCCGATCCTGGCGGCCTGCAAGGCCGACGATGGCACCACCAACACCTCCGCCCCGGCAGAACCGGCCGCGACCCCGGCCAGCACCGAACCGGCCGCGCCGGCCGCAGGCGGCGAAGCCGCTGCCCCGGCTGCCGAAGGTGACAAGACCGCTGCCAGCGCCGCGCCGGCCCCGACCACCGCCGCGCTGACCGGCCCGGCCCCGGTGGAAGGCGCCGACTACCAGCTGATCCCGAACGGCCAGCCGTTCCAGCCGGCCGCCGGCAAGGTCGAAGTGGTCGAGATCTTCGGTTACGTCTGCCCGGCCTGCGCTGCGTTCCAGCCGCTGGTCGGCCCGTGGAAGGCTGGCCTGCCCAGCGATGTGAACTTCGTCTACGTGCCGGCCATGTTCGGCGGCACCTGGGACAACTACGCCCGTGCCTTCTACGCCGCACAGACCCTGGGCGTGCAGGAGAAGACCCACGAAGCGCTGTACTCGGCCATCCACTCGCAGAAGACCCTGAAGGGCGAGCGCGGTGCTGATTCGGTCGATGACATCGCCAAGTTCTACGGTGCCTACGGCGTGGATCCGAAGCAGTTCGCCGCCACCATGGGCAGCTTCGCGGTCAATGCCAAGACCAACTCGGCCAAGCAGTTCGCCCAGCGCAGCCAGATCAGCGGCACCCCGTCGATCATCGTCAACGGCAAGTACCTGGTGAAGGGCAAGAGCTTCCCGGACATGCTGCGCATTGCCGACCACCTGATCGCCCGCGAACGCGGTGCGGCCCAGGCTCACTGATCAAAGAGACGTTTTCCCGGCCGTGACTTCCCCCACAACACGGACCCTGCGCTTGCTGACGGCCAACATCCAGGCCGGCTCAAGTACCCGCCGCTACAGCGACTATGTGACCCGCAGCTGGTCACATGCGCTGCCGGCGGGTCGCAAGCGCAGCAGCCTTGACGCGATTGCCACTTTGGCGCGCGGTCATGACATCGTCGGCCTGCAGGAGGCCGACCCGGGCAGCCTGCGCTCGGGCTTCACCAACCAGACCCATTACCTGGCCCAACGCGCCGGCTTCAATTACTGGAGCCACCAGCCGAACCGGCGCATGGGTGGCGTCGCCTCCAGCGCCAACGGCCTGCTGAGCAAGCTGGAACCGGTGGAAGTGCAGGACCATGCCCTGCCCGGCCGTATCGGCGGGCGCGGCGTGCTGCTGGCCAAGTTCGGCGACGGTCGCGATGGCCTGGCCGTCGCGGTAGCGCATCTGTCCTTGGGCGCCGGTTCGCGGATGGCCCAGCTCGGCTTCATTGCCGAGCTGTTGTCCGACCATCCCAATGCGGTGCTGATGGGCGACTTCAACTGCCTGGCCGAGCGTCCGGAAATGCAGGTGCTGTACCAGAAGACCCGGCTGCAGCCGCCCGGCTGCATCGTGCCGACCTTCCCCAGCTGGCGCCCCGACCGCGCCATCGACCACATCCTGGTCAGCAGCGGCCTGCAGACCCGCACCGTGGAAGCGGTGCCCGCTGCGTTCTCCGACCATCTTGCCCTGGCGATGGCAATCGACGTCCCGGCCGACGCCCTGCGCTGAGCGCTGCCGCTGCGCTCGCCGGGCATGGCCCGGCGCTACCGCCCCTGGTAGGGGACCTTGGTTGGCACGCTGCCCTGGTGGGTGCGGACCGTTGGTCCGCACGCTCTCCGCCGGGCATGTGGCCCGGCGCTACCCCGCCTGCGCCACCGGCACCTTCAACCGCCGTGCGGTCATCGTGCTGCCCACCGAGGCCAGTACCGTGCAGCCGATGGCCAGCCACTGCAGGCCATGCAGGTGCTCATGCAGCAGCAGCATCGCCCACAGCGCGGCCACCGCCGGTTCCATGCTGATCAGGATGCCGAAGGTCTCCTTCGGCAGGCGCTTGAGCGCCATCATTTCCAGTGACATCGGGATCGCGCTGGACACCAGCGCCACCACCAGCCCGGCCAGCAGGATCTTCGGCTCCAGCAACGCCGCACCGGCATGCACCACGCCCACCGGCACCACCACCAGCGACGCGGCCAGCAGCCCCAGCGACACCGAATGCCCAGCGTGCAGGTGGCCGGCGCGCTTGCCGAACACGATGTACAGGCCCCAGCACGCTGCTGCCCCCATGGCGTACAGCACGCCCACCGGGTCCAGTGCCGGGCCGCCGCCGATCGGCAGCAGCAACAGCAGCCCGACCGCTGCGCAACCCACCCACAGGAAATCGATCGGACGCCGCGACGACAGCATCGCCACCGTCAACGGGCCGGTGAATTCGATGGCCACCGCGATGCCGAACGGGATCGTGCGCAAGGCCATGTAGAACAGCAGGTTCATCAGGCCCAAGGTGAGGCCGTAGCGCAGGATGGTGACCGCATCCACGCGGCTGGTCTTCCAGCGCCATGGCCGCCAGAACAGCAGCAGCAACAACGCCGAAAAGCCCACGCGCAGCGCGCTGGTGCCCTGCGCGCCGATCAACGGAAACAGCTGCTTGGCGTAGGAGGTACCAATGGCCAGTGCGGTGACCGAGCCGAGCACCGCCAGCGCCGGCAACATCGGCGCGATTCGAGAAGTCTGCATGCCGCCAGTCTATTGCGTCGGCGGCGAGCACTTGGCTCAATTGACGGCCCGTCCGTGCAACTTCTGCTCACCATGGCCACCGCCCCCGTGCTGGACAGCTTCGACCGCGCCATCCTCGCCCTCCTGCAGCAGGACAACACCCTGCCGCAGCGGCAGATCGCCGAAGCCGTGCACCTGTCCACGCCGGCGGTGCAGCGGCGGATCAGGCGCCTGCAGGACAGCGGGGTGATCGCCGCCAATGTGGCGGTGATCGACGCCGCGAAAATCGGCCGGCCGCTGACCATCATCGTCGAGGTGCGCGTGGTCAGCGAACAGCGCGAGAAGGTCGCCCCGTTCCGCCGCCGCGTGCAGAACGACCCTGCCGTGCAGCAGTGTTACTCGATCACCGGCGACGGCGATTTCCTGCTGCTGCTCTCGGCGGCATCGATGGAGGAATACGAGGCGATCACCGAGCGCTTGTTCGGCGGTGATGACAACATCGAGCGCTTCCGCACGTCGGTGGCGCTGGGCACGTTGAAGCGCGGGTTCGACGTGCCGCTGACATGACGCAGATGCCGTCGAGCCTGTCCTGCTCCTACACTGGTGACGCATGAACACCGCTTCCCCCTCCAACGCCAGACGCCTGCGCCGCTGGTTGCTGCGTGGCGCCTTCCTGCTGATCCTGGTCATCGCGGCGATGGCCTTCTGGAACAGCCCGTGGGCTGCCGCACCGAAGATGCTGTGGACACTCTCGCGCATGCCACCGGCCACGCAACTGCCGGTACCGGTGGACGGCGTGCGGCCCCGGCAGATCGCCGATACCTTCGGCGCACCGCGCGGGCGCGACCGCACGCACGCGGGTATCGACATCTTCGGCAAGCGCGGCACGCCGGTGCGCAGCGCTACCCCCGGCGTTGTCGCCGACATCCGCGACAGCGGACTCGGTGGCCGCCAGGTCTGGGTGATCGGGCCGGGACGCGAGCGCTATTACTACGCGCACCTGGAAGACTGGGCCGATGGCCTGGCGCGCGGCCAGGTGGTGCAACCCGGCGACCTGCTCGGCCATGTTGGCGACACCGGCAACGCCAAGGGCACGCCGCCCCATCTGCATTGGGGCATCTATGGCGCCGATGGCGCGCGGGACCCGCTGCCGCTGCTGCAACCGCAGGGCACCCGCTGACGGCAACCGAGCCGAGCCTCGAGGCCGCACGCGTTTGTTCATGATTTGTAAATAGGAATAGTTCGTATTACCATTTCTTTCGTTTCCGGTGGTGCCAGGACGGCCTGCCCGCCCTTCCCCTACCCGTAGCGCCTCGACTCCTGGATGACGGCCGAACGCGCGTGCCCGTTGCAGGAATCCGCATGATCCGTTCCGCCCTCCGTACCCCGCAGCCGCAGCGGCTGTCCGTTGCCGTGCTCGTCGCGCTCTGCGCCGTCGCACCCACCGCTTTCGCCGAAACCGCCACCGACCCGACCACCCTCGACAAGGTCGTAGTGAAGGGCGAGCGCGCCGAAGGCTATTCGGTGCGCCGTACCTCGGCCGGCACCCGTTTCGACCTGGCGCCGCGCGAGATCCCGCAGTCGGTCAGCATCATCAGCCACCAGCGCATCGAAGATCAGCAGTTGGACGACATCATCGACGTGCTGGGCAACACCACCGGCGTCACCAGCACCCAGTCCGACAGCGAGCGCACCGAATTCTATGCGCGCGGCTTCTACATCGATGCGTACCAGTTCGATGGCCTGCCCACGCAGATGGTGCAGAACTGGAGCTACGGTGACTCCGGCCTGGACCTGGCCCTGTATGACCGCGTGGAAGTGGTGCGCGGCGCCACCGGCCTGCTCAGCGGCGCCGGCAATCCTTCCGCCTCGGTGAACCTGATCCGCAAGCACGCCGACAGCGCCGAACTGACCGGCAGCGTGTCGGTCAACGTCGGCAGCTGGGGCCGCACCCGCACCACCGTGGACGTGGGCAGCGCACTCAACGCCAGCGGCACCGTGCGCGGCCGGGTGATCGGCAGCTACCTGGACACCGATGGGCAGATGGACCGCTACAACCAGCGCAAGACGCTGGGCTATGCGGTGATCGACGCCGACCTGACCCCGGATACCCAGCTCAGCGTGGGCTACGACTACCAGCAGAAGCGCGCCAACGGCGCGACCTGGGGTGGCTTCCCGATGCTGTACTCCGACGGCAGCGCGACCCCGTACGACGAATCGTTCAACGCCAGCCCGAACTGGACCTACTGGGACACCACCAGCAAGCGCGCGTTCGCCACCCTGCAGCACGCCTTCAGCAACGGCTGGAAGTTCAAGATCGGCGCAACGCATGACCAGACCAAGGCCGACGACAAGCTGTTCTACCCTGCGTACAACGATTGGACCACCGGCGCCTCGAACTTCGACAAGACCACCGGTGCAGGCATTTCGCCGTCCGCAGGCTTCTACAACACCGAGCGCAAGGTCACCGGTGTCGATGGCTACGTTGATGGTCCGTTCCAGCTGTTCGGCCGCGAGCACCAGTTCATGGCCGGGCTGAGCTACAACAAGCGCGACTACGCCAACCACGGCGACTACCAGGTCGGCGGCGCCGGCCAGAGCTGGGACCCGTTCGCCAGTTACCTGAACTGGACGGGCAACATCAGCGAGCCGAACTGGAACCCGCTGGCGCTGGCCAGCGAGGGCACCATCACCCAGAAGGCCGGCTATGCCGCTGCACGCCTGTCGCTGGCCGATCCGTTGAAGCTGATCATCGGCGCGCGCTACACCGACTGGAAGAGCGAGGGCGAAGGCGCAGATCGCCAGCACAAGGTGACTACGCCGTATGCCGGCCTCGTGTTCGACATCAACGACACCTACTCGGCGTACACCAGCTACACCGAGATCTTCCAGCCGCAGACGCTGAAGGACCGCAACGGCAGCTATCTTGACCCGGTGGATGGCAAAAGCTACGAAGTGGGCGTCAAGGGCGCCTGGTTCGACAACCGCTTGAATGCCTCGCTGGCGGTGTTCCGCATCGAACAGGACAACGTCGGCCAGATCACTGGCGAGCCGGTGCCCGGCAGCCAGAACGAATTCGCCTATCGCGCCGCACGCGGCACGGTCAGCCGTGGCTTCGAGTTCGAGCTCAACGGCGAACTGGCACCGGGCTGGAACGCCACGTTCGGCGCCTCCCGTTACGTGGCCAAGGATGCCAACGACGCCGACATCAACACCAACCTGCCGCAGACCGCGCTGAAGCTGTTCACCAGCTACACCCCGCAGTCGCTGCAGGAACTGACTGTCGGTGGCGGTGCCAACTGGCAGAACCGCATCTACTACCCGGTGCCGGCCTATGGCCGCATCGAGCAGAGCGGCTACGCACTGGTCAGCGCCTTCGTGCGCTACCGCATCTCGCCGGAGTTCAGCGTGCAGGCCAACCTCAACAACCTGCTGGACAAGAAGTACCTCTCGCAGATCAATGGCTACGGTGCGTATGGCGATGGTCGCAACGGCTCGCTGACGTTTACCTGGTCGTTCTGAAGGAAACGTTGCCGGGCATGGCCCGGCGCTACCGCGGCAACAGCAGCGCCGGGATCTCTCCGGCGCTGCTGTACCCACATCAGAACCGCAGGTCCGCGCGCAGGTACCAGTAACGGCCACGCGGGATGTCGTAGGTCGAGGCGTCATAGCCGTTCAACGAACACGACAGGCAGATCGGCGGGTCCTTGTCGAACACGTTGTTCAGGCCCGCCGTCAGCTGCAGGCCCTTCATCCAGTCGATCTTGTAGCCCACCTGCATGTCATGGAAGGTGGTGGCCGACAGCGTGTTGGTGCCGGCGGCCTGGTTGCTGCACACCGGGAACGCCACGGCGTCACCGCAGTCTTCGGTCAGTTCGGAAATGTGGCGTACCGTCCAGTTGGCGCTCCAGTTGTCCAGCGTCCAGCCGATGCTGGCGTTGCTGGTCCACTCCGGAATCGAACTGTCAGCCACTTCCACGCCGGGCTTCTGTGGCTGCCGCTGGCCGGCCGCACCGGTGGCCTCGTAGCGACCGACGAACGTGTTCTTCCAGCCCAGCTTGAACTGGCCGATCGAGCTCTGCGGCAGGGTCCAGAACAGGTCCACATCCCAGCCGTCGGTCTTGATCGAACCCAGGTTGGTCAGGCGGTTGTTGAAGCTGCTGACCGCACCGGTGCTGGCACGGGTGATGCCGTCGCAGTAGATCGGGTCCAGGGTATCCACGCACAGGTCCAGCTGGGTCTGCGCGTTGATCGCCTGGATCGCGCCATCGATGTTGTGGCGGTAGAACGTCACTTCCACGTCGAAGCGCTCCGACCACGATGCATCGTTGCCGAACCAGGGGCTCCACACGAAACCGGCACTGAAGCTGCGCGACCGCTCCGGCTCCAGCTCGCGGTTGCCGCCGGTGGTCACCGAGATCTGCGAGTTGGCCTGCTGGAAGCCGGTCGGCACGCCCAGCGACGCGCAGTTGGCCGCACTGCCACGCGGCGGTGTGCCACCCAGGCCCACCGAGCAGGGATCGAACAACTGCAGATCCGCGCGCGCGGCCGAACCGTACAGCTCGCCGATCGACGGTGCGCGGAAGCCTTCGGCATAGGTGGTACGCAGCACGAAGTCATCGGTCACCTGCCAGCGCAGGCCGTACTTGGGCGTGAACTCGCCACCGAAGGTCGAGTAATCCGAGTAGCGGCCAGCCAGGCTCAGGTCCAGCTTCTTGCCCAGTGCCGAGTCGGCGAAGATCGGCACGCTCAGCTCCAGGTACGCTTCGTTGACGTCGTAGGAGCCGGACGTCGGCTGCGACGGTACGCCGTTGTAGTGGCCGATCACCGTCAGCGGGTCAGGCTGGTACGAACCTTTGTACTTGCGGTGTTCGAGGCCGGTGGCGAAGGACACCGGGCCGGCCGGCAGGGTGAACAGATCGCTGGACAGGTTGGCGGTGAACAGGCTCAGCTCGTTCTGGCTGCGGTCGCGCACCACCGGCTGGATCCAGCGCAGCATGTCCGGGGTGATCGAACCGGCGCCACCGAAGATGTTCAGCGGTACGCAGCCCGGCGTGGCCGCGCACACCGCAGGATCGCCCAGCGCCATGTTGACGTTGTAGATGTTGTAGCTGCCGTAGTTGGTCTGCTCGGCCTTGTTCTTGCTGTACATGCCGTTGACGTCCCAGTACCAGCTGCGGTCAGCGGCCTGGAAGTTGCCGACCAGGCCGGTGGCGAAGTACGTGGTGTCCACCTGCTGTTCGAATACGCGCGCGCCGCCTTCCACCGGACGGCGGCCGATCAGGCTCATGTTGCCCGACGACACCAGGTCGAAGCCGAACGGGTTGTACGGGTTCAGTGCCGAGACCACGATGTTGTCGGCCAGCGGATTGCCGGTGGCACCATCAGGGCCGAAGAACAGCGGCTCCGGGCCGGCCTGGTTGGTCGACTCGCGGCGGTTGCCCAGTGCCTTGACGTACCACTGCACGTTGTCGGTGATGTCGAACCGGAACTGGCCGAACAGGCCCTTACGCTCCGACGGTGTCAGCACCATGTTGTATTCGGCGAAGTTGAAGCGGTCGGCGCTGGTGAAGCAGTGGTAGTCGTCGGTGCGGTTGCAGCCGGCGCTGCCGTCGTAACGCGGGCTGCTCACGCCGGTGTTGGGCACGATGTCCTGTTCGGCACCGGTGTTGGGATCGACGAAGGCGAAGCGCCCCTGCGGAATGCCGCCGCTGCCGAAGGCCAGGCCGGTGCCGGGGATAGGGAAGCGCGACTGCTCGCGGTCCTTCGCATACACCGGGTCCTGCTTGGTCCAGCTTGCGCCCAGGAACAGGCTGTAACGGTCGCCGCTCTTGCCCCAGGCCAGGTCCACGCCCTTCTGCGTGCCATCGCCCTTGCCGTACTGGCCGTAGTTCATCGTCACCTGGCCACCATCGAAATCGCGGCGGGTGATGATGTTGACCACGCCGGCGATGGCATCGGAGCCGTACAGCGACGATGCGCCGTCTTCCAGCACTTCGATGCGCTCAACGATCGCCAGCGGGATGGTGTTGAGATCGGTGGCCGAGCCCACGCCCGAGGCCGAGGATTCATTGACCCAGCGGATGCCATCGACCAGCACCAGTACACGCTTGGCACCGAGATGGCGAAGGTCCACCTGCGCCGAACCCGCGCCGACGCCGCTGCCGTCGGGTGGGAAACCGAAGTTGCCCGAGGAATTGAACTTGGCATTGAGTGCCGAGCCCGAGCCGGTGAGCTGTTGCAGCACTTCACCGATCGAGGTCAGACCGGTGCGTTCGATGTCGGCGCGGTTGAGCGTCTGGACCGGCACCTGGCCTTCCACTTCAGCGCGCTTGATGCGGGTACCTGTGACTTCGACGCGATCCAGGTCGGTGGTGGCCGATTGGGCAGCAGCCCCCAACGGGGCCAGTGCGGTCACGCACAGCGCGACGGCAACCGCCAAGGGGCGGTGATGCAGGTAATTCATTCGCTCTCTCTCCAAAGGAATGTCGGGACATGGACTGCCGCGCTCCCCCCTGCATGGCGGCAGCGTCTCCTTTGTAAACAAGCGTTAAACATCGCGGCGTGATGCCCGACACTCTTTCACGCGAATTTGACGATTCTGAAAGCAGATAACGTCATTTGCTTACGTATTCACCGGAATGCGCGTACGACAACATCGCCGTAGCGCTGGGTCATTCCCCCCGGGGTCACGGTAGCGCCGGGCCATGCCCGGCGAATTGTCGAAGAGGTCTCTGCCAAGCCCGGCGCACATCGCAGGTCTGCCGCCGGGTATGACCCGGCGCTACCGGTACACGTGCGGCCTTCCCTTGGGAAGGCCGCACCGATGAATCGCTCACTGCACGAACGCGATGCGTTGCATGCCGGTGGCTTCGGCGGCGGCCAGGATCTTGGCCATACCGTCGTACTCGGCCGACGGATCGGTGCTGATGCGCAGCTCCGGCAGGTTGCCGGCATGCTCGCTGGCCTGCGCCTGCAGGCGCGACTGCAGATCACCGATGGCCATCGGCTGCCCGTCCCAGCTCAACTGGCTGGACGCATCGAGGCGCAGCTCGATCGGCGGTGGCGGTTCGGGGCGATCCACCACGCGATCGGTGGCCTGCGGCAACTGCACGTTGATCGGCCGCGACAACATCGGCGCGGTCACGATGAAGATGATCAACAACACCAGCATTACATCCACCAGTGGCGTGACGTTGATGTCCGCCAGCGGGCCGCTTCTTCCTGCGCTACTGAATGCCATGTGCCGCTCCCTGCAGCAGGGCCGGTCGCCCCAGCCCAAACCTACGCCGGACAACCGCCTTCGCGGCAGTGCGGATCCCGCCGTCATTCAGCTGTCGTTGCCATCTTCGGCCGTGTACACGATGCGAAACTGAATTCAGCCACTGCCCGCTATGCTGGTCGCCATGACCCGACGATCTTCGACCGCCCTGTCCCTGCTCCCGCTGGCCACCACGCTGCTGATCGGCTGCGCGAGTGCCCAGTCCCTCGATGCCCAGAACGCCCAGCTGAAGGCCGCCATCGCCGCCGCCGAACGTGGCCAGTTCGATCCCGGCCAGGCCGCCGCGCTAAGCCGCCATCCCGCGTATGGCTGGCTGGAGTTCGCCAACCTGCGGCGCAACATCGACACCGTCGATACGGCGCAGGCACAGGCCTTCCTCAAGCGCTACCAGGGCCAGGCCGTGGCCAACAGCTTCCGCAGCGCCTGGCTGCCCTCTGTAGCGCGCCGCCAGGACTGGCCGACGCTGCTGGCCAACTGGGCTCCCACCGACAACCTCGGCCTGCGCTGTGCGCAGCTGACAGCGCGCCAGGCCACCGGCAAGCTGGACCCGCAGTGGATCGGTGAAGCCCAGGATCTGTGGCGCAAGAACGGCAAGTCGTTGCCCGATGCCTGCGACGCCGTGTTCGCCGTGCTGCAGGCGCAGGGTGGCATGAGCGATGCGCTGCGCTGGGAACGCATCGATGCCGCTGCCGATGCACAGCAGCCGGCGGTGATGCGTTCGGCCGCGCGCGGCCTGCCGGCCAGTGATCTTGCCCTGGCCAACACCTACGCGACCTTCGTCGACAAGCCCAATGCCAGCGCCCTGAACTGGCCGCGCAACGAGCGCAGCCGGCGCATCGCCACCGACGGCCTGGCCAAGCTGGCCAAGGCCGACCCGGATGCTACCGAACAGCAGCTGCCGCAGTACGCGCAGGCGCTGGGCCTGAGCGCCGAACAGCAGGGCCAGGTGCGTTACCAGATCGCCCTGTGGACGGTGGCGTCGTACCTGCCCGACTCGGCTCGCCGTTTGAATGCCGTGCCCGATGCGGCCTACGACGAACGCCTGCACGAATGGCGCGCACGCGAAGCGATGTCGCGCGGCGATTGGCCGGCGACGCTGGCAGCGATCCGCAAGATGGGCCCGACCCAGCGCAACGATTCGCGCTGGCGCTATTTCGAAGGCCGCATGCTGGAAAAGACCGGCCAGGCACAGCAGGCGCAGCCGTTGTTCCGCGAAGCCGCGCGCGCACCGACCTTCCATGGCTTCCTCGCTGCGGACAAGCTGCAGCAGCCCTACACGCTGTGCCCGTGGAAGCCCAACGACAGCGCACAGGCGCAGGCCGCGGTGGCCCGCGATCCGGCCATCCAGCGGGCGATGGCGCTGTACCAGATCGACCGCGCCGGCTGGGCGGTGGCCGAATGGAACAATGCGCTGTCGCGCTTCGATGACACCCAGCGTCGCCTCGCCGTGCGCGTAGCGCAGGACAACGGTTGGTTCGACCGCGCGGTGTTCGCGCTCGGCAAGCAGCCGCAGGAGCAACGCCTGTACGACCTGCGCTTCCCGCTGCACCACGACGCCACGATCCGCCGTGAATCGGCACGCAATGCCATCGACCCGGCCTGGGTGGCCGCCGAGATCCGCGCCGAAAGCACTTTCACCCCGCGCGCGCGTTCGCCTGCCAATGCGATGGGCCTGATGCAGGTACTGCCGGCGACCGGCGCCGGCGTGGCCAGGTCCATCGGCCTGACCGGCTACGGCGGCGCTGACAGCCTGTACGACCCGGATACCAACATCGCCATCGGCACCGCGTACCTGCGGCAGTTGATGAACAAGTACGACGGCCTGCCCTACGTGACCATCGCCGCCTACAACGCGGGCCCGACGCCGACCGCACGCTGGCAGACCCAGCGCCCGGGCTTCGATCCGGACCTGTGGATCGAGACCATCAGCTACAAGGAAACGCGCGAGTATGTCGCCCGCGTGCTGGCCTTCAGCGTGATCTACGACTGGCGACTCAATGGCGACGCATTGCCGCTGAGCGACCGCCTGATGGGCCGCCTGGTGGACAAGCGCAAGGCCTTCACCTGCGCCGCCAACGCCGACCAGGGCGGCGATTGATCACGTTGTATCGGTAGCGCCGGGCCATGCCCGGCGAACGCCATGTGTTCGGCCGGGCACGGCCCGGCGCTACCGTGCCATCATCCCCCCATGAAGATCTATCTTGTCGGCGGCGCCGTGCGCGACCGCCTGTTGCAGCGCCCTGCCGGCGACCGTGACTGGGTCGTCGTCGGCGCCACGCCCGCGCAGATGGAAGCGCAGGGCTTCACCGCCGTGGGCCGTGATTTTCCCGTCTTCCTGCACCCGAAGACCGGCGAGGAATACGCGCTGGCCCGCACCGAACGCAAATCCGGCCGTGGCTACCGCGGCTTCGTCGTTGATGCCGATCCGGCGGTGACGCTGGAAGAAGACCTGCAGCGCCGCGACTTCACCATCAATGCCATCGCCTGCGATGAAGACAGCGGCACGCTGGTCGATCCCTATGGCGGCGCGCGCGACATCGAGCAGCGCGTGCTGCGCCATGTCGGTCCTGCATTCGTTGAAGACCCGCTACGCGTCCTGCGTGCGGCGCGCTTCATGGCCCGCTTCGCCTCGCTCGGTTTTACCGTCGCGCCGGAAACCATGGCGCTGATGCGCGAGGTGGCCGCCAGTGGCGAGCTCGACGCGCTGGTACCGGAACGTGTGTGGCAGGAACTGCGCAAGGCACTTGTGTGCGAGCGCCCATCGGCGTTCCTGCGCACCCTGCACGACGCGCACGCGCTTGGCCCGATACTGCCGGAGCTGGAAGCGCTGTACGGCGTACCGCAGCGCGCGGAATTCCATCCGGAAGTCGACACCGGCATCCACCAGGAAATGGTCAGCGACATGGCGGCGACGCTGGCGCCCGGTGATGACCTGGTCGGCTTCGCCGCACTGACCCACGACCTCGGCAAGGGCCTGACCCCAGCCGAGGAATGGCCGCGCCACATCATGCACGAGCAGCGCGGCATCAAACCGCTGAAAGCACTGTGCGCGCGCCTGAAGATTCCGACCGAGCACCAGCAACTGGCCGAGGCCGTCTGCCGCGAGCATCTGAACGTGCATCGCATCGACGAACTGCGCGATGCCACCGTGCTGGAACTGCTGGGCCGCTGCGATGCGTTGCGCCGGCCGGAGCGGGTGGCACGCATCGCGCTGTGCTGCGAGGCCGACAAGCGTGGCCGGCTCGGTTTCGAGGACAGCGACTACCCGCAGGGCGAGACGCTGAAGCGCCTGCACCGGGCGGCGCTGTCAGTGCAGGCGCGTGACCTGGACACCACACACCTCAAAGGCCCGGCCATTGGTGAGGCGCTGGCCAAGGCGCGTGTACGGGCGATCGCCGCCGCCCGCTGAAGCACCTAGTAGTGCCGGCCGCTGGCCGGCAACCTCAGCGCTATCAGTGCGCCATCCCGCGGGTGATCGCCGCAGCGCGCTCTTTCAGCTGCGCCACGGCATCGGGAATCATCTCCATGCCCACGTCCAGGCCGGGGTTCAGCACCAGGCCGACGCCCTCGCCGATGCCCGACAGCAGTGCATGCACCGCGATGGGCATGGCGTGGGCAAACTGCGGCAGCTGCTCGTGCCAGATCTCCGCGCGCTCGGGCGCGGTGAACACCGCAAACATCGGCTCGCCGCTTTCGCTGGTCAGCACCAGCGGCGAAATGCTCTCGTCCCAGGCGCCGTCTTCACCGATGGCCTTGTCCAGCAGCACGAACACCGGCGCGGTCAGCAGGCCGTCGAGGAACTGCGAAGCCGTGAGGGTTCCGTCCTGGGCCTGCAGCAGGCGCACTTCCAGGTCGTTGGCGGGTTCGAACGGCGTTTCGTGGTCCATGGTCGGTTCCGGTACGTGGTAGCTGGCTGCAACTTTAGCAGGCCCGGCATCAGCCTACGTACACCCCGTTCCACAGCGGAATCGACCTCAGCGGCCGATCAGGCTTTCCGCCGGAATGCCCAGGTTGCGGTGCAGATTGCGGATCATCTCCAGAGTCAATCCGCGCTTGCGATTCAATACCTCGTATACGCGGTTGAGCTGACCAATCGAGGGCACCAGATCCTTGACGGTCAGACCGCCCTGCTCCATGCGGAAGCGGATCGCTTCGATCGGGTCCGGCAGCTCGATCGGGTAGTGCTTCGCTTCGTAGGCCTCCACCAAGGTGGCGAGAATCTCGAAACGATCTCCCTCTTCGCTATCCAGCGCAGGTTCGTTCTCGAAATAGGCCTCCAGCTCGCGCAACGCGTTCTGGTAGTCGACTTCTGTGCGAACAGGACGAATGTTCATGGAAACTCCGCAGTACAAGCGCCAACCAGATCATAAGCCGCACGCAGCACTTCAGTTATACGGTCAGCCCCCACCGTGTCCATGCCGCCACATCCACCCCGCCACCGCCAGCCCGGCCACTATCACCAGCATCACCGGCAGCCCAAAGCGGTGCCGGAACGGGATCGGCACCCCGCCCAGCTGCTGGTCCATGCTTTCGGTATCCAGCACCCAGCCATGTTCGCAGCCGGTGCAGGCCAGCTCGTAGCGGCGCTGGTAGACGAAGCCGAACAGCAGGTCGATGCGCGCCATCCTGTAGCGCAGTTGCGGGGCGAATTCGGTTTCGGTCTGGCAGCGCAGGCAGTGGTGGGATTCGGTAGGGCCGACAATCAGCACCCGCTCGTGTTGGCCGATCAGCAGCATGGCTCAGCCGTCCTTGCAGGCCGGCTGGGCGAGCAACCATGTTTCTGCGGCCAGCAGGGTGGAAGGGCCACTGGGCGTGATCTGGTCGGGCTGCAGCTTGGCGCCATCGCCCTGTCCACTGCGGTCGGTCATCACATTCCCTGTCAGCACAAGCATCGAGCCATCTACCAGAGGAACCGGGCGGTTGCCGGTGGAAAGGCCCGCGCTGGGCTGGCCGAAACTGCGGCTGCCCGGCTGACCGCGGAACGCCAGCGCCACGGCCTCGCCGGAACTGGCCGTGCCTGCACCCATCACGACCGCGACAGGTGCGGGCGACACCCGCAACGTGTAGGTGGCCTGACGCGAGCGCAGCGAGCCATTGCCGCCGGCCGTCACCGCTCCCTCCCCCTGCCGCCAGGGCTGCAGGCCGCCAGCACTGCGGAACCCACCAATCACACCTCCCTCGGGATCCGTGGTTCCATGCAGCAACGGCAACAGTCCCAACAGCATGGGCCACATATTGCCGCCGCCATTGCTGCTTACATCCACCACCCAACCGCACCGTGCACCATCATCCAAGGTGGCGATGCGCTGCTGCAGCGCCAGCGCGTACGCCTTGCGCGCCGTATAGCGCTCCTGCTCGCTCTTTCGCAGATCCTCAACGAAGGGGCTCACCTGCAATATGCCGATGCGTGGGTTGTCCTGCCGAGGCGCGGACAAGGCAGCGCTCTGGCCCCCGTTCAAACGCTGGGCGCGCTGGGAACGTTGGTGCTGCTCGCCGGGCGAGATCCATCGCCCATGCCCTCCGCTGCTGCGTGCAGCCGCCTCATCCAGCAAACGGCGTTGCAGAACGCGGTCACTGCCAGCGGCGGCCAGCTGCATGCGCACCTCGCTCCAATCCACGCGGTCGCGATACAGCGACTGCGTTTCCAGCAGTTCCAACATCTGGTCACGTGCTTCAGGCGTAGGCAGTTCGACCGCAGCTTCCGCCGCTCCGGCAGCGGATGGAATCAGAAGCATGCCGAGCATGGCTACGCGCGCATCCCTGTACTTCAGCATTGACGACTCCGTGTCATGTAGTGAACGGGAAGGATAACTGTGTCCAATGGCCTGGCGCTATCACGCAACGCGTCGTTTCTGGCACGACATGCACCCTCCGGAAATCTGCAACTTCACTCATTCCAACAGGCCGGCCAGCGTGTGAAATTCCTTATGCCAGCGCGTTCTGTGTTGGCCGGGATTGGCGTCCCGAATGAAGCTTTTCAGAGGCGGGCTTGCAACGACGTTGCAGGACCGAACAATGCACCGTCCGTCGTTCTGCGGCGGGCGGTGCGAGGGGATCTTCCGGATCCGCCGGCTTCATTTCCTCTGGAAAGCTTCACCGGCACGCCAACCCGCACCGCCCGCCACCTTGCATTCCGCAGGTGGCCCAGCCCTGTGAGGTTGTTGCCATGACCACGCTCTACCCCACCTATCCGCGCCTGCACACATTGCTGGGCGATGCCCTGCCCGACCTGCAGCTGCCCAATGCCACTGCCGAAGCGTTGGAAGACGCGCTGACCGAAGCCGATGAAGCTGCTCCCACGCCCGCCTTCTTCAAGCGGCTGCGCGACGTCACGCACTGCCACGCCGCTGACGGCGAGCCGTGGACGGAACTGCGCATCACGCCGGCGCGGGCGCGCGATCTGGCCTGCACCACGCGCTGCCTGCTGGCGTTGTCGGCGCTGGGAGGTGTGCTGCTGGCGACGCAGGCGGCGCGTGAACTGGACGACGCGGAAGCGCAGTGCCCGCCGCTGACGGAGGAAGGGCTGTTGCACGCGGTGCAGCTGCTGGCCGATCACGCGGGCGCGTTGCTGGGGCGTTCGCCGTTGTGATGCAGCGGCGTTGGGATTGCTTGATTGGTAGCCAGGGCGTGTCGACCGAGGTCGACACCTACCAGAGCGGGTCATGGCGCTGGAGGGATTCGTGTCGACCGAGGTCGACACCTACCAGAGCGGATCATGGCGCCGGGGGGATTCGTGCCGACCTGGGTCGGCACCCACCAGAGCGGGTCATGGCGTCGGTTGGATTCGTGTCGACCAAGGTCGACACCCACCCAAGCGAAGGTCGTCACCAGTCCGCGCGCAGGCCGATGTTGCCTTCGATGATGCGGCGCTTGCCGTTGTCGCTGCCACCCACCTCGCGGGTGTAGTCGGCCACGGCATACGCGCTGATCGTGCGGTTGAAGCGCCCGACCACGCCGACACCGGCCTCCACAGCACGCGAGCGTTGCGAATTGATGATCGCGTCGCTGTCGAACAGGATGCGGTCCTCGCCCGAACGGCCATGCCAGTAGTTCAACTTGAAGTACGGCTGCCAGCCGTTGTCGGCCAACTGGTAATCGCCCGCCAGGCGCAGGCCGACGCGGCCGGTCCAGGCGTTGTCGTTGTCGAAGGAAACGGTGGACACCAGATCACGCTGGTCATCCAGTGAACTGCGCTGCCAGATCACCTGCAGCTGCGGTTCCAGCCACCACGTTGACTGCCCGAACTGCAGCAGTGGCTTGCCCGCTTCCAGCGACAGCGTGGTGCCATCGCCCTTGAGGTCGATGCCCAGCCCGCGCGAGGAGCGCGTGCGGCCGTCGTAGCGGCTCTGCATCGCCACCGCGTCGATGTAGCCGCCGCTGCTGTCGGTCAACGTCCAGTACAGGCCCACGTGCTTGTCGTCCAACCGGCTCTGGCCGACCAACACGTTGTCCCAGCCCACCGCCAGGCCGGTGATCCTGCCATCGGCGCGGGTGCGGCCGACGAACACGCCGATCTGGTTGCGGTGGCTGTCACCGCTGGCAGCCCACACATCCAGGCCTGCCTGCACACCCATCACGTCACCATCGAAGCCGGGCCGTGCATCGCCTTTCCAGTGGATCTCGCTGCTCTGCCCGACCAGCCGTCCCCATGCCGTGCGGAAGGCGCCCTGGTTGTACAGCAGGCGCTGTTCGCCCTGGCGCTCATGGAAGGTCCCCAGGCTGGCCAGCGAGGTCTCGCGCAGCAGCGGTGGCACCACGGCGTAGGCCGCGGTCTCCAGGCGGTAGAGCGGCACCAGGCCGTTCTCGTTCGGCGCGGCGGGCCTTGCCCCCGCACTGGGCGGCGGCGAACCGGTGCCGGGCAGGCTGCCACCGGCCACCGGCACGTCCGGTACGGGTGGATCACTGGGCGGCGCTACCGGCGCAGGTTCCGGCGGCGGTGGCGGCGGTGCCGTCTCGCCTGCGGTCAGGTCCGGATCGGTGGCGCCCTCTGGCGGCGGTGGGGGTGCCGGGGGAATCGGCGGCGGTGGCGCCACCGGGGGCGTCGGCGGTGGCGGCGGGAGTACGTCGCCGCCGCCGTTCGGCGCGGGCGTCGGCCCTGCCGCCAATGTCGAACGCAGGTACCAGTTCTCGCCGGTGCCGGCGCTGACGCCGCCCTTGAACAGGAAATACTCGTAGGCACCGGCCGAGACCGGTGCGAACAACGAGAACGCGCTTGGCGCGGTGGTTGCGCCGTTCAGCGCCTGCACCACCAGGATACCGTCGACCAGCGTGGCCGCTCCTCCGCCACCGGTGTTGATGATGCCAAGGCCGGTGCTGCCGGTGGCGGTGCCGCCATCAAAGACCAGGCGGTCGCTGGCTGAGTCGTCCGCACCCAGCACGGTCTGCAGGTACACGCCACCGCCGTCGCCGCGATAGTTGCCACGGATGGTGAAGGCATCGCCGGCGCCGCTGTTGTTGGTCAGATCAACGCGCCCGGCGTTGACCATGTTCACCAGCGCAGCTGCCGCGAACGGACGGATCGCATGGTTGCCGCCACCGCCGAACAGCGTGCTGGTCTCGTCCACGTTCAAGCTGCCGGTGCCGGTGGCACTGTCGCCCAGCACCAGGTCGCCATCGAAGGTGAGCTCGGTGCTGCTGGCCAGGCTGATCGCTTCCCAGTTCTGGAAGCGCCCGACACCAGCGGTCTTGACGTTGTTGAAGCTGAGGCGATCGCTGCCGGTGCCACCATCGAACAGCGGTACAGCGCCGAGGTTGGCCTGGTTGAGATTGCCCAGGGTCGCGACGTCATCGTCGGGACCCATGTCGATGGCGCCGTAGACAATGCCGCCGCCATTCCAGTTGAAGGTGTCGTTGCCGGTACTCAGCAGCACCTGGCCACGCACCGTGCCACCGGTGATGGTGACGCTGTCGACGCCGCCACTGACGCTGATGTTGCCGCCGATGTAGGCGTCGTTGGAGATGATGATGGTGTCGGTGTCGAAGCCGGTGACCACGTTACCGTCGACGGTGCCGCCGGACATGTCCCACAGGTTCTTGTCCAGTTTCATGTTGACGCGGCCGATGCGGCCGCCGGTCATCCACGCCTGGTCGCCATCTTCGAACGCGCCGACGATGCGGCCACCGCTCATGCGGAAGGTGTCGATGTTGTCGCCCTGCTGCAGGGCGCCGATGGTGCCGCCGGTCATGACGAAATCATCGCGGCCACTGCCCTGCGTCACCAGTCCGGTGATGGTGCCGGCGTTGACGGTCAGCTGGTCATCGCCATTGCCCTGGTCGAGGCTGTCGATGGTGCCGCCGCTGAGCAGGAGCACGTCGTTGCCATCGCCCTGCTGCACGCCACCGCTGATGCTGCCGCCCAGCATCTGCAGACGATCGTTGCCGGCACCGAACTGCACGCCGCTGCTGCCACTAATGGTGCCGCGGTTGACCAGCTCGCTGTCGCCGGCACCGCTGAACTGCAGTGCGATACCGCTGCCGGAACTGATGCTGCCGGTGTTGTCGACGCGGCTGCCGCCGCCAAGCTGTACCGCGGTACCGCTCGCCGAGCTGATGGTGCCGAGATTGGTGAGCACGTGCCCGCCCGCGCCGAGCAGGGAGACGGCGCTGCCCGCGCCGGCCTGCTGCAGCTGCGCGCCATTGCCAACATTCACGGTGATGCCTGCCGCGCCACTGGCGCTGATGGCTGCTGTCTCGGGATTGGGGGCGGTGCTGCTGCAGGTGACGGTCTGCCCGGCCACGGGAGCCGTCGTATCGCACCCGGCCCAGGCGGCAGGGGCGGACAGGGCAAGCAGCGAGGGCATCGCCAGAATCTGCAGCAGGGAAACGGTCAAGTGTCGCTGGCGGAACCCGCGCGGGACGACATGGTACATACAGCACTCCTGGGTCGGGGGATCAGGAACTGCGGATGCTCTGTACGACACTGCTGATGCAGTCTGCCCTGCCATGAATGGTTTCGATAGGTGAACTTATCGGCAGTCGGTCACGCTTTCGTTGTGAAACCGGGAAGTAGTCACGCAGCCCGCATGTCGATGAACCGATTCATTTCCCATCGCCCGGATGGAACATCCACGCATGGCGTGGATCTACAGCGGGCATGCCACGTGTGGATGGGCCATGGATCCGCGCCACGCGTGGATGAACCGTGGCGCCACACCACACACGGATTGGCCATGCCCAGTAGACCCACGCCATGCGTGGATGGGCCTTTCTCCACGATGTTTGCCGCGCTCAGATCTTCAGATAAATGCGACGTCGGTCCAACCACCACGCCACGCCCCACCACAGCGCGACGAACGCCAGCGCCTGCAGCATCGAGGCCAGCTCCAGCGCCTGTGGCATTGCTGCGGCCAACTGTTGCCAGACCCAACCCCAGGCGCCGGTGGCCAACAGGATCACCGACATCACCGAGGCACCCAGATAGGCGGTGATGGCATTGACGCCGAAGCGCCGGCCCAGTGCCGGCCATCCCTTGCGGTCGATCAGCAGGTGGCCCAGCCACAATGCCAGCGCGGCCAGGCCACCGGTCCACAGCACGTAGCTGGGCGTCCACAGCTGCTTGTTGAGCGGCAGTACGGTTGCCAGCAGCAGGCCAAGCACGGCGGTGACCGCACCCAGCGCGGCCAATGCACCGGCGCGGCCACTGCGCAGCAGGCCACCGGCCAGCAGGCCCAGCACGGTGCTGGCCAATGCGCCGAGACTGCTCAGCAATCCTTCCGGGTCATGGCCCAGACCGGTATCGGCCTGCCATTGGTAGATCCATGGCGCGAACAAGGTGGTATCCAGGCGACTGGCCGGGTTGGTCCACGGCGCCAGGTCACCCACGCCCAGCAGCAGCGCGGCGTAACCCACCAGCAGCGCTACCAGCGCGGCCGCCTGCACGCGCGGGCGCGCATACACCGCCAGCACGCCCACCACGGCCGCGCACAGCGCAATGCGCTGCAGCACGCCCCAGATGCGGAAATGGTTCGTGTGCAGTGCCCACCACACCAGCAGGTGCAGCAGCACACCGGCAACGGCGATGCGCAACGCGCGTTCCAGCACGCCACGTGCAAGCGCAGGCCGTGCGGCCGGATCCAGCGCGCGCGGTGCGACGCTGAAGGCCATCGACACGCCAACAAGGAACAGGAAGAACGGGAACACCAGATCGGTCGGCGTACAACCGTGCCAGTCGGAATGGCGCAGCGGTGCGAACACCGCGCTCCAGTCGCCTGGGTTGTTGACCAGCAGCATCGCCGCCACGGTCATGCCGCGCAGGGCGTCGATCGAGCCCAACCGGTGTGGCGGCGCGCTGCTCATCGTCAGGCCGCCTCGTACTGGCCGGCGATCCACGTACCACGCACCTGCAGCGCGTCGTCCAGCAGCACCAGGTCGGCCTGGTAGCCCTCGGCGATGTAACCCAGGCGATCATCGACATTGAGGAACTGCGCCGGATAGGTCGAGGCCATGCGCGCGGCTTCAGCCAGCGGCTGGCGCAGCAACTGCACGGTGTTGCGCACGGCGGTGGCCATGTCCAGCGCCGAACCGGCCAGCGAGCCGGCCGCGTTGCGCACCACGCCGTCGATGGCAGTAATGGTTTCGCCATACAGCACGTAGCTCGGATCGTCGGCACCGACCGGCGGCATCGCGTCGGTCACCAGCAGCAGGCGGCCACGCGGCTTGGCCGCCAGCGCCACCCGCAGGCTGGCCGGATGCACGTGCACGCCATCGACGATGATGCCGATCCAGCTGTCGCGATCTTCCAGCGCCGCGCCGACTGCGCCGGGTTCGCGGCCCTGCAGCGGCGACATCGCGTTGTACAGATGGGTGAAGCCACGCACGCCGGCATCGAGGCCGGCACGGATCTCTTCATAGGTGCCGGCCGTGTGGCCAGCAGCGACGATCACACCGCGCTCGACCAGCGCGCGGATGGTCTCCAGCGGCACGCGCTCGGGCGCCAGGGTCAGCAGGGTCACGCCGTTGTCCAGCGACGACGCCAGTTCGATTTCCTGCTCGTCCGGCACGCGGAACTTGCTGGCATCGTGCGTGCCCTTGCGCGCCGGTGCGATGTAAGGGCCTTCCAGGTGGATGCCGATCACGCCGGGCACGCCCTGTGCGATCGCCTGGCGCATCGCGCCGATCGCCTCGCGCATCACGACCACGTCGTCACTGATCAGGGTCGGCAGCATCGCCGTGGTGCCGAAGCGGCGATGCGCACGGGCAATCGTGTGCAGCGACTCGACGTCGGGCGTGTTGTTGAACAGCGCGCCGCCACCGCCATTGACCTGTACATCGATGAAGCCGGGCAGCAGCCAGCCACCGCCCAGATCCACCTGCTCGTCGGCCGTACCCAGCTGCGGCGCCGCGTCGGGCAGCAGCGCGCTGATGTGGCCGTCTTCGATCACCACCGCAAGATCATCGCGGAACTCATCGCCGGCAAGAATGCGGGCATTGCGCAGGACGGTTGCCATCACACCGTCTCCGTCACCTTGTTCAGATGCGGCGGCAGATCCGGGTTGAAGCCACGGCGCAGCGCCAGTGCATTGATCGCGCGATAGAAGCTCTGCACCGTCAACAGCGGCGCGCACAGCGGATGCGGCGCGGCAGCGACCGGCAGGTTGCCGCCGGCACCGGCCAGCCACACCTTGGCGCCACGTGCGGTGAACTCTTCAGCCACGGCACGGGTACCGGCGCCGGTCTCATCGGGCTGTGCAAAGGCCAGCACCGGAAAGCCGCGATCGACCAGCGCCATCGGACCATGCTTGACCTCGGCCGAGCTGTAGGCCTCGGCATGCAGGCTGCAGGTTTCCTTGAACTTCAGCGCCGCTTCCTGCGCCGCGCCCAGGCCGAGGCCACGGCCGAGCACGAACAGGTTGTTGGCCTCCACCAGGCCATCGGTCACCGCGCTCCAGTCGCATTGCCAGGCCTCGCGCATGGCATCGGGCAGCAGGTCCAGAGCGTTGCGCAGCGCGCTGTCCTGCTTCCAGTACGCGGTCAGCTGCAGCAGCGCGGACAACGAAGCGAGGTAGCTCTTGGTCGCCGCCACGCTCTTCTCCACGCCGGCATGCAGCGGAATGACCGTGTCGGCCAGTTGTGCCAGCGGAGAATCCTCGACGTTGACCAGCGCCACCACGCGCGCGCCAGCGGCCTTGGCCGCTTCAGCATTGCGCAGCAGGTCCGGGCTCTTGCCGGACTGCGAGATGACAATGAACAACGCACCGCGCAGCTGCAGCGGTGCCGCGTAGACCGAGCCCACCGATGGCGAGGCCGAGGCAACGACCAGGCCCAGCTGGGTTTCCAGCAGGTACTTGCCGTAGGTGGCGGCATGGTCGGAGCTGCCACGTGCGCAGGTCACCACGAACGGCGGCGGCACAGCGCGCAGGCTGGCTGCCAGCGTCTCCATCACGGCGTGGTTGCGGGCGAACTGGCGGGCAACGACCTCGGCCGCTTCGGCGGCCTCGGCGAACATCAGGGTGGCGGTGGGATCGGACAGCGACATGGCAGGCTCAGGAAGGATCGGAAGGAAGGGGGCGCGCGGCGGCAGGACGCATCGGTGCGGTCGAGCCGCGCACCACCAGTTGCGGCACGAAGCCCTGGTTGTGCAGCGGCGCCGGCGCATCGTCGTAGGCATCGCTGCGCAGCTGTGCGATCAGCAGGCGCGCGGCATGGCGGGCGATGTCTTCGGTGGCCTGCTTGGCGGTGGTCAGCGGCGGCCACGACTGGCGCGAGAACGGACTGTCCTCGAAGCCGGCAATGGACAGGTCGTAGGGCACGTTCATGCCGGCCGACTTCGCTGCGGCCAGCACGCCGGCGGCGATTTCATCGTTGGAACCGAAGATGGCGGTGGGCGGTTCGCGCAGTGCCAGCAGGCGCCGCGCACCGCGGAAACCATCGTCGAAGGTGTAGTCGCCCTGCACCACCAGATGCTTGTCCACGGTCATGCCGTAGTCCTTCAGCGCGGCCTCGTAACCGGCGTAGCGTTCGCCCGAAGAACGGTGCGAGGTGCCACCCCAGAGGAAGCCGATGCGCTGGTGGCCCAGCTGGATCAGGTGCTCGGTGATTTCATAGGCGGCTTCGCGGTCGTCGACGAACACGCAGGCGCCATCGGCCGGATCTTCGGTGGCGGCAATGATCCGCACCAGCTTGATGCCGCGCGCGGTGAGCGCCTGGACCAGGTCGCGACGTTCGGACATCGGTGCGGTCAGCACCAGCCCGGCCAGGCGCGAGCGCTGCACCCAGTCGGCCAGTTCATCGGCCAGCAGCGGCGAACTGGAATCGCACGGATGGATCTGCAGGCCGAAGCCGGTTTCGCGGCAGGCCGCGAGCACGCCGTTCTGCACGCCGATGATGTGGTACGGGTTCGGGTTGTCGTACACCAGCCCGATCACGAAGGTGGTGCCGCTGCGCAGGTTGCGCGCCGACGGATCGGGTTCGTAGTCGAGCTCGGCAATGGCACGCAGCACCCGCGCACGGGTGGCCTGCATCACCGAGGGCTCGTTGTTGATCACCCGCGACACCGTCTTCAGCGAGACCTTGGCCTTTTCGGCAACGTCCTTGATGGTCGCTCTGCGCATCGGCTTTTCCTGGGGTTGGCTGCCGTCCATCATCGCCGATCAGACCTTGTCCTGCGGCAGGCCGACGCGATGGCCGACCACCGAGTAGAACAGGATGTACAGGTAGCAGGGCACCATCAGCAGCAGGAACACCAGCTGGAAGTCGATGTGCTGCTTGAGCACGGCAAACAGCTGCGGAATGATCGCGCCGCCGGCGATGCCCATGACCAGCAGCGCCGAACCGGTTTCGGTGAAGCGGCCCAGGCCACGGATCGCCAGCGGGAAGATCGCCGGCCACATCATCGCGTTGGCAAAGCCCAGCAGTGCCACGAAGGCGACCGACACATAGCCGTGGGTGAAGAAGGCGCCCAGGCAGAACAGCACGCCCAATACCGCCGAGACGGTCAGGTAGCGCGACTGCGAGACCACTCGCGGGATCAACACCAGGCCGACCACGTAGCCGATGAGCATCGCAAACAGGGTGAACGCGGTGAACATCTTGGTCTGGTCCAGCGGCAGGTCGAAGCCATGACCGTAGGTACCGATGGCATCTCCGGCCATCACTTCCACGCCCACGTAGACGAACAGGCAGAGCACGCCCAGCCACAGATGCGGGAACTGGAAGATGCTGCTGCGCTCGGCCTTGCCTGGCACGCCGGCCGGTGTGGCATTGGCCTCGGAGGCCTTGATTTCGGGCAGCGGCGAGAACAATACCGCCACCGCCAGCAGCACCAGCAAACCGGCCATGGCCAGATACGGCGCGTGGATCTTGGCCGCGAACTGGTTGAGCAGCGTGGCCTTGGTGGCCGCATCGGCGGCCTGCACCTGAGCGTCGAGATCACCGATGCCATGCAGCACCAGGGTGCCGATCAATATCGGCGCAAGGATGCCGGCGATCTTGTTGCAGATGCCCATCATCGCGATGCGCCGTGCGGCGGTTTCGATCGGGCCGAGGATGGAGATGTACGGGTTGATCGCGGTCTGCAGCAGCGCAAGGCCGCTACCGATCACGAACAGGCCGCCCAGAGCACCGGGATACCAGCGCTGGGTGGCGAATTCACCGAACAACGCCGCACCACCGGCCATCACCAGCAGGCTCAGGCTCAGGCCTTTTTTCATGCCGGTGCGGCGCAGGATCCACGACGCCGGCAGGGCCAGGAAGAAGTAGGACAGGTAGAACACCATCAGCACCAGGAAGGCGCCGACCTCGCTCAGCTCGAAGGCGAGTTTGACGAAGGTGATCAACGGGCCGTTGAGCCAGGTGAAGAAGCCGATCAGGAAGAACAGCACGCCGACGATGGCGATGGACGAGGCCACGTTCGGGCGTGCGCTTGCAGCGGGGACGGCTGACATCAGGAAGGCTCCTGCGGCGACGGCCGCAGAACACGGCGTCGGAGAGTGGCTGGGAACAACGTTGTCACATTCTTTCGATGGACAGCGACCGTTTGTCAACTTCCCTGCACAGGCCACCACGCCTCATGTTGCACTGCGCAAGCGCGCTGCACGGCCGTCCGCTGAATGCGCTTGGCCCTTGAAGCCCCTTGCTGCAACGGTTCCGGCCCGGATGCAGCACTCACGCCATGTAAACGTTTACGGCGATCTGCATTCGCTGCGGCGCAGCAACGAAAGTGTCACGAACTCGTTGACATCGTTGTCAACGCGGTTACAGACTCCGCCCCAATCGCCGGCTCCATCGTTGCCCTTCCCGGGGCCGGCCCCACCTGCAGCAGGAGCCCGCGTGACCGCCAGCCATCCCGCCCCGGCCCATGTCCTGTCCCGCGTCGCGCCCTCGTTCCTGGCTGCCGACGTTGGCGGCACCCATGTGCGTGTCGCCCGGGTCCAGGCCAGCGGCGACGATGCCCATCCGGTGCAGGTGCTCGATTACCGCAAGTACCGCAACGCCGACCACGCCGGGCTCAGCGCGATCCTCGCCGACTTTCTGGCCGAAGGCCCGCGCCCGTCGCATTGCGTGGTCGCCACCGCCGGCTACGCCCGCGAAGACGGCACGGTGATCACCGCCAACGTGCCGTGGCCGTTGTCGGCGCGGCAGATCGAGGCCGACGTCGGCCTGCAGCGGGTGCACATCGTCAACGACTTCGAAGCGGTGGCCTACGCGGCCGCGCAGGTCGATGCCAGCGGCGTGCTGCACCTGTGCGGCCCGGAAACGGCACCGCGCGGCCCGACCCTGGTGGTCGGCCCCGGCACGGGCCTGGGCGCAGCGCTGTGGATTCCCACCGCCAACGGCCCGGTGGTGCTCGCCACCGAAGCCGGCCAGCCGACCCTGGCCGCCAGCACCGAACTGGAAATGGCGATCGTCCGCCACATGCAACGCGACCGCGCGCACGTGTCGATCGAACATGCCCTTTCCGGTCCCGGCCTGATGAACCTGTACCGCGCGATCTGCGCGCTGCAGGGGCAGGCACCGGCGCTGGCCAGCCCCGATGCGGTCACCGCTGCGGCGATGACCGGCACCGATCCGCTGGCGCGTCAGGCGCTGGATGTGTTCTGCGGCCTGCTCGGCAGCACCATCGGCGACATGGCCCTGTTCTATGGCGCCCACGGCGGGGTGTACCTGGCCGGCGGGATCCTGCCGCAGATCCGCGAGTACCTGCGCACCAGCACCTTCGTCGAACGCTACCTGCAGAAGGGGCCGATGGGCGAGGCGCTGGCACGCATCCCGGTGAAGGTGGTCGAGCACGGACAGCTGGGCGTGATCGGCGCTGCCAGCTGGTACCTGCTCCACGCCGACGCCTGAACCTGCAATCGGCTTCAACGCAATCGCAGCACGCAGTACGTGGCACGCCAATGCCGGGACATCGCCGCCGCCCCGCGCACGTCATCGCAACCGCAATCCCATATCGCCGCCGGCATCCAATCGAGTGATGAGGAGAGACATCATGAATACCCGCAAGACCTTGCTTTCGGCCGCCATCGTCAGCTGCATCGCCTTCAGTGCGCACGCGCAGCAGGCCGCCCCGACCGCCACCGATCTGGACACCGTCACCGTTACCGGTATCCGCGGTTCGATGGAGAAGTCGCTGGACACCAAGCGCGAAGCCAATGCGCGCGTGGAAGTGGTCACCGCCGAAGACGTGGGCAAGCTGCCGGCGCACAACGTCGCCGATACCCTGCAGCGCCTGCCGGGCGTCAACATCAGCTCGTCCAGCGCCGATGAGGGCGGCTTCGACGAAGCCGACCGTGTCAGCCTGCGCGGCACCAGCCCCAGCCTCACCCAGACCCTGATCAACGGCCACACCGTCGGTTCGGCCGACTGGTTCGTGCTCAGCCAGGGCAACAACGTCGGCCGCAGCGTCAGCTACTCGCTGCTGCCGTCGGAACTGGTCAGCTCGGTGGAAGTGAACAAGTCCTCGCAGGCCAAGCTGCAGGACGGTGGCACCACCGGTACCGTCAACATCATCACCCGCAAGCCGCTGGAGTTCTCCAAGCAGTTCACCGCTGAAGGCTCGATCGGCATGGTGCGTTCGGACCAGGCCAAGTCCAACGACCCGCAGTACTCGGCATTGTTCAACTACAAGAACGAAGAAAACACCTTCGGCGTGATGGTGCAGGGCTTCAGCCAGAAGCGCGAACTGCGCCGTGAAGCGCAGGAAATTCCGGGTGGCTTCTTCCAGATCGGTCCCAAGGATCCGGTGGCCCTGACCAATCCGGACCTGATCGGCGTCAACGTTCCCGGCCTGCTGGGTTCGACCCTGTTCGAACAGACCCGTGAGCGCAAGGGTGGCCTGGTCTCGCTGCAGTTCAAGCCGACCGACACCCTCACCCTGGGCCTGAATGGTTTCAGCTCCGAGCTGAAGGCGAACAACTACAACCGCAACTTCATGATGTTCGGCAACAGCTTCGCCAAGGTGCAGGCGCCGAACCCGGGCTATGTGGTCAAGGATGGCGTGCTGACCAACGCCACCTACGCAGGCGTGCCGGGCACCAACTACGCGGTGTACGACATGATCTACCGCGAGTCGAAGGCCAAGTCGAGCTACGTCACCTTCGATGCCGACTGGCAGATCAGCGACAGCCTGACCGCCAAGTTCCAGGCCGGCAGCACCAAGGGCACCGGTGAGACCCCGCGCCAGTACATCGCCGAGGTCACCCTGGCCGGCGGCGGTGGCGCCAGCTGGGCCACGCACGGCAGCGGCTCGCCGATCGACTGGAACGTCGGCGGCGACCTCTCGCCCAACGGCGTCACCAGCTTCGGCACCTGGGGCAACCAGCAGGTCACCGCCGAAGACAAGGAGAAGTGGGCCACGCTCGACTTCAACCAGTACTTCAACGACGGCGGCGTGCTGAGCTCGCTCGATTTCGGTGTGCGCTTTGCCGATCACAAGCGCGAAGCGCTGTCGCCGGAAGGCGCGACCCCGGGTGACATCTGGAGTGCACTGAAGAACGGCGCCACCTCCAACTACCCGAACGGTTTTGCCGGCGATATCGGCGGCACCTTCCCGCGCAACATCTGGTACTTCACCCCCGGTGCGCTGAAGGAGGCGGTGACCAACAACTCCACCTGGCTGGCGGGCAACGACGGTCCGACCGGTCGCCACAATTACGGCGCCGAGTGGCGGGTGAAGGAAAAGAACTTCGCCGGCTACGTGCAGGCCAATTTCCGCGGTGACTGGTGGAGCGGCAACCTGGGCCTGCGCTACGTCAACATCAAGCAGGACATCGATACCTACAACGCCGTCAGCAATGCTGCCGATGCGGATGTCAGCAGCCTGTTCGGCATGTGGGAACGCATGGCCTTCCAGAACAAGCGCAACCGCGTGCTGCCCAGCGCCAACATCAAGTTCGACCTGGACGACAACCTCGTGCTGCGCGTGGCCGCGTCGCAGACCCAGACCCTGCCGGACTACTCGGCACTGGGCGCGTCCTCGTACGGTTCCGACCTGAACCGGACCGGTGGCGGCGGCAACCCGAACCTCAAGCCGACCCTGTCCACCAACCTGGATGCCAACCTGGAGTGGTACTTCATGCCGCGCGGCCTGTTGTCGATCGGCGCCTACCACATGGACCTGAAGGACTACATCGCCTTCGACGTCGTCTCGCGCCAGCTGTACAGCGAACTGACCAACCAGCTTGAGACCTACCAGATCTCCACCCCGATCAATGCCGACGGCAAGGTCACCGGCGTGGAAGTGGCCTACGAGCAGCCGATCGGCGAATACTTCGGCGTCAACGCCAACTACACCTACGCCAACGGCACGACCGCGCACACCTGGTCCGATGGTTCGCACAACCTGCTGGGCACCTCGAAGAACACCTACAACGTGGGCGCGTACTTCGAGAACGAGCGCTTCGGTGCACGGGTCAGCTATACCCACCGTTCCTCGTTCCTGATCAGCCTGTCGGGCACCAACCCGTACTACCAGGATGACTTCGGCACGCTGTCGGCGTCGCTGAGCTTCAAGGCCACCGACTGGCTGAGCATCAGCCTGGATGGCCTGAACCTCAACAACCCGACCTACAAGTACTACCAGACCGCGGCCATTCCGACCTCGTTCTACAGCAACGGTCGCCAGTACTACCTGAACTTCCGCTTCAAGTACTGATCCAGCGGCAGCCTCATCGCCGAGTCGTGCACGCACGCCGGGCCTGGGTCATTCCGGGCCCGGCGTTTTTCATGTATAGCGAACATCGCACCCGATCCAAGGAGTCCTTCCGATGACGAAGCCCACCCGCGCCAGGATGCGCAGCCTTCTGTTGCTGGGCAGCCTGCTGGCCGCCCTGCCTGTGCTGCCGGCACTGGCCGCCGATGCCCCGGCACTCGATACCGGCCCTGGCCCGCAGCTGCGCGCCGGCAGCCTGATGTTGATTCCCGCACCGGCCAACGTGCAGCGCGGCAACGGCGCGGGCATCACCGTGGGCGCCACTACCGTGCTGCATGCCGATGGCGAAGCCGCACAGCGCGTGGCCGCACAGTTCGCCGACCTGCTGGCGCGCAGTGGGGGGCCGCGACTGGCCGTGGCCAACGGCAAGGCCGCCGCCAAGGGCAACAGCATCCGCTTCCAGATCGTGCCGACCTTCCGCGACAGCGGCGAGGGCTACACGCTGGAAAGCACCGCGCAGGGCGTGCTGGTGCAGGCCGGCAACGAGACCGGCCTGTTCTACGGCGCCACCACCCTGGCCCAGCTCGCCACCGGCGGCAGCAACGGCGTGCTGCCGGCCGTGCAGATCCAGGATGCGCCGCGTTTCAGCTGGCGTGGCTTCATGCTCGACTCGGCGCGGCACTTCCAGAGCCTGGACGAGATCAAGCGCGTGCTCGATGCGATGGCCGCGCACAAGCTCAACACTTTCCATTGGCACCTGACCGACGACCAGGGCTGGCGCATGGAGATCAAGCGCTACCCGAAGCTCACCGAAGTCGGCAGCTGCCGCCTTCCGGCCGGTGATGGCGGCATCGATCCGGTCAGTGGCAAGGAGCATCCGTACTGCGGCTTCTACACGCAGGACCAGATCCGCGAAGTGATCGCCTACGCCGCCAAGCTGCATATCCAGGTCATTCCGGAGATCGATGTACCCGGCCACGCCACCGCTGCCATCGCCGCCTATCCGGAACTGGGTACGATCGACACGCCGTTGAAGCCGTTGAGCGAATGGGGCGTGTTCCCGAACCTGTTCAACGTCGAGGACGGCACCGTTACCTTCCTGGAAAACGTGCTGGAAGAAGTGATCCAGCTGTTCCCGGCCAGGTATGTGCATGTGGGTGGCGACGAGGCGGTGAAGGACCAGTGGGAAGCATCAAAACGGGTGCAGCAGCGCATGCGCGCGCTCGGCATCAAGGATGAGATGGCCATGCAGAGCCACATCATCAAGCGCCTGGAAACCTTCCTGGAACAACACGACCGTCGCCTGATCGGCTGGGACGAAATCCTTGAGGGCGGCCTGCCGCCGCAGGCCACGGTAATGTCCTGGCGCGGCACCGAAGGCGGCCTTGCTGCGGCCAGCGCCGGCCACGATGTGGTGATGTCGCCGGTCAGCCACCTGTACCTGGATTACCTGCAGACGTCCTCGCCGAACGAACCGCCGGGCCGGCCGACGCAGGTGAACCTGGCCAAGCTCTACAATTACGAACCGGTGCCGGCCGAACTGGCCGCCGACAAGCGCGGGCACATCCTCGGCCTGCAGGCGAACATGTTCACCGAGCACACGCGCACTTACGCGCGTCTGCAGCACAACCTGTTCCCGCGCCTGGCCGCCGTGGCCGAGACCGGCTGGAGCACGCCGGAGCATCGTGATTTCCGCGACTTCCTGGCCCGCCTGCCCTCGCAGCTGCAGCGCTATCGGGCCTGGGGCCTGGCCTACGCGCAGACGCCGTTCGAAGTAGGCGTGGCCTACACCGATGACCGCGCGGCGAACACGGTGACCGTGTCGCTGGCCAATCCACTGGGCTATGAAGTGCGCTACAGCAGCAACGGCAAGCCGGTGACGGCACAGTCGCCGCTGTACCAGCAGCCACTGACGTCCACGCTGCCGGCGACGGTGCAGGCTGCCGCCTTCTACCAGGGCCAGCCGCTGGCTGCGAAGCCGACGGTGGCGGCGTACACCGCGCAGTCGCTGCTGTCGCGGCACAGCGAAGCACTGCGCAGCTGCGTCGGCGAGAAGGGCTTGGTACTGCGCCTGGAAGATGATGGTCCGCGCGAAGGTGCGCGTGCGGTGTTCACCGTTGACATCTTCCAGCCGTGCTGGCGTTGGCCGCAGGCACAGCTGGATGGCATCGGCAGCGTGGAAGTGCGCGCAGGCCGCATTCCGTACTACTTCCAGCTGGCCCACGACGAGCCGAAGCGTCGCTTCGAAAAGGCCCGGAGCGCGCACGGCGAAATGCTGATCCGTCGCGGTGACTGCACCGGCAAGGTCCTGGCGCAGGTGCCGCTGCCGGCGCAGACCGATGTCGACGGCTTCGTGACCCTGCGTGCGGCTTTGCCGAAGGGCACCTCGGGCACGGGCGATCTGTGCATCAACTTCACCGGCGACACGCGCCCGGCGATGTGGGTGCTGGATGAGGTGACGCTGGGGAAATAACGGCGGACACGCATGGCGTGGATCTACCGTAGCGCCAGGCCATGCCTGGCTGCCTTGGTAGTCGCCAACCTTGGTTGGCGCCGCCGAGATCTATCCACGCATGGCGTGGATCTACTGTAGAGCCAGGCCATGCCTGGCTGCCTTGGTAGACGCCAACCTTGGTTGCCGCCGGCGAGATTCATCCACGCATGGCGTGGATCTACTGTAGAGCCAGGCCATGCCTGGCTGACTTCGGTAGACGCCAACCTTGGTTGGCGCCGGCGAGATCCATCCACGCATCGCGTGGATCTACCGTAGAGCCAGGCCATGCCTGGTTGCCTTTGGTAGACGCCAACCTTGGTTGGCGCCGGCGAGATCCATCCACGCATCGCGTGGATCTACTGTAGAGCCAGGCCATGCCTGGCTGCCTTGGTAGACGCAAACCTTGGTTGGCGCCGGCGAGATTCATCCACGCATGGCGTGGATCTACAGTAGAGCCAGGCCATGCCTGGCTGCCTTTGGTAGACGCCAACCTTGGTTGGCGCCGGCGGTTTCATCCACGCATGGCGTGGATCTGCCGTAGAGCCAGGCCACGCCTGGCTGCCTTTGTTAGACGCCAACCTTGGTTGGCGCCGGGAAGATTCATCCACGCATCGCGTGGATCTACCGTAGAGCCAGGCCATGCCTGGCTGCCTTTGGTAGACGCCAACCTTGGTTGGCGCCGGCGGTTTCATCCACGCATGGCGTGGATCTGCCGTAGAGCCAGGCCACGCCTGGCTGCCTTTGGTAGACGCCAACCTTGGGTGCCGCCGGCGAGATTCATCCACGCATGGCGTGGATCTACTGGGCATCTACGCGCATCTGAAAGTTTCAGCCACACGCGATGTGGATCCAGAGTAGAGCCAGGCCATGCCTGGCTGCCTTACCCCCGCCAGCGCAGCAGCATGTCGCGCAGCGGGGTCAATGCGGTAGCCATCCCCGCCAACACGCCAACGGTATTGGCCACCGCATCCATCGGATCGGCCATGCGGTTGCTGGTCAACGCGCCCTGCGCGAACTCGATGCCGACGCCCATCAGCACTAGGCCAGCACCCACCCACAGCAGCGGGCGGCCACGCCGGAACAACTGCACCGCGCTGCCAGCCAGGATGAAATAAGCCAGGAAATGCTCGCCCTTGTCGCTGTTTTCCGGCAGCGGGATCGGCGGCGGCGGAATCAGGCAGACCACGATCACCGTCAGCACCGCCAACACCCACAACGCGGTCCACAGTCGTGGCCGCCGCAGCGGCTTGATCACCGGCAACGCTGCACTCACAGGCGCCAGCTCAGGTCGCCCAGTTCGAAGGCCGGTTCGAAATCGACGTCGCGCTGCAGGCCAATGGCCTGGAAACGCTCGCCCATCTCCGTTGGCAGGGTCAGCTTCTTCACCTGGTCGCGCAACTGGATGCGGCCCACTTCATCGGTGCGCTCCTCGGCCAGGGTCAGTACCTGGTCCAGGCCGTTGCCGAGCAGGAAACTGGCCTGGCTGCAGTACCCAGCCAATTCAAATCCGCCATGCAGGCCGGCCTCGGCCATGGCAGTGAAATCGACCGATGCGGTGATGTCCTGCAGGCCCGGCCAACGATGGATCTCGTTGTGCACGTGGTGACGGTAGAACGCGCGCACGGTGCCGTCATCGCGTTCTTCCTGGTAGAACTCGCCACGGTTGTAGCCGTAGTCCACGAACAACATCGCGCCGCGCCGCAGGCCACCGGCCACCGCCTGCAGCCAGAACGGCAGCTGCGGCAGAACTTCGGAACGGTAGCCGTCGGCAAAGGGCTTTTCCAGGTAGCGCTCGAGATGACGCACCGCGCCGTTGAGCAGCAGGTCGGCCGGCTGCGCGCCACGGATGAAGTTGCCTTGCCCGTCCAGTTCGACGGTTTCCTCGTATACCTCGCCGTCCTTGATGAGGAAGCGCGGTGTCGGCAGCGCATCGATCACCTCGTTGGCGAACACCACGCCGTCCCAGTCGTCCTCGAACGGACGATCAAGCCATTCCACCCGGCCGGCCAGTTCGGGCGGCAGGTTCTGCTGCAGGCGCTCCTGCTGGCGCTGGCGCAGGTCCGCACTGGGCTCGAGGATCGCGTAGCGGGCCGGCAGCGCCTCCAGCTCGGCCAGGCGCAGCAGCACCGCCTCGGCGAAGGCGCCGGTACCGCCGCCCAGTTCCAGCATCCGTGCGTGCGCATCGAGCTGGCCGAACACCGGCGCCAGTGCATTGGCCACGCTGCCGGCGAACAGGCTGCCGAGTTCCGGTGCGGTGGTGAAATCGCCGCTGCCGCCGAATTTGCTGGCACCGGCGCTGTAGTAGCCCCAGCCCGGCGTGTACAGGCACAGCTCCATGAAGCGGGAGAACGGCATCGCCCCCCCCTGTGCGAGGATCTCGGCACGCAGGGCGGCGGCCAGTTGATCGCTGTGGGCCAGGGCATCGGCTTCGGGCAGGGGGAAGGTAGGCTGCATGGCGTCTTCGAATGCGGTGACAATGGTGCACAGGATAGCCGAGCCTTGGAGGACCCTCGATGAGTGACACCGCCCCCGTGGCCCTGATCACCGGCAGCGCACGCCGGATCGGCGCGGCCATCGCCCGCCAGTTCCACGCCTGTGGCTGGTCGGTGGTGCTGCACGCCCATACCTCCAGCGCCGAACTGCAGCAGGCCGCCTTCAACCTGGACAACGAGCGCCCCGGCAGCGTGCTGGCGTTGCAGGCCGACCTGCGCGACGCCGATGCCCTGGCCGATCTGGTCGAGCAGGCGGTCACCCACTTCGGCCGCCTGGATGCGCTGGTCAACAACGCCTCCAATTTCTTCCCCACCCCGCTCGGCCAGGTCACCGCCGAGGCGATGGACGAGCTGTACGCGGTCAACGCGCGCGCGCCGCTGCTGCTGGCCCAGGCCGCCGCGCCTTACCTGCGCCGCCAGCACGGCTGCATCGTCAACCTGACCGATCTGCACGGCACTGACCCGATGCGCGACCACATTGCCTACACGATGGCCAAGGCCGCGCTGGAAATGGCGACCCGCTCGCTGGCGCTGGAACTGGCGCCGAAGGTGCGGGTGAACGCGGTGGCACCCGGTGCGATCCTGTGGCCGGAACAGGGCAAGGACGATTTCGCCCGCGAGGCGCTGCTGGCGCGCACGCCGCTGGCGCGGATCGGCACCGTCGAAGAAATCGCCGAAGCGGTTTACTGGCTGGCGGCCGAGGCCAGCTTCGTCACCGGCCACACGTTGCGCGTGGATGGTGGGCGTACGGTCAGCTGAAATGTTGCCGGGCATGGCCCGGCACTACCGGTAGCGCCGGGCCATGCCCGGCGAGCGCAGCGGCAACAACAACCCATCATTCCAGGTCCACGACCTCGAACGCTTCACCAAACTGCTTGTGCGCGCGCCACAGCGTGGCCAGGTCCAGGCCGCTGACCGGATCGACGAAGTCCGGGGCGATGTCAGCCAGCGGCTTCAGCACGAAGGCATGCTTCAGTTCCGGGCGCGGAATACGCAGATGGCCGGGGCCCTCCACCACCAGGTCGCCATAGAACACCACATCGACGTCCAGGGTCCGGTCGGAGAAGCGCGGGCCGCTGCGGTCACGACCATGCGCATCTTCCAGCGCATGCAGCCAGTCATCCAGTTCCTGCAGCGGCAGGTCGGTCTCGAGGGCAACGCCGTTGTTGAGGAAGGCCGGGCCGTCGAAACCGACGGCAGCGGTGCGGTAGGCGGCAGACACCTGCAGCGCGCCAAAGCGCTCGCGCAGGGCCGCCACCGCAGCGTGGAGGTAGCGGCGGGGATGGACGTTGCTGCCCAGGCTCAGGAGCACGGTGGTCATGCGGTTCCGGTGACGGCAATCAGGTGGAGCGCGGGCATGCCATCGTCACAACGGCCTGCCTACAATCCGGGACGCATATGATAGGGCACCGACATGACCTATTGCGTTGGAATCGAGGTGGACGAGGGCCTGGTCTTCGCCGCCGACACCCGCACCAATGCCGCGCTGGACGATGTCCGCGTGCACCGCAAACTGCACGTGTTCGAATATCCCGGCCAGGCCGCCTATGTGGTGATGGCCGCTGGCAACCTGGCCACGACCCAGTTGCTGGTGTCGCGGCTGAAGCGCGATGCCGAGGAGCGGCGCACGCCGAACCTGCGCGACATGGCCCATCTGTTCGAGGCTGCGGCCTACGTCGGCTCCCTGCTGGTGGACAGCCAGGTACAGAGCCAGCACACCGAGCATGGCCACGACGGGGTGAACACCCAGGCGACGCTGATCTTCGGTGGACAGATTGCCGGTGAACAGCCTGGCCTGTACATGGTCTATCCGCTGGGCAACGCCATTGCCGCCTCGCCGGAGACGCCCTATCTGCAGATCGGTGAGTCCAAGTACGGCAAGCCGATCCTGGACCGCATCCTGACCCCGTCCACGCGCCTGGAAGATGCCGCACGCACGGCGATCGTCTCGCTGGATTCGACCATCCGTTCCAACCTGTCGGTGGGCCTGCCGGTCGACCTGGCGCTGCTGCGCGCCGGCGAACTGCGGATCAGCCAGCAGCTGCGGCTGGGCGCCGATTCGCCGCTGTATGCCGACATCCACCAGAACTGGTCGCGACGGCTGGAACAGGCGGTGGAAAGCCTGCCGCGGTTCCCGTGGGAACCCCAGGACCGGTAGTGCCGGCCGCTGGCCGGCAACCGCAATGATCCGACCACACGCAGATGCCGGCCAGCGGCCGGCACTACCCCTGTTTCAGCCCAGCGCGTCGGCCACCGCGCGGAAGACCTGCTGCATCTGCAGCGGCTTGCGCAGCAGGTGCACCTCGATGCCAGCGGGGAACACATCTTCGGGCATCTCCCCGGCAGCGTCTTCCAGCACCAGTGCCGGGCCGCGGTAGCCGAGCGTGGCCATTTCGCCCAGCAGTTGGCTGGCCGACAACAGCTTGGAGCCGGCATCGGCAATCACCAGCGCCGGCATCGCCTCCTGCTGCATCCAGCGCAGCGCAGCCGGGCCATCGGAGGCCAACTGCAGCTGATAGCCCTGGCTGGACAGTGCATTGCCCAACAGCGACAGGCGGGTGGCTTCCCCATCGACCACCAGGATCGACTGGCCACTGCCCAGTGCCACGAGCTGTTCGATCGGTTCGCCGCCCTCGGCGCTGGCATGCATCGGCAAGCGCAGCTCGAAGCAGGTGCCCCGCCCCAGCTGGCTGTCGACGTGGATGCTGCCACCGGCACCTTCAACGATGCGCTTGCAGGAAATCAGGCCCAGCCCGGTGCCATCGGCCTTGGTGGTGAAGAACGGGTTGAACAGGTGCGACAACGTGTCCGCATCCATGCCGGTGCCTTCATCGACCACCGCGATGCGCAGCCAGTCCTCGCCATCGCGCTGGCCACCATGGCTGGCGGTCAGGCTCAGGTTGCCACCCTGGGGCATCGCCTGGATCGCGTTGAGCGCCAGGTTCAACAACACCTGCTGCAGCTCGGTGTAGTTGGCATCGACCACCAGCCCCTCATCCTCGACCACCAGGTCCAGGCGGACGCCATCGGGCACGTTGCTGCGCAACAGCAGCGCCACGGCCTGGAACAGGTCATCGATGTGGATGCGTTCGCTGGCCTTGCGCGAACCGCGCACGAACGACAGCATCGATTCGGCCATCTCATGGCCACGGCGACCGCATTCGGCGATCACGTCGGCCAGGTGGTGCAGCTGCGGATCTTCGGTACGCGCCTTCAGCAGGTCCGGCATGATCAGCAGCGGCTGCAGGATGTTGCGCAGATCGTGGCTGAGCCCGGCGGCCAGCAACGACAGGCTTTCCAGCCGTTGCGCGCGCATCAGCTCGGTTTCCACCCGCGAGCGCTCGATGGCGCTGCGTGCCTCACGCACCGCGCGCGCCACGGCCGACGGCAGGCGCGCCGGCTGGTGCTTGATGATGTAGTCGTTGGCTCCCTTCTGCAGGGCCGCCACCGCATTCTCCTCGCCCATGGTGCCGGAGACGAAGATGAAAGGTACCTCCGGCAACGCATCGCGCACGATGCGCAGCGCGTCGTCGCCGGAGAAACCGGGCATGCTCAGGTCGGACAGCACGATGTCCGGCTGGAAGCGCGCCAGCGCATGGCGCAGGTCGTCCGCGCTCTCGACACGCTCGAAGGTGGCCTCAAGGCCTGCATCGAGCATCTGTTCGGACATCAGCTCGGCATCCTCCGGGGAATCTTCCACCAGCAGGATGCGCAATGCGCCGAGCGCGGGACCGGTCAGGGGCATGGGCCTACTCGATCTCCGGAGCCTGGTTGATCAGTGCCCAGAACTTGCCCAAGGTCTGCACTGCGCCGAAGAACTGGTCCACGTCCACCGGCTTGACCACGTACGCGTTCACGCCCATGTCCCAGCTGCGGGCCAGGTCGCTTTCCTCGCGCGAGGAGGACAGGATCACCACCGGCAACCGCTTCAGCTCATCGTGTTCGCGGATCTGCCGCAGCACTTCCAGGCCATCCATGCGCGGCATCTTGATATCCAGCAGCAGCACCGCCGGCAGGCCCTCTTCGCGGCTGGCGAAGGCGCCACGGCGCAGCAGGTAATCCATCACTTCCACGCCGTCTTCGACGTGCACGATGGGATTGGCCAGGCGCGCTTCCTGCAGCGCATCGATCGCCATTTCGGCGTCGGCCGGGCTGTCTTCGGCCAGGAGGATGGTGCGCAGCGTCGTCATGCGATGGGGCCCTGTTTGTCCGTGTCGAGCACGGGGGGAAGATAGAAGTGGAAGGTGGCGCCGGCATCCGGTGCGGCTTCGGCCCAGATGCGGCCGCCATGGCGGGTCAGCACCCTGCGAACGCTGGCCAGGCCGATACCGGTGCCGGGATAGTCGCTGGCCTTGTGCAGGCGCTGGAATACACCGAACAGCTTGCCGGCGTAGGCCATGTCAAAGCCTGCACCATTGTCGCTGACCGTGAACTGATGACCGCCATCGGGCTGCTGCTGGTAGTCCACGCGGACCTTGGCCGGCTCGCGGTTGGCTGAATACTTCACCGCGTTGCCCAGCAGGTTCAGCCAGACCTGGCGCAGCATGTTTTCGTCGCCCACCACGATCGGCAGCGGCGCGATGCTCCACTCCACCTGATGGGCGTGGCCACTGCTCTCGGCTTCGCTCTGCACGTTCGCGTCGAGCATCGCGCGCGTATCGGCCACCAGCGACTGCATGTCCACGGTCTGCTGGCGCATCGCCACGCGGCCCAGGCGCGAATAGACCAGAAGGTCGTCGATCAACGTGGCCATGCGCCGCGCTGAACCGGAGATCACCCCCAGGTAGTGCTGGCTCTTCTCGTCGGCAGCCTCGCCCAGATGGCGAGACAGCTTGTCCGAGAAACCGGCGACATGGCGCAGCGGCGCGCGCAGGTCGTGCGACACCGAGTAGCTGAACGCTTCCAGTTCGCGGTTGACCTCCGAGACCTGGGCAACCTTGCCCTCCAGCTGCCGGTTCAGTTCTTCAACACGTGTCTGCACCGCACGCTGCACGGTCACATCGCTGACGGTCAGCAGCACCACTTCATCGTCGGTGTCAGGCAGCGGCATGCGCCGGGCGTTGAGCAGCATGTAACGGGACATGCCGTCGACGGTGCGTTGTTCGTGTTCGAAATCCCACAGTTCGCGGCCGCGCAGCAACACATCGGCCAGACGCTGGCGCACCACCGGGTCACGCCACGCGCCCTCGCCTACGTCTTCCAGCAGCAGGCCGTCGGCGCGCTCATCCTGCAGCCCGTACAACTCGGAGAACGCGGGATTGTGCAGCTGCACGCGCAGCTCGCGATCCAGCAGCACGATCGGTTCGCGCACGGTCTGCAGCACCGACGCCGCGCGTGCCGCTGCGCGCTGCGACTGCCGCTCTGCCTGCAGGCGGCGGCCGATCTGCCGTTGCAGCAGCCACAGCACCAGGCCGAGCAGTGCCAGCTGCACCAGCAGCGAGCTCCACGACACGAAGTTGGTCTGCCGCTTCTGTCGCTCCGCCTGCGCGGTGCGCTGGGCCAGCAGCGCTTCCTCACTGGCCTGCAGCTCTTCCACCAGGCCGCGGATCGGGTAGCGCGTGCTCAGGTCCTGCACCAGCTCGCGCTGGTCGCTGTTCGGCTCGGACTTCGCCAGTTCACGCGCAACCCCCAGCCGGCCTTCCAGCATCGACTGGATGCGGCCGATGCGGATCAGCTGGTCGGGATTGTCGCGGGTCATCCGGCCCAGTTCGGCCAGACGCTCGGGGATGTCGTTGGCCTTGCCCATGCGCTCGCGCAGGCCCGGCGCGTCCACGCCCTTGGACAGCGTCAACGCAGCAGATTCGATGTCGCGCACGTCGGTCTGCAGCTGCTGCAGGGCCACGGTCACCTGCTGGGTATGGGTCACCCAGCCCATGGCCAGTTCGTTGTCCTGCTGCAGTTTGCGCAGGGTCAACCACGGGACCACGATGATGGCTGCCGCTGCCAGTGCCAAAGCAGGCAGTCGCCAGCGATCCCAGATGTCATCACTGAAAACCAGCGCCATAGTTCCTCGTCAGCTCAGCCGGGGAGTGCGATCCGGGCAGGACCGGCCACGGCGGAACCGGCAATATAGCGCAGCCGGTCACATCTCTGGGGCAATGGGTCATTCGGCGGGGCGCCCACCAGCACGTATCGAGCAGGCGCCACAGCACAAAACAGGGGCGCCCCCGTGGGAGCGCCCCTGCCGATAACCTGCGGCGTCGATCAACGCTTGGCGGCGCTGACCTTCAGTGCGGCGGCATCAACGCGGGTCACGCCCTTGATGCCCTTGGCGGTGGCGATGGCCTTGTCATGCTCGGCCTTGGTGGCAACGGTGCCACTCAGGCTGACCACGCCATTGACCGTCTCCACCTTTACTTCGGTACCCGGCACATTGCTGCTGGCGAGCAGATCGGCCTTGACCTTGGTGGTGATCCAGCTGTCGGTGACCGGCTCGTTGGAATCATGGCGGTCTGCATGGGTCATCGCCGAATGATCGGTTTTCGGCGGGCTCTTCGCTGCGGCGTCCTGGGCGAATGCGGCCGAGGAGGACAGCGCCAGGCCCAGGGTGAGGGCGGAAGCCAACAGCGTACGGGTCGTGGTGCTCATCGTTTGGTTCTCCTACTGGTTGGTGCGCCCAGTGTCGCCAAGTGCTTGTAGTGCAGGCGTGGCGCTGCGGTCACGCTCACGTGAATGGGCGCACCCGCAGCGGGAATGGTTCAGCTTCCGGGCGCGTAGTCATCTCGTTTACCCTGAGGTTCCTGTCCTGCACTTCACGATCTGCGCGGAGTCCTCCTATGCGCCCTGAACTGCAACTGGCCCTGATCGGCTACGGCCTTGCCGGCCGCGTCTTCCACGCCCCGCTGATCCAGCACACGCCGGGGCTGGCCCTGCACAGCGTGGTCAGTTCGCAGCGCGATACGCTGCTGCGCACCTTCAGCGACGTCCACGTACGCGCTACCGCACAGGAGGTCTTCGATGACCCTGCAGTGGATGCGGTGGTCATCGCCACGCCGAACGAACAGCACGCACCGTTGGCCATCGCCGCGCTGGCCGCCGGCAAGCATGTGCTGGTGGACAAACCGTTCGCCGTGAGCGTGCGCGAAGCCGAACAGGTGCTGGCCGCAGCGCGCGACGCTGGACGCATCGCCACCGTGTTCCAGAACCGGCGGTTCGATGCGGACTTCCTGACCCTGCAGGCGCTGCTTGCCGATGGCTCGCTCGGTGACATCGCCGAATGCCACGCACATTTCGACCGCTACCGTCCGCAGGTGCGCGAACGCTGGCGCGAGCAGGACGGACCGGGCAGCGGTCTGTGGTACGACCTGGGGCCGCACCTGCTGGACCAGATGCTGGTGCTGTTCGGCTGTCCGCAGGCGATCGATGCGGACCTTGCGGTGCAGCGCGAAGGCGGCAGCGGCGTCGACTATTTCCACGCCGTACTGCATTACCCGCGCCATCGCGCGATCGTGCATGCCGGTTCACTGGTCGCTGCGCCTGCCCCCCGTTTTTCCGTGCATGGCACGCGGGCCAGTTGGATCAAGCATGGCCTGGACGTGCAGGAGGGGCAGCTGCGTCGCGGCATCGCGCCAGGTGCGCCGGGATGGGGTATCGATCCGCGCCACGGCGAGCTGCTGCACTGCGATGCGGAGGACAACGTCCTGCGCAGCACCGTGGACAACCTGCCGGGCGACTATCGGCGCCTGTATGCCGACTTCGCGGCGGCGATGCAGGGTGAGGGCGAGCCGACGGTCAGCGCGCAGCAGGCGCTGCAGGTGATGCGGCTGCTGCAGGCGGGGATGGATAGCGCGCGCGAAGGGCGGCGGGTGCAGGTGGGGTGATCGGCAGGGCTGCGCCCTGCACCTGCCGACGCCAAGGCAACGGCAACGGCAACGGCCGAAGCAACAGCGGGCATTCCGTGGGATGGCGGGGTGGGTCCGGTTGCGGGGGACGCCGTAAACCCATCCCTGGGGGCTTGGCCGCGGCATCCATGCCGCGGACACCCCCGCAACCGGACCCACCCCGCCTTCGACAGTTGTCCGCTGCTCTTGGGGGTGTCGACCTTGGTCGACACGGCATGGCCTGCTCTTGGTGGGTGTCGACCTTGGTCGACACAGTAGATCCACGCCATGCGTGGATCTACATAAAACCGGTGCTTACGACTTCTTGATGGCGTGGCCGCCGAATTCATTGCGCATCGCTGACAGCAGGCGGTCGGTGAACGAATTGGATTCGCGCGAACGCAGGCGTTCGAGCAGCGACAGGGTGATCACCGGGGCCGGTACGTCCAGCGCGATCGCTTCGGCGACGGTCCAGCGGCCTTCACCGGAATCTTCCACGTACGGTGCGATGCCATCCAGCGCGGGATTGCGCTTGAGTGCTTCGGTGCTGAGGTCCAACAGCCACGAACGCACCACGCTGCCGTGGCGCCAGACCTCGGCCACCTGCGCCAGGTCCAGTTCCATCTCCTGCTTGCGCTCCATCAACGCGAAGCCTTCGGCGTAGGCCTGCATCATTCCGTACTCGATGCCGTTGTGGACCATCTTGGTGAAGTGGCCTGCGCCGGAAGGGCCGACGCGCGCCCAGCCGCGGTCCTCGGCCGGTGCCAGCGTGCGCAGCAGCGGTGCGATCTGTTCGACCACCGCTGCATCGCCACCCACCATCAGGCTGTAGCCTTCCTGCAGGCCCCACACGCCGCCGCTGGTGCCGCAGTCCACGTAGCCCAGGTCATCTTCGGCCAGCGCCTTGGCGCGACGGATCGAGTCCTGGTAGTTGGAGTTGCCACCGTCGATGACGATGTCACCTTCGGCCAGGTGCGGGGTCAACTGGCCCAGCGTCTGGTCCACGGTCTCGCCGGCGGGCACCATCAGCCACACCACGCGCGGCACCGGCAGCGCGGCCACTGCTGCGGCCAGCGAATCAACCACCTCCAGGCCGGCCTCGGCGGCGCGCTGGCGGGCGCCCTCGCCCGGGTCGTAGCCGACAACGCGGTGGCCACCGCGGTGCAGGCGCTGGGCCATGTTGGCGCCCATCCGGCCGAGGCCGATCATTGCAATATCCATTGTTTCACCTTCAGTTGGGGTCTAGGGTCAGGCTGCCTGGCCTGCCGGTGGCTGCGCAGTGGCGCAACTGCGCCTCGCGCCAACGCCGGTAGAGCGTGGTATGCAGATTGTGCAACGCCAGGTCGATGGAAAACGGCGTGCGCGGATTCCGGTCGAGCAGGCGGATGATGTGGTAGCCGACAGGACGTATACCGCGTGGGTGCGCGTAGATCACGAACTGCTGGTAGAACGGATCGTCCAGCAACTGGTCCATCTGCTGCACGACGTCACGATAGCGCGGGGCCAGCTGCGCACGCAGCGCTGGATCGCGTTCGTACAGCAACCGCTCGAAATAGCGTTGGCCGACACGCGGAATGCCCTGCGCCAGCTGCCACAGGGCACGGTTGCGCTGGTCATACCAGGCCAGGCCACCGTGCTCCGCCAGTGCCTGCGCCGCGCCTTCGCCCACCTCCACCACGACGAAGTTCTCCGCCTGGTTGCTCAGATCGTCCAAGGTGCCTTTGTCGAAGACGTGCTCGATGAAGGCCGGCAGCCCGACAAAGGCCTGCCGCCCCATCGCCGACGTGCGCACGGCCTTGCCGTCGGCCATGAACTGGCCGGCCTGCGCGCCCAGCAGGATGCTGTCGGTGTCGTGCAGGCCAAGGAACGTGCCGATGGACAGTTCGGCGGGCGCGAATTCCGCATCGAAGGCCGCATCGCCGTACAGCTCGCGCTGCGTGGCCAGCTGCGCGACCTGGCGGCCGACGCCGCACTCGGCGCGAACGTGGCCCGTATAGAACGCATCCAGTGCGCGGCTGTTGCTGGCGGCAGGCACATAGCCACGACCGAAGCTGCGCACCCGCTGCCATCCCTGTGCCGGAGCACCGCGTGCGCCAAAGCCGATCCAGCCCAGCTGCACACCGGTGAAGCGGAAGGATTCATTGTCCTGCAGTGCCTGCGTAGCGCGTTGCACGGCAGCGCCCAGTTCAAAGGCGTAGGCGCAGACCGTGGCCGGGTCATCCAGCAACTGCTGCAACAGGGCCTGCCGGTCGGCCGCGGCCAGCGTTCCCGGCCAACGCACGCGCAGATCACCGGCCGCCTGCGCCTCGGCCAGCGAGGCACGCGTACACACCGGCCCACCCTGTACCTGTGGCGTGGTGATCGCTGCGGTTTCAAAGCGCCATCCCAGCCGCTGCAGCAGGCCTTGGCTGCACTCGGCCGTAGCGGCCAGCGTGCTCAGGGGCCAGCCCAACAGCAGGGCCCACGCCATCACCCTGCCGCGCACGCTCAGCCCTGGTCCGTTGCTGCCGGCGCTGGTTCGGGCTCAGGCCCGGCAGGAGGCTGCGGCGACGCGGCCGGTTGCGGTTGCGGCTCTGGCTTCGCTGCCGCTGGCAGGTACTGCTGCAGGCGCTGGAAGAAGCGCCGATAGAACTCGGCATCGGTGATCGTGCTGCTGGCCACTTTCACCAGTGAGTCGTCATTGCTGCCGAACGGCAGCGACACCGAGCCCAGCGCGCCCACGCCCACACTGGCCGAGGTCGGGCTCTTCTTCAGTGCATAGCGGTCCTGCACGGCGCTGACGAACACCAACGCCTGACTGCCACGCGGCGCGCACGAGATACGCAGTACCAGCTGCTCATGGTCGTCCTCGCGCGGCTGGAAGTTCTTGTTGCCTTCCACCTGCGCATCGTCCGAGCGTGCGATCGCATAGCCCTGGCTGAGCAGCGTGCGCCGGGCTGCTTCGCAGGCTTCGGCCGGACGGCCATCGACGGTGCGCGAGAAGGTGTCGCCGGAGTCGAAGGACTCCCGCAACAGGCTGCTGTCGGCGGCACGGCCGCCACAGGCGGTCAATGCCAAGGCACTGGTGGCGGCCAGCAGGGAAGCAGAAAGAAGGGAGGCCCGCATGGGTACTCCTGCGAAGACGTTATCCCCGAGGGTAGCCCCCTGCACGTGTGCGCCGGGTCGAAAACACCGGGCCCGTCCGCCACCGTTGTACCCGGTTCATGCAAAAAGGGGACGGAAGGATCAAGTCGTTTGTGCCACTAACGACTTGATCCCTCCGTCCCCTTTTTCAGTCAATCAGTCGGCCCAGCGGCCTGCGGCGGTGGACTGCGGCAGCACCTGCGCCGACAGCGGACGGTCGGCCTCCAGCAGGTTCACCGCGTCGGCCAGGATCGAGGCCGATTCACGCAGCAACGGATCCGGACGCTTCTCGGCGGCCTTCTCGCGGGCGGCATCCTTGACGATGTCGCGCTCGTTGCCGGTCAGGCCGTCATCGCTGCTGTCATCGGCCAGCGGGTCCAGGGCCAGGCCCAGTTCCTTGCGCACGATCTGGCGCTGCTTGCGCTGGGTGTCCTGGCGCTCGCGCTCGGCACGTCGGGTCGCTTCATTCAGCGAGACGTACTTCTTCGCCGCTTCAGTACGGAACTGCTCCACGTCCTCGTTCCACCACTGGAATTCCTTGTCGGTGGCGATGCGCGCGTCGTGACGCGTTTCCAGCTTCGGCAGCAGCGGCGCGAAGTTGCCGTACTGGGTGTGCGGCACCGCGGCGATGCGGGTCCACGGCAGGGCATTGTCGTAGGTGCTCTCGCCGAACTCGGTGGCATCGACGCTGGCCGGGAACGCCAGGTCCGGCACCACACCCTTGTGCTGGGTGCTGCTGCCGCTGATGCGGAAGAACTGGGCGATGGTCAGCTTCACCTGGCCAAAGCGCTGGGCTTCGCCACTCGGCCAACGGTCCAGGTCAACGATGTTCTGCACCGTGCCCTTGCCGAAGCTGGTTTCACCGATGACCAGGCCGCGGCCGTAGTCCTGGATGGCACCAGCAAAGATCTCCGACGCCGAGGCCGAACCACGGTTGATCAGCACGGCCAGCGGACCGTCCCATGCCACGCCCTGGTTGCGGTCGCTGTTGACGGTGACCCGGCCACCGGATTCGCGCACCTGCACCACCGGACCCTGCTCGATGAACAGACCGGTCAGCTCGATGGCCTCATCCAGCGAACCGCCACCGTTGTTGCGCAGGTCCAGCACCACGCCGTCCAGCTTGTCGGTCTTGAAACCGGCCAGCAGCTTGGCCACGTCGCGGGTGGCCGACGCGTAATCGGTGGCGTTGCGACGACGGCCTTCGAAGTCCTGGTAGAAGGTCGGCAGCTTGATCACGCCGACCTTGCGTGCCGGCTCGCCATTGACGGCCGGGATGGTCATGGTCTCGCCCTTGGCGGCCTGTTCGGCCAGGCGCACCTTCTGCCGGGTCAGCACCAGGGTGTGGTGCTTGCCGTCGACGCCCGCTTCGGCCGGAATGAACTCCAGCTTCACCTGGGTGTCCTTGGCGCCACGGATCTTGGCCACGACATCATCGATGCGCCAGCCGATCACATCTTCCACCAGCCCGGACTTGCCCTGGCCGACGCCGACGATGCGGTCACCCGGCTTCAGCGTGCCGTCCACGGCCGCCGGACCACCGGCGATGATCTCGCGGATCACCACCACGTCGTCCTGGCGCTGCAGCTGCGCGCCGATGCCTTCCAGCGACAGCGACATCGCCTGATTGAAGTTCTCGGCGGTGCGCGGGGTGAAGTAATCGGTGTGCGGATCAACCGCGCTGGTGTAGGCGTTCATGAAGAACTGGAAGGTGTCTTCGCCCTTCAGCTCGTTGACCGACTTTTCCAGGGTGGCGTAACGCTTGTCCAGCGTCTTGCGGATGTCATCGGACTTCTTGCCGGCCAGCTTCAGGCGCAGCCAGTCATTCTTCACCGACTTGCGCCACAGCTCGTCGAGCTCGGCGTTGGACGCTGCCCACGGCACGTCCTTGCGGTCGTACTCGAAGCGCTCGTCGGTGGTGAAATCCGGTTCCTGCTTCAGCAGCTTGCGCGCATAGGCCACGCGCTCGCCGACGCGCTGCTTGTAGACCGCAAACACCTGGAAGGCCGGCTCCAGCTCGCCGCCGCGGATGGCATTGGCAATGCCGGCCTGGAACGGTGCGAAGCGGGTGATGTCGGCCTGGGTGAAGTACTGCTTGCCGCCGTCCAGTGTCTCCAGGTAGCGCTTGAACACATCCTTGGAGGTGGCTTCATCGAGCGCACGCGGGCGATAGGCGTAGCGGCTGTCGGACAACAGGCCGTAGACCAGCTTGGAGGTGGTCACCTGATCGGCGGTAGCCGCCGCCGGCAACGCCGGCGAGTCGGCCTTGGCCGCCAGCGCCAACGGCGCAACCAGCGCCAGGGCCATCAGGAATGCGGGGGCTTTGAATTTCATTGACGTGCTCGAAGGCGCCTTGCCAAGGGGGAGACTGCAGGGTGTTCAGACACCACGACAGTGCCGAAAGTTGCCGGGTTTGTCACCCGTCCACTTCCAGTGGAAAACCAGCCTAGCGGGGCCGGTGTAGCAAATTGTGAATGGCTGAAGAGCGGCCCACCTTGCGGTGACGTCTATCAGGTTACGGAGGCCGTCGGGTTGCAAGCCCCCTGAGTCAGGGGGCGGCCGCGAAGCGGCGGGGGTGTGGGTGGTGGTAAGCCGGGGCCCACGGTGTGCGCAGCACACCGTGGGAAGCGGTAGCGCGCATCGCGCAACCGCTTACTGGACGCCGGCGCCCTTGGCCTGTACGTCGGCGTGGTACGACGAGCGCACCATCGGGCCGGAGGCCACGTGGCTGAAGCCCAGCTCGTAACCGTAGACTTCCAGCGCCTTGTAGTCGTCCGGGGTCCAGTACTTCAGCACCGGGTGGTGGTGCGCGGTCGGCTGCAGGTACTGGCCGATGGTGATCATGTCCACATTGTGCGCACGCAGGTCGCGCATGGTGGCCTTGATCTGTTCGAAGTCTTCGCCCAGGCCCAGCATGATGCCCGACTTGGTCGGTACGTCAGGGTGCTGCGCCTTGAAGTTCTTCAGCAGGTTCAACGACCACTGGTAATCGGCACCCGGGCGCACGTTGCGGTACAGGTCCGGCACGGTTTCGATGTTGTGGTTGAACACGTCCGGCGGGTTCTGCGCGAGGATCTCCAGTGCGCGCTCCATGCGGCCCTTGCCGCGGAAATCCGGGGTCAGCACTTCGATGCGGGTGCCCGGCGACTTCTGGCGGATGGCGGTGATGCAGTCGACGAAGTGCTGGGCACCGCCGTCGCGCAGGTCATCGCGGTCGACGCTGGTCACCACCACGTACTTCAGGCCCATGTCGGCCACGGTCTGGCCCAGGCTGGCCGGCTCGTTGGCATCGGGCGGCTTCGGCCGGCCGTGTGCCACGTCGCAGAACGAGCAGCGGCGGGTGCAGACCTCGCCCAGGATCATGAAAGTGGCGGTGCCGTGGCCGAAGCATTCGTGGATGTTCGGGCAGCTGGCTTCCTCGCACACGGTCACCAGGCGGTTCTCGCGCAGCTTGGCTTTCAGGTTCTGCACGGCATTGCCCGAAGGAATGCGCACGCGGATCCAGGAGGGCTTGCGCAGCACCGGCACGTCGGCGAACTGCACCGGCGAACGGTTGATCTTGTCCCCACCCATCTGCTTGACCCCGGCCTGCAACGGCGCGGTGGACGGAAGCTCGGCCTGCACGATCTGCAGGGGAATGGTGCGGGCAGTGGTTTCAGTCATGGCGTTTCCGGGGGCGGTCAGGCGGCCGCAGAGAGATCAGGCAGTTCAGGCACGGGCTGCAGCAGCAGGCCGAACTGGCGGGCCAGGTGGTCCAGCAGCACCGGCTTGACGGCGTCCATCCCGGACGGACCGCCCAAGTCTAGCACCGTGGTCACCTGCAACCCCTCGTAACCACAGGGGTTGATGCGGTGGAAAGGATCGAGGTCCATGGCCACGTTGAAGGCCAGGCCGTGGAAGGTGCAGCCGCGCCGCACGCGGATGCCGAGCGCGGCGATCTTGGCGCCGCCGACGTAGACGCCCGGGGCGCCATCGAGCCGTTCGGCACCGATGTTCCATTCCGCCAGGGTATCGATGATGGCCTGCTCGATGCGGCATACGTAGTCGCGCACGCCGATGCCCAGCCGCGGCAGCCGCAGCAGCGGATAGATCACGATCTGGCCGGGGCCGTGGTAGGTCACCTGGCCACCGCGATCGACGTGGACCACCGGGATCTCACCCGGCGCCAGCACGTGTTCGACCTTGCCGGCCTGGCCCAGGGTGAACACCGGATCGTGCTCGACCACCCACAGCTCGTCCAGCGTGTCATCGTCGCGCTGGTCGGTGAAACGCTGCATGGCGTGCCAGACCGGCTCGTAGGCCTGGCGCCCCAGGTCACGCACTACCGCCGGGCGCGGCGGGCGCGCCTCGGGGGCAGCCGCTTCGGCAGGACAGCTGACGGCTACACCGTCCACTTCACTTCCGGGTGGTCGCGCAGGGCCTGGTGGGCCACGTCGTACTGTTCACGGTTCTCGGCCCGGAAGACCAGGCGCACCGAGACGTACTTGCCGTTGGACGAATGCTTCCAGCTGATGCGCTCGTTCACCACGTCAACGCCAGCAGCCAGCAGCAGGCGGGGGAGTTCATGCTCCAGGCCGCGGTTGGCCGGGCCCATCGCGCTGAGCTCGAACTGACCGGGGAACTGGAAGCCGTGTTCGGGGTTGTCGGACTTGATTTCCATGCGCCCATTATCGGGCCGCAGGGCAACAAACCCAAGAGTATTCATGTAAGCCGGCGGCACTGCGGGCGGGCCGCTGCGTTGCAGCTGAACATCCATTCAGGCTGGGACCCACCTCCCAGGGCCCCTGCCCCATCGCTGCGGCTTCACCTGCGGTAACCGATTGTATCGATCAGACAATGTTGTTTTCGGAACAGACAAGTGATCCCAGCGCGCTCGTTCCATCACAGCGCCGGGAGTACCGTGTCGTTGCATAAAACGACAGACAAAAGCCCCCTTCCCGATGATCATCCCATCCATGCGCTACCTCGCATCCTTTGGATTGTCCGGCCTGCTGGCCACCGCCCTCCCCCTTTCCGCCTACGCAGCCGAGCAATGCGGCCCGGACGCGATGCGCGAGCATCCGCCGCAGGTCAATTTCCGCGTCGACAACGACCTGTTCGGCGGCCGCCACCAGGACCAGGGCTATACCAACGGCGCCCAGCTGACCCTGGTCTCGCCCAATCTGGTCGATTACACCGACGACCCGTGCCTGCCGCGCCTGGCGCGCTGGGTGAACAGCCACCTGGAGGCACTGCACCCGGGCAGGTTCGAACAGCAGAACATGATCTTCAGCCTGGCCCAGGGCATCTTCACCCCCACCGATTTCACCCGGAAGGACCTGATCGAAGACGACCGCCCGTATGCGGGCGTGCTGGTGGCCAGCTTCGGCTACAACGCACGCAGCGGCGACCACCTGCAGACCACCCAGCTGACCCTGGGCGTGGTGGGCCCGTGGGCGCAGGGCCGGCAGGTGCAGAACGCGGTGCACGACGTGCTGGGTGATGAGAAATTCCAGGGCTGGGACAACCAGCTGCACAACGAACCGGTGTTCATGCTGACCCACGAGCGCATGCGCCGCTGGCCGGGCGATGCCAGCATCAATGCCGACGGCTGGGGCTGGGATGCGATCAGCCATTACGGCGGCTCGATCGGCAACCTGGAAACCAAGGCCAACGTCGGCGGCGAAGTGCGTTTCGGCTGGAAGCTTCCCGACGATTTCGGCAGCACCCCGCTGCGCCCGGCCGGCGAGAACACCGCGCCGACCCGGGGTGGCAAGCCCAGTGGCTGGTCGTGGCACATGTTCGCCACCACCGATGCGGCGTGGGTGATCCGCGATATCACCCTGGACGGCAACACGTTCCGCAACAGCCACAGCGTGGACAAGCGCCACGTGGTCGCCTACGGCGGTTACGGCGTGGCAGTGATGCGCGGCCGCTGGAAATTCGCGGTAGCCCGCTACCACAGCACCCGCGAGTTCAATGGCCAGCGCGAAGCCCCGGTGTTCGGCAGCTTCACCATCAGCCGCTCGCTGTAAGCGAGGGGCTGATGGTGAAGCGGGTAGGTGCCGACCGTTGGTCGGCACACCGGATTGAATCGCTCGCTGTAAGCGAGGGGCTGCGTCCGCCGGGCATGGCCCGGCGCTACCCGATCATCGGTAGCGCCGGGCCATGCCCGGCGGAACCCTACGAAAAAGGCCGGCATTCGCCGGCCTTTTCCATTCACCGCAGCAGGCTGCGGATCATTCCGATTCCCACCACATCCAGAAGCTGTCCCACAGGCGCTTGAAGAAGCCGGCCTGCTCGACGGCGGCCACAGCCACCAGCGGCGCTTCGGCCACCAGCTTGCCATCCAGGGTGACCTTGACGGTGCCGATCTGCTGGCCAGCGGTGAACGGCGCTTCCAGGGTCTTGGGCACGTCGATGCTCGGCTTCAGGTCGTTGTAGCGACCGCGCGGCACGCTGACCAGCATCGGCTGCGCCACGCCCAGCTGCACCTTGTCAGTGGTGCCCTTCCATACCTTGTGCTCGGCCACGGCCTTGCCCGGCTCGTACAGGCGGTGGGTCTCGAAGAAGCGGAAGCCCCAGTTCAACAGGGCCAGGCTGTCATCGGCGCGCTGCTTTTCCGACGCGCCGCCCAGCACCACCGCGACCAGGCGCTGGTCACCGCGCTGGGCCGAGCTCATCAGGCAGTAGCCGGCCTCGGAGGTGTGGCCGGTCTTGATGCCGTCCACGCTGCCATCGCGCCACAACAGCAGATTGCGGTTGGGCTGCTTGATGGTGCCGACCTGGAATTCCTTGATCTTGTTGTACGCGTAGGTTTCCGGGTAGTCGCGCACCATCGCGCGGCCCAGCAGGGCCAGGTCGTAGGCGCTGCTGTGATGGCCCGGGGCGGTCAGGCCGTGGGCGTTCACGAAGTGCGAGTTCTTCATGCCGATCTTGGCGGCGTAGCTGTTCATCAGCGAAGCGAAGGCTTCTTCGCTGCCGGCCACGTGCTCGGCCAGGGCGATCGCGGCGTCATTGCCGGACTGGATCGCCATGCCCTTTTCCATGTCTTCCAGGCGCGCGGTCTGGTTGACCGGGAAGCCGCTGTAGCTGCCGTCGGTGCCGGCACCACCTTCGCGCCAGGCGCGTTCGCTCATCATCACCTGGTCATCGGGACGGACCTTGCCGTTCTTGACCTCGGCGGCGATCACGTACGACGTCATCACCTTGGTGATGCTGGCCGGGGCCAGCTGTTCGTTGATGTTCTCGCCTGCCAGCACCTGGCCGGTGGCGTAGTCCATCAGCACCCAGGCCTTGGAAACGCTGGGTGCAGGCGCCGGCGGCGTGGCCACGGTGGCGGGGGCAGCAGCGGCGGCAGGCGCCGGGGTGGCCGGGGTCGGCAGCGGCGTCTGGGCGGAGGCCAGGCCCACCACCAGGGTGGCGGCCAGGGCAGTGGCGGCGGAACGGAAATTCATGGGACAGCAGGCTCCAGGGGACGGCCGGAAAATGAAGGATGGGGCGAGGTGGCCATTGTAAGGCCGAGGTGGCAAGGGCCGGCAGCACCGGCCCGGGCGGAATCAGTCCTTGACGATCTGTGGCGAGCCAAAGCCCAGACCCGAGATGCGCCCGGCAAGTTCCGCCGCGCTGGCATGGTCGCTGGCGGGTACCCGCAGGCGCCACAGGGTACGACCACCGGCAGCGATGTCGCTGATGGTGGCACCGACGATGCCGGCAGCGTTGAGCTGGCCCATCGCCCGGTTGGCGTTGTCGCGGTTGGAGAAGCTGGCGACCTGCAGCATCACCGCGCCCACCACCTTCTGCGACAGGCTGGGGCTGCTGGCCGGGGCCGGGCTGCGCGGCATGGCGGTGGCCACGACCGGCGCTGCCGGACGCGATGCGGGTGCGCTGGGCGGCAGGCTGCTGACCGCCACTTCCGGCATCGTGCTGACAGCGGCCTGGGTGGTAGCCGGCTGGCCGCGCTCGGGCGCGGCGTCGGCCGGCAGGCGCTTGACCAGTCGATCGATGTCGCTGTCGGCAACCGCACGTGCGGCGGGTGCGGGGCGTGCGCTGGCAACGGCAGCGGTAGCCGTAGCCGCTTCAGCAGCACGGCGTTCGCGGCGCGACGGCTTCTGCGCCATCAGGTTGGTTTCACCCGGCTGCACTGCGCGCACTTCCACGTTGCCGGTACCGCGCTGGGTGATGCCCAGGCGCACAGCGGCGGCGTAACTGAGATCGACCACGCGGCCATCGTGGAACGGGCCACGATCATTGACGCGCACGATCACCGATTCGCCGTTGTCCAGGTTGGTCACGCGGGCGAAGCTGGGCAGCGGCAGGGTCTTGTGCGCAGCGGTGAACTGGTACATGTCGTAGACCTCGCGGTTGGAGGTCAGGCGGCCATGGAACTTGGCGCCGTAGTACGAAGCGGTGCCGCGTTCAACGTAGTTGCGGGTGTCGTCGAGCACCTTGTACTGCTTGCCCAGCACCACGTAGGGCGACTTGTTGCCGATCGCCGAGCGATCCTCATTGGTCACCACCGGCTCGGGAATACAGGCCACGTTGGGCACGTAACTGGGCGTGGTGTCTTTCACGCCGGGCTTGTACAGGCCACCGGCGGTGTAGTTGCCACGGGTGGACAGGTCCTCGGTGGCCGCCGCGTACGGCGAGCCCTCCGGACAATGCGCCGGACGCCCGCCCTTGCCCTGCACAACCGTGCCGGACGGCTTGCCACCGTGGCCGGCGGTCGCCGGCTTTTTCGGCGCGCTGCTGCAGGCGGCCAGCGCGAGGACGATCAATCCAGGGACCAGCCATCTGATGTTCATGCCGGGGGCAGCTCCTGTCCGGCAATGGCCTGCGACAACTGGAACACGGCCATCGCGTACATCTTCGAGAGGTTGTAGCGGGTGATTGCGTAGTAGTTCTGGAAGCCCAGCCAGTACTGCTTGCCGGTGCTGCCTTCAAGGGTGATCGGGGTAGCAGCGGCACCGGGCTGCACCGGCGCGCTGGGCTGGTAGCCGCGCTGGGCCAGGTCGGCCAGCGACCAGGTGGGCATCCACTCGGTCGGGTTGAACTCCTCGCGGCCGGCGGCGAGCGTGGCCGGCACGGCAACCTGGCCGCCGCGCACCCAGCCGCCCTTCTTCACGAAGTAGTTGGCGATGGACGAGAACACGTCGTCGTAGCTGGTGAACAGGTCACGACGACCATCGCCATTGCCGTCCACGGCGTAATCCAGGTAGCTGGAGGGCATGAACTGGCCCATGCCCATCGCACCGGCATAGCTGCCCTTGAGCGTGGTGATGTCCAGCTTTTCCTCGCGACCCAGCTCGAACAGCTTGGCCAGTTCATCGCGGAAGAACAGCTCGCGGCGCACTTCGCGCTCCAGCTTGGCCGGGTCGCCACTGCGCGGGTAATAGAAGGCCAGGGTGTACAGCGCATCGAGCACGCGATGGCTGCCGGCATTCTTGCCGTAGCTGGTTTCCACGCCGATGATCGCCACGATCACTTCCGCCGGTACGCCGGTGCGCTGCTGCACACGGTCCAGTTCGGCGCGATGCTGGGCAAGAAACGCCTTGCCGCCATCGATGCGTGCCTTGCTGATGAACATCGGCCGGTATTCGTTCCACGGCTTGACCCGTTCGGCCGGCCGCGACATGGCGGCGATGATCGGCTGGCGCACCTGCGCCTGGTCGAGCACGTTGCGGATCTCGTCGGGCTTGAGGCCGTAGCGCTTGGCGGTGTCGGCAATGAATCTGGCGCGCGCGGTCTCGAAGGGCACCGGGGTGAGATCGACCGGTGCTGCCGTGGCCGCGGTCGCTTCCGGCGCGGCCTCGGCCGGGCCGTGGGGCTTGGCCGCCGGGTGGCGCGGCGTACTGCTGGCCTGTGGCGAAGTCGGTGGGGACGTCGGCTGGGTCGCGCAGGCGACCAGGCCGAGGGTGAGCATGCAGGCCAGAGAACGTCGAATCATCACCGCAGGTTAGCAGGTCATGGATGAATTAAAACCCCTAACACCATGAATCACAACGATTTGCACGCGTTCAGCGCGAAATGTGAAGACGTTGTGATTGACCTGCCCCATTCAGGCAGAGGTTGCCGGTTGCGTCCCCATCCCCGCAGACGCAACCGGCCGCCGGACCCGGTCGGTACCTGCGCGGCTGCCGCTCCCCAGTGGCAGTGCTCCGCGCTCCCTGTACCCGTTGGATCAGTACTGCTTTCCCATCCGACGCCCCTCGCGCTGCATCAAAGACGGCGCGCCATGCCGAACGGGCCGCCATTGTGCAGGCCGATTGCGACAAGTCCATTGATCAGGATCAACGCGGCGTCAAAATGTGAATTGGCGCCCACTTTTAATGGAACTTCGTCAGCGGCGATGCTGCTGTGCGGCGTTGTGGGAACGATTACAGAAATGCGCTTGCGCAGATTCATGCGCGCATCGGCGGCGAAGGTCGGCCAACGGCGCAGCCCCTCGTGGGTGGGCGCAAAGCGATTCATGAGGGTTGGCCGGGTAGATGGGCTGCGCAGGGGACGCCGTGAACCCATCCTTGGGGGCTTGTCCGCGGCATCCATGCCGCAGACACCCCTGCGCAGCCCATCTACCCGGCCACGGACAGGTTCCTGCAGCTTCCACCCACGCAAAGAGAAAAAAGAAGAGCGAAGAGCAACAGCGGGTCGCTTCGCTCTGAGCCGAGCGTGGGCTCGGCTCTACAGGAAGCGTGGGCAACCGGCCATGCTGCTTTTGCTTTTGATCTTTTTTTCTTCTTGCGTGGGTGGACGCTGCAGGAACCTGTCAGCGGCCGGGCGGGTGGATAGTGCGGGGTGTCCGCGGCATGGATGCCGCGGCCAAGCCCCCAAGGATGGGTTCACGGCGTCCCCGCACTATCCACCCGCCCGGCCAGCCCTCAGCAATCCAGCTTTCCACGACCCACCCGCCCCCACCCACGAGGGGCTGCGCCGTTGGCTGGAAACCTACGCGTGCACCGGCCGATGCCCCCGCACCGCCATCACCAGCCCGATCCCCGCCAGCAACGACACCGCCGAGGTGCCGCCATAACTGATCAACGGCATCGGAATGCCCACCACCGGCAGCAATCCGGAAATCATCCCGCCGTTGACCAGCACGTACACGAAGAACGCCAGGCCGAGGCTCCCAGCCAACAACCGCGCGTGCGTGTCGCGTGCCTGCACCGCGATCGACAGGCAACGCCCGACCACGAACAGATACAGCGCGAACACCACCACCACGCCAATCCAGCCGAATTCCTCGGCAAGCACCGAGAACGCGAAATCGGTGGTGTACTCGGGCAGGAAATCCAGCGTGGCCTGTGTGCCGTGGCCCCAGCCGCGCCCCTGCATGCCACCCGAGCCGATGGCGATGCGCGACTGCAGGATGTTCCAGCCGGTGCCCAACGGATCGGCAGCCGGATCCAGGAAGGTCAGCACGCGATTCTTCTGGTATTGCCGCAGCAGCCCGAACCAGGCCAACGGCGCAGCCACCGACACCGCGCCCAGTCCGGCCGCCACCCAGCGCCACTGCAGGCCCGCCAGCAGCAGGGCGAACACGCCGCTGGCGGTGACCAGGGTGGCAGTGCCGAGATTGGGCTGCATCAGGATCAGCAGCGCTGGCACCCCGATCAGTACTGCGGCCGTCAGCACCGTGCGCGGCGATGGCGGCAGCGGCTGGCGGTGCAGATACCAGGCCATCATCAACGGCAGGCTGAGCTTGAGCAGTTCCGAAGGCTGCAGGTAGAACACGCCGAGGTTGAGCCAGCGCTGCCCGTATTTGCCGGTGCCGATCACGTACACCGCCATCAGCGGCAGCATCGACAGTGCATAGATCGCCGGCGTCCACGCGCGCAGGCGCAGCAGCGAAACCCGCGACAGCAGCCACATCGCTGCCAGGCCACCGGCAAAGCGCATCGCCTGCCCGTGCACCGGCCCGTTCACGCTGTGCAGCACCGCCAGGCCTGCGCCCATCAGGATCAACAACGCGATCAGCAACGGCAGATCGATCGTGCGCAGCGCCTCACGGCAGCCACCAAGCATTCGTTTCCATTTCACCCGCGGCACGGTAGCAACCGGCGCTTTCGCGAAGCTGTCAGCGCTGTTTGACGCTATCGACTCCTTCGGCGACAACTGCCTTGGGCGCCCGGATTTTTCGGGTTTCAAACAATTCTGATTGGAGCCGCAAGGGCCCCGTGCACATCATGTGCGGCCACCGACAACGGGTGGCACGGGACTCCAATCCCGTTTGATAGATGCGTTGTTTACGCTTGCCAGCCGGCGTCGCTTTTTCCTTGTTGAGCGGCGTCGGCTGGCAATCCGTCCGTGCGTCTTTGGCGGGCGGTGCGTGGAGGGCCTCGTGCCCGCCGGCGTTCCAGCGTCTATCACCGGTATTGGAGCCACGCATCGCCTGCCACCCTCGCCTCCACGCGGGGTGGCCCTTGCCGACCGCACGAGGACCCCGCCATGTCCGCTTCCACCTACCCATACCTGTTCGCCACGCTGGGCGAGGCTGCTCACCAGCTGCCGCATGACATCGCCCGCGCGCTGGAAACCACGCTCACTGCAACGCAGGCCGCCAACGCGCCCGGCGGCCCTACCCTGCTGGACTGCCTGCAGCGCATCCGCCAGGTGGAAGCGGCAGATGGCCAGCCGTGGCCGAGCAAAGGGCGAACGCAAGCGCAGCGCATGGCGATGGCACGCATCGACCGCGCCAATGCCGGGCTGACCTTCCTGCTGGAACTGCTGCACGCCAGCGAACGCATGCGCGTGGACGGCGACGACACGCAGCATCTGCCCGACGACGCCCGCGAAGGCCTGCTGCTGGCCTGCCGAGGCCTGTCGGAATATGTGGATGTGCAGCTGCAGGCCGCGTGACGCGTGCATTCCTGAAGAGCCGAGCATGGCTCGGCACTACAAAGAGCGAAGCGACCCGCTTCTGCTCTGCTTTATTTCTCTTTGCGTGGGTGGCCACCGCAGGAAACTGTCAGAGGCCGGGCGGGGTGGGTTCGCGGGGGTGTCCGCGGCATGGATGCCGCGGCCAAGCCCCCAGGGATGGGTTCACGGCGTCCCCCGCGAATCCACCCCGCCCGGCCAACCACGGCTGTTGCCTTCAGCAACCACCCACGAGGGGCTGCGCCGATGGCTGGAAACTACCCGTAACCGCCATGCACCGGATTGTGACGACGCACCGCCATCACCAACCCGAACCCCGCCAGCAGCGACACCGCCGACGTACCGCCGTAACTGATCAACGGCATCGGCACACCCACCACCGGCAGCAGGCCGGAAATCATCCCGCCGTTCACCAGCACATAGACGAAGAACGCCAGACCCGTGGCACCGGCCAGCAGGCGCGAGTACGAATCGCGCGACTGGCTGGCGATCCACAGGCAGCGCCCGATCACCACCAGGTACAACGTCAGCACCAGCGCCACGCCGATCCAGCCGAACTCCTCGCTCAGCACCGAGAACGCGAAGTCGGTGGTCTGCTCGGGAATGAAATTCAGGTGCGACTGCGAGCCTTCGCCCCAGCCCTTGCCGTCGAAACCGCCGGAACCAATGGCGATCTTCGACTGGATGATGTTCCAGCCCGCGCCCAGCGCATCCATTTCCGGGTCGAGGAACATCATGATGCGGTCCTTCTGGTACGGCCGCAGCAACCAGAACCAGGCGACCGGCGCCACCGCTGCCACACCGCCCACGCCCAGCCCCACCCACCACCACGGCAGGCCCGCCAGCAGCAGCACGAACACACCACTGGCGGCGATCAGCACGCCGGTGCCGAAGTCCGGCTGCAGCATCACCAGCCCGGTCGGCACACCGATGATCACCATCGCCACCAGCACCGTGTTGAAGCGCGGCGGCAGCGGCATCTTGTGCAGGTACCAGGCCACCATCATCGGCAGGCTGACCTTGAGCAGTTCGGCCGGCTGCAGGTAGAAGAACTTGAGGTCCAGCCACTGCCGGCCGTATTTTCCCGTTCCCAGCGCGAACACCGCCAGCAACGGGATCATCGAGATGGCGTAGATCAGTGGCGTGGCCGAGCGGATGCGCAGGATCGGCGCCCGCGAAATGCCCCACATCGCCGCCAGACCCACGGCAAAACGCACGCCCTGCGCCATCACCAGGCCATCGCCGCCAGCACTCTTCAACGTCGCCAGGCCGATCACCATCAGCGCGCCCAGAGCCAGGCACAGCAACCAGTCGAGGCTGCTGAAGAACCGCTGCAGCATTTCCCCGGCCCAGCGCAGGAAGGCGCTCATCGGCTGGCCTCCGCCGCGACGGTCGGGCGAGGACCGACGGGCACCGCCGCAGCAGATGGCGAACCCGGAACCGGTGCCGGCGCCGGTGCGGGCATGCCGATCAGCACCGGGTGCTCGCCCAGCTCGGCGGCGGCGGCGTCGCCGGCCGGACGCGCGTTCACGTCCTCATTGTCGAAGGCGGTGATGCCGATGGCGGTGGTGCCGCGTTCGCTGTCCAGCGGCTGCATGCCTTCAGGCATCTTGCCCAGCAGCCAGGCATCGAAGATCTTGCGCGCGATCGGTGCGGCCGCCGCGCCGCCGTAACCGCCGCCTTCCACGGCGATGGCCAGCGCGATTACCGGCTGCTCGGCCGGCGCGAAGCCGACGAACAGCGCACGGTGGCGCAGGTGCATCGGCAGGCTTCTGGGATTGACCGCGGCCGTGCCCTTGCGGCTGACGACCTGTGCCGTGCCTGTCTTGCCCGCCATCGTGTACGGCGCGCCGGCCGCCATGCGTGCGGCGCTGCCGCCGGGAAGCATGGTGGCCATCATGCCTTCGCGCACGGCCTGAAGATTGTTCGGGTTGGGGCTGACCGGCTTGCTCGGGCCGGGCTCCGCCGCCATCCAGTCGCTGTCGAAACCAGCACGCTGCTGCATCACCAGATGCGGCGTGCGCAGCTGGCCATTGGCCAGGCCGCTGACACCACGGGCCAGCTGCAGCGGGGTGACCTTCCAGTCGCCCTGGCCGATGCTGATGTTCACCGTGTCGCCGGGATACCAGGCTTCCTTGCGGCTTTTCCGCTTGTAGGCCGGCGACGGCAGGATGCCGGAGATCTCGCCGGTCAGATCGATGCCGGTCGGCTGGCCGAAGCCGTAGTACTCCATGTAATGGTCGAACCGCTCGATGCCCAGGTCCAATGCCAGCCGGTAGTAGTACGTATTGACCGACTGCGCGATGGACTTGCGCAGATCGGTCCAGCCGTGACCGCCACGATGCGAATCACCCCAGCCACGCGAGGTGCCCGGCAGGTAGAACATGCCGGTCGACAGCACCTTGTCCTCCGGACGGCGAACGCCCGAATCGAGGCCGGCCAGGCCGATCAGCGGCTTCAGGGTCGAACCGGGGGCAACGCCGCCGAGTACCAGGCGATTGAACTGCGGGCGCGACGGGTTGTCGTTCAGCGCCTTGAAATCAGCATGCGAGATGCCGTTGACGAACAGGTTCGGGTCGTAGGACGGCAGGCTGACCATCGCCAGCACTTCACCGGTACGCGGGTCCATCGCCACGGCCGAGCCTTCCTGATCACCGAAGGCAGCCACCATCGCCCGCTGCAGGTCGGCGTCGATCGACAGCCGCAGGTCGGCGCCGGATTGCGCAGCGACACGGCCGATGGTGCGGATCGCGCGGCCCTGCACGTTGGTCTCGACCTGCTCGTAGCCGACCTTGCCGCGCAGTTCCTGCTCGTAATAACGCTCCAGGCCGGACTTGCCGATGTGGGTCAGCGCGGCATTGCCCTCGCCGAGGATCTCCAGGTCCTTGTCGTCGACCCGGCCGACGTAGCCGATGATGTGCGCGAACAGGTCGCCATAGGGATAGCGACGGGTCAGGTACGGTTCCAGCTCGACGCCGGGAAAGCGCCAGCGGTCCACCGCGAAGCGCGCCATTTCCTCATCGCTCATGCGCAGCTTCAGCGTGACCGGCAGGAACTTGCGGCGCGCCTTGCGCGACTTGTTGAACGCTTCCAGCTCTTCCGGACTGATCTGGATGATCTTCGCCAGTCCTTCCAGGGTGGCGTCCATGTCCTTGACCTTGTCCGGGGTCACATCCAGGCGGAACGCCGGCACGTTCTCGGCCAGCAACCGACCATTGCGGTCATAGATCATGCCGCGCCCGGGCACCACCGGCCGCGGCTTGATGCGGTTGGCTTCGGATCGGGTGGCGTAGATGTCGTGGTCCAGCACCTGCAGCTTGAAGTACCAGCCGCCCAGGCCCAGCAGGCAGACCAGCACGCCGAAGAAGCCCAACGCCGCACGGCGCCGGAACTGTTCGGCTTCGGCGTGCGGATTCTTGACCTGGCGGCGCGGCAGCATGGCTCAGCGCCCGCGCTTGCCGAAGCGCACCGCGTCCAGCAGTACGAACACCAGCGGCCACAGGCCCATGCCCAGCAACGGTGCCCACCAGTACGACCACGGCAGGGTCGGCTCGCCCACCAGGATATGGACCAGCGCGCTGACGATGCGATCGTTGAACAGCAGGCCGCCGATGGCCAGCATCTGCTGCGACATCGGGAAGAAGCGGATGCGCGCGCGGAAGCGCTGCAGGATGAAGGCCAGCATCACCAAGCGCAGCGCCTGCTCGCCCAGCACCCCGCCATACAGCAGGTCGGCGACGACGCCGCTGGCGAAGGCGATGCCGAGGCCGACGCGCTCGGGCGCTTCGATGACCCAGTAGGCCAGCACCAGTGCGAGCCAATATGGACGCAGCGGCTGCAGCAGCGCGGGCAACGGCAGCAGGCCCAGCAGCAGGGCCACCACCAAGCTGGCCGGCAGCACCCAGCGGTTGTCGCGAAGGCGGCTCATCGCTGCGCCTCCGGCTGCGGTTGGGTGGACTGCGGTTGAGTGGGCTGCGGTTGGGTGGACTGCGGTTGGGTGGGCTGCGGTTGAGTTTGCTGCGGTTGCCGGCCAGCGGCCGGCACTACCGTGGACCCAGCGGGTGGAGAGCCCCCTTGTTGTTCAAGGGGGCGCGCCGAAGGCGCAGGGTTAAGGGAGGATGCGCGGGCAGCCGGGCTCGTCGCAGACGAGGACGGCTGCCGGCCAGCGGCCGGCACTACCGGGGTAGCCTGCGTTGCTGCAGGCGCGGGGCCGGTCGGCAGCGCCGGGGCATCGGCCGGGCCACCGGGAGCGGCCTGTTCCATCTGCAGGCGCAGGTTCGGCGGAATGCGGATCGCAGCGCCAGGGCGCAGCAGCAGCACGTCGCGGCCGCGATCAAGCTGGGCGGCCGGTTTCAGTTCGCCCACCAGGAAGGCATGGGTATCGTCCGGGCGCAGCCCGGTGATGGTGCCGACCGGGAATCCGGCCGGGAAGCGGCCACCGAGACCGGACGTGACGATCTCATCGCCCACTTCCACGCCGGCGCTGAGCGGGATGTCGCGCAGTTCCAGCTTGTCACCGCGGCCGTAGACGATCAGGCGCACGCCATTGCGGGCCACGGTCACCGGCACCGCGTGGTCGGGGTCGGTCAGCAACAGCACGGTGGAGCTGCCCGCGGTCACGCTGATCACCTGGCCCATCAGGCCGCCGGAATCGATCACCGCCTGGCCGACGTGCACGCCTTCGCGGCTGCCGGCGTCCAGCACCAGGCGCTGTTTGACCGGGTCCAGGTCGATGTCCAGGATCGGCGCCAGCTGCACGTCCAGGCCACTGCGCTCGGCCACGTTCAGCAGTTCGCGCAGCTGCGCGTTGTCCAGTGCGGCGGTCTGCAGGCGGGTCAGGCGGGCGTTGGCCAGCAGCAGCTGGTTGCGCAGCTCGCGGTTCTCGGTCACCAGCTGGCCGTGGCTGGCGGCGGTGTCGCGCACCTGGCCGCCGAGCTTGCCGGGCAGGCCGGCCAGGGCCCACACCGGCTGCACCAGGCTGTTGGCCTGCTCGCGCAGACGCGCCAGCCAGCCAGCCTGGTCGTCGAGGACGATCAAGGTGATTGCCAGTGCGAGATAGGCCAGCAGCCGCAGCGGGCTGGCGGCATCACCGGATCGGGAAGCGACGGGAGGTCCGGCGTAGGGCGGCACGGCAGCGATTCAACTGGCAGAAGGCGGAAGGGAAACACGCGGGCGCCCCGCCGGTGCCGACCCGCCGATGTGGCGGGCCGCACCCCGGAGGGGCGCTGCGGGCGCAGGCAGCCGGGACGGCTTATTCCGGCGCAAAGAACTCGTTGCCGTGCATGTCGACCAGTTCCAGCGCACGACCGCCACCGCGGGCCACGCAGGTCAGCGGGTCGTCAGCCACCTGCACGTGCAGACCGGTTTCCTCGGAAATCAGGCGGTCCATGTCGCGCAGCAGGGCGCCACCACCGGTCAGCACGATGCCGCGCTCGGCGACGTCGGCGCACAGTTCCGGCGGGGTCTGTTCCAGTGCCAGCTTGACCGCGCTGACAATGCCGGACAGCGGCTCGTGCAGCGCTTCAAGCACTTCGTTGGAGCTGATCTTGATCATCTTCGGCACGCCCTCGGCGAGGTTGCGGCCGGAGATTTCCATCTCGATCGCTTCCGCCTGCGGGTAGGCACAGCCCAGTTCGACCTTGATGCGCTCGGCGGTGGCTTCACCGATCAGCATGCCGTGGTTGCGGCGCACGTAGTTGGTGATCGATTCGTCGAAGCGGTCGCCGCCGATCCGCACCGAGGCGGAATAGACGATGCCGTTGAGCGAGATCACCGCCACTTCAGTGGTGCCGCCGCCGATATCGATGACCATCGAGCCACGGGCCTCGGTGACCGGCATGCCGGCACCGATCGCAGCCGCCATCGGCTCTTCGATCAGGAACACGTCACGGGCACCGGCCTCCTCGGCCGATTCCTTGATGGCGCGGCGCTCGACCTGGGTCGAGCCGGCCGGCACGCAGACCAGTACGCGCGGGCTCGGGCGCAGGAAGCGCGACTTGTGCACCTTCTTGATGAAGTGCTTGAGCATCGCTTCGGTGTAGGTGAAGTCGGCGATGACACCGTCCTTCATCGGGCGGATGGTGGTGATGTGGCCCGGGGTACGGCCAAGCATCTGCTTGGCCTCGGCGCCAACGGCTGCCACCGACCGGGTGCCACCAATGGCGCGATCCTGGCGCACAGCGACCACGGACGGCTCGTTCAGCACGATTCCCTGCCCACGCACATAGATGAGGGTGTTGGCCGTGCCCAGGTCGATGGACAGGTCATTGGAGAACATGCCGCGCAGTTTCTTGAACATCTGGGAGTTGATCCTGAGGGGTGTCGCGCCCAACGCGGGATGGCGAAAAAATGGGCAGAAATCGAGGTCGACAAGCCTAGCAACCTGCCTGCCGCCGAGCAAGGAGAAAACTAGCTGAACCCGCGCCTTCACAGGCTTTCGGCCTGATCGGGCATCACCCGGTTCTGGCCCTGAGCGGCACCAGCGGGTAACCTTTGCGCCGTCGGGCGCCCAAGGGCGCCGTTTGCTTGCCTGCCGAAGTGGGCAGGCCCACCCCAAAATTCACCGCATAGGCTTACATCGATGTCCGCTCTGATCTGTGGTTCTCTTGCCTTCGACACCATCATGGTGTTCCCGGACCAGTTCAAGAATCACATCCTGCCGGACAAGGTGCACATCCTGAACGTGTCCTTCCTGGTGCCGCGCATGCGCCGCGAGTTCGGCGGCTGCGCCGGCAACATCGCCTACAACCTGCACCTGCTCGGTGGCGATCCGATCCCGATGGGCACGGTGGGTTCGGACTTCGGCCCGTACCGCGAGCACTTCGATGCCCTGGGCATCGACCTCACCCGCGTGCGCGTGATCGATGAGCTGTTCACCCCGCAGGCGTTCATCACCACCGACCACGACAACAACCAGATCACCGCCTTCCACCCGGGCGCGATGATGCGTTCCTACGAAAACCACGTGCGCGACGTGCCGGGCGTCAGCCTGGGCCTGGTCGGCCCGGACGGCCGCGAAGGCATGATCCAGAACGCGCTGGAATTCCACGAAGACGGCGTGCCGTTCATCTTCGACCCGGGCCAGGCCATGCCGCTGTTCAACGGCCCGGAACTGCGCGAGTTCATCGAGCAGGCCGATTACGTGGTGGTCAACGACTATGAGTCGAACCTGCTGCAGGAACGCACCGGCTGGAACGAAAAGGAGATCGTCAGCCGGGTCAAGGCCTACATCACCACCCGCGGCCCGAAGGGCGCAGTGATCCACACCCCGGAAAAGAGCTACGACATCCCGCCGGCGCACGAGCGCCGCGTGGTCGATCCGACCGGCTGTGGCGACGCGTTCCGCGCCGGCCTGATCTACGGCATCCAGAAGGGCTTCGACTGGCTGACCATCGGCCGCATGGGCAACCTGATGGGCGCGCTGAAGGTCGAGCACCCGGGCACCCAGAACCAGCGCTTCACCTTCGATGAGTTCAACGAGCAGTTCAAGCAGCAGTTCGGTTACGCGTTGAACGCGTAAACGAACTGCCCGCGCATTTCTCCTTATCCCCGCGCCTTCGGCGCGCCCCCTTGAACAACAAGGGGGCTCTCCACCCGAGGCGCTATCGGGAATGCTTCTGGCGGGAATGCCTCTGGTAGGTGTCGACCTTGGTCGGCACTGCCGGCCAACGGCCGGCACCGCATCGCCGCCCCGCCCTTCCGGCTCAGGGCCTGGCCTTCTCCGGCAAGCGGTACAGCTCTTTCTCGTAGGCCAGCGTGCCCCACATCGCGTAGGCATGTGCGCGCCGTGCCAGTTCCGGCCGCAGCGGCTGCGGCTGCAGCTGGTCGCTGGCCGGGTCGTAGCGGAAGCCCTGCGCTGGCTTGTCCGGCTGCAGGATGGCCACGTCGTTGCCCTCCATCCACGCCAGATTGCGGTCGTACTGCATCAGCGCGCGTCCGGGCTGCAGCCGCTGCAGGTCGGTCAGGTCCTGGCCAACGGTGGGGGTGGCATCGGCAATGCCCAGCAATGACAACAGCGTCGGCGGCAGATCGATCTGGCTGACGATGCGGGCATCGCGGCGCGCCTCGATGCCGCCGCCAAGGATCAACCCGGGAATATGGAAGTTGCCGATCGGCACCATGTTCTTGCCGAACACCCGCGAATCATGGTCGGCCACCACCAGGAACACGGTGTCCTGCCAGTACGGTGAGGCCATCGCCTTGCGGAAGAACTCGCCCAGCGCGTAGTCGGCGTACTTGGCGGCGTTGTCGCGGGTCTGCTTCGGTTGCTCGTACAGGTCGATTCGGCCGTCGGGGAACTCGAAGGGATCGTGGTTGCTGGAGGTGAACACCAGGCCGAAGAACGGCGTGCCCTGCGCTTTCAGCTGCCGGAACTGCTGGTCGGCGCGAGCGAACAGATCCTCGTCCGACGCGCCCCAGGAGCCGACGAAGGCCGGCTTGCGGTAATCCTTGCGGTCCACGATGCGGGTGAAGCCATTGGCGAGGAAGAACTCGCGCATGTTGTCGAAGTGGCTTTCACCGCCGTAGTAGAAGCCGGTGTCGTAGCCATGCCGCCCCAGCACATCGGCCAGGGTGAAAAAGCGCTGGCGGCTGGCAGGCAGCTTCACCACCGATTCGGCCGGGGTCGGCGGGAACCCGGTCAGGACCGCCTCGATGCCGCGGACCGAACGCGTACCGGTGGCATACAGCCGCTCGAACGCCCAGCCCTGCCTGCTCAGGCGGTCGTAGTTGGGCGACAACGGTCGTCCGCCGAGACTGCCGATGAACTGCGCGCCCAGGCTTTCTTCCAGCACGATCACCAGATTGCGCGGCTTGCCCTGGTACTGCGGCGGACGCAGCGCCAGGCTCGGCAACGCATCGGAGACGTACGCCGATGCCGGCAGGCCGCTGCTGGCGCGCACTTCGCTGGTCACCTCGGCAAGCGGCAGGTCACCGTAGACGCGAGAGGTTTCGCTGCGGGTCGCCAGTTGCCGCGCGGCATAGCCGACGGTGTACAGCGAATTCAGCGGCAAGGCGTTGATGGTGGGGTCGGTGGAGAATGCCACCAGCGCCGGATTCAAGGGCCGATGACCCAGGCTGGAACGCACGCCCAGCGCCACCAGCAGCAGCACCAGCAACGCCAATGGCAGCCGCCACAGCCATCCGGCTTCGACTGCGAGCGCCGGGCTGTTGCCGACCCAGCGCTGCGACCCGCGAAGCAATGCCCAGAACAGCACGATCACAGCGGCAACTTCGATCACCACGGCCAGCAGATGGCCGCGCAGCAGCGTCATCCCGACTTCTTCGGGATAGATCAGGTATTCCAGGAACAGCCGATTGGGGCGCAGGCCGTACTCGGCCATGAAGCTCGGCGTGGCCAGTTCCATGAACACCAGCAGCACGCTTGCCAGGATCAGCCACCACCGCAACAGATGGCGCCACGCGCGGCCCACGCGTCCCTCCAGCGGCAACAGCAGCGCCAGCACCGCAGGGATGCCGTACAGCAGGCACAGGGTCGACACATCCACCCGCAGCCCCTGCAGCAACACCGTGGACCAGCCGTCGGCAGCACTCACCCGCGCGGCATGCCACAGCGACAGCCCCAGCCGGGACAACGACAGGGCGACCAGGCCAAACAGGAAGAAGGCGGCAATCGGACACAGACGCCGGTACAGCGACACCCACGCAGCTCGGAGCATGAAAGGAATCCAGAAATGGAGCAAAGGACACCCATGCCCCATCCTTGGCAGCGGGCCACACCGGACAACGTGTTACCCGACACCACCGCCAGCGCAGCGGAACTTCCCGCCGGCACCTTCAGCATCCACCTCAGCTTCAATCGGGCTGCGGCAGTGAGCGGCGGTGGTTCCGCAACCGCTTCCGCTTCAGCCCCGGAGGGTCATTCGAAGAACGTCCCGCCGACCGCGCACAATACACTGTGATGACAGTCGGCAGTTGACTGCAGGTGCGGCCCCTGGCTGCCTGCCAGCGCGCGCACAGAGCGCCGCGCTAGCCTCCCCAGCGCTCCAGCACCGCCGCGCAATCGGCCAGGTGCCAACAGGCCATGCCCGGCCACGGGTTGTCCGGAGCGTTGACCAGCAGCGTGCGGCTGCCCGCCGCCCGGCCGCATTCCAGATCGAAGCGATAGTCGCCTACCATCACCACCTGCGAAGGTTCCACCTGCCAACGCCGCAGGAAGTACTGCAGCCCGGCCGGTGAGGGTTTCGGCTCGGCCTCGTCGCGGCCGATGATGTCGTCTTCGGCAAAGACGTCGCCCAGCCCGATCGCCTGCAGGGTGACCTGCGCCAGGCTGCGCACGTTGCGGGTCAGGATGCCCAGCCGACAGCCGGCGCCCTGCAGCGCGCGTACCAGCGCCACCGCTCCCGTTGCCGGCTGGGAAGCAGCGGCCAGCGCACGCTCGTGCGCCAGCAGCCAGGCGTGCTTGGCGCTGGCCTCTGCGGCCGGCAACCCGGCCAGGTGGGTGAGGATGTCATCCTCCTGCGGAATCGCCAGTTCGCGCTTGATCCGCGCGAAATCATGCACCGCCACGGTCAGCGTGCCATCCATGTCGAACACCCAGTGGCGGATCGCCGACAACGACGACGCAGCCGCCGGTGCCTGCACGGTCAACGCCACCACGCCGGCATGCGGCTGGCGTCCACGCCACCGGTCTCGAACACGGCCGTGCGCGTGCCACCGGCCTTGACCGGGAATTGGATGCTGATCGACTTGCCCTTGGCCGCCAGCTTCCACAGCGCTTTCTGGTCGGTGATGAACATCGCGATGGCTTCATCGGTCTTCGGCCGCCAGGCCGCCATGGAGATCGGCTTGCCGTCATCCACGGTGACCTTCACCGTGCACTGCGGGCAACGGAAATCGCCGGCCTGCAGCACCAGGTAGGCATGACGCTTCCATTCGGGGTGGTCGCGGAACACCAGCTGCACCGGCTTGGCGCCGCTGCCATCCACATCCACCCGCTCCTTGCTGAAGATCTGCGCCGACACCTGGTTGCCCTTGCTGCCGACCGGAATCTGGTTGTACTGCCACAGCGCCTGCATGCGGCGCAGATCGCGCGCGGCATCGCCCTTGGCCTTGACCTCGTCGAAGCCGGCGGCGATGCGCTCGGCGGCGGCCGTGTCCTTGTACTGGTCGAGCAGCGAGGCACCGTGCAGGCGCGCGCGCTCCCAATCCTGCGCGGCCACCGCCATGTCGTACTGCTTGGCCACGTCCTCGGCCTTGGCTTCCTTCTGCGCCTGCACGGCGGCCACAGCGGCCTCCTGCGCCTTGCGTTCTTCCTCGGGGTTGCTGCAGGCGGCCAGGGCCAGGGTGCAGGCGGTGAGCAGGATCAGTCGTTTCATGGCGGAGTCCTTTACGGGTGCATCCCGATTCTATCGGCAGCGAAAAGCGGATACAGCAACGGCGGGTTTCCCCGCCGTTGCTGGTAAAGCAGCATCAGGTTGCCGGCCAGCGGCCGGCACTACCGTTTATTTGGCTTCAGCCTTGGCCAGCATGTCCTGCACCGAGGCGGTGGTGATCGGGTGGTAGCCCGGCTTGGCCTTCTCGAACGCCTGCTTGGCCAGCTCCAGCCCCTTCGGGGTCTTCACCAGTTCAGCGTAGATCGGCAGGATCAGCTTGCGACGGCCGACACGCTCGATGAACGCAGCAGCCGCTTCATTGGCCTGCTCGTAGCCGCTGCGGATGGTCAGCGGGTACCAGCGCATGGCGATCTCGCCATTCGGGGTGCCAGTGAAGTGGAACGCCTTGTCCAGCGTGGCCAGCTTGTCCAGCGGCTGGGTAGCACCCAGGCCGTCGATGAAGCGGACCCACTCCTGGGTGCTCCACTCGGCAATCACCTGGCTGCTCGGCACGGTGCCGGCGCTGGCGAAGGCGATGCGCGCGGTATCGACGCTGCTGAAATTGCGCGACTGCGCCTTGGCTGCGAACGCCGGAATGCCCGGCTCGTCCAGCCACGCCTTCAGTTCGGCCTCGGTCACCGCCGACGGATTCTTCGGCAGCAGGTTCTTCTTCAGGTACTCGACGAACTGGTCGGTGTTGGCGCTCTGGAAGGCGTGGTCATCGAACCAGCCGCGCAGGAACGGGTCGAAGGTTTCGCGGCCGAAGCGCTGTTCCAGGAACTCCAGGAACCACGAACCCTTGACGTAGGCCACCTGGCTCAGGGCTTCGTCCGGGTCACGTTCGTTCAGCGGCGGCAGCGCCAACGCCTGGTCGGCCGGGCTCATGTCCTTCACTTCGGCCAGCAGATCGGTCTGGTCGATCTGCTTTTCCATTTCGGCCATCTCCTTGCCATACAGGGCTTCGGTGATGCGGCCCTGGACATAGGTGGTGAAGCCTTCGTTGAGCCAGATGTCCTTCCAGCTGGCGTTGGTCACCAGGTTGCCCGACCAGCTGTGCGCCAGTTCATGGGCGACCAGCGAGACCAGCGACTTGTCGCCGACGATCACGGTCGGCGTGGCGAAGGTCAGGCGCGGGTTTTCCATGCCGCCGAACGGGAACGACGGCGGCAGCACCAGCATGTCGTAGCGGCCCCAGCGGTATTCGCCGTACAGCTTTTCGGCGGCACCGATCATCTTCTCGGTGTCTTCGAATTCCTTGGCGGCCTTGTTGACCATGGTCGGCTCGGCCCAGACGCCGGAGCGACCGGAGATCGGCTCGAACACCAGGTCGCCGGCGGCGATGGCCAGCAGGTAGGACGGAATCGGCTGCGGCATCTTGAAGGTGTAGTCGCCGTCACGCGCGGCCTTGGGATCGTTGTCGGCGCTCATCAGCACCATCACGTCCGGGCGCGAGACCACGTGCGCGCTGTAGGTGAAGCGCACGCTCGGGGTGTCCTGCAACGGTACCCAGGAACGGGCGTGGATCGCCTGCGACTGGCTGAACATGAAGGGCAGCTTCTTGCCCTCGGTCATCGACGGCGCCAGCCACTGCAGGCCCGAAGCCGTCGGTGCGGTGTGGTAGGTCACCTCGACCTTGGCCGGCTGTTCCGGGGTTTCGATGGTCAGCTTGCTGCCGAACACCTTGTCGGCCGGGGCCAGCACGAACTGCAGCGGGCTGCGCGCGCCGTCGGCGGCGATCGCTTCGACCTTGGCGATGCTCAGCTCGCGGGTGTCCAGCACCAGCTGCCTGGCGTCCTTCTGCTTCCATTCCAGGGTGTAGGTGGCGGTGCCGCCGATCTGCTTCTGGTCGAAGTCCAGCTTCAGGTCCAGCGCGATGTCCTTGACGACGACCTTGTCCGGCTCGGCGTACGAGCTTTCATCGTGGCTGCGGTTTTCGGCGTTCACGGGGGCGGCGGGAGCCTTCTGGGCAGTCGGGGCGGCGGCGGGTGCGGCCGCCTCCTGGGAGCAGCCGGCGGCCAGGGCCACGGCCAGCGGAAGGAGCATCAGCGGATTGCGCATGAATCGGGACCGTTACGGGGAACAAACCCCAATGGTACCTCTCCCCCGGCCGGGAAGCGTTGCGCGGTGCGGGGTAATGGCCGGCCCCGCGATGGCCCGGCAGGTGCCAACCTTGGTTGGCACGGATCCATCATCGCTCGCGCCACGTGCCGACCTTGCTGCTTCTGGCAGGTGCCAACCTTGGTTGGCACGGACCTGTCAGCGCTCGCGGACGGGCGTGTGCCAACCAAGGTTGGCACCTACCAGGACCGTGCCGGGACGTTGCGTGGTAGCGCCGGGCCATGCCCGGCGACCGTCAAGGCTTACAGCTTGTAGCCGGAGTGGATCGAGACGATGCCGCCGGTCAGGTTCTTGTAGTGGCAGCGCTCGAAGCCGGCCTGCCCCATCATCGCCTTCAGCTCTTCCTGCGGCGGATGCTTGCGGATGCTCTCGGCCAGGTACTGGTAACTGTCCGAATCGTTGGCGAACAGCTTGCCCAGCTTCGGCAGGATCTTGAACGAGTGGAAGTCGTAGATCGGCTTGAACCAGTCGGCGGTGACTTCGGAGAACTCCAGCACGCGGGCCTGGCCACCCACCTTCAGCACGCGGTACATCTCGCGCAGGCCGGCGTCCTTGTCGGTCACGTTGCGCAGACCAAAGGCGATGGTCACCAGGTCGAAGCTGTTGTCCGGGAACGGCAGGGCCTCGGCGTTGCACTGCACGTAGTCCAGGCCCAGCACCAGGCCGCGGTTGGTCAGGCGGTCACGGCCGACCGACAGCATGCCGGCGTTGATGTCGCCCAGCACCACCGAACCCTCGGCACCGACGCGCTCCTTCAGCAGCGCGGCGATATCGCCGGTGCCACCGGCCAGGTCGAGCACGCGGTCACCCGGCTTCACCTGCGCGGTGGCGACGTAGTAGCGCTTCCATGCCCGGTGCACGCCCATGCTCATCAGGTCGTTCATCAGGTCGTAGTTGCGCGCGACCGACGTGAACACCTGGCCGACCAGCTTCTGCTTGTCCTTGGCGTCAACGTCGCGGAACCCGAAATGGGTGGTACCGGATTTGTAGGGGGATTCGCTCATGCCCCCGATTATCGCACCGCCGGGCCCCTGCGGGGAACGCTGGCCGTATCATGGCGCCCCACGACCTACCGGAGCCCCGCATGATCACCACGCCCGACTACCAGGCCCTGCTGCAGACCGCCATTGCCGAAGCCCGCCAGGGGCTGGCCGAAGGCGGCGTGCCGATCGGCGCGGCGCTGTACCACAACGACGGCCGCCTGCTCGGCTGCGGCCACAACCGCCGCGTGCAGGAAGGTGACCCGTCCGTGCATGGCGAGACCGATGCCTTCCGCAAGGCCGGCCGCCAGCGCCGCTACCAGGACACCATCATGGTTACGACCCTGGCCCCCTGCTGGTACTGCTCGGGCCTGGTGCGGCAATTCAACATCGGCACGGTGGTGGTCGGCGAATCGCGCACTTTCCAGGGCGGCATCGACTGGCTGCGGGAAAACGGCGTCAACGTGATCGACCTGGACAGCCAGGAATGCGTGGACCTGCTTGGCGGTTTCATTGCGCAACATCCGGAAATCTGGAACGAAGACATCGGCGAATGAGCATCCGCCACGGCTGATGAGCCCGCCTTGATGAACGCTTCAGTGCCGGCACAGCCTTGTGCCGGCAGCGTCTGCACGCTTCAACGTGAACTGCTGCGCAGTCAGCTGCGTGCGGTCAACACGCGCCACTAACATCCTGCTGCGCAGCGACGTCTAGGGTGGAATGCAACCGGGCCCCCGCCCCGGATTGGAGCCGACCATGCAAGCGCATGCCGTACGTCCTCTCAGTGACCCGGCCCTGGCCGCGATCTGGAGCCGACTGCAGCAGCAATACGCACTGCACCAGCGCAGTGCCCCGTTCTGGAGCGCCTACCAGGACATGCAGCAGGATCTGCTGCACGACCATCCCCGCGACCTGGTGCGCCTGTGCAATGCGATGGCCGCCATGGCCGAACGCCTGGGTGCGGTTGAACACGCACAGCTGCTGCGCCATCGCCACGCTGGCTGCACATCACGCTGACACGGCATGCACCGCCGCCCGGGCCACACTGTAATGGGCCCCCACTCCCTTCACCTCCAACCGATTGGATCGTCATGCACGCTGAAGTTCCCGCCATTCCCCCTGTCATCAATGTCGATGCGGAGCTGGATTACTGGCGCCGCCAGCACGCCGATGGCGCACTCGCGCACACCTCGTTCGGCACCTATGTCCCGTGGATCAAGTTCGCCTGTGATTCGCTGATCACCCAGCCACGCGCCAGCAACGCCCAGCGCGATGAGCTGTTCCAGACCCAGTACGCCCTGCAGATCATGCCGCGCCTGAGTGAAGCGCAGGCCCGCGAATTCGTCGAACGCTGCTGGCAGCACGTCTACCTGGCCAGCCCGGTGCGCAGCCAGGAAGCACCGCGCCTGCGCGCCTGAGTCCACGCCTGCTGCACGGCACCTGCACGGCCATGTGCCGATGATCGTCGCCATTCCCGTGGAACGATGACGATGAGCGCAAGGAACCTGTTCAATACGATCGCCAAGAAGGCCGCGGCCGCCACCGGCTCGCCGTGGACCTTCCTGGCCGCAGTGTCGATCGTCGTGCTGTGGGGCATCAGCGGCCCCATATTCAAGTTCAACGACACCTGGCAGCTGGTGATCAACACCGGCACCACCATCATCACCTTCCTGATGGTGTTCCTGATCCAGCACACGCAGAACTCTGACACCGCGGCGATGCAGATCAAGCTGGATGAACTGATCCGCGCCACCGCCGAGGCCAACAACGAGCTGCTGGACCTGGAAGAGCTGGACGAAGAGCGCCTGGAAGAGATCCGCGCCGAGTACGAAAGGATGGCGCGCGAAGCCGGCGACGCATTGACGCGGGTACGCGCCTGCCGCACCGAGCGGCGCGACGACGAAGCGGTGTGACGGCAGCAACGCTCGCCGGGCATGACCCGGCGCGACCGGGAATTCCCCCTCTGGTAGCGCCGGGCCATGCCCGGCGAGCGCGCAGCGCGGAACGAAGCAGACACCGTGAACACCCGACGGGAAAGCCGCCGGGCATGGCCCGGCGCTACCGCAGTGTGCACATACGGATGGCGCTCAACCAGCGCGCAGGCTGGAGGATCCCCACAAGAATCAGTGGCGATTGCCGATGCCAGCAGACACGCTGTTCCAACAGACTGGCTTCATGTCCAGTCGTCATCTTGCTCGTGGCCGCGATTCCCGGGTCGATAGCTGCTATGTGCTCACCACTGTCGTACGCCAGCGGCGTCGGGTTTTCGAAGACCCCGACCATGCCGCATGCCTGCTGGAAGCGCTGCGGTTCGTGGAACGTGCAGGCATGAGCCACTCGTTTGCCTGGGTCATCATGCCCGATCATCTCCATTGGCTGGTGCAACTGCGCAGTGGAACACTTGCCCGACTGATGGGAACGGTGAAGTCACGCAGCAGCAGACACTTGGGGCAACAGTTCGGAGTGGATACACCGCTTTGGCAGCCCAGCTACTTTGACCATGCGGTGCGTCATGAGGAAGCCTTGAGGCGTCACGCTCTCTACATCCTGGGCAATCCCATTCGGGCGGGACTCACCAGCCAATTGAATGAGTATCCCTTTGCGTGGTGCCGCTGGTCGATGCGGTAGCGCCGGGCCATGCCCGGCGAGCGCGAAGCGCGGAACACAGCAGACACCGTGAACACCGAACGGGAAAGCCGCCGGGCATGGCCCGGCGCTACCGGAATCAGAGCGGCTTAGCCGCAAGCGCGGAACGCATCAGACACCGTGAACACCGAACGGGAAAGCCGCCGGGCATGGCCCGGCGCTACCGGAATCGGAGCGGCTTAGCCGCAAGTGCGGAACGCATCAGACACTGTGAACACCGAACAGGAAAGCCGCCGGGCATGGCCCGGCGCTACCGGAATCAGAGCGGCTTACCCGCGCTCGTGCCAGCCGCCGCCCAGCACCTTGTACAGCGTGATGCGGTTGGCCTGCTGCGCCAGCTGTGTCTGCAGCTGGCTCTGCTGCGCGTTGTAGGCCGTACGACGTGCATCCAGCAGGGTGACGAAGCTGTCCAGGCCCGCGTCATAGCGCGCCTGCGACAGGCGGTTGGCCTGCTCGGCCGCTTCCACCAGGCGCTGCTGCGAGGCCGCCTGTTCATCCAGGCTGACATTCAATGCCAGCGCATCGGCGGTTTCGCGGAAACCACTCTGGATCGACTTTTCGTACTGCGCCAGCGCGATATCGCGGTCGGCGTTGGCCACGGCCAGGTTCGCGCGCAGCTTGCCGCCCTGGAAGATCGGCAAGGTAAGCTTCGGCAGGAAGCTCCACACCCGCGTACCGCTGTCGAACAGGCCGGACAATTCACCCGAGCCACTGCCGATGCTGCCGGTCAGCGAGATGCTGGGGAAGAAGGCAGCGCGTGCGGCACCGATGTTGGCATTGGCTGCCAACAGCTGATGCTCCGCCGCCATGATGTCCGGGCGCTGCAGCAGCACGTCGCTGGGCAGGCCAGCCGGCGGTGGTGCCAACGCAAGCACCTGCGGCGCGATGCTGTCCGGCAACAGCGCCGGATCCAGCTGGCCACCGGCCAGCAGCGCCAGCGCGTTGCGGTCCTGGGCCAGCTGTCCACGCAGGCGTGCGGCATCGGTACGCGCGGTTTCCACCAGGGTGCGGGTCTGGGTCAGTTCCAACCCTGAACTGCCACCGCGCTCATGGCGCGCTTCGGCCAGGCGCAGCGAATCCTCATAGGTCTTCACCGTGGCTTCGGCGATTTTCAACTGTTGCGCGTCGGCACCGTAGGTCAACCACGCGGTGGCGGTCTCGGCCACCAGGCTCAGCTGCGCGTTGCGGCGGTTGGCGGCTACAGCGAAGTACTGCTGCAGCGCGGCTTCGCTCAGGTTGCGCACGCGGCCGAACAGGTCCAGTTCGAACTCGGCCACGCCGACGCCCGCGCTGAACTGCTCGGTGACCGGCACGTCGCCACCGCGGCGGTCCATCTGCCCGGTCACGGCCACGGCCGGCACCCGGTCTGCGCGCTGCACGCGATACTGGCCACGCGCCTTTTCGACGTTGAGCACGGCCACGCGCAGGTCGCGGTTGTTGTCCAGCGCCTGGCCGATCACCTGCTGCAGGCGCTCGTCGGTGAAGAAGTCACGCCAGCCGACCGCGGCCGCATCGGCCACTTCGCCCTGCGCGGCTTCAGCCGGCCACTGCGACGGAATGGCCGGGGCCACTGCGGTGTCCTTCGGCGCCAGGGTGCCGCAGCCGGCAAGCGCCAGTGCCGCAGCGATGGAGAGGAACAGAGATGCACTTTTCATTGGAATGACTTCCATCGGTACTGCCGGATGGCAGGAGGTAGTGCCGGCCGCTGGCCGGCAACCTCATTGGATTCACATCAAGCGAGCAGCAGCTGCCGGCCAGCGGCCGGCACTACCGTTTCGAATCAGCTGGTGGCGTTGCGCTTCTTGAACACGCGCTGCACCACGACGAAGAACAGCGGCACGAAGAACACGCCGAGTACGGTGCCGACCACCATGCCACCGAGCACGCCGGTGCCGATCGCCTGCTTGGCGCCGGAGCCGGCACCGCTGGAGATCGCCAGCGGCAGCACGCCCATGCCGAAGGCCAGCGAGGTCATGATGATCGGGCGCAGACGGTCGCGGACCGCGTGCATCGTCGCTTCGATCAGCCCCGCGCCCTTCTCCAGATGCTCCTTGGCGAACTCGACGATCAGGATCGCGTTCTTGCTGGTCAGGCCCACCGTGGTCAGCATCGCCACCTGGAAATAGATGTCGCGCTCCATGCCACGGAAGGTGTTGGCCAGCACCGCACCGAGAATACCCAGCGGCGCCACCAGCAGCACCGAGGTCGGCACGCTCCAGCTTTCATACAACGCGGCAAGGCACAGGAACACGATCATCAGCGACAGGGTGTACAGCAGCGGCGTCTGCGAGCCCGCCTGGCGCTCCTGGTAGGACATCGCCGTCCACTCGACGCCGAAGCCCGCCGGCAACTGCTTGGCCAGCTGTTCGATCTCGGCCATGGCATCACCGGACGCCACGCCCGGGGCCGGCTCGCCCTGGATTTCGGTAGCCGACACGCCGTTGTAGCGTTCCAGGCGCGGCGAGCCGTAGTCCCAATGCTTGCTGGCGAAGGCGCTGAACGGAACCATCTCGCCCTTGTCGTTCTTCACCGACCAGAGATCGAAGTCCTCCGGCACCATGCGGAACGGCTGGTCAGCCTGCACGAACACGCGCTTGACGCGGCCGCGATCGATGAAGTCATCGATGTACGAGCTGCCCCACGCGGTGGCCAGGGTGGTGTTGACCTGGTCGATCGACAGGCCCAGCGAGCTGGCCTTGGCCACATCGATATCGATGCGGAACTGCGGCGTGTCTTCCTGGCCGTTCGGTCGCACGTTGGCCAGCTTCTTGCTGCCGGCCGCCAAGCCGAGCAGCTGGTTGCGGGCCGCCAGCAATGCCTCGTGACCCTGGCCGCTGTTGTCCTTCAGGAAGAAGGTGTAGCCGGAAGCCGTACCCAGTTCCGGAATGGCCGGCGGCGGGAAGGCAAAGATGAAGGCATCCTTTATCTGCCCCAGCGCGGCCATCGCACGTCCGGTGATCGGCATCACACCGTTGTCGGCGTCACGATCCTTCCAGTCCTTCAACTTGACGAAGGCCATGCCCGCGTTCTGGCCCATGCCGGCGAAGCTGAAGCCCTGCACCGAGAACACCGATTCGACGGCACCCTTCTCGTTTTCCATGAAGTGCTTTTCGAGCGCGGCGATCGATTCCAGCGTGCGCTCCTGGGTTGCGCCTACCGGTGCCTGCACCAGCGCCATCAGCACACCCTGGTCTTCGTTGGGCAGGAACGAGCTGGGCAGGCGCACGAACAGCACGCCCATCAGCAGGAACAGCGCGGCCACGATGCCCATGAACCGCCACGGGCGATGCAGGATGCCGCGCACGCCGCGCTGGTAGCTCTCGCTGGTGCGGTCGAAGCCACGGTTGAAACCGTTGAAGAAGCGACCGGCGAACCCGCGGTGGGCGACATGGTGCTCACCCTTCTTCAGCGGCTTGAGCATGGTGGCGCACAGCGCCGGGGTAAGCACGATCGCGACCAGCACCGACAACGCCATCGCCGAGACGATCGTCGCCGAGAACTGCCGGTAGATCACGCCGGTGGAGCCGCTCATGAAGGCCATCGGCACGAACACCGCCGACAGCACCAGGCCGATGCCCACCAGCGCGCCGGTGATCTGGCTCATCGACTTGCGGGTGGCTTCCAGCGGCGACAGGCCCTCTTCGGACATGATGCGCTCGACGTTCTCCACCACCACGATGGCATCGTCCACCAGCAGGCCGATGGCCAGCACCATCGCGAACATGGTCAGCATGTTCACCGAGAAGCCCAGCACCGACAGCACGCCGAAGGTACCCAGCAACACCACCGGCACGGCGATGGTCGGGATCAGGGTGGCGCGGAAGTTCTGCAGGAACAGGTACATCACCACGAACACCAGCACGATCGCTTCGAGCAGGGTCTGCACCACGCCCTTGATCGACACGCGCACGAACGGGGTGGTGTCGTACGGGATCTCGGCCTTCAGGCCGGCCGGGAAGAAGCCTTCCAGTTCCTTCAGCGTTTCATCAACACCGGCAGCGGTATCCAGCGCGTTGGCGCCGGTGGCCAGGGTGACCGCCAGGCCGCTGGCCGGCTGCCCGTTGTAGCGGGTGACGAAGTCGTACGACTCGGCGCCCAGCTCGACGCGGGCTACATCGCCCAGGCGCAGTTCGGCACCGTCCTGCGCACCGCGCACGATGATGTTGCGGAACTGTTCCGGGGTCTGCAGGCGCGACTGCGCGTTGATGGTGGCGTTGAGCTGCTGGCCCTTCACCGACGGCGCACCACCCAGCTGGCCGATGGCCACCTGCGCGTTCTGTGCCTTCACCGCAGCGACCACTTCCGGCACCGACATGCCGTAGGTGTGCAGCTTGTTCGGGTCCAGCCAGATGCGCATGGCGTACTTGCCACCGAACACCTGGATGTTGCCCACGCCCGGAACGCGGCTGAGACGGTCCACGACGTTGGAACCAACGTAGTCGGCGATGTCGTTGGCATCCATGCTGCCGTCTTCGGACACGAACGCGATGACGTTCAGGAAGCCCGAGCTGGACTTGGCCACGTTGATGCCCTGCCGCTGCACTTCCTGCGGCAGCAGCGGCATCGCCAGCTGCAGCTTGTTCTGCACCTGCACCTGGGCGATGTCGGGGTTGGTCCCGCTCTCGAAGGTCAGGGTGATGGTGGCCTGGCCATTGGACGAACTGTTGGAGGAGAAATAGATCAGGCCATCAAGGCCCTTCATGTTCTGCTCGATGATCTGCGTCACCGAGTCTTCGACCACCTTGGCCGAAGCACCCGGGTAGCTGGCGCTGATTTCCACCGCCGGCGGTGCGACGTTGGGGTACATCGAGATCGGCAGCTTGAACAGGGCCAGGCCGCCGGCGAGCATGATGATGATCGCGATGACCCACGCGAAGATGGGTCGATCGATGAAGAAACGTGCCATGGAGTTCTCCGCTTACTTCGCGCCTGCGGCCGCAGCTGCAGGTTGGGCGGCGGCCGGCTTGGCCGGGGCGGCGCCCTGTTCGGTGGCATTCACGGGCATGCCCGGGCCGATCTTCTGCAGGCCTTCGACGATGACCTTGTCGCCGGCCTTCAGGCCGTCCTCGACCAGCCACTTGTCGCCGACGGTGCGGCTGACCTTGACCGGGCGCACTTCGACCTTGTTGTCCTTGCCGACCACCATTGCACTGGTATCGCCCTTCGGATCGCGGGCGATGCCCTGCATCGGCACCAGCACCGCATCGCTGCGCACACCGCCGCCGATCACCGCGCGCACGTACATGCCCGGCATCAGCAGGCCATCGGGGTTGTCGACCCTGACCCGCAGCGCGAAGCTGCCGGTGGCCGGATCGACGCTGACTTCGGAGAACTCCAGCGTGCCCTTGTGTTCGAAGGTGCTGCCGTCTTCCATCAGGATGCTGACCGGCGTCTGCTGGTTGTCCTGCAGGCGGCCGGCGGCCAGCTCGCGGCGCAGCTGCAGCAGCTCGGCCGAGGACTGGGTCAGGTCGACGTAGATCGGGTCCAGCTGCTGCACGGTTGCCAGCGCCGTGGCCTGGCCGGCGCTGACCAGCGCGCCCTGGGTGACGGTGGACTTGCCGATGCGGCCGCTGATCGGCGCGGTGATGCGCGCATAGCCGAGGGTCACGTTGGCGGCATCCAGTGAGGCCTTGGCGGCGCCGACATCGGCCTCTGCCTGCTTCTGCGCAGCCACGGCGTTTTCCAGATCCTGCTGGCTGACCGCGTCGACCTTGGCCAGCTCGGTGATGCGCTTGGCGCTCAGCCGCGCCGCATTGGCGGTGGCTTCGGCGCGGGCCAGCTGTGCACGCGCACTGTTGGCCTGGGCGCGATAGCTGGCGTCCTCGATCTGGTACAGCGGCTCGCCGGCCTTGACCATCCCACCCTCGGTGAACAGGCGCTTGGCGACGATGCCGTTGACCTGCGGGCGCACTTCGGCCACCAGGAAGGCGTTGGTGCGGCCCGGCAGCTCACGGGTCAGCCCGACGGTCTCGGACTTCAGCGTGACCACGCTGACCTGGCCCGGCCCCTGTTCGGGTGCCTGGGGTTGGCCGCCGCAGGCAGCGACGGTGGCAGCGATGGCCAGCGACAACGCGAAGGGTCGGATTCGGCTCAGCAACATGATGGGAATGGCTCTTGAAGGGAGGGATCTCAGCAGGTGCTGATACGACGGCCCCTCCCCTTGCAGGAGTGAAGACCGCGCGGACAGCGCCCACCCGCGTGAAGTGGGAGCCAGGACAGGCCTGCCACGCACACGACGGGAATGATGGGAGGGAAATATACATACATGCGTGTTTGTTTGTAAAGCGGTACAATTCAGCCACGTTTCACCCGCACTCGTACCCGCTCATGGCCCGCAAAACCAAAGAGGACACCCAGGCAACCCGCGAAGGCATCCTGGATGCCGCCGAAGCCTGTTTCCACGAACACGGCGTGGCCCGGACCACGCTGGAGATGATCGGTGCCCGCGCCGGCTACACCCGCGGCGCCGTGTACTGGCATTTCAAGAACAAGGGCGAGGTGCTGACCGCGATCGTCGAACGGGTGCACCTGCCCTTCATGCAGGAGCTGGAGCGCACCTCCACCGACCAGCGCGACACGCCGGTGCATGACCTGCGCGCGGTGATGATCCACTCGTTCATCGAGCTGTCCGAGGACGAGCGCCTGCGCAAGACCATGGAGATCATGCTGCGCAGCGATGCCTCGGCCGACACCAGGGTGCTGACCGAACTGCAGCAGAGCGGTTTCCGCGATGCCCTGGACCGGATGGAACGCGCCCTGCGCCGTGCCCAGGACCTGGGCCAGCTGCGCGACGGCGCCGACCCGAAGATCGCCGCGCGCATGCTGCACGCCACCGTGCTCGGCGTGCTGCACGGGGCGATGGTCGAACCGGACCTGATGGACCTCAAGCGCGACGGCATGCTGGCGCTGGACATGACCCTGGCCGCCTACGTGAAGGAAGGCGTGTTCGTACCGGGTTCGGTACCCGAGCCGCTGCCGGAGGCGTGACGGCGCCGCCGGGCATGGCCCGGCGTTACCGCAGATTCGGCCACAAATGTAGCGCCGGGCCATGCCCGGCGAGTACGTAACGGGTCGGAGCCCTCGCCATGGCGAGGGAGCCGACCCTGCATAACGAAAAAGGCCGCCTTTCGGCGGCCTTTTCGCATTCCCGGTTACAGGATGTAACGGCTCAGGTCCGGGTCCTGCACCAGTTCACCCAGGTGCGCATCGACATAGGCACTGTCGATAGCCAGGGTTTCACCATCGCGGTCCGGTGCTTCGTAGCTGAGCGAATCCAGCAGGCGCTCCAGCACGGTATGCAGGCGGCGCGCACCGATGTTCTCCTGGCGCTCGTTCACCTGGAAGGCGATCTCGGCCAGGCGGTCGATGGCATCGGTGGTGAAGCTGACCTTGACGCCTTCGGTGGCCAGCAGCGCTTCGTACTGCTTGGTCAGCGCAGCCTTCGGCTCGGTCAGGATGCGCACGAAATCAGCCTTGCTCAGCGCACCCAGCTCCACGCGGATCGGGAAGCGACCCTGCAGTTCCGGGATCAGGTCACTGGGCTTGGCCAGGTGGAACGCACCCGATGCGATGAACAGGATGTGGTCGGTCTTGATCGTGCCGTACTTGGTGGACACGTTGGAACCTTCCACCAGCGGCAGCAGATCGCGCTGCACGCCTTCGCGCGAGACATCGCCACCGCCCACGTTGTCACCCCGCTTGGCGACCTTGTCGATCTCGTCGATGAACACGATGCCGTGCTGCTCGCAGGCCTCGATCGCGGCAGTGCGGATGTCGTCCTCGTTGACCAGCTTGCCAGCCTCTTCCTCCTGCAGCAGCGGACGCGCGGCCTTGATGGTCAGCGTGCGCTTGTGGGCCTTGGCGCCACCACCGAGGTTGGCGAACATCGACTTCAGCTGCTGGCCCATTTCCTCCATGCCCGGCGGGGTCATGATGTCCATGCTGACGTTGGCGGTCAGGTCGAGCTCGATCTCGCGATCGTCCAGCTCGCCGTTGCGCAGCATCTTGCGGAACTTGATGCGGGTCTCGTTGTCCTGCGCCGACGGTTCGTTGCGCGCAGCCTCCGGGTCGAAGCCGATGCCACCGCTGCGGCGCGGCAGCAGCGCATCGAGGATGCGGTCTTCGGCGCGCTCTTCGGCCTGCGTGCGCACGCGCACCTTGGCCTGCTCGCGGTACAGCTTGACCGCGGTATCGGCCAGGTCACGGATGATCTGCTCGACATCCTTGCCGACATAGCCGACTTCGGTGAAGCGGGTCGCTTCGACCTTGACGAACGGCGCGTTGGCCAGCGTGGCCAGGCGGCGCGCGATCTCGGTCTTGCCGACGCCGGTCGGGCCGATCATCAGGATGTTCTTGGGCATGACCTCGTTGCGCAGCTCGGGCTGCAGCTGCATGCGGCGCCAGCGGTTGCGCAGGGCGATGGCGACCGCGCGCTTGGCGTCGTGCTGGCCGACGATGTGCCGGTCCAGCTCCTGCACGATCTCGCGCGGGGTCATGGTGGCGGAGGAAACTTCGATCTTGTGCGGCATGGGTGTGCTCACGAATGCGTTGTCGGTAGCGCCGGGCCATGCCCGGCGGATCAGGAATGCGTGTGACGGTTCCCCGTCACAACTCCTCGACCACCACGTTGCGGTTGGTGTAGATGCAGATGTCACCGGCGATGTTGATCGCTTCGCTGGCGATGGTGCGTGCATCCAGTTCGGTGTGCGCCATCAGCGCGCGTGCAGCGGACAGCGCATACGAACCACCGGAACCGATGGCGATGATGCCGTCCTCCGGCTCGATGACGTCGCCGGTGCCGCTGATGATCAGCGAGGTTTCCTTGTCGGCCACCGCCAGCAGGGCTTCGAGCTTGCCGAGGCGGCGCTCGGTGCGCCAATCCTTGGCCAGTTCCACCGCGGCACGCTGCAGCTGGCCATGCTTTTCCAGCTTGGCTTCGAACAGCTCGAACAGGGTGAAGGCATCGGCGGCGGCACCGGCAAAGCCGGCCAGCACCTGGCCATCGCGGCCAAGGCGGCGGACCTTGCGTGCGTTGCCCTTCATCACCGTGTGGCCGAGGGTGACCTGGCCGTCGCCGGCAATGGCCACGTGCTCGCCGCGACGAACGCAGACGATGGTGGTGGCGTGGAAAACGGTGGGATTCTGACTGGGGTCCATGCGGCCTCCGATAGCTGTTCACGGGACATGGGGACAGCCGCCGAAGCGATCAAGCCTGCGCCGATAGCTGCCGTTCAGCGCTTGGCATGCGATGGCCGGTCCGGATTGGGTTCAATGCCCCATGCCACGTACCAGTCCTCACCCTGCGTCTCGATCGGGTGCTGGGTGCGGCCCGAGCCGTTGCCACAGGCCAGTGCGTCGGCAGCGCAGTAACGGTCGCAGCCCCAGCAGATGCGCTCGGGGTGATTGGGACGCAGCGGAATGGGCTTTGCCATGGTCGGCATCTCGTCGTGGCCTGCGGCCACGATGCACCGGCGACCACTGCCCCCGCCCTGATCCAGATCAAGCGGCGGCCGTTCCGGTAGCGCCGGGCCATGCCCGGCGAGCGCGCAGCGCGGGCGGCGGCGCATACACGCCACATGGATCGCACAGCCGCCGGGCATGGCCCGGCGCTACCCCCCCGTGTCGGGCGGGTCTTTGCGACGTTTCGCGCGCGGATGCGCAGCATCGTAGACCTTGGCCAGATGCTGGAAATCCAGGTGGGTGTAGATCTGCGTGGTGGCGATGTCGGCATGGCCGAGCAGTTCCTGCACACCGCGCAGGTCACCGGAGGATTCCAGGATGTGGCTGGCGAAACTGTGCCGCAGCATGTGCGGGTGCACGTGCTTGAACAGGCCCTGGCGCTGCGCCAGCTGGCGGATGCGGATCTGCACCGCGCGCTGGCTGATCGGCCCGTTGCGGCCGGGAAAAACCGGTGTGGCGCCACCACCGCCACTTTCGCTGCGCCAGGTCAGCAGCGCTTCGCGTGCCGGCTTTCCGAAGGGGACGCGACGTTGCCGGTTGCCCTTGCCCATCACGTTGACCAGGCCGCTGGCGAAATCCAGATCGCGCCAGGTCAGCGCACAGACTTCGCTCAAGCGCAGGCCGGAGGAATAGAACAGTTCCAGCAGCGCGCGGTCACGACGACCCAGCTCGCCTTCCGGTTCCAGTTCAACCAGCTGCACGGCTTCATCGGCGTCGAGCACCTGCGGCAGCCGTCGCGGCGCACGCGGCGCCTTCAGTGTCGCTGCCGGGCTGGCCTCGATGCGGCCATGCTTGAGCAGCCAGGCATAGAAGCTGCGGCAGGCCGACAGCCGGCGTTGCAGGCTCTTGGCCGACAGGCCACGGCGGTGTTCATCGGCAACGAACTGGCGCACCGCATCGGTATCCAGCGCCTCCACGGCCACCCCGCGGGGTTCGGCCCACACCGACAACGCATCCAGGTCGCGGCGGTAGGCGTCGAGCGTATGCGCCGACATCCGCCGCTCCACCTGCAGGTGCTGCAGGAACGCCTGCACCGCGCTCATCGTCGTCGTTTCCCGCTCAATCCGCGAAGCGCTTGAGCCCGGTCACCAGGGCCTCGCCCATCATCCGCAGGAACAGCGTGCCCATGCCGGGATAGAAGCGGTTCGGATCATGGCTGCCCACCGCGATCAGGCCAACACCCGGCAGCGGCAGCAGCGCGGTGGTCTGCACCTCCTCGCTGCGCGCGCCGTACAGCACCGCGTTCTTGTCGCTGTGCAGGCGGCCGCAGATCGGCTCACCATCCTTAAGGCAGTCGCGGAACGGGCCCAGCTGCGCATCATCGGCAGCCAGCACCTGCAGCCACTCGGCCTGCTCCAGCCCGGCCACCGGCGCATGCACGACCAGCCGCACCAGATCGCCGGCGAAATCTTCCTGCAGTGACGCCGCCATCGCGCGCAGCGTGTCGGCGGCGTTGTCCTGCTTCATCAGGGCCAGGGTGAGCTGATGCGTGCGCACCGCCAACCGCTCGTTGACCTGCGCGGTCGCGCCCAGGTCGGCCAACCGTCGCGCCAGCTCGCGGTTCTTCTCGCGCAGCACTTCCAGCTGGTAGCTGGCCAGCGATGCGGTCGGGCCGTCATCGCGTGGCACCACCAGGGTCAGCGCCAGGTCCGGGAACTGCTTGAGGAAACCCGGATGGCGCCGCAACCAGGCGGCGACTTCATGGGCACCGAGCTTGTCGACGGTCTCAGTCATGCGATCCACTCCCCTTCGAAGACGAATGCGGTCGGGCCCGCCATCACCACCGGCTGGCCATCGCCCGGCCACTGGATGCGCAGGTCGCCACCAGGCAGGCTGATGCGCGCATCGCGCTGCAGGCGGCCGCGATGCATCAGGGTCACTGCCGCCGCGCAGGCGCCACTGCCGCAGGCCAGGGTTTCACCCGCGCCGCGCTCGAACACGCGCAGGCGCACATGTTCCGGGCCCATTACCTGGGCGAAGCCCACGTTCACCGACTTCGGGAACGAGGCATGCTGCTGCAGCAGTCCGCCCACGCGCTCGACCGGTGCGGCATCGACCAGGCCCACTTCGATCACCGCGTGCGGATTGCCCATCGACACCGCCGCGAAGCGCACGGTCTCACCCTGCAGTGGCAGCAGGTACTCCTCACGCGGGTGGGCGAAGCCGATCAGCGGCACCTGCGCCGGATCGAACAGCGGCACGCCCATCGCCACCGCGTACTGGCCATCGCCGAGGACATCCACGGCGTGGCTGGCCAGCGGGCTGTCGATGACGAAGCGGTCGCCCTGCGCACTGCCCTCGCGCACCAGCCAGGCAGCGATGCAGCGCGCGCCGTTGCCGCACTGCTCTGAATTGGAACCATCGGCGTTCCAGATGCGGTAAGAGGCGACGGAGCCTTCGGCGCGCGGCGGCTCGATGGTCAGGATCTGGTCGCAGCCGACGCCGGTATGGCGGTCGGCCAGGCGCGCGGCCAGTTCCGGGGTGGGCGGCGGCGTGCCGTCGCGCAGGTCGATCACTACGAAATCGTTGCCCGCGCCGTGCATCTTGCTGAAGCGCAGGCCGTTGGTACCGGCCTTACTCATTCCCGTCGTCCACCTTCTTGGCCGGATCAGGAGTGACGGACGGACTGCCGTCGCGCGGGGCCTGGGTGGCAGCAGGCGTGGCGTCGGCATCAGCGGCCGGTTCGACGGCTTCTTCCACCGGCACCGGCTTCTGCGGCAGCACCAGCGGGCCCTTGTTGCCGCATGCGGCGAGGAACAGCAGCGAGGCCGCTGCCAGCGGAATCAGGATGACATTGCGATGGGGGATGTTCATGCCCCGAGTATAGCCATTGGCGGCTGAGCGGTTGGTGCAGGGCGCCGCGCCACGCATCCGCCGGGCATGGCCCGGCGCTGCCGCAACCCGGCACCGTGGCAACGCAGGGCCATGCCCGGCGGGAGAGATCAATCGGCCGGCGGCAGCGGCCGGGTCCACAGCCAGATCGCCACCAAGGTCATGCTGCCGATCGAGAACCACTTCACCCAGGCCACCGGCACGCACCACAACATGATGCCGGCGCACACCGCCATGGTGATCGTGGCCATCCATTTGCCGTAGCGGCTCACCGCACCATGTGCCTGCCAGTTGGCGATGGCCGGGCCGAAGCGCGGGTGCTGCAGCAGCCAGCCGTGCAGGCGCTCGGAGCCGCGCGAGGCGGCCCAGGCCGAGATCAGGATGAATACGGTGGTAGGCAGCCCCGGCACGAAGATGCCGACGATGCCGGTGCCCAGGCTGGCATAGGCCAGCAGCCACCACGCCCAACGGAACCGCACCGGCCGGGCGGGCGTTGGCAGGTCCTTGGTGGTGGGCGGTTCGGGCGGGCGCATCGCGCAAGGATACCGAGCGCAGGTGGCGGCGGCGATATCACCGCCGCCACGTTGCGTCATTCCGTCGCAGCACCGGCCGCGGGCGTTTCGATGCCCAGCTGCTGCAGCACGAATGCATACGACTCGGACAGTTCGCGGTAACGCTGGAAGCGCCCGGACTTGCCGCCGTGGCCGGCTTCCATGTTGGTGCGGAACAGGATCGGGAAGGTGCTGGTGTTGTCATCACGCAGCTTGGCCACCCACTTGGCCGGTTCCCAGTACTGCACCTGCGAATCCCACAGGCCGGTACCCACGAACAGCGACGGATAGGCCTGCTTTTTCACGTTGTCGTAGGGCGAGTAGGACAGCATGTACTCGTAGTACGGCTTCTGCTCGGGGTTGCCCCACTCGTCGTACTCGTTGGTGGTCAGCGGGATGGTCGGGTCGAGCATGGTGGTGACCACGTCCACGAACGGCACCTGCGCCACCAGCACGCGGTAGTCCTGCGGCGCCTGGTTGGCGATGGCGCCCATCAGCAGGCCACCGGCGCTGCCACCGGACGCGGCGACACGGTCCTTCGCCGCCCAGCCCTGTGCCACCAGGCCACGGGTGACGTCGATGAAGTCGTTGAAGGTGTTCTGCTTGTGCAGCAGCTTGCCGTTCTCGTACCAGTCGCGACCCATTTCCTGGCCACCGCGGATGTGGGCGATGGCGTACACCACACCACGGTCGAGCAGGCTCACCGCCGTCTGGTTGAAGTAGGGGTCCATCGACATGCCGTAGCTGCCGTAGGCGTACTGGAACAGCGCGCCGGTGCCATCCTTCCTGTAGCCCTTGCGATAGACCAGCGACACCGGCACCTTCACCCCGTCGCGCGCGGTGATCCACACCCGGTCGGTCTCGTACTTCGAGGCGTCATAGCCGATCACCGGCTGCTGCTTGAGCTGGCGACGCTCGCCGGTGGCGGTGTTCAGTTCGTACACCGTGGTCGGCGTGGTCATCGAGGTGTACACGTAGCGCAGCCACGTGGTGTCAGCCTCGGTGTTGTCGCCCAGGCCCATCGAATAGGCCGGTTCGTCGGCCTTTACGTAGTCGTTGCGACCGTCCTTGAACAGCAGGCGGATGCGCTCCAGGCCTTCGGAACGTTCGGCGATGGCGGTGTAGGTATCGAACAGTTCGAAGCCTTCGATGAACACCGCATCGTCATGGGCGATCCAATCCTTCCACTGCGCACGCGAGGTGGCGTCGGTCGGTGCGGTCACCAGCTTGAAGTTCTTCGCGCCATCGTTGGTGCGGATCACCCAGCGGCCGTCATAGTGGTCGGCGTCGTACTCCACGTCGCGCTGGCGCGGGGCGAGCACGGTGAACGTGGTCGGGTCGCTGGCCGGCGCGTAGCGCTCTTCGGAGGACACGGTGCTGTGCACGCCGATGGTGATGAAGCGATCGTCGCGGGTGCGGCCGATGCCCATGTAGAAGCTGTCGTCCTTCTCTTCGTAGACGACGGTGTCGGCGCTGGCCGGGGTGCCCAGCACGTGCTTCTTCACCCGCACGGTCAGCAGGGTTTCCGGATCGTTCTCGACATACAGCACGGTGCGGTTGTCGTCGGCCCAGACCAGGTCGCCGGAGGTGCCGGTGATCGTATCCGGCAGCACCGCGCCGGTGCGCAGGTCCTTGAAGCGGATGACGTACTGGCGGCGGCCCACGTCATCGTCGGCCCAGGCCAGCAGCTGGTTGTCCTGGCTGACCTCCATCGAGCCGACGCTGAAATAGCCCTTGCCAGCAGCCATCGTGTTGACGTTGAGCAGGACCTCTTCCGGCGCGTCCATGCTGGCCTTGCGGCGCGCATGGATGGGATAGTCCTGGCCGGTCTCGTAGCGGCTGTAGTACCAGTAGCCGCGCTCGCGCGCCGGCACGCTGGCATCGTCCTGCTTGATGCGGCCGACGATCTCGCCGTACAGCGCATCCTCCAGCGGCTTCAGCGGTGCCAGCAGCTGGTCGGCGTAGGCGTTCTCGGCCTGCAGGTAGGCCAGCATGGCCTTGTCCTCGCGCTTGTCGTCGCGCAGCCAGTAATAGTCATCGTTGCGGGTCGCGCCGAACGGCGCCTTGACCACGTGCGGACGCTTCTCAACATCCGGCGGAACGGGCGGGGTGGCGGCGGTAGCGGTGCTGGTCATCAGGCTCGCAAGCAACAGGCAGAGAGTGGATTTCATGAAATAAGGCTCCTTGATCGGCAATGCAATGGCGTCCTTGTGCCTGAGTCTGGGTGGCAGGGGGGCTGCGGGCAACCCTGCGGATCGTCATGGACGCGCGGAGGTAGTGCCGGCCGCTGGCCGGCAACGGCAGCAGACTGTTCATCCCGAGGTTGCCGGCCAGCGGCCGGCACTACCGGGACACCCGGCGTACCATGTGGGGCATGAGTACCCTGCCCCACACGCCGGGCTACAGCCGGCGCAGCCACGAAATCGCTCCCTTCCACGTGATGTCCCTGCTGGCCCGCGCACAGGCGCTGGAACAGGCCGGTCACGATGTGATCCATCTGGAGATCGGCGAACCGGACTTCACCACCGCCGAGCCGGTCGTGCGTGCCGGCCAGGCGGCGTTGGCCGCCGGCCACACCCGCTACACCGCCGCACGCGGCCTGCCCGCCCTGCGCCAGGCGATCAGCGGTTTCTATCGCAGTCATTACGGCCTGGATATCGACCCCGAACGCATCCTGGTCACGCCGGGCGGCTCCGGCGCGCTGCTGCTGGCCAGCAGCCTGCTGGTCGACCCCGGCCGCCACTGGCTGCTGGCCGATCCCGGTTATCCGTGCAACCGCCACTTCCTGCGGCTGGTGGAAGGCGGCGCGCAGCTGGTCCCGGTCGGCCCCGAAACGGCCTACCAGTTGACCCCTTCGCTGGTGCAGCAGCACTGGAACGCCGACAGCGTCGGCGCGCTGGTGGCGTCGCCGGCCAATCCCACCGGCACCGTGCTGTCAGCCGATGAACTGGCGGCCCTCTCGGCTTCACTGCATGCGCGCGGCGGCCACCTGGTGGTCGACGAGATCTATCACGGCCTGACCTACGGCCTGGATGCAGCGAGCGTGCTGCAGGTCGATGACAGCGCGTTCGTGCTGAACAGTTTCTCCAAGTACTTCGGCATGACCGGCTGGCGACTGGGCTGGCTGGTGGCGCCACCGGCGGCGGTAACCGACCTGGAGAAGCTGGCGCAGAACCTGTACATCAGCGCTTCGAGCATCGCCCAGCACGCGGCCCTTGCCTGTTTCAGCGACGAGGCGATGGCGATCTTCGAGCAGCGCTGCCAGGCCTTCCAGCAGCGCCGCGACTTCCTGCTGCCAGCCCTGCGCGAGCTTGGCTTCCGCATCGAAGTGGAGCCGCAGGGGGCGTTCTACCTGTACGCCGACGTCAGTGCGTTCACCGATGACGCGCAGGCGTTCTGCGCGCACTTCCTGGAGACCGAGCATGTGGCGTTCACCCCGGGCCTGGATTTCGGCTTCCATCGATCGAACCAGCACGTACGCCTGGCCTATACCCAGGAAGTGCCGCGGCTGCAGGAAGCGGTGGAGCGTATCGCGCGCGGATTGAAACGATTCCGGTAGCGCCGGGCCGTGCCCGGCGGATTTTTGCCGCGCGACGCGGCAAAGGAGCCGCCGGGCATGGCCCGGCGCTATCGTTCAACGAATACCCAACGAAAAACGCCGCCCGAGGGCGGCGTTTTTCATTTCATCATTTACCGCCCAACCGCTCCCACAGGAAGCTGTAGGCCAGTGCGGACATGTGCGCGGCCTGCGCGTTGTTGGCTGCACCGCCATGACCACCTTCGATGTTCTCGTAGTAGGTCACGTCCTTGCCGGCATCGATCATCTTCGCGGCCATCTTGCGGGCGTGGCCCGGATGCACGCGGTCATCGCGGGTGGAGGTGGTGAACAGCACCGGCGGGTAGCTCTTCTTCGCGTCGAACAGGTGGTACGGCGAGAAGGTCTTGATGAACTCCCAGTCGCTGGTGTCCGGGTTGCCGTACTCGGCCATCCACGAGGCGCCGGCCAGCAGGTGGCTGTAACGCTTCATGTCCAGCAGCGGAACCTGCACCACCACCGCACCGAACAGCTCCGGGTACTGGGTCAGCATGTTGCCGGTGAGCAGGCCACCGTTGCTGCCGCCCTGCACGCCCAGGTGCTTGGCAGAAGTGATCTTGCGGGTGACCAGGTCCCGGGCAACCGCGGCCATGTCTTCATAGGCCTTGTGACGGTTCTGCTTCAGCGCCGCCTGGTGCCAGCGCGGGCCGTACTCGCCACCACCACGGATGTTGGCGACCACGTACACGCCGCCCTTCTCCAGCCAGGCGCGGCCCATGCCGCCCGAGTACGACGGGGTCAGCGAAATCTCGAAACCACCGTAGCCGTACAGCAGGGTCGGGTTGGAACCGTCGAGCTTCATCGCCTTGTCGTGCACCACGAAGTACGGCACGCGGGTACCGTCCTTGCTGGTGGCGAAATGCTGCTCGATCACCTTGCCGTCGGCATCGAAGAACGCCGGCATGGTCTTGAGCACTTCCGGTGCCTTGCCGATGTCGGCGATCGCCAGGGTGGTCGGGGTCAGGTAATCGGTGGCGGTCAGCCACACTGCATCACTGTCATTGCTGTCGACCGCACTGACGCCCAGAGTGCCGAAGGCCGGCGCGCCGACGAAATCGCTCTTCTGCCAGCCCTTGGCGGTCGGAGTCAGCACCGACAGGCGGTTCTTGACGTCGTCCAGCACGTTCAGCACCAGGTGGTTCTTGGTCCACGAGGCACTGGCCAGCGAGGTGGTCGCGGTCGGGGTGAACAGCACCTCGAAGTCACGCTTGCCGGCCAGGAAATCATCCAGCTTGGTCACCAGCAGTGCGCCGGAGGCGTAGGTCTTGCCACCCACGGTCCACGGGTCGCGCAGTTCCAGGGTCAGCCACTGCTTGTGCAGGCCCTTCTCGGCCGAGTTCGGCGCATCGATCCTGGTCAGCTTGCCATCGTCGCCGCGCAGGTAGATCTCGTTGTTGTAGAAGGCCAGCGTACGGCTGACCAGGTTGCGCTCGAAGCCCGGGGTGTCATCGTGCATCGCCGCGATGTACATGTCTTCCGGCTTGCCTTCGTAGACCAGGCTGGCGGCGGACATCGGCGTGCCACGCTTCCACAGCTTGGCCACGCGCGGGTAACCGGAGGTGGTCATCGAGCCGCTGCCGAAATCGGTGTAGACGAACACGGTGTCGCGGTCGATCCAGCTCAGGCCGCCCTTCGATTCGGGACGGAAGAAGCCGTCCTTGATCCAGCTCTTGCTGGCCAGGTCGAACTCGCGGGTGACATCGGCGTCGGCACCGCCGCGCGACAGCGCGATCAGGCAGCGGCTGTAATCCGGACGCAGGCAGTCGGCGCCGTGCCAGACCCAGTTCTCGTTCTCGGCCTTGTTCAGCGCATCCAGGTCGAGCACGGTTTCCCAGGTCGGCGAGGCCTTGCGGTACTCGGCCAGGGTGGTGCGACGCCACAGGCCGCGCTCGTGCTGCTTGTCCTTCCAGAAGTTGTAGTAGTAATCGCCGATCTTCTGCACGCCGGGAATCTTGGCGTCCGAGTCGAGCACCTCGCGGATGCTGCTCTCCATCTGCTTGAAGGCCGGGGTCTGCGCCAGGCGCGCCTCGGACTTGGCGTTCTGTTCCTTGACCCAGGACAACGGCTTGTCGCCGGTGACGTCCTCCAGCCAGGCGTAACGGTCGGTGTCTTCAGCGGCCACGGCGGTACCCACCGAGGCAGCGGTCATCATGCCGGCCAGCAGGCAGGCGGAAGCGAATCGTGACATTGCAGCTCCAGGCAGTCATTAGCCGTGGAACGCTAGCATGGATCACCGGGGCCGCCCCCGTGTCGAAGGTCAGGCCGTGGCGGTGTGCGCCTTGCGCGTACGTGTGGGGGAGCGCCGCCGGGCCTGCCCATGGTCGCGTCGCAGCGCGCGGAGCGCGGCCAGCGTCGGCAACGGGCAGCGCAGCAGTGCCCACCAGGCCGCCAACGGCATGCCGACCAGCCACAGCGGCAACCAGCCCAGCCAGGCACTGCTGCCGCGCGCGGCCGGCCACACCAGCACCACGGCCAGGCCAGCGAGGGCGAGCTGCGGCACCACCCGCAACAGGCGCGGATCGGCGCGTTCGCTGACGCGTTCAGTTGGCGGGCGGTGGCGGGGACGTGTGCGCATGCGGATTCTCCGGTGGTCGATGGCGGTCAGCTTGGCTGCGGGGCTTCTCACCGGCTGCGACACCATTGACGGATGGCGTGCACACAGTGACCATGCGCGGGCAAGCCCACTGGAGCCCGCTCCCGCATGACCTCGATCCGCCCGCTCTGCGCTGTGTTGCTGGCCCTGTCCCTGGGCGGTCCGGCAGTGGCTGCCAATTCTCCACCGTCGTCCCGCAACAGCGCCGCGGAAGCCTCTGCAGATGGGGCGATCGACCTGCAGCGCTTCATGGGGACCTGGTACGTGATCGGCCGCGTGCCGAACTTCATCGAGCGCGGCCACGTCGCCAGCGTCAACCAGTACGAGCTGCGCGAGGACCACAAGGTCGCCATCACCTATCGCTACCGCGATGGTTTCGGTGAACCGCTGCAGGAAATCCGTGCGCGCGCCAGCGTCGATCCCGACAGTGGCAACCACGGCTGGCGCACCTGGTTCTACCGGGTCGTGCCGACCCATTCGCGGGTACTGGAAGTAGCGCCGGACTATTCCTGGGCGCTGATCGGCTACCCGGGCCGCGAGATGGCCTGGATCTTCGCCCGCACGCCTGACATGGACAAGGCCCTGTACAAGGACCTGGCCGAACGCCTGCGCGACGAGTACGGGGTCAACACCGACAAGCTCAAGCGCGTGCCGCAGCACGCCGAGCAGGTGGGCAAGCTGGGCTACGAAGTACCGAACGTGCGTTGACTGCACACGGTGGTAGTGCCGGCCGCTGGCCGGCAACTGCAGGGTGCTTCCCGCGTTCATGAAGTTGCCGGCCAGCGGCCGGCACTACCAGACATGAAGTTGCCGGCCAGCGGCCGGCACTACCAGGCATGAAGTTGCCGGCCAGCGGCCGGCACTACCCTGAACGATGCCGGGCACCGCCCGGCATTCTGTTATCTGCGGCTGTAATGCGCGACCAGGCGGTCACCCAGCATCTGCAGCAGCTGCACCAGCACCAGCAAAAGGACCACCGTGACCAGCGCCACGTCGGTGTGCGAGCGCTGGTAGCCGTCGCGGAAGGCCAGGTCGCCCAAGCCACCGGAACCGATCGCACCGCCCATCGCGGTGAAGCCGATCAGGGCCACGGTGGTCACCGTGGCACCGGCAATCAGGCCCGGCCGTGCTTCGGGCAGCAGCACGCGGGTGACCAGCTGCCAGGTGGTAGCACCCATTGCCTGGGTCGCCTCGATAACCCCGCGGTCCACTTCACGCAGCGCGGTTTCCACCAGCCGCGCATAGAACGGCGCAGCGCCGATGACCAGCGGCACGATCGCGCCACCTACGCCCAGCGAGGTGCCCATCATGAACAGGGTCACCGGGATCAGCACGATCATCAGGATGATGAAGGGCACCGAGCGCAGCAGGTTCACCACCAGCGCCAGCACGCCGTAGGCAACCGGCCGGCGTTTCAGCTGTGGCGCACCGAACAGGTACAGCAGCACGCCCAGAGGCAGGCCGATGGCCAGGGTCAGCGGCAGCGAACCGGCCAGCATCAGCAGGGTGTCGATGGTGGCCTGACCGATGTCGGCCCACTTGCCTGCATCCAGGTGACGGAAGAAGCCGCCGGCGGTGGCGATGATCATCGACGCAGTTCCTCAACATGCACGCCGGCAGCCACGAATGCGGCCTGCGCGGCGGACTGGTCACCGCCCACCAGGGCGACGATCAGCTGGCCATACGGGGTGTCCTTGATCCGGTCGATACGCCCGGACAGGATGTTGTAGTCGACCCCGGTCTGCCGCGCGACGCTGCCGAGCAGGGGTTCGTAGGTGTCGGCGCCAAGGAAGGTCAGGCGCACGACACGGCCACCGACCGCGTCGAAATCGCGGTGCAGGGTGCCCTCGTCCACCTGCTCCGATTCGCTGACGAAACGGCGGGTGGTCGGGTGCTGCGGGTGCAGGAACACCTTCGTTACCGGGCCGGTCTCGACCAGCTGGCCGGCATCAAGCACGGCCACGCGGTCGCAGACGCGACGGATCACGTCCATCTCGTGGGTGATCAGCACGATGGTCAGGCCCAGTTCGCGGTTGATCTTCGACAGCAGCGCCAGCACCGACGCGGTGGTCTGCGGATCGAGCGCGCTGGTAGCCTCATCGCACAGCAGGATCTGCGGGCGGGTGGCCAGTGCGCGGGCGATGCCCACACGTTGCTTCTGGCCGCCCGACAACTGCGCCGGGTACTTGTCCGCATGCGCCTGCAGGCCCACGGTCTGCAGCAGCTCGGCGACACGCGCATCGATCTCGGCCTTCGGCGTGCCGGCCAGCTCCAGCGGGAAGGCGACATTGCCGGCCACCGTGCGCGAGGACAGCAGGTTGAAGTGCTGGAAGATCATGCCGATCCGGCGGCGCAGCGCGCGCAGGCCTTCCGGATCCAGCGCGGTGACATCTTCGCCGGCGATCAGCAGGCGGCCACCACTGGGCTCCTCCAGGCGGTTGATCATGCGGATCAGCGTCGATTTGCCCGCACCGGAATGACCGATGATGCCGAACACCTCGCCGGCCTCGATGGTCAGGTCCAGCGGCTGCAGCGCGCTGACCGCGCGGCCGGCAACGGCATAGGATTTGTGCAGGCGCTGGAACTCGATCACGGGATCAGCTCACCGGGAGGGCGATGGAAGGGGCGTGCAGCCTACCAGCGCTGGCGCTCGCGCGCCCGCGCCATGGGCCAGAATGTTATTCCTTTTGATTCTAAGGCGCCCGCATCGGTACATCGGCGGCGGTCGGAGCCCCTGCGGGGATCCGACCCCGGGGTCGGATCCCCGCAGGGGCTCTGACCCCTTCCCCAGCCAGATCGGTTCAGGGATGGTCCAACGGTTTCGGCGGCTCCTGCCGGTTCACCCGTTCGCGGTGCAGCAGGTACAGGCCCGAGGCGACGATGATTGCCGCGCCCGCCCAGGTGTAGCCATCCGGCAGCTGCCCCCAGAAGGCCAGGTCCCAGCCGATTACCCAGACCAGGCCGCTGTATTCGAGCGGTGCGATCATCGATGCCTCACCCAGCTGGAAGGCCTTGGTCAGCGCGATCTGGCCCAGCGCTCCGGCCAGGCCCATGCCGGCGATCAACGGCGCATGCGCCATCTGCAGCGGCACCCAGCCGGGGATAGCCAGCAGCCCGGCGCCGATGGCCATGATGACCAGGAACCAGACCACCATCGACTGCGAGGTATCGGTGCGGGTCAACAGGCTGACGGTGATCGCGGCGATGGCATAGGCGGTGGCGGCGGCCAGCACCATCAGGCCCGGCACCGAGATGAAACCGCCCACGCCCGGCCGCAGCACCACCAGCACGCCGACCAGGCCGATGCCGATGGCGACCCAGCGCCGCGGCCCGACCCGCTCGCCCAGCAGCGGCACCGACAGTGCGGCAATCAGCAGCGGCGCGACGAAATAAATGGTGTAGGCGGTGGACAGCGGCAGGTCGCGCAGGGCGAACACGAAGCAGCCGATCATCGCCATGCCCAGCCCGCCGCGCAGCAGGTGCAGCCCCCAGCGGCGCGGGATCAGCGAGCGTGGCCCGGCACTGGCCAGCACCCAGACCAGCACGAAGGGCAGCGACGCCGCGCCACGCAGGAAGGTGACCTGCAGCGAGGGATAGCCGGCCGAGAGCTGCTTCATGCCGGCGTCCATCAGCGAGAAACAGGCGACAGCAGCGACCATCCAGGCCACGGCGCGCGAAGGGGAGCGTTGCACGTTCATGGCCCATTATCGCCGACCACGGGCGTTGCCGCCGCGACCGGCGCGATAGAATGGCCGCCACTGATTTCTGCGGAGTAACGCCCATGCCTTCCTTCGACGTTGTGTCCGAAGTCGACACCCACGAACTGACCAATGCGCTCGACCAGGCCAACCGCGAGCTTGCCACCCGTTTCGACTTCAAGGGCGTGGACGCCAAGTTCGAGCGAGACGGCGAAGTGATCACCCAGTCCGCGCCGAGCGAGTTCCAGCTCAAGCAGATGAACGACATCCTGCGCGCTCGCCTGGCCGCCCGCAGCATCGACGTGCTCAGCCTGGAGTATGGCGACGTGGAAACCAACCTTGCGCAGGCCCGGCAGAAGATCACCGTCAAGCAGGGCATCGAGCAGAAGATCGCCAAGAAGATCGCTGCGGCGCTGAAGGAAGCGAAGCTGAAGGTGGAAACCCAGATCAACGGCGACAAGCTGCGGGTGATGGGCAAGAAGCGCGACGACCTGCAGGACGCCATCGCCGTGCTGAAGGCCGGCAAGTTCGAACTGCCGCTGCAGTTCAACAACTTCCGCGATTGATCGACACCGCGATGTAACGCCGGCCTCGGTGGCCGGCCTCACTCGCGCAGCAGTTTGTACAGCGTTGTCCGCGAGATGCCGAGCTGGCGTGCGGCGAGGCTGAGGTTGCCGTCGGCGGTATGGGCGGCTCGCCGTGCCGCATCGCGCTGCTGGTCACGCAATGGTGCCGCCTGCACGGGCGCTGCGGCCGTAGCCGGTGAACGTGTCCGTGCGGCGCGCGGTGCCTGCAGATGCTGCAGATGGACCGCACTGCCCTCGCCCAGTCGCACCCGATGCGCAGGGCCGGGCTGCAGCAGTCGACGTCGCTGTGCTGCGCTGGCGCCGGCAAACAGCGTGTCCAGCGAAAGCAGCGGCAGCGGCCCACGCCGCGGCAGGCCGAGCAGGCGCCGGGCGACGCGATTGGCGCAAAGCAACTGGCCGTCTTCCTGCACCGCCAGCAGGCCCTGCAGCGGTGATGCCAACCAGCGCGGATCATGCTGCACCGCCAGCAGATGCACATCGCTGAGCGTGTGCATCAAGCGGTTCTCGATGGCCAGCGCTGCCTGCCGGAAATAGCCCTGCAGCAACGCCGGATCGCGTTCCCCCAGCCCAGTGATGTCGATCGCACCGCAGACCTGCCCCTGCAGGTCATGCAGCGGCTCACTCAGGCAGAACACGGGGGCGAACCGCTGCAGATAGTGTTCATTGCCGCGTACCAATGCGGGCAGGTCGTCGGCCAGGCTGACCGCAGGCGCGGTGGTACCGATCTCGGCCTCGCCCAGCCGCCGGCCCACCTGGATCGGCCGCAGCAGCGCTGCATCTTCCAGGCCATGGGCGCGATGCACGATCACCATGCCCTCGCGGTTGGCGCAGAACATCGTCCACCCACGCGCACCGAACGCGGCCCACAACTGCTCCAGTTCCGGCTGCACGCAACGCGCCAGGCGGCGGTCATCGCGGGACTCCAAGCGGTGTCCGTTGCCCTGCAACGGCGGGTAATACGGCTCCTGCCCGGGGCGCACACCGGCCGCATGCGAGCGCTGCCAGGACTGCTGCAACGGCAGGGGCAGCATCGCCAGCGACTGCACGTCGCCCTCGGCGAAGGCGGCCCGAGCCGCCACCAGCTGCTGTTGCCCGACTGTCGTGGCCATCATGCATGCAGCGTACACCCACACACGCCATGCCCGCGTTACATGCCAACAACGGAGCGTTTCCAATTTCGTCCGGCATTCATCCACGCATGGCGTGGATCCACGTGTCGACCAAGGTCGACACCCACCAACAGCCGCGTGGTCGACACCCGCCAACAGCCGCGTGCCGACCAACGGTCCCCACCCACCAACAGCAGCGGGAACCTGTCGAAGGCGGGGTGGGTCCGGTTGCGGGGGCGTGAGCCGCATGGATGCGGCGACCGAGCTTACATGGACGTACTTGCAGCGTCCCCCGCAACCGGACCCACCCCGCCATCCCACGGAATGCCCGCTTTTGCCGTTGCCGTTGCCGTTGCCGTTGCCGTTGATTCGGCAGGTGCAGGGCGCAGCCCTGCAAACCCACCCCACCCTCACCTCACGCCGCGATCCGCAGAATCGGCTTCAGCGTAATCCCCCGCGTGCTGTCCTCGGCCGCCTGGTTGATCTGCTCCAGCGGATAGAACTTCACCAGCCTGTCGAACGGGAAGCGCCCCTGCTGGTACAGCGTCACCAGCTGCGGAATGAACACCTGCGGCACGCTGTCGCCCTCGACAATGCCACGGATGCTGCGGCCACCCAGCAGCAGGTTGTTCACATCGAAACTGGCAGTGGTGCCCAGCTTCGGCGCACCGACCACGCCCATCATGCCAAGCCCGCCGAGCGCTTCGATGCCGGCCGACAGCACTTCCGGGCGCCCGGTCGATTCCAGCGCGAAATCGGCGCCACCACCGGTGATCGCGCGCACCGCCTCGATCACATCGGTCTCGCGGCTGTTGACCACATGGGTGGCGCCCAGCTCCATGGCCAGCTGCAACCGCGAGGGCACCACGTCGATGGCGATGATGGTGGTGGCACCGGCGACCTTGGCCGCCATCACCGCACTCAGGCCGACCGCACCGGCGCCGTAGCTGGCGAAGCTGCTGCCCGATCGCACCTGCAGCGAGTTGAGCACCGCACCGGCACCGGTCTGGATGCCGCAGCCCAGCGGACCGAGCAGCTCCAGCGGCGCATCGTCAGGCACCTTGATCGCATTGATCTCGCGCGCCAGCGCAAACGTGGCGAACGACGACTGTGCAAAGAAGTGATCGTGCAGCGGTTGGCCCTGTGCATCGGTGATGGCGGTATGGCCGTGGCCATCATCACCACCGAAATTCAGCGCGAAGAAATCGCGGCAGTACGCACCGTGGCCACCACGACAGGGATTGCAGTGGCCGCATTGGCCGTAGGTCAGCACGACATGGTCGCCGGCCTTCAGCTCGCGCACGTTGGGGCCGACCGCCTCGACGATGCCCGCACCCTCATGGCCCAGCACCGCCGGCAGCGGCACCGGATAGTACTGGTCACGCACGATCAGGTCGGTATGGCACAGGCCGGTCGCTACGATCTTCACCAGCACTTCGTCGTCCTGCGGGCCGCGCAGGCGCGCCTGCTCGATGACAAAGGGCTGTTCCTTGCCGCGCACCACCGCTGCGGTGATGTCACGCGATCCACTGTTGCTGCTCATCGTTGCGTTCTCCTCGATCAGATGGGATAGGCCGGGGCTTCGCCCTTGACCGTCATCCATTGCCACTGGGTGAATTCCTCCACGTTGGACGGGCCGCCGATGCTGGTGCCGTTGCCGGACGCCCCTACCCCGCCGAAGGGATTGATGACCTCGTCGTTCACGGTCTGGTCGTTGATGTGCAGCAGACCGGTGCGCAGGCGCTCGCCCAGCTTCAGCGCGCGGCCGACATTGCGGGAGACGATCGCCATCGACAGGCCGTACTCGCTGTCATTGGCCAGGCGCACGGCTTCGTCGTCGTCATCGAACGGCACCACCACCGCTACTGGCGCGAAAATCTCTTCGTTGAACGCCGGATTGTCGACACTGACGTTGCCGAGCACGGTGGGTGCGAAGAACAGGTCCTGGTGGGTGCCGCCGGTTTCAAGCGTGGCACCCGCCTTCACCGCGTCGTCGACCACACGCGCCGCATGGTCGCGTTGCGCGGCATTGATCAGTGGGCCCAGCGCAACATCCTCGCGTGCCGGGTCACCCACCTTCAGCGACTTCGCCTTGGCCACCAGCTTCTGCAGGAAGGCCTGGTGGATGCTGCGCTGTACCAGCACACGGCCGGTGGCCATGCAGATCTGGCCCTGGTGCAGGTACACGCCCCAGGCGGTGTTGGCCACGGCCAGGTCGAGATCGGCATCGTCAAGGATGATCAGCGCGTTCTTGCCGCCCAGCTCCAGCGACACCTTTTTCAGGTGCTTGCCGGCGGCTTCGCCAACCTTGCGTCCGGCCGCCGTCGAGCCGGTGAACTGGATCATCGCCACATGCGGGTCGCTGGTCAGCGCGGCACCGACGGCGCCGTCGCCGGGCAACATCTGCAGCACACCCTGCGGAAGACCAGCCTGCTCGAACAGGCGTGCGATCACCGCACCACCACACACCGCCGTGCGCGGGTCCGGCTTGAGCACCACGGCATTGCCGAGCGCGATCGCCGGCGCCACCGCGCGCATCGCCAGGTACAGCGGGAAATTGAACGGAGAGATCACCCCCACCACACCCAGCGGACGGCGCCGCGCCAGGTTCAGCCGCCCAGGTTCGGACGGCAGGATCTCACCCACGCTGCGCGAAGGCAGCGCGGCGGCCTCATGCAGCGCCTTGATGGTCACCTTGGCCTCGAAACCGGCCTTCAGGCGGGTGGAGCCACTTTCGCGGACCAGCCAGCCGACCAGCGTATCGATGTTTTCTTCGGCCAGGCGTGCAGCCTTGCGCAGCACCTCGGCGCGCTGTTCGTACGGCGCTGCCGCCCATGCCTGTTGTGCCTGCGCCGCAGCGGCCGCCGAACGTGCGACCTGCGCCGCATCGGCCAGGCCGATTTCGCCAAGCGAGTGCCCGGTGGCGGGCTCGATCACCGGCTGGCGCTGTGCAGCGGCGCTCCATTGACCGTCGAAGAAGGCGCCTGACCAGAGTGCGTCCGGCAGCCATGGGGAAGATGCAGTCATGAAAAGTCCTCCTGTGTCGTGCCGCCATTGCACGCCTGGCCCGCAGCGTCGGCAATCGGCCATTGGCGTGATGTCGGCAAGGGATTGAATCGACGGGAATTTCCAGCATCGCCGTTGTCCAGTTCCTGCACAGTGAACGGCGCCCCTGCAGCGGCCCGCCTACAATGGCCCCCCCCGCCAGCCGATGCGCCCGCCATGACCGACACCCCCCTGCCCACCGACGACCCGATCGCCGCCACCCGCCTGTGGCTGGAGCGCATCGTCATCGGCCTGAACCTGTGCCCGTTCGCCAAGGCGGTGTATGTGAAGGACCAGGTCCGCATCGTGCTGAGCGACGCGACCACACCCGAAGCCCTGGTGGAAGAACTGGCCGAGGAACTGGTGCTGCTGCGCGACACGCCGGCCGAGCAGATCGATACCACCCTGATCGTGCATCCGCAGGTACTGACCGACTTCCTCGACTACAACGACTTCCTCGACAACGCCGATGCGGCGATCGAGGCGCTGGACCTGCAGGGCATCCTGCAGGTGGCCAGCTTCCATCCGGACTACCAGTTCGATGGCGTCGCCGCCGATGACGCCAGCAACTACACCAACCGCGCGCCCTACCCCACCCTGCACCTGCTGCGCGAAGACAGCGTGGCGCGCGCGGTGGACGTCTACCCGGACCCGGACGTGATCGTCGAGCGCAACATCCAGACCCTGGACCGGATCGGTGTCGAGGGCTGGCACCGTCGCCTGCGCGGCGACGACCTGTCATGAGCACGGTGCCGCCGATTGCCACCTGGCCGGCTGCGCCGCTGCACGGCAGGGTGGTGCTGGTCACCGGCGGTGCCAACGGCATCGGCCGCGGCATCGCCCAGGCGGTGCTCGGGGCCGGCGGCCGTGTGCTGATCGGCGATCTGGACGTAGAGGCGGGCCAGGCCTGCCTGGCCGAATGGCAGCGCGGCGATGATGCCGCGTTCCAGCGGCTGGACATCACCGACGAAAGCAGCGTGCGCGACTTCATCGCGGCGGCCCTGCAACGCTTCGGGCGCATCGACGGCCTGGTCAACAATGCCGGCATCGCCGGGCCGCACGGCACCCTGCTGCAGGACATGGACTGGGAAGAATGGCAGCGCCGGCTGTCATCGCTGCATGGCGCGTTCCTGTGCAGCAAGCACGCATTGCCGGCGTTGTCGGCCGACGCAGGCGCGATCATCAACATCGCATCGACGCGCGCCTGGCAGTCCGAGGCGCACAGCGAAGCCTACGCTGCGGCCAAGGGCGGGCTGGTGGCCTTCACCCATGCACTGGCCATCAGTGCGGGACCGGCGGTGCGGGTGAACAGCATCAGCCCCGGCTGGATCAGCACCGATGCCTGGCAGGCGCCGTCACGCCGGCACGTGCCGCAGTACTCGGCCACCGCCCACGCCCAGCATCCGGTTGGCCGCGTCGGCGAACCCGAGGACATCGGCGCACTGGCGGTGTACCTGCTGTCCTCGTTGTCCGGCTTCAGCACCGGCCAGGACTTCATCGTCGACGGCGGCATGACCCGGAAGATGATCTACGCCGATTGAAAGCGGGACGCCCCGGTAGCGCCGGGCCATGCCCGGCGGCTTTCCTACGCCGCGCTACGTGCTCGCCAGGCATGGCCCGGCGCTACCGGAGCGCTGCCCTTTTTTGCGTTTACGCCATGCCGGAGCATTCCGGTAGATCCACGCCATGCGTGGATGGCGGCAACGTGCTTACGCCATGCCCGAATGGCGCAGCAGCGCGTCGATCTGCGGCGCACGGCCGCGGAAGGCCTTGAAGTTCTCGGCAGCCGGACGGCTGCCGCCGCGCGACAGCACCTCGTCGCGGAAACGCGCGCCGGTTGCGGCCAGCGCCTGCGGCGCTTCCTCGAACGCGGCGTAGGCATCGGCGCTCAACACTTCGGCCCACTTGTAGCTGTAGTAACCGGCGGCATAGCCACCGGCGAAGATATGGCTGAACTGGTGCGGGAAGCGATTCCAGCTCGGCGGATGGTTCACCGCCACTTCCGCACGCACCCGCTCAAGCAGTGCCAGCACGCTGTCCTGCGCCGCCTCGAACTGGCTGTGCAGCAGCATGTCGAACAGACCGAATTCCAGCTGGCGCACGGTGGCCATGCCGCTGTGGAAGTTGCGTGCGGCCAGCATGCGCTCGTACAGCGCGCGCGGCAGCGGCTCGCCGGTTTCCACATGCGCGGTCATGCCCTGCAGGTGGTCCCATTCCCAGCAGAAGTTCTCCATGAACTGGCTGGGCAGCTCCACCGCATCCCACTCCACGCCGTTGATGCCGGCCACGCCCAGTTCGCCGATGCGGGTCAGCAGCTGATGCAGGCCATGGCCCATTTCATGGAACAGCGTGGTCACTTCATTGTGGCTGAAGGTTGCCGGCTTGCCATCGGCACCACGGCCGAAGTTGCACACCAGGTACACCAGCGGCGTCTGTACGCTGCCATCGGCGCGCTCGCGGCGGTTGCGGCAGTCATCCATCCACGCGCCGCCACGCTTGCCCTCGCGGGCGTACAGGTCCAGGTAGAACTGGCCCACCAGGGCGCCCTGCGCATCCACCAGGCGGAAGAAGCGCACGTCCTCATGCCAGACCGGCGCACTGTCTTCCTGCACGCGCAGGCCGTACAGCTGCTCGATCACCGAGAACAGGCCGCCGAGTACCTTCGGTTCGGTGAAATACTGCTTCACTTCCTGCTCGGAGTAGCTGTAACGCGCCTGCTTCAGGCGGTCGGCGGCGAACGCCAGATCCCAGGCCTGCAGGCTGTCGATACCGAGATGCTCGCGGGCGAACTGCTCCAGCTCGGCGCGGTCCTTGGCGGCGAACGGCTTGGCGCGCGCGGCCAGGTCACGCAGGAAGCCCAGCACTTCGGCGGGGTCGCTGGCCATCTTGGTGGCCACCGAATAGTCGGCGTAGGAATCAAAGCCCAGCAGCGCGGCCAGCTCGGCACGCAGTGCAAGGATGCGATCGATGTTGCCGCCGTTGTCCAGCGCATCGTCGCCGAACTCGGAAGCGCGTTGCGCGCTGGCGCGGTACAGGATCTCGCGCAGGTCGCGGTCCTCGCCCCAGGTCTGCACCGGCAGGTAGCACGGCATCTGCAGGGTCAGCTTCCAGCCTGCCTTGCCGTCTTTTTCCGCAGCGGCGCGTGCAGCAGCCTTCACGTCGTCCGGCACGCCGGCCAGGCGCGCCGGGTCTTCGACGATCAGCGACCACGCATCGGTGGCGTCGAGCACGTTCTGCGAGAACTTCGCCGACAGCGCCGACAGTTCCTCCTTGATGGCGGAAAAACGCTGCTGCGCGTCCGCATCCAGTTCAGCACCGCCGAGGCGGAAATCACGCAGGGTGTTGTCCAGCACCTTGCGGCGCGCCTCATCAAAACCGGCCGCTTCGGTGCTGGCCGCCAGCGCCTGGTACTGGCGGTACAGCGCCAGGTTCTGGCCCAGCGCACTGGCAAAGCGGGTCACCCGCGGCAGGTTGCTGTTGTAGGCCTCACGCAGCTCCGGCGTGTTGACCACGCCCTGCAGGTGGCCCACCAGGCCCCAGGCGCGCCACAGGCGTTCGGTGGCGTCGTCCAGCGGGGTGACGAAGGTCTGCCAGGTTACCGGCTGCACCTGCTCGGCAGCGCTGACCACCGCTTCGGCCTGCGCCAGCAGCACGTCCAGCGCCGGCGCCACATGCTCGGGGCGGATCGCCTCGAAGCGCGGCAGGCCGGAAAAATCGAGCAGGGGGTTGGCAACGGTCACGGCAGGTCTCCAGGGTACGGGCCCGGCAGCGCGGGCAGCCAGACCGATATGGCGCTGGCCGGGCCGGCAGACAAGGGGCGGCGGGCCATTGTTCACGTCGGCCTTACGGCCGCCGGCTGAAGCTTGCGGCGCGGGGGAGACCGCAGCGGAACGTGTCGAGGAGGCCCCACATGGAAGGTCTGGCTCCAGCTCCATCCGCAGTACGTTCACCAACGCTGGCGCTGTCGGCCAGCCCGACTGAACTGGCCTGGATCGCCGCGTTGTGCGATGCGGGCGATGATGCGCCGCGCCACCTGCAGCAGTTGCAGGCACTGCAGCGCCAGGGCGGCAGGTTCAGCGATGAGCAGGAATGGTATCCCTTCGAAGTGATCGAGCGCGGTGCCAGCCAGGTGCGGCTGGGCCACGAGCGCGAATTCGTCATCTGCGTGCTGCTGTGGCTGCAGGCCCTGGCCCAGGGCCGGGCCAGCAGCCTGGACCCACGCCTGCACCTGGACGACCGCGCCGTGGAGATCGAGGCCCTGCCCGACGCGCTGCGCGATGCGGTACTGGAGGCCTTCATGGCCGCCGGGTATTGAGCGCGATCCAATGCGCCGCTGCGCTCGCCGGGCATGGCCCGGCGCTGCCGACCTGTCCTGGTAGCCCCGGGCCTTGCCCGGCGGATGCCTGACGGGCTTACAGCGCTTCCAGACTGCACCACGGCAATCCAGGCAGGCCCTGCCCGGCCACCGCCGCCGCTAGCTGCGCGTCGGCAGCGTCCACATCGATTCCCTGCCGCACATACCAGGCCGGGTCGTAATAGCTGTGCGCGTAGCGATCGCCGCTGTCGCACAGGATGCTGACGATGCTGCCCTGGCGGCCGGCCTCGCGCATCCACTGCGCGGCATGCAGCACGCCGATGAAGTTGGTGCCGGTGGAGCCACCGACGCGGCGCCCCAGCTGGCGGCTGACGTGACGCATCGCAGCCAGGCTCAAGGCGTCCGGCACCTTCACCATGGCATCGACACTGGTCGGGATGAAGCTGGACTCCACCCGCGGCCGGCCGATGCCTTCCACCCGCGAGCCGCCGTTGCAGGTCATGCCGCGCCACTCGTTGCCGCCGGCCAGGGCAGCCTGGTAGCCATCGTAGAACACCGAGACTTCCGGGTCCGCACACAGGATGCGGGTGTCATGCCGACGATAGCTGACGTAGCGCCCGAGCGTTGCTGCGGTACCGCCGGTGCCGGGGCTGCACACGATCCAGTCCGGAATCGGGCTGGGCTCCTCGGCCATCTGCTTGAAGATCGATTCGGCGATGTTGTTGTTGGCACGCCAGTCGGTGGCGCGCTCGGCATAGGTGAACTGGTCCATGAAGTGGCCGCCGGTTTCGCGGGCCAGCTTTTCCGAATCGCAGTTGAGGTCGCAGGCGCGCTCGACCAGATGGCAGCGGCCACCGTGGAACTCGATCGCGGCAATCTTCTCCGGCGACGTCGTGGCCGGCATCACTGCGATGAACGGCAGGCCGAGCAGGCGCGCGAAGTAGGCCTCGGAAACGGCGGTGGAGCCGCTGGAGGCCTCGATCACCGGCCGCCCTTCACGCAGCCAGCCGTTGGCCAGCGCATACAGGAACAGCGAACGCGCCAGCCGGTGCTTGAGGCTGCCGGTGGGATGGCTCGATTCATCCTTCAGGTACACATCGATGCCCTCGAACCCGGGCAGCGCCAGCGGGATCAGGTGGGTATCGGCGGAACGGTTGAAATCAGCTTCGATCTTGCGGATGGCGGCGGCCACCCATTCACGCTGCGACATGGCGGGCAATGGTCATCAGGACGGAACGGTGCGATCCGGCCATTGTACGTCGCGGTGCCGTCAGCTGCCGGCCCGTAGAATGACACCCATCCGGCCGGCAACGGCCCTGTCTGAAGGACCTCCCCCATGACCATTCCCGCCCTGCGCGATGTCCCCGGCGTCGCCGCCCAGGCCCCGGCCGAGACCACCGGCTTCGTCTTCAACCACACCATGCTGCGGGTCAAGGACGCCACCGCCTCGCTGGACTTCTACACCCGCGTGCTGGGCTACCAGCTGATCGACAAGCGCGACTTCGCCGAAGCCCAGTTCAGCCTGTACTTCCTGGCCTACGTACCTGCCGGCACCGTGGTGCCGGAAGACGACAACACCCGCCGCCTGTGGATGGCCGGCCTGCCGGGCGTGCTGGAACTGACCCACAACCATGGCACCGAGAACCAGGAAGGCGCCGTCTACCACGACGGCAACAGCGACCCGCGCGGCTTCGGCCACATCTGCGTGTCGGTGCCGGACATCGAAGCGGCCTGCCAGCGTTTCGAAGACCTGGGCGTCACCTTCCAGAAGCGCCTGACCGACGGCCGCATGAAGAACCTGGCCTTCATCAAGGACCCGGACGGCTACTGGGTCGAGATCATCGCCAACGCCTGACCGGCAGAAAGGGCCCGTTCCGGTAGCGCCGGGCCATGCCCGGCGGCCTTGCTCCGACATTCATGGCACGATGGGGCCGCGAGCGACTTGATCCCCTCCGTCCCCTTTTTTGTGAGGTTGGCATGGAAACGATGGAACTGCACCGCGGGCGATTGATCGACCACATCCAGCTGGTCGTACGCGATCTGGCCGCCAGCCGCCGCTTCTACCAGGCGGTGTTCGACACGATCGGCATCCCGGTGGCCGGCGAAGGCGATGACTACTTCTGGGCCGACGAGTTGTTCATTTCCAGCGCCAGCAGCGAGGCCGCTGCCGGCCAGTTGACCGGTCGCCATCACCTGGCCTTCCAGGCCCGCGATACCGCCACCGTCGATGCTTTCCACAGCGCTGCGCTGGCGGCTGGCGGCAAGGACAACGGCGCGCCCGGCGAGCGCCCGTACCATCCCGGCTACTACGGCGCCTTCGTGCTCGATCCGGATGGCAACAACATCGAGGTCGTCTACCACGGCCCGGCGAACTACAGCGCCGATTCGGTGAAGATCAGCTTCTGATTCCTGCGCTACGCGCTCGCCGGGCATGGCCCGGCGCTACCAACGAATGAAACCGGGCATGGCCCGGCGCTACCAACGAAGAAGCCGGGCATGGCCCGGCGCTACCAACGAAGAAGCCGGGCAATGCCCGGCTTCGTTTCATCACACAGCGCAGGCCTCAGTGGGCCGCCATGTAGATGTCCTGCAATACGGCCTTTTCCAGCTCCAGCTCGCCCAGCAGGTTCTTCACGATGTCACCCAGGCTGAGGATGCCGACCAGCTTGCTGCCGTCGGTGACCATCAGGTGGCGACGACGCGAGTAGGTCATCAGGGACATGGCCTGCTTCAACGTGGCGTCCGGCGCAATGCCTTCCAGGCCGGTGGACGGCAGGCTGGAAATCACCCGGCGACCGGCCTGCGGGCCATCATCGGCCAGGCTGCGGACGATGTCCTTTTCGGAAATGATGCCGACCGGCGCATCATCCTTCATCACTACCAGTGCGGCGATTTTATTCGCGCTCATCTTGTGCGCGGCGGCACCGATCGTGTCTTCCGTGTCGATGGTGATGACAGCTTCTTTCTTGGATTGCAGGAGCTCGCGGACGTTCATTCTTGTTTCCTGGTGCAGGTCACTCAAGTCAAAAAAGTGTGCTCTGCCGATTCGCCCCCTCCCCGGGAACAGACCTTTCAGTGCACGTCTGGCGCACCCACCTGCCGCTTGGAATGGATCGGCAGACGTCGTGCTGCAACACGAACGAGGGGGTTCAACGGCTCAACCCGGATCTCGGTCAATTCGATTCTACGACTGCGACCATCGGTCACTAGCGGCATCGATGGGACAGTTCGTCGTAGGAACCAACTGACGATCCAGAGAATGGCACCGCGGCTGAAACCGCCGCTGAATACAGGCGATGTCGCGCATTAAAGATTGATTGCCTGCTGCCGACCGCGGACAGAAAACCCGGCGGCTGTCCCACTTGGCAGCGCCACCGTCGTAAACGAAAGGGGCCACGTGGGCCCCTTTCGCATGCAGCATCCAATGGACCCGAGTGTTACTCCACCGTAACGCTCTTGGCCAGGTTGCGCGGCTTGTCCACGTCGGTGCCGCGCGCCAGCGCGGTGTGGTACGCCAGCAGCTGCACCGGGATGGTGTGCACCACCGGGCTGAGCACGCCGGCATGGCGCGGGGTGCGGATCACGTGCACGCCTTCGGACGCGTTGAAGTTGCTGTCCTGGTCGGCGAACACGAACAGCTCGCCGCCACGCGCGCGCACTTCCTGCATGTTGGATTTGACCTTCTCCAGCAGGCTGTCGTTGGGCGCGATCACCACCACCGGCATGTCCTCGTCCACCAGCGCCAGCGGCCCGTGCTTGAGCTCGCCGGCCGGGTAGGCCTCGGCGTGGATGTACGAGATTTCCTTCAGCTTGAGCGCGCCTTCCAGGGCGATCGGATAGTGCAGGCCACGGCCGAGGAACAGCGCACTGCTCTTACGTGCGAAGCGCTCGGCCCATGCGGCGATCTGCGGTTCCATGTTCAACGCATGCTGCACGCTGCCCGGCAGGAAACGCAGCTGCTCCAGGTAGTCCGCTTCCTGTGCGGCATCAACGCGGCCATGCAGCTTGCCCAGCACCACGGTCAGCTGGAACAGCGCGGCCAGCTGGGTGGTGAACGCCTTGGTCGAGGCCACGCCGATCTCGGCGCCGGCACGGGTGTAGCAGACCAGTTCGCTGGCGCGCGGAATCGCGCTTTCCGGCACGTTGCAGATCGACAGCGTGTGCGTGTGGCCCAACGATTTGGCGTACTTCAGCGCTTCCATCGTGTCCAGCGTTTCGCCGGACTGGGAGATGGTCACGATCAGGTGCTTGGGATTGGCATACGCGGCGCGGTAGCGGTACTCGCTGGCGATCTCCACGCTGCACGGCAGGCCGGCGATGGCCTCGATCCAGTAGCGCGCGGTCAGGCCCGAGTAGTAACTGGTACCACAGGCCAGGATCTGCACGCCCTCGATACCCGACAGCACCGCTTCGGCATTCTTGCCGAACAGTTCGGCCGGGAAGCCACCAGCGTCGATCGCCGCTTCGATGGTGTCGCCCAGCGCACGCGGCTGCTCGTGGATCTCCTTCTGCATGAAGTGGCGGTACGGGCCCAGCTCCAGCGAGGCCAGCGAGACATCGGAGAGATGCACATCGCGCTCGATCGGCTGATCGTTGCCATCGAAGATGCTCACGCCATCCCGGCGGATCTCGGCGGTGTCGCCCTCTTCCAGGAAGATCACCTTGCGCGTGGCCGACAGCACGGCCGACACATCGGACGCCACGAAGTTCTCGCCCTCGCCCAGACCGACCAGCAGCGGGCAGCCCATGCGGGCACAGACGAAGCGTTCCGGCTCGGCACGGCTGACCACGGCAAGCGCATAGGCACCGGTCAGTTCCTTCACCGTGTGCTGCAGCGCGACCAGCAGGTCATCGCCCTTCTTCAGATGGTGGTGGATCAGGTGGGCGATCACTTCGGTGTCGGTCTGCGACTCGAAGGTGTAGCCCAGCGCGCGCAGCTTCTCGCGCTGCTCCTCATGGTTCTCGATGATGCCGTTGTGCACCAGCGCCACGCCATGGCTGATGTGCGGATGCGCGTTCGCCTCGGTGACACCACCATGGGTGGCCCAGCGGGTGTGGCCGATACCGAGGCTGGCGTTGAAGCCTTCAGCCTCGGCAGCAGTGGCCATCTCCGAGACACGACCGGTGCGGCGTACGCGGCGCACCTCGGGCCGTTCGGCCTGATCGATCACGGCGATGCCGGAGGAATCGTAGCCGCGGTATTCCAGTCGCTTCAGTCCTTCGATCAGCAGCGGCACCACGTCGCGCCCGGCGATCGCACCCACGATTCCACACATGTCACGCATTTCCTTGAAGACGGTCGCCGCATTCTAGCCTGCGTGTCCGCCAGCCCCCTCCTGTCCGCTTAATGAAAGTGTCCGGAAAGGTGTCCGCGGACACCCGGACAGTAGCGACACATGTTCAACTCATTGATGGAAAAGGAAATAAAGTTGGCACGCTGTGTGCTTTGTCCATAGCACCACTCTGGCACCACCGACAGGCACGAACCCGATGATCCGCGACACCTCCGCCCAGGACCAGATCGTTTCCTCCGCTTCAGCCAGCGCCCCCAAGGCCGCATGGCACCGTTACCGCTGGCCGGCCCTGGCGGGTATCGCGCTGCTGACCGGCATCGGCTGGGCCGTGCATGCGTGGTCCAATGCCAGCAGCTCGTTCGACAGCAGCCGGGTGCGCATCGCCGAAGTGCAGCGCGGCGACCTGGTGCGCGACATCGCCGCCGACGGCCGCGTGATCGCCGCCAACAGCCCGGTCCTGTACGCCATCTCCGCCGGCACGGTGGACCTGAAGGTGGTCGCCGGTGACGTGGTCAAGAAGGGCCAGGAGCTGGCGATCATCGACAGCCCCGAGCTGCGCAGCAAGCTCGCCCAGGAGGAGGCCACCCTGGCCGGCCTGGAAGCCGAGGCCAGCCGCGCCAACTTGGATGCCACCCTGGCCCGGGCCAAATCGCGCAAGGAAACCGACCAGGCCAGCATCGAGCGGCAGGCCGCCGACCGCGACCTGCAGCGCTACCAGCGCGGCTTCGATGGCGGCGCGGTGCCGCAGATCGATCTGGCCAAGGCCCAGGACACCCTGAAGAAGGCCGACATCAGCCTGGTCAATGCCACCACCGATGCACGCCTGCAGAGCCAGGGCGCGGACCTGGACGCACGCAACAAGCGTTTGCTGGCCGACCGCCAGAAGGCCGTGGTGGCCGAAGTGCGGCGCCAGGTCGACGCACTGACCCTGCGTGCACCGTTCGATGGCCAGGTCGGCCAGGTGCAGGCCACCCAGGCCACCAACCTTGCCGCCAACGCGCCGGTGCTGGGCGTGGTCGACCTGTCCAAGTTCGAAGTCGAGATCAAGGTGCCGGAGAGCTTCGCGCGCGATCTGGCGATCGGCATGCCGGCGCAGCTGACCGGTGGCAATGGCCAGCCGTTCCCGGGCGAGATCAGTGCGGTGTCGCCGGAAGTGGTCAATGGCGAAGTCAACGCACGCGTCCGCTTTGCCGCAGCCCAGCCTGAAGGCCTGCGCCAGAGCCAGCGGATGTCGGTGCGGGTGCTGCTGGATACCCGCAGGAATGTCATGAAGGTCGAGCGCGGCCCGTTCGTGGAACAGGGCAACGGTGTGGCGTACGTAATGGATGGCCGCACCGCGGTGCGTCGTCCGGTCGAACTGGGCGTCAGCAGCCTGGGCGAAGTGGAAATCAAGTCGGGTGTGCAGCCGGGGGACCGCATCGTGGTCTCGGGCAGCGACCTGTTCAAGGACGCCGAACGCGTCTCCGTCAACTGACAACTCATACATCCTGGAGAGAGGACACCCCATGTACATGCTCGAAATGCGTTCGGTCGCCAAGGTCTTCCGTACCGAACAGGTGGAAACCCACGCGCTGCGTTCACTGGAACTGCAGGTCAAGGAAGGCGAGTTCGTCGCCGTCACCGGTCCGTCCGGCTCCGGCAAGACCACCTTCCTCAACATCGCCGGCCTGCTGGAAACCTTCACCAGCGGCACCTACATGCTTGATGGCCAGGACGTCAGCAAGCTCGGCGATGATGCCCGCAGCCGCCTGCGCAACCAGAAGATCGGCTTCATCTTCCAGGGCTTCAACCTGATTCCGGACCTCAACCTGTTCGACAACGTCGACGTGCCGCTGCGCTACCGCAGGATGAGCGCCGGCGAGCGCCGCGAGCGCATCGAAAAGGCGCTGAGCCAGGTCGGCCTGGGCTCGCGCATGAAGCACTATCCGAACGAACTCTCCGGCGGCCAGCAGCAGCGCGCGGCGATCGCCCGTGCCCTGGCCGGCAGCCCGCGCCTGCTGCTGGCCGACGAACCGACCGGCAACCTGGACACGCAGATGGCGCGCGGGGTGATGGAACTGCTGGAGGAGATCAACGCTGCCGGCACCACCATCGTGATGGTCACCCATGACCCGGAACTGGCCGCACGCGCGCAGCGCAACGTGCACATCGTCGACGGCCAGGTCACCGACCTGGTGCGCGAGCCGGTGCTGACCACCCCGCGTCGCATCGTCGCCGTCAACGAGTGAGGGCACGACCATGTTCGCCTACTACGCCCGACTGGCGGTACGCAGCTTCCGCCGCAACAAGGTACTGACCGCGCTGATGGTGGTGGCCATCGCGCTGGGCATCGGTGCTTCGATGACCACCCTGACCGTGTTCCACGTGCTGTCCGGCGACCCGATCCCTGACAAGAGCGACCGCCTGTTCTACGTGCAGGTCGATCCGCGCCCGCGCTCGGGTTACCTGACCGGCGAAGAGCCGGAGACCCAGATGACCCGCTTCGATGCCGAGACGCTGCTGCGCGAGAAGCGTGGCGAGCGCCAGGCGATGATGAGTGCCGGTGACGCGACCATCGAGCCGGAAGGCAGCACGTTGAAGCCGTTCAACATCGACACCCGCTGGACATCGGCTGATTTCTTCCCGATGTTCAATGTGCCGATGCTGTATGGCCGTGCCTGGACGGCCAGCGACGATGACGGTCGCTCCCGCGTGGTGGTGCTGTCCAAGGTGATCAACGACAAGCTGTTCCAGGGAGCGGACAGTGTCGGCCGTGAGATCCGTGCCGATGGCCATTCGCTGCGGGTGATCGGGGTGATGGACTCCTGGAATCCGGAACCGCACTTCTTCGACCTGACCGTGGGCAACTATGGCCGCGAAGAGGACCTGATGATGCCGCTGTCCACCGCGATGGACCTCAAGCTCGGCAGCAACGGCAACATGAACTGCTTCCGCGACGGCGCACCCGATGACGACAGCAATTCGATCAACGCGCCGTGCACCTGGATCCAGTACTGGGTGGAGCTCGACCCGTCCAAGGCCGAGGACTACCGCCGCTACCTGGTGAACTACTCGGACCAGCAGCGGGCTGCCGGCCGTTTCGAGCGCCCGGCCAACGTGCGCCTGCGCACCGTGATGGAGTGGCTGACCTTCAACAACGCGGTACCCAGCGACGTGCGCCTGCAGATGTGGCTGGCCCTGGGTTTCCTCGGTGTCTGCCTGGTCAACACGGTCGGCCTGCTGCTGGCCAAGTTCCTGCGCCGCAGCGGTGAGATCGGCGTGCGCCGCGCACTGGGTGCAAGCCGCGGGCAGATCTTCCTGCAGTGCCTGGTCGAGGCGGGCGCGGTGGGCGTGGTCGGCGGCGTGCTCGGCATCGGCCTGGCTCTGCTGGGCCTGTATGCAGTGCGCCAGCAGCCGGTGGACTACGCCAAGCTGGCCCACCTCGACGGCAGCATGCTGCTGCTCGCCCTCGGCCTGACCCTGCTGGCCAGCATTGCTGCCGGCTTCCTGCCCGCCTGGCGCGCGATGCAGGTCACCCCGGCCATCCAGCTCAAGTCGCAGTAAGCACGAGAACGAGGACTTCCCATGGACATCCGCCCCATCCTCAGCACCCTGCGCCGGCACAAGACCGCAGCCGCATTGATCGTGCTGGAAATCGCCCTGACCTGCGCCATCGTCTGCAATGCCCTGTTCCTGGTCACCCAGCGCGTGGAAAAGATCAGCCAGCCCAGCGGCTTGGCCGAGAACGAACTGGTCATGGTCCGGGTCAGCGGCATCGGCAAGCAGACCAACGCCATGGCCCGCACCAACGAAGACCTGGCATCGCTGCGCGCGATCCCGGGCGTGACCAGCGTGGCCAAGGTCAACCAGCTGCCGTTCCGCCGCAATTCGAGCAACACCAGCATCTCGCGCGAGCGTGACCAGGAACGGCCGACAGCCTTCGTGTCGCAGTACATGGTTGGCGAGAACGCGCTGTCCACGCTCGGCCTGCAGCTGGTCGCCGGCCGCGACTTCCAGCCCAGCGAGTACATCGATCTGGAAGAAGCACAGAAGAATCCGAAGCCCGACCGCGCCGCACCGGTGATCATCAACCAGCAGGTCGCCGCCAAGATGTACCCGGACCAGAGTGCGCTGGGCAAGACCTTCTACATGGGCAACCAGGCCCTGCATGTGGTTGGTGTGGTCGCCCATCTGGCCACCCCCACCGACTACAATGACAACAGCACCCTGTCGATGATCCTGCCGGTACGTACCGACTTCACCCGCGGCCCGTACATGCTGCGCACTTCACCGGAACGCCGCGATGAAGTGCTGAAGGGTGCGCTGGCCGCGCTGGAGCACAACGACCCCAACCGCCTTGTGCGCGAGAAACTGACTTACCAGGAACAGCGTGCCGACTACTTCAAGAACGACCGCTCGATGGTCGGCCTGCTGGTGACGGTCTGCGTGGCGCTGCTGGTTGTCACCGCCCTGGGCATCGTCGGCCTGGCCAGCTTCTGGGTGCAGCAGCGCAGCAAGCAGATCGGTATCCGCCGCGCATTGGGCGCCACCCGCGGGCAGATCCTGCGCTACTTCCAGACCGAGAACTTCCTGCTGGCCACGCTGGGCATCGTGCTGGGCATGCTGGCGGCGTACGCCATCAACCTGGCCCTGATGAACATGTACGAGCTGCCGCGCATGCCGCTGCTGTACCTGCCGCTGGGCGCAGCGCTGCTGTGGCTGCTCGGCCAGATCGCCGTGTTCGGCCCGGCCCGCCGCGCTGCGGCGGTGCCACCGGCCGTCGCCACGCGGGGGGCGTGAGATGCGCGCCAGCCTGCTGGTGCTGTTGCTGGCCCTGCCGCTGCCGGTACTCGCCGGCAGCAGCAGCGCGCAGACGCTGGAGTGGCGCCAGGACGATGCGCGGCTGGCGCTGCGCTCGACCGAAGGCGTGGTGAGGGTGGATGCGGCCAGCCCGGAGGCGCGCTTCGGCGTGCGCCATGGCGACCGCATCCTGCGCGTGGACGATTCGCCGGTGCGGCAGATCGAACAGCTCGCCGACGCAGTGCGGGCGGCATCGACGCCCACCGTCCACCTGCTGCTGCGCCGCGATGGCCGGATGCTCACGGTACCGGTGAACGTGGCCCAGTGGCGCCCCGCGCTGGCGCCGCCGCCACCCCCTCCGGCTCCGCCGCCGCCGCCACGGCGCTGAGTCCGGACGCCCCTGCGCTACCGCTGGTTTCGCTATATTGCAGAGCGGCCCGGTAGCGCCGGGCCATGCCCGGCGGTTCCAGCCGCTGCAACTGCACCCGCCCCGCCGGGCATGGCCCGGCGCTACCCTCTTTGCGACCCATGCCTGCGATCCTGATCATCGACGACAACGCCAGCGTGGGAACCGCGCTGGACGTGCTGTTCTCCCTGCACGACATCGACACCCTGCTGGCGCAGAGCCCGGCCGAAGGGCTGGCGCTGCTGGAATCGCAGCCGGTGGACCTGGTGATCCAGGACATGAATTTCAGCGAGGACACCACCTCCGGTGAGGAAGGCGAGGCGCTGTTCGCACAGATCCGCGAACGCCACCCCGATCTGCCGGTGATCCTGCTGACGGCCTGGACCCACCTGAGCAGCGCGGTGGACCTGGTCAAGGCCGGTGCCGCCGACTACCTGGCCAAGCCCTGGGATGACCGCAAGCTGCTGACCACGGTCAACAACCTGCTGGAATTGTCCGAAGCGCGGCGCGAGCTGGACCAGCGACGCCAGCGCGAACAGCGCCAGCGGCATGCGCTGGAAGACAAGTACGCGTTGTGTGGCGCAGTGTTCGCTGACCCCGCCAGCGAGCGGGTGATCGCCCTGGCCTGCCAGGTCGCGCGCTCGGAGCTGCCGGTACTGATCACTGGCCCCAATGGCGCGGGCAAGGAGAAGATCGCGCAGATCATCCAGGCCAACTCGCTGGTGGCCAAGGGTCCGTTCGTGGCGGTGAACTGTGGCGCCCTGCCCTCCGAACTGATCGAGGCCGAACTGTTCGGTGCCGAGGCCGGCGCCTATACCGGCGCCAACAAGGCGCGCGAAGGCAAGTTCGAGGCAGCCGACGGCGGCACGCTGTTCCTGGATGAGATCGGCAACCTGTCGCTGGGTGGGCAGATGAAGCTGCTGCGCGTGCTGGAGACAGGACGTTTCGAACGCCTGGGCTCCAACCGCGAACGCCAGGTCAAGGTGCGCGTGGTCAGCGCGACCAATGCCGACCTGCCGGCGATGATCCGCGAAGGTACGTTCCGCGAAGACCTTTACTACCGGCTCAACACGGTGGAACTGACGCTGCCGCCGCTGGCCGACCGCCCCGGCGACATCGTGCCGTTGGCCGAGCATTTCCTCAGCATCGGCAAGCCGCTGTCCAGCACGGCGGCCACCGCACTGCAGCGCCACCTGTGGCCGGGCAACGTGCGCGAGCTGCGCAACGTGATCCAGCGTGCCGAACTGCTGGCCACCGGCAACCGCATCGAAGTGGCCGATCTCAACCTGCCGCGTACACCTGCTGCACCGCGCCCGACGCCAAGCGCCGGCAATGATCCCGATCGCGCACGCATCGAAGAAGTGCTGGCGCGCAATCACGGCGTCATCGCACAGGCGGCCAACGAGCTTGGACTGAGCCGGCAGGCGCTGTACCGGCGTATGGACCGTCACGGCATCCCACGCGAATGAAGCGACGCTCATTCACCTTCCGCCTGTTCCTGCGCCTGCTGCCGGTGCTGGCGCTGGCTGCCGCGCTGCCGTGGCTGCTGGCCTACTGGATGGACCATGGCTGGGTGGTGACCACGGTCTCCACGATCATCCTGCTGTCATTGATGTGGTGGACGCTGCGCCGCGCCACCGCACCGGTGCGCTCGTTGATGCGGGCGCTGTCCGGGACCACCAGCAGCTACCGCGACGGTGAGTACAACTTCGGCATCTACTGGCCCGGCAATGACGAACTGGGTGACCTGGTGCAGGCACACCGCGAGCTGGGGGAAGTGCTGCGCGCACAACGCCAGGGCCTCGTGCAGCGCGAACTGCTGCTGGACACCATGGTGCAGAACACCCCGGTGGCGATGCTGCTGATCGCCGCCGGTGGCGATGGCATTTCCCGCGTGGTGTTCTCCAACCTGGCCGCGCGCAAGCTGCTGCACAGCGGCTGGAAGCTGGAAGGCCAGCGCATGGAAGACGTGCTCGAGCAGCTGCCGGTGGAACTGCGCGATGCCATCGGCCGCGGCGGCGACAGCCTGTTTGCGGTGAAGTCGGAAAGCGAAGACGGCGTGGAAGGCGACGAGGACGACGAACAGGTCTATCACCTGTCGCGGCGCGCGTTCCAGCTCAACGGCCGCCCGCATGACCTGCTGCTGGTACGCCAGCTCACTGCCGAACTGCGCCGGCAGGAAGTACAGACCTGGAAGAAGGTGATCCGGGTGATCAGCCACGAACTCAACAACTCGCTGGCGCCGATCGCATCGCTGGCGCACTCCGGCGGCGAACTGGTCAAGCGCGAACGCTTCGACCGGCTGCCGGAGATCTTCACCACCATCGAAGACCGCGCCCGCCATCTGGAAGGCTTCATCCGCGGCTACGCGCGTTTCGCCAAGCTGCCGCAGCCGCAGCTGCAGACCGTGCACTGGGCGCCGTTCCTGTCCAGCCTGTGCCAGCAGATTCCGTTCACGATGGAGCGTGAACCCGACGAGGAACTGAGCAGCCGGATCGACATCGCCCAGTTCGGCCAGGCCCTGCTCAACCTGCTGAAGAATGCACACGAGGCCTGCGCCGAAGCCGATCCGCCCAACGACGACGTGCAGGTGCAGCTGACCCGGCTGCCGCAGTGGCTGCGGCTGGATGTGCTGGACCGCGGCAAGGGCATGAACGAGCAGGTGCTGCAGAATGCGCTGATGCCGTTCTATTCGACCAAGCGCAACGGCACCGGGCTGGGGCTGGCCCTCACCCGCGAGATCGTCGAGGCGCACGGTGGTCGCGTGTCACTGCAGAACCGCACCGACGGCGGGCTGTGTGTGTCGATCCTGTTGCCGGTGGGGTAGGTTTGTTCTTCCTTCCTCTATTGATGGCTGAAGGTTGATCATTGTTCATGGGCGTCACTTTTCTTTGTACGCAAAGAAGAGCAACCAAAAGAAGCGTTCCGCCGGCCGCGAGCCGTCGTGCTGCGCATCGGTGCTCGGCTCGCTTCAAGACGGACTCGAGAAGCAGAGCAAAAGCATCCACGCATGGCGTGGATCTACTGGGTGCAGCTGTGGCCTTTGACTTGGGTCCGCCTTGAAGCGAGCCGAGCACCGCAGGGCCGGCGAGGGCGAAGAGGCGCGGGTGTCTGAGCGCAGCGAGTTCCCGCGCCGTCCCTCGACGGACCGAGGAGCGCAGGGTACCGGCGTGCGCAGCACGACGGCTCGCGGACTGGCGGCGCGTTTCTTTTGGTTACTTTTCTTTTCGCGCGAAAAGAAGAGTGACACCCATGAACCGTTATCAACCTTCAGCAATCAACAGGAGAAGCAAAACTAAAGCACCCGTCGCATCGCCACCCGCAGGTGCATCGGGAATCCCGACGCGGCCTCCTCGGCCATCACCCCTCGCAGGCCCGCGCCCCACTCTGGCTCCGGCAGCAGGGTGAATCCTTCGCTGGCATAGAAAGCCGCATTCCACGGCACATCGGACAACGTGGTCAGCACCGCCGCCGGATAGCCAAGCACCTTGGCCTCGGCGAGTGCATGCTGCAGCAACGCCCGTCCGTAGCCACGGCGAGCATGATTGGGATCCACATCCATCTGCAGCACATGGAAATCGCCGTCGAGCGTACCGCCCAGCAGGTAGCCGGCGATGCCGCCAGCGGCGCCTTCGATGATCCACAACAGGCCACGCCGCAGTCCGGCCTGCAACGTGGGAAGGTCCAGTCCATGGCCGGCGAACACCGGGTACGCCTCGTGCCCGCGCAGCAGTTCACCCGCACGCTGTTCGATGCAGGGCAGCGCACTCAGTTCATCGACGCGCGGTGGCCTCGGCTCAGCTTTTCTTGATGGGGCGCTGCCAGCCATCGATGGTTTCCTGGCGCGCACGGGCTACGGTCAGCTTGCCGTCCGGCGCAGTGCGGGTGATGACCGAACCGGCAGCAATCGTCGCGCCTTCACCGATCAGCACCGGCGCCACCAGCGAGCTGTTGGAGCCGATGAAAGCGTTGTCGCCGATGGTGGTGGTCGACTTGTTCACCCCGTCGTAGTTGCAGGTGATGGTGCCCGCACCGATGTTGACCTTGCTGCCGATCACCGCGTCGCCCAGATAGGTGAGGTGGTTGGCCTTGCTGCCCACTCCCAGGGTGACCTTCTTGGTTTCCACGAAGTTGCCCACGTGCACGCCATCGGCCAGCACGGTGCCCGGGCGCAGGCGCGCGAACGGGCCGATCTGCGCCGCACCCTCGCTGATCACGCCTTCCACATCGCAGTGCGCACGCACTTCGGTGCCCGCGCCGAGAGTGACGTCCTTCAGCCGGGTGAACGGGCCGATGGTCACGCCATCGCCGAGTACCACCTTGCCTTCAAGAATCACATCGACATCGATCATCACATCGCTGCCGACGATCACCTCACCCCGGATATCGACCCGCGACGGATCGCGCACGCGCGCGCCCTGGATGCACAGCGCGCGCACCGCGCGCCGCTGCCAGGCCCGTTCCAGCTGCGAGAGCTGCCACGGATCGTTCGCGCCTTCGGCGTCCTGCGCATCGGCCACCAGGGCCATCTCCGCCGGAGTGAACTCGCGGGCGGCAAAGGCGAACACATCGGTCAGGTAGTACTCGCCCTGCGCGTTGCTGTTGGACAGCTGCGACAGCCAGCGGCGCAGCGCCGTCGATTCGGCAGTGATGATGCCGGTGTTGATGATGCGCACCCGGCGCTGTTCGTCATCGGCGTCCTTCTGCTCGACGATCGCCCCGACCTTGCCTTCGGCGTCGCGCAGCACGCGACCATAGCCGGTGGGATCGTCGACATCGGCCACCAGCACCGCCAGCCGGCCCGGCTGGGCCAGCAGATCGCGCAGGGTCTGCGCACGGATCAACGGCACATCGCCGTACAGCACCAGCACCTGGGCGGCGTCGGGCACCTCCGGCATGGCCTGGGCCACGGCGTGACCGGTACCCAGCTGCTGCGCTTGTTCCGCCCACAACAGGTCCGGCTGGTCAGCGAAGTAGCTCCGCACCTGGTCCCCGCCGTGGCCGTACACCACGTGGATGGCGGCCGGCTGCAGTTCCCGCGCCGTGGCGATCACATGCGCCAGCATCGGCTGGCCGGCAATCGGCTGCAGCACCTTGGGCAGCACCGACTTCATGCGCTTGCCGGCGCCAGCGGCGAGGATGATCACGTGCAGGGGTTGGGTCATGCGGGCGGTCCACGATTCGATGGCGGTGATTCTAGAACGGGGGCCGTTAACATGGAGCCCCCACCATGACCCCGGCACCATGAGCCTGCTCCGCCAAGGCCGTTCCTATCTCGTCATCGGCCTGCTGCAGTTGCTGCTGGACTGGGCGGTGTTCGTGCTGGCGACGGCGGCCGGCATGCCGGCTGCGCCCGGCAACGTCTGCGGACGCGTGGCCGCCATGCTGCTGGGTTTCTGGCTCAACGGACGCATCACCTTCGCCGACGCCAACGGGCAGCGCCTGGGCTGGCGCCGCTTCGCACGATTCCTGCCGCTGTGGCTGCTGCTGACCATGGCCAGCACGCTGCTGGTGGCCGCCGCCGACCATGCGCTGGGCCTGCGGTACGCCTGGCTGGCAAAGCCGCTGGTGGAAGCGGGCCTGGCGGTGGTGTCTTTCCTGCTGCTGCGCCATGTCGTGTACCGGTAACGGCGTTTCCGCTGCGTTGTCGACACATACAAAAACGCCGGCACATGGCCGGCGTTCCTGCTTGATGGCGCTGGACCTCAGTGCTTGAGGGTCTTGCGCAGGCGCTCAAGCGCCTGCAGCTGGACAACGGCCTCTGCCAGCTTCTGCTGGGCTTCAGCCACTTCCATCGCTTCGCCGCGATTGGCCAGGATGCGTTCGGCTTCTTCCTTGGCCTTGCGGACCGAGGCTTCGTCGATGTCCTGTGCGCGGATCGCGGTGTCGGCCAGCACGGTCACCACCTGCGGCTGCACTTCCAGGATGCCGCCGGAAATGGCGAAATCCAGCTGCTCGCCGCTCGGCGTGGTCACTACCACCTTGCCCGGCTTCAGGCGGGTGATCAGCGGTGCGTGCTTGGGCGCGATGCCCAGCTCGCCCAGCTCACCGGTGGCCACGACCAGGGTCGCTTCGCCACGGAAGATTTCCTGCTCGGCGCTGACGATGTCGCAACGGATGGTGCTCATGTAACTCTCTTCGCTAGGGGGCGGGTCGAACCCACCGCAGGGATTCCGCAGCGGTGGGCGCAGGCCCACCCCGTGTCACGGTCGGGACGGGCGTGTGCCCGTCCCCGCCGCATCAGGCCTTCTCGGCCATCTTCTTGGCCTTCTCGACCGCTTCTTCGATGCTGCCGACCATGTAGAACGCCTGCTCCGGCAGGTGGTCGTACTCGCCATCGACGATGGCCTTGAAGCCACGGATGGTGTCCTTCAGCGACACGTACTTGCCCGGCGAGCCGGTGAACACTTCGGCCACGTGGAACGGCTGGCTGAAGAAGCGCTCGATCTTGCGGGCGCGCGACACGGCCTGCTTGTCTTCTTCGGACAGTTCGTCCATGCCCAGGATGGCGATGATGTCCTTCAGTTCCTTGTACTTCTGCAGGGTCTGCTGGACGCGCTGGGCGGTGTCGTAGTGCTCGTGGCCGATGACCAGCGGGTCCATCTGGCGGCTGGTGGAGTCCAGCGGATCGACCGCCGGGTAGATACCCAGCGAAGCGATCGAACGCGACAGGGTCACGGTCGAGTCAAGGTGGGCGAAGGTGGTCGCCGGCGACGGATCGGTCAAGTCATCGGCCGGCACGTAGACGGCCTGGATCGAGGTGATCGAACCATTCTTGGTCGAGGTGATGCGCTCCTGCAGGACGCCCATTTCCTCGGCCAGGGTCGGCTGGTAACCCACTGCCGACGGCATACGACCCAGCAGTGCCGACACTTCGGTACCGGCCAGGGTGTAGCGGTAGATGTTGTCGACGAACAGCAGCACGTCCTTGCCCTTGCCGTTCTCGTCCTTCTCGTCGCGGAAGTACTCGGCCATGGTCAGGCCGGTCAGGGCGACGCGCAGACGGTTGCCCGGCGGCTCGTTCATCTGGCCGTACACCATCGCGACCTTGTCTAGGACGTTGGAGTCCTTCATCTCGTGGTAGAAGTCGTTACCCTCACGGGTACGCTCACCCACGCCGGCGAACACGGACAGACCGCTGTGCGCCTTGGCGATGTTGTTGATCAGTTCCATCATGTTGACGGTCTTGCCGACGCCGGCGCCGCCGAACAGGCCGACCTTGCCGCCCTTGGCGAACGGGCACATCAGGTCGATGACCTTGATGCCGGTTTCCAGCAGCTCGGTGGCCGGGGACTGGTCTTCATACGACGGAGCAGCGCGATGGATTTCCCAGGTATCGCTGGAGGCGACCGGACCGGCTTCGTCGATCGGGCGGCCGAGCACGTCCATGATGCGGCCCAGGGTGCCAGCGCCGACCGGCACGGAGATGCCGCGGCCGGTGTTGGTGGCCACCAGGTTGCGCTTCAGGCCATCGGTGGAGCCCAGCGCGATGCAGCGGACCACGCCGTCACCGAGCTGCTGCTGCACTTCCAGGGTGATTTCGGTGTTGTCCACCTTCAGCGCGTGGTACACCTTCGGCACCGACTCGCGGGGGAATTCGACGTCGACGACGGCGCCGATGATCTGAACGATCTTGCCCTGACTCATTGCTGCATCCTCTAAATGTGTGCTTTTAACGAACGCGGTCAGACTGCTGCCGCGCCGCCGACGATTTCGGAGATTTCCTGGGTGATCGCTGCCTGGCGGGCCTTGTTGTAGACCAGCTGCAGGGTTCCGATCAGCTTGTTGGCGTTGTCACTGGCCGACTTCATCGCCACCATGCGCGCGGCATGCTCGGAAGCGACGTTTTCCAGCAGCGCCTGGTACACCAGCGACTCGATGTAACGCGTCATCACGTGCTCGAGCACGGTCGCGGCATCGGGTTCGTACAGGTAGTCCCAGTCGTGGTGCGCAACCTGCTTCTCAGCTGCCGGCAGCGGCAGCAGCTGATCGAAGCTGGCCTTCTGCGTCATCGTGTTGACGAAGCGGTTGTAGACCAGGTACACGCGGTCGACCTTGCCTTCGGTGAAGGCGTCGAGCATGACTTTGATCACACCGATCAGCGATTCCAGCTTAGGCGTGTCGCCGATGTGGGTCACCGTGCCGACCATGTTCACCTTGACCCGGCGGAAGAAGGTCGATGCCTTCTGGCCGATGGTCACCAGGTCCACTTCGGCGCCCTTGTCCTGCCAGGCTTTGGCTTCGCCAAGCATCCTGCGGAACAGGTTGTTGTTGAGGCCGCCGGCCAGACCGCGATCGGAGGAGATCACGATGAAACCGACCCGCTTGACCTGCTCACGCTCGACCAGGAACGGATGCTGGTAGTCGGTGCTGGCCTGCGCCAGGTGGCCGATCACCTGCTTCATCGCCTGCGCGTACGGACGCGAGGTCTTCATCCGATCCTGCGCCTTGCGGATCTTGGAGGCCGAGACCATTTCCAGGGCGCGCGTCACCTTGCGGGTGTTCTGCACGCTCTTGATCTTGGTTTTGATTTCGCGTCCGCTTGCCATCTTTTATTCCCGTGGCGCGGGGCCGGGGCCCCGCGTTGTTCAACCGTTTGATCGTCTGGTCCAGCGGAGCATCGCTCCGCTCTACAGGACCTCGATTACCAGCTGCCGGTGGTCTTGAACTCGACGATGCCCTTCTTGAAGGCACCTTCGATGTCGTTGTCCCAACCGCCGGTGGCGTTGACCTTGCCGATCAGTTCGCCCTGGGTGTTGGCGAAATGCGCGTGCAGGCCTTCTTCGAACGCCAGCAGCTTGCTGACCGGCACGTCGTCGAGGTAACCCTCGTTGACGGCGTAGATCGACAGCGCCTGGTTGGCGATCGACATCGGCGCGTACTGCTTCTGCTTCATCAGCTCGGTGACGCGCTGGCCGCGCTCAAGCTGCTTGCGGGTGGCTTCGTCCAGGTCCGAGGCGAACTGCGCGAACGCAGCCAGCTCGCGGTACTGGGCCAGCGAGATACGGATGCCGCCGGACAGCTTCTTGATGATCTTGGTCTGCGCCGAACCACCGACGCGCGACACCGAGATACCGGCGTTCACGGCCGGGCGGATGCCGGCGTTGAACAGATCGGTTTCCAGGAAGATCTGGCCGTCGGTGATCGAGATCACGTTGGTCGGAACGAACGCGGAAACGTCGCCGGCCTGGGTCTCGATGATCGGCAGCGCGGTCAGCGAACCGGTCTTGCCGGTCACCGCACCGTTGGTGAACTTCTCGACGTACTCTTCGGACACGCGGGCAGCGCGCTCGAGCAGACGGGAGTGCAGGTAGAACACGTCACCCGGGTAGGCTTCACGGCCCGGCGGGCGCTTCAGCAGCAGCGAGATCTGGCGGTAGGCCACGGCCTGCTTGGACAGATCGTCGTACACGATCAGCGCGTCTTCGCCGCGGTCCATGAAGTACTCGCCCATGGTGCAGCCCGAGTAGGCGCTGATGTACTGCATCGCGGCCGATTCGGACGCGGTGGCAGCCACCACGATGGTGTGCGCCAGGGCGCCGTTCTCTTCCAGCTTGCGCACGATGTTGGCAACGGTCGAAGCCTTCTGGCCGATCGCTACGTACACGCACTTGATGCCGGTACCCTTCTGGTTGATCACCGCATCGATGGCCAGTGCGGTCTTGCCGGTCTGGCGGTCACCGATGACCAGCTCGCGCTGGCCACGGCCGATCGGGATCATCGAGTCGACCGACTTGTAACCGGTCTGCACCGGCTGGTCGACCGACTTGCGCCAGATCACGCCCGGAGCAACGCGCTCCACCGGAGCGGTCAGCTGGGTGGCCAGCGGGCCCTTGCCGTCGATCGGCTCGCCGAGCGCGTTGACGACGCGGCCCAGCAGTTCCGGACCGACCGGCACTTCCAGGATGCGGCCGGTGGTCTTGGCGACGTCACCTTCGCGCACGTTCTCGTAGCCACCCAGGACCACGGCGCCGACCGAGTCGCGCTCCAGGTTCAGGGCCAGGGCAAAGGTGTTGTTCGGCAGTTCGATCATTTCGCCCTGCATCACGTCGGCCAGACCGAAGATGCGCACGATGCCGTCGGACACGCTGGTCACGGTGCCTTCGTTGCGCGATTCCGCGGCCAGCTTGACCTTCTCGATGCGGTTCTTGATCAGTTCGCTGATTTCGGAGGGGTTGAGCGTGGTTGCCATCGTCAAGTCCTAGTGCCGGCAGCGGGGCCGGACGTTAAATGAATTCAGTTAGCGAGCGCGGTCTGCAGACGGGCCAGCTTGCCCTTCAGCGAACCATCGATGACCACGTCGCCGGCGTCGATCACAGCGCCGCCGATCAGCGAGGCGTCGACCGCGGTGGCCACTTCGACCTCGCGGTTGAAGCGCTTGCGCAGCGCGGCCTTGATCGCGTCCAGCTCGGCAACCGACAGCTCGGCCGCGGAGGTCACCGTGGCCTTGACCACGTGCTCGGCCTCGGCGCGCAGGGCGTCGAACATGCCGGCGATCTCCGGCAGCAGCGGCAGACGATGCGACTCGGCAAGCACAGCCAGGAAGCGCGAGTAGGTCTCGCCGCGGGACTCCGGCGCCAGCAGGGCGATGGCGTCATCGCGACCCAGCTCCGGGTTGGCGAGCAGGGCCGCCACGCGCGGGTCGGCGGCGACGTGGGCGGAGAACGCCAAAGCGTCCGACCACGGCGCGAACGCGCCTTCGTCACGCGCGGTCGCGAAGGCGGCGCGGGCGTACGGGCGGGCAAGCGTGAGGGCCTGGCTCATCCTTAAATCTCCGAGGCCAGCTCGTCGAGCAGCGCCTTGTGGGCGTTGGCGTCGATTTCGCGCTTGAGCAGCTTTTCGGCACCGGTCACGGCCAGCGCGGACACCTGCTTGCGCAGATCTTCACGGGCACGGTTGGCGGCGGCGTCGATTTCGGCCTGGGCCAGGTCCTTCTGACGGGTGGCTTCGGCAACAGCTTCGTTGCGGGCCGCGTCGACGATCTGGTTGGCACGCGCGTGGGCCTGGTCGATGATCTCGTTGGCCTTGGTGCGGGCTTCCTTCAGCGCTTCATTGACCTTGTCCTGCGCCTGGGCCAGATCTTTCTGGCTGCGGTCGGCAGCAGCGAGGCCTTCAGCGATCTTCTGCTGGCGCTCTTCGATCGCGTTCATCAGCGGCGGCCAGATCTTGGTCGCGATGAGCCAGATCAGGGCGGCAAAGGCCAGGGCCTGGGCGATGAGGGTAAAACCGATATCCATGGGGTTCGCTCAGTCGGTTGTGACGGGATGGATGCGCCGCCACACGGGCGGCGCCTCCGAACCTTCATCCGCGACCAGGCGCCTGCGGCGCCCGGTCGTTTCACTTTCGCTGGATCAGCCAGCGATTGCCGGCAGGCGCGAGACGAACTCGCCGACCAGCGGGTTGGCGAAGGCGAACAGCAGGCCCACGGCGACCGAGATGATGAAGGCGGCGTCGATCAGGCCGGCGGTGATGAACATGCGGACCTGCAGGACCGGGATCAGTTCCGGCTGGCGCGCGGCCGACTCCAGGAACTTACCGGCCATGATGGCCAGACCCAGACCGGCGCCCAGCGCGGCCAGGCCGATCATGATGCCGACGGCGAGGACGGTGGAGCTCTGAACTTGGGCGAGATTGGTCAGGACGGCGAAGTACATGGTTTTCTCCAGGAACTTGATTGCTAAGGGTTTAGAAACAAACGGATGAAGGGTGAAGCGAAACTCAGTGAGCGTCTTCCGACAGGCTCAGGTACACGATGGACAGCATCATGAAGATGAAGGCCTGCAGCGGGATCACCAGCAGGTGGAACAGCATCCAGCCGAAGCCGGCGAACGCGCCTGCAAACATGCCGGCGATACCTGCACCGCCCAGCACCCAGATCAGCAGGAACACGATTTCACCGCCGAACATGTTGCCGAACAGTCGCATCGCCAGCGAAATCGGCTTGCTCAGCCACTCGACGATGTTCAGGATCAGGTTGAACGGCATCATCCACTTGCCGAACGGTGCGGTCAGGAATTCCTTGGTGAAACCACCAATACCCTTGGCGCGCAACGCGAAGAACAGCATCAGGAAGAACACGCTGATCGACATGCCCAGGGTGGCATTGACGTCGGCGGTGGGGACCGGCTTCCAGTACGGCACGCCCATCAGTTCAAGCGGCTTGGCGATGAAGTCGGCCGGGATCATCTTGATGAGGTTCATCAGGAGGATCCAGAAGAAGATCGTGATCGCGATCGGGGTCACCAGCTTGCTGGTGCCGTGATAGGTGTCCTTGGCCTGGCGGTCAACGAACTCCAGGCAGATCTCGACGAATGCCTGCCACTTGCCCGGCACGCCGGAGGTGGCCTTGCGGGTCGCCATCCAGAAGGCGACGACCATCACCAGGCCCATCAGCAGCGAGGTTACCAGCGTGTCCACGTGGATCGCCCACGGGGTGCCATGACCTGCCGTCAGATTGTGCAGGTGATGCTGGATGTAGGAGGTGGGTGTAAGCGCCTCGCCTGCCATGTGTCCGGAACCTTAAGTTAAATGAATTCGATTAGCGCCTGGCCATGGCCAGGACCTGGAACATCAGCCCGACGGCGATACCGGCCAACAGCGCCAGTGCAGGCAGCTTGAAGACCAGGAACCCCACCATCAGGACACCAAAAACGAGCGCCCACTTGGCCACGATCGCAACGATCAGGCGTGCCATGGCCGAACCGGCCCCCAGCGCACCACCACCCAGCGCCATCCGTGCCGCCACCCAACCACCGGCCGAAACCGCCACACCGGATGCCAGGGCACCAAGGGCATACTTCGGCCCCACCAGCAGGAAGGCCAGAGCCAGGACAGCCACCGCGGCCAGCGGGTAGACCGCGGCGCGCAGCATCAGTCGCCGACCCGTTTCTACGGAGTTCAGCACAGGACGTCCCGCGTGGTTACAAGTGGATGGCTGAGGCGACTACAGCAGGGGGGCCTCATCGAGCCGCCAAATTATAGCAATGGGACAATTTGCGAGACAACCGCTGCCTGTTCATATCGGAACAGCGCAAGTTGCGGTAAGGGCTGCGGTTTTGCAGCCCACCACGGGGACAATGCCATCTGCGCGATGTTGCGGTGCAACGCATTGAACTTTGGTCGCAGGCGGCGGAACTTTCCGCCGACGGCCGTGGTCCCATCTTCCGACCTGCCTGCAGCTACCTCGTCGACGCTTCGCCTGCAGGTCCCCATGATGGCCCCGAAGCGCCGCTCCGGGGCCATCTTTTCGCAGGGCGCTGACAGCGCTGAACCGTCCACATCGCGTGGACCATACCTTCACGAATGGTGGACAGCGACGTCCGGCAAAGTGGCCTTCATTCCGATGAACCACTGCAAGGACTCTTTCGATGCGCTCCGTCCCCACCCTGCTCGCCCTCTCGCTTCTCGCCGCCGGCGCGTCGTTCGCCTCCTCCGCCCATGCCGCCGAAGGCGATGACCGCTTCGCCCTGCGCCTGGGTGCGATGAACATCGACTCGGACAACACCCTGCGCGGCAACACCAATGTCGCCGGCCAGGACATCGGCTTCTCCGAGGACTTCAAGCTGGGTGGCAAGGAATGGGAGCCGCGCATCGACGGCATGTTCCGCATCAGCAACCGCCAGCGCCTGCTGTTCAACTACTTCAAGTACGACAAGGACCGCCGCGAGACGCTTGGCCAGGACATTTCCTTCGGCAACGTCAACGTACCGGCCGACAGCTTCGTCAAGGCGGAGCTGAAGTACCAGGTGGCCAGCCTGGTGTATGACTACTCGGTGGTGGACACCGAGAAGTTCGACCTCGGCCTGCAGCTGGGTGCCGAATACGCCAAGGTCAGCACCAAGGGCTACGCCGACCTGGGCACGGTGTATGAAGGCCAGTTCCTGGACGAGAAGACCGACGGTGTGGCGCCGGTGGTCGGTGCACGCCTGAGCTTCACCCCGTCCGAAAAGTGGATGATCACCCTGCAGGGCCAGTACCTCAACACGCGCTGGGGCAGCTTCGACGACTACAAGGGTGACCTCAGCCGCGCCAACGCGATCGTCGATTACCGCTTCACCCAGAACTTCGGCGTGTTCGCCGGCTACGACTGGTTCAAGCTGGATGCGGACAAGAAGGGCAGCGACGGCACCATCGGCCTGAAGCAGGAATTCAAGGGCCCGGTGGCGGGTATCAGCGTCACCTTCTAAACCCTGCTCCCCTTCCACAGCATTCTCTCTCCTGGCGCGGCCTCCGGAACATCGGGGGCCGCGTTTTTTCTTTGCATCGTCGAGTAGAAGCGGGTTGGTCGAGCGCTGGAGGGAGAGGGGGCGGGGTGCGAATGTCCCCCGGCGCCGGCCTGCGGCCGTCACCTCCTCCTTTACTTCGCACCCCGCCCCCTCTCCCTCCGCGTGTCAGGCATCCAGGCAGCCGCTGCGGTGGTTGTGGCTCCGCTTTCCGCAAGCCGAGCCGCTGCGCGGGCGGCAGGCGTTTCGACAAAGTAAAGGAGGAGGCGACCGCCGAAGGCGGGCGACGGGGGACATTTGTCGAAATGCCTGCCGCCCGCGCAGCGGCCCGAACGCTCGCAGTGAGCATGATCGAAGACTCGCGCAGACGACCAACAAAAAACCCGGCTTGCGCCGGGTTTTCCGTTTCGCCGGGCATGGCCCGGCGCTACTTCTTTTTAGGAAGATACAGATCGGTGATCGTGCCGTCGTAGATTTCCGAGGCCATCGCCACCGACTCGCTCAGCGTCGGATGCGCATGGATGGTGTGGCCGATATCCTCGGCCTCGGCACCCATCTCGATCGCCAGGCCGATCTCGGCCAGCAGGTCACCGGCGTGCACGCCGACGATCGCGCCGCCGATGATGCGGTGGCTGTCCTCGTCGAAGATCAGCTTGGTGAAGCCCTCGGTGCGACCGATGCCGATCGCGCGGCCGCTGGCGGCCCACGGGAACTTGGCCACGCCAACCTTCAGGCCCTTGGCCTTGGCTTCGGTCTCGGTGACGCCAACCCAGGCGATTTCCGGGTTGGTGTAGGCCACCGACGGAATCACCCGCGCGACCCACTCCTTCTTGTGCCCGGCAGCCACTTCGGCCGCCAGCTTGCCCTCGTGCGTGGCCTTGTGGGCCAGCATCGGGTTGCCGACGATGTCGCCGATGGCAAAAATGTGCGGCACGTTGGTGCGCATCTGCCGGTCGACCGGAATGAAGCCACGATCGGTCACCTGCACGCCGGCCTTTTCAGCATCGATCTTCTTGCCGTTCGGCGAGCGACCCACGGCCACCAGCACGCGGTCGAAGGTGCCCTGCGCCAACGCAGGCGCCTGGCCTTCCTCGGCGGCTTCGAAGGTCACGGTGATGCCCTTGGCATCGGCGGTGACGCCCGAGGCCTTGGTCTTCAGGTGCACTTCGATGCCCTGCTTCTTCAGGCGATCGGCCAACGGCTTGACCAGGTCCTTGTCGGCGCCCGGCATCAGCTGGTCCATGAACTCGACCACGGTGACCTTGCTGCCCAGCGCGCCATACACGGTGGCCATTTCCAGGCCGATGATGCCACCACCGACGACCAGCAGCGAACCCGGCACTTCGGCCAGTTCCAGTGCGTCGGTGGAGTCCATCACGCGCTTGTCGTCCCACGGGAAGTTCGGCAGCTTCACCGCCTGCGAACCGGCGGCGATGATGCACTTCTGGAAGCGCAGCAACTGGGTGCTGCCGTCTTCAGCGGTGATCAGCAGCTCGTTGGCCGACACGAACTTACCAACGCCCTGCACATTGCGGACCTTGCGCTGCTTGGCCATGCCGGCCAGGCCCTTGGTCAGCTGGTTGACGACCTTTTCCTTGTACTGGCGCAGCTTGTCCAAGGTGATGGTCGGCTTGCCGAACTCGACGCCGAAATCACCGGCATGGGCGACTTCGTCGATCACCGCAGCGGCGTGCAGCAGTGCCTTGGACGGGATGCAGCCCACGTTGAGGCAGACGCCGCCGAGGCTGGCGTAGCGTTCGACCAGCACCGTATCCAGGCCGACGTCGGCGGCGCGGAAGGCGGCGGTGTAGCCGCCCGGGCCCGAGCCCAGCACGACCATTTCGCACTCGATGTCGGCGGCCTTGCCACTGGCCAGTGCCGGCTTCGGTGCTTCGGGCTCGGCGGGGGCGCGGTGCGACGGCGTCACCGGCGGCTTGCTGGCCGGGGCGGCGGCCGCCGGGGCCGGCGCAGCGGCCTTGGCCGGCGCTTCAGCGGCGCCTTCGGTCTCCAGCAGCACGACGACCGCGCCTTCGGACAGCGTGTCGCCCAGCTTGACCTTGATTTCCTTGACCACGCCGGCTGCCGAGGACGGCACTTCCAGGGTCGCCTTGTCCGACTCCAGGGTCACCAGACCCTGGTCTTTCTTCACCGTATCGCCAACGGCGACCAGCACTTCGATCACCGGCACATCGCTGTAATCGCCGATGTCGGGAACCTTGATTTCAATCGTGGCCATGGTGGGTTTTCCTCGTGCCCGACCGGCGTGGCCGGCGGGCTGTCACTGCGTTTCGACAGGCGGCCGCGCCAGGGGCAGCGGCCGCACGGTGGGGGCGAAGCGGTGCCTTACAGCAGCACGCGGCGCATGTCGGCCAGCACCTGCGAGAGGTACGTGGTGAAGCGTGCGGCCAGGGCGCCATCGATGACGCGGTGGTCGTAGCTCAGCGACAGCGGCAGCATCAGCTTCGGTGCGAACTCCTTGCCATTCCAGACCGGCTGGATGGACGACTTGGAGACGCCGAGGATGGCCACTTCCGGCGCATTGACGATCGGAGTGAACGCGGTGCCGCCGATGCCGCCCAGCGAGCTGATCGAGAAGCAACCGCCGCTCATGTCGGCCGGGCCCAGCTTGCCGTCACGCGCCTTCTTGGCCAGCTCGCCGGTTTCCTGCGCGATCTGCACCACGCCCTTCTTGTCGACATCGCGGATGACCGGAACGACCAGGCCGTTCGGGGTATCGGCAGCGAAACCGATGTTGAAGTACTTCTTCAGGGTCAGGTTCTCGCCGCTGGCATCGAGCGAGGCGTTGAACTCCGGGAACTTCTTCAGCGCCGCGGCGCTGGCCTTGATCAGGAAGGCGAGCATGGTCAGCTTGATGCCGGCCTTCTCGTTCTCCTTGTTCAGCGCCACGCGCAGGCCTTCCAGGTCGGTGATGTCGGCCTGCTCGAACTGGGTGACGTGCGGGATCATCGCCCAGTTGCGGGCCAGGTTCGCACCGGAGATCTTCTTGATGCGCGACAGCGGCTGCACTTCAACGTCGCCGAACTTGCTGAAATCAACCTTCGGCCACGGCAGCAGGTTGAGGCCACCGCCGGCAGCCACGGTGCCACCGGCAGCTGCCGGAGCGCCGCCGCTGAGCGCGGCCTTGACGAACTTCTGCACGTCGGCCTTGGTGATGCGGCCGCCCTTCTCGCTGCCACTGACCTGCAGCAGGTCGACACCGAGCTCACGGGCAAACACGCGCACCACCGGCGATGCGTAGGGCACCTTGGCCGGCAGCACGCCATCGGCATTGAACTGCACCGGCGGGCTGGTCGGCGCGCCGGCCGAGGGGGCGCTGGCGATCTCGCGGGCGGCCAGCTTGTCCGGCTGGGCCGGCACGGCGACCGGCTCGACCTTGGTGGCGGTCTCGGCGGCGGCCGGGGCAGCAGCGGCGGCAGCCTTGCCCGGGGCCGGGGCGGCAGCGCCTTCGGCTTCGATGATGGCGACCACGTTGCCCTGCGACAGGTTGTCGCCGACCTTGACCTTGATCTCCTTGACCACGCCGGCGACCGACGACGGCACTTCCATGGTGGCCTTGTCGCTTTCCAGCGTGACCAGGCCCTGGTCCTTCTTCACCGTATCGCCCACGGCGACCAGCACTTCGATGACCGGAATGCCGCTGTAATCGCCGATATCCGGCACCAGGGCTTCCACCGCGCCGCCGCTGGCAGCGGGGGCGGCAGCAGCGGCCGGAGCGGGAGCGGCCTGGGTGGCAGCGGCCGGAGCAGCGGCCTTGGCCGGTGCGGGCGCAGCGGCGGGTGCAGCAGCAGCGGCCGGCTGGGCAGCCTCGCCGTCGGCCACTTCGATCAGTGCCACGACCTTGCCTTCGGACAGGCTGTCGCCCAGCTTGACCTTGATTTCCTTGACCACGCCGGCCACCGAGGACGGCACCTCCATGGTCGCTTTATCGCTTTCCAGCGTGACCAGGCCCTGGTCCTTCTTCACCGTATCGCCGACGGCAACAAGCACCTCGATTACCGGGATATCGCTGTAGTCACCGATATCGGGGACACGTGCTTCCTTGATTTCGGCCATGGGGAGAACTCCGGCAATCTGGTGTAGGGAAACGTCTATTGTGCGGCCAGCGGGAGCCAGCGCCAACCGTTACAGGTGTTTTCAGTACGCACGCAGCCGGGACACGCTGTTGCTCATGGCCCGCCGGCGCTTCCAGTCGGTAGCGTATTGTCCTGCCGATGTCCGCTTGATGTCGCCAGTGCGACGGCCACCGGCTGCCAGGCCTGGCGCAGGCGCGGCAAGGACCACGCTGCGTTGGCCGGACTGGTGGACGGCAGTGCCAGCACCTTGGCAGACGTGGCCAGCTGCGGCTGCACCCAGCGCTGGAAGGCCTGCATGGCCGCGCCACCGTTGCAGCCGATCAGCTGCAGGTCAGGCAGTGCGGCGATCAGTGCCGGAAGTGCATTGGCTACTTCCGTGCCACGCACGATGTCCGCATCCAGGCTTCCGCGTCGTTCGCAGCGGCCGATCACATCCCACAGGCCGACACCATTGGCTGCCAGCGCCTGCAGTCGCTGCGCGTACGGCATTGCCGGGTCGAAGCCGCACAGATCGCCGAGCAATGGCCAGAAACGATTGCGCGGGTGCGCGTAGTAATGCTGTGCCTGCAACGAAGCGATACCGGGCATTGAACCCAGCAGCAACACCCGGCAATCCGCGTTCACCTGCGCAGGCAGGCCGATGCACAACGTTGCAGCGCTCACATCTTCTCCAACTGCATGAATATTCCGGGAGGGCAGAAACCGCATGGAAACAGGGATTTCGCGCTGTTCGCTGAACAGTGCGAACTAATTTTTAACGCGCGTCGGATTCGATTCATGTTGGGGCGACTACGGTGTGCTCGCCCCGCAACCGGGGGCCCAAAACAAGAAACATTAGGAGATTCCCCCATGCGCTCCATCCGTATCCTGAGCCTCGCCCTGCTGACCTCCGCCGCGTTTGCACCGGCTGCCTTCGCGCAGGACAGCACCACCACCGATACCGCCTCGGGCAAGCATTTTGCCGTGGTTGGCGGCGTCTCGCTGCTGCAGCCGAAGAATGACCCGATCGACGGCATCAAGAAGGTCGATGGCGGCCCGGCACCGACCGTCAGCTTCAGCTACTACATCAACGACAACTGGGCCGTTGAACTGTGGGGCGCTGCAGACAAGTTCGACCACAAGGTGAAGGGCCCGGGCAATGCCCGCCTCGGCAACGTCGAGCAGCAGCCGGTCGCGCTGAGCGGCCAGTACCACTTCGGCCAGGCTGACAACGTGTTCCGTCCGTTCGTGGGCGTGGGCTACTTCCAGTCGGCCTTCAGCAATGAAACCCTGGCCGACGGCAGCGACTCCGACATCCGCCTGAAGGACGCCAAGGGCGTGATCGGCACCGTCGGTGTGGACATGAACATCAACTCGACCTGGTTCGCCCGTGCCGACGCCCGCTACATGCGTTCGCGTCCGGACGTGAAGGTCGGCGGCGAGAAGATCGGCGAAGCGAAGATGGATCCGTGGACCGTCGGCTTCGGCATCGGCGCCCGCTTCTAAGCGCTTCTGCGTCATTGTTGTACCGCGACGGGCCCTTCGGGGCCCGTCGTCGTTTCCGTCACCCGGGTTCTGTAGAGTCGACTGACAGTCGGATCTACACAGACGGGATGCGGAGGCGCGATGCACGAGGTCGACCTGCTGGTGATCGGCGGTGGCATCAACGGCGCCGGTATCGCCCGTGATGCCAGCGGCCGCGGCCTGAAGGTGCTGCTGTGCGAACAGCACGACCTGGCAGCACACACCTCCAGCGCCAGCAGCAAGCTGATCCATGGCGGCCTGCGCTACCTGGAACAGGGCGAGTTCGGCCTGGTGCGCAAGGCGCTGGGCGAGCGCGAAGTGGTGCGTCGGCAGGCGCCGTTCCTGGTGCGGCCGCTGTGCTTCGTGCTTCCGTGGCAGCCGCACCTGCGCCCGCGCTGGATGCTGCGGCTCGGGCTCTGGCTGTACGACCATCTGGGCCGGCGCAGTCCCGCCTTTCCTGCGTCGCGCGCCGTGGACCTGCACGACGATCCACTCGGCGCGCTGCTGTCGCCACAGCTGCAGCACGCCTTCAGCTACGCCGACGCGCAGGTGGATGATGCGCGGCTGGTCATCCTCAACGCGCTCGATGCTGCGCAGCGGGGTGCGTGCATCCTGACCGGCACGCGCTGCGTGGACCTGCAACGCGGGCACGGACGCTGGCACGCCGTACTGGAAAACGCCGCAGGCCATCAGCAGACCGTGCAGGCACAGGCGGTGGTCAACGCCGCAGGCCCCTGGGCCGGCGGTCTGCTGGAGCGCATGCACGCCCGCAGCGGCGGACCTGCGCTGCGCCTGGTCCAGGGCAGCCACATCGTGCTGCGCCGCGCCTGGCCGAACGACCGCGCCTGCCTGCTGCAGCAGCCCGACGGCCGTGTGGTGTTCCTGCTGCCCTTCCACGACCACCTGCTCATCGGCACCACCGACACCGACTATCGCGGCGACCCCGCACGCTGCAGTGTGCTGCCCGCGGAAGTGGACTACCTGTGCAGCGCTGCCAACGGCTACCTGCGCGATCCGGTCGCACCTGCCGAGGTGGTCTGGCAGTTTGCCGGCGTGCGCCCGTTGCTGGCCGATCCGGACCCGCGCGCGGCCAAACTGAGCCGTGACTATCGCCTGCAACTGGACGCCGAAGGTGCGCCTGCGCTGCACGTGCTGGGCGGCAAGCTGACCACGTACCGGGTACTGGCCGAGGAGGCACTGGACCTGCTGCGCCCCTATCTGCCGCACGCCCGCCCCGCCTGGACGGCGGCAGGCGAGCCACTGCCCGGCAGCGACTGGGGTGATGCCGGGCAGGCACGGGAACAGCTTCGGCACCAGGCCCCCTGGCTGCCGGAGGCCACGCTGCGGCGCTGGGCCAGCGCCTATGGCAGTCGCAGCATCGATCTGCTGCACGGCGCACGCAGCCTGTTCGATCTGGGCGAAGACTTTGGCGCGGGCCTGCACGCACGCGAGGTGGCGTTCCTGTGCGACCACGAGTGGGCCCGCAGCGCCGAGGATGTACTGTGGCGGCGGAGCAAGCTGGGGCTGCAGATGGACGCGACACAGGCGGCACGGCTGCAGGCCTGGATGGATTCACGTCGCCGGTAATGCCGCGCGCGGCCCGGCGCCACCGATGCATTACGATCCCAACATCGCCACCGGAGACGCTGCATGACGCCCCGCTACGTGCTGGCCATCGACCAGGGAACCACCAGTTCGCGCGCGATCCTGTTCGATCGCGCCGGCGACATCGTCGGCAGCGCGCAGCGCGAGTTTGCCCAGTTGTTTCCACAGCCGGGCTGGGTCGAGCATGACCCGCGCGAGATCCTGACAAGCGTCTATGCCACGATCACCGAACTGCTCAGCCGCGAACAGATCGATCCCCGCCACATCGCCGCACTGGGCATCACCAACCAGCGCGAAACCACCGTGGTCTGGGACCGTGCCAGCGGCCAGCCGATCCACAACGCCATCGTCTGGCAGTCGCGGCAGAGCCAGGCGATCTGCGAGCGGCTGAAGTCCGACGGCCACGAAGCGCTGATCCGCGAGCGCACCGGCCTGCTGATCGACGCCTATTTCTCGGCCACCAAGATCCGCTGGATCCTCGATCACGTGGAAGGCGCGCAGCAGCGGGCCGAGCGCGGCGAGCTGCTGTTCGGCACCATCGACAGCTGGCTGGTGTGGAATCTCAGCGGCGGCCAGGCGCACGTGACCGACTACAGCAACGCCGCACGTACGCTGCTGTTCAACATCCATACCCTGGACTGGGACGAGGACCTGCTGGCCCTGCTGGACATTCCGCGTGTGATGCTGCCGCAGGTGCGCGATTCCAGTTCGGTGTACGCGCACACGCGCCCGCAGTTCTTCTTCGACCATCCGATCCCGATTGCCGGCATCGCCGGTGACCAGCAGGCCGCGCTGTTCGGCCAGGCCTGCTTCCAGCCAGGCATGGTCAAGAACACCTATGGCACCGGCTGCTTCATGCTGATGCACACCGGCACGCAGGCCGTGCGCTCGCGCAATGGCCTGCTGACCACCATTGCCTGGGGCCTGGAGGGAAAGGTGGAGTACGCGCTGGAGGGGTCGATCTTCATCGCCGGCTCGGTGGTGCAGTGGCTGCGCGATGGGCTGCGCATGATCGATCGCGCTGCTGACAGCCAGGCCTTGGCCGCACAGGTGCCGGACAGCGCGGGGGTGTACCTGGTGCCGGCCTTCGTCGGCCTGGGTGCACCGTACTGGCGCAGCGACGTGCGCGGCGCGATGTTCGGCCTGACCCGTGGCACCGGCAAGGCCCACTTCGTGCGCGCAGCGCTGGAGGCGATGGCCTACCAGACCCGCGACGTTCTGGATGCGATGCAGTCCGATGCGGGCATCTCGCTCAGTGAACTGCGCGCCGATGGCGGCGCGATCGGCAACGACTTCCTTGCCAGCTTCCAGGCCGACATCCTCGGCGTCCCCCTGCTGCGACCGCGGGTGACCGAGACCACCGCGCTGGGTGCGGCCTACCTGGCCGGGCTGGCGGTCGGCTTCTGGGAGAGCCGCGAACAGATCGCGGCACAGTGGGGGCTGGATCGCCGCTTCGAACCGCAGATGGCGGTGGCCCGGCGCGAGAAACTCTACGCCGGGTGGCAGCAGGCCGTGGCCGCCACCCTCGCCTTCCATGTCGATTGAGGGCGGTAGCGCCGGGCCATGCCCGGCGACACCCATTCCGCCGGGCATGGCCCGGCGCTACCCCAACATCAGAACGCCGGCAGCACCGCGCCCTTGTACTTGGTCTCGATGAAGGCCTTCACCTGCGGGCTGGTCAGCGCCTTGGCCAGCTTCTGCACGCGGGCGTCGTCCTTGTTGTCCGGGCGGGCGACCAGGAAGTTCACGTAGGGCGAGTCCTTGCTCTCGATCGCCAGCGCGTCCTTGGTCGGGTTGAGGCCGGCATCCAGCGCATAGTTGGTGTTGATCAGGGCCAGATCGACCTGGTCGAGCACGCGCGGCAGCATGGCCGAATCCAGCTCGCGGAACTTCAGGTTCTTCGGGTTGGAGACGACGTCGCGCTGGGTGGCCAGCGCATTGGTCGGGTCCTTCAGCTCGATCACGCCGGCCTTGTGCAGCAGGATCAGCGCGCGGCTGTTGTTGCTGGGATCGTTGGGGATCACCACATCGGCCCCTTCACGCAGTTCGGCCAGCGACTTGATCTTGCGCGAGTAGGCACCGAACGGCTCGATGTGCACGCCCACCACCTTGGTCAGGTCGGTCTTGCGATCACGGTTGTAGGCGTCCAGGTACGGTTCGGTCTGGAAGTAGTTGGCATCCACCTGCTTCTGCACCAGCTGGTCGTTGGGCTGCACGTAGTCGTTGAACACGCGCACGTCCAGCTCCACGCCTTCCTGCTTGAGGATCGGCTTGACCACTTCCAGGATCTCGGCGTGCGGCACGGCGGTGGCGGCCACCACCAGCTTCTGCGAAGGCTCACCGGACTTGCCGCAGGCGGTCAGGGCCAGCGCAGCGGCGAACAGGGGCAGCAACAGGGTCTTCTTCATGGGCGCAATCGATCTCGGGGGAGGTATCAGGATTTTTCGTAGTTGGTCAGGGCCAGTTCCAGCAGTGCCTTGGCCTGCTCGCGCAGCATCATCGGCTCGACGATCTCGGCATCGGACCCGTAATGCAACACGTCCATCAACAGTTCGCGCGACACGCTGTAGGGCACTTTCAGTTCGTAGCGGCCATCGGCAAGGAAGCGTCCCTGCTGCTTGGAGTGCCAGTGCTCGTCGGCCACCCAGCGAGCGGCCTTGGCACTGAACAGGATGGTTGCCCAGCCCTTGGGCGCACCGGAGAAGATGCCGTAGCTGGCGCCGAGCTGCTCGTCCAGTTCGCTGTCGGCGACATCGCGGGCGGTGCTGTCGATCACCCGTGCCTTGTAGATGCGGTCCACCGCAAAGCTGCGCAGGGCCTCGCGATCATGGTCCCAGCCGTCCAGGTACCAGTTGTCGCGGTAATGGGTCAGCCGTTGCGGCGATACGGTGCGCTTGGTCGCTTCGTCGGTCGAGCGGGCGCGGTACTCGAAGCCCAGCTGCTTGCGCTCCAGCACCGCCGAGGCCACCGAACGGAAGCTGGCTTCGTCGAACTTGCGGCCACGGTGCGGAATCACCCGCACCCGATCCACCGGCCAGCTGGAAACACCGGCCTGCGCGGCCAGCAGGCTCTCGATGCGCTGCTGCAGCGGCGCCAGCACCGAAGACAGCACGCCGCCGCCGGTACGGGCCAGCAGGTGCTGCGAGGCCAGCAGGGCGTGCAGCTCCTCCGAGCTCAGCCACAGGCCGGGCAGCTCGAAGCGGTCACTCTCGTCGGCCAGGTAGCGGAAGCCGGCCTCGCCATCGCCCTCGATCGGCGCCATCAGCGCATCGCGCAGGAACGCCAGGTCGCGGTAGACGGTGGCCCGGGAGCAACCGAGCTTGTCCTGCAGGGTCGCCACCGTCACCGGATAGCGTGCGGACTTGAGCAGACGATGCAGGGCGGTGATGCGTTCGTATCGGTCCATGCCCCCGATTATGTCCGAGTCTCGGGCGTTGTGGCGGACGATTGGGCTATCGTGGGCGCCCCCTGCCCCGTGGAGCGCCCGATGCGCCGGTTGTCTGTCCTGCCCCTGCTGGCCTGCCTGCTGCTGGCCGCCTGCGACCGCGCACCGGCGCCCACCGACGCTGCGACGCCCGTCCCCGCTGCCGATCCGGCGCAGGCGGTGCTGTCTGCCAGCCAGCGCTTTGCCGCCCTGCGCAGCTTCCATGCCGAGCTGGAGGTGCTGGGCGCGCAGCAACCGGTGCGTACCGCGATGGACTTCGTCGCCCCGGACCGGTTCCGGGTGCAGACCCCTGCCGGGCCGCAGGTGATCATCGGCGACACCATGTTCCTGCAGGCCGACGATGCGATCCGCCAGGTGCCAACCCCGCCGGGGCTGCTGGAGCAATGGCGCAGCCCGCTGCCTGCCGATATCCCCGCACAGGCCCTGCAGGCCGAAGACCTGGGCGAGCAGACGCTGGACGGCGTCAGCACCCGCCACTACCGCCTGCGTGGCGCCACGGCCGGTGAGCGCCTGGAGTACTGGGTGGATGCGCAGGGCCTGCCGCGGCAGATCGTGCGCAGCGGCCACAACAACGGCAAGCCCTTCCAGCTGCGGCTGCGGTACTCGCGCTTCAACGATCCTGCCCTGCAGGTCGACCTGCCCTGAATGGGCCTGGCCGACAACGCCTGCTGAAGCAGTCGGGACGGGCGATTCGGACGGTCATCACGCTTCCAGTATCATCACCGGCTGCCAACCGCTTCGGAGAAGCCTCGATGTCCCTGCGCGTGTCCCTGCTGGTCCCCTTGCTGCTCTGCGCCCCGCTGGCGTATGCGCAGGATGCCTCCGAACTGGCGGCGATGTCCTCGCCGTGGAGCGGCAGTGGTGGCGAACTCGGCTTCGCGTCGGCACGTGGCAACAGCAGCACCGAGAGCTTCAACGGCCGCCTGCGCCTGCGCTACACCGATGGCGACTGGGTGCACAGCATGGACCTGTTCGGCCTGCGCTCCAGCTCCAAGGTGACCGAAACCAGCGACGACGGCACCACCACGCGCCGCAACAACACCACCGCCAACCGCTACACCGGCAGTGCAGGCAGCGCGCTGCAGCTGGGCGAACATCGCCAGCTGACGGCCACGGTACGTACCGAGCGTGATGATTTCGCCACCTACGACCGGCAGAGCTCGTTCGGTCTGGGTTACGGCACCCGGCTGTGGAACACCGAGCGTTTCTCGTTCGATGCGCAGATCGGCCCCGGTGTGCGCCGCACCCACAGCACCGAGGACGACCGCACCCGCACCGGCCTGATCGGTCGCGGCCTGTTCGACCTGAAGTACTCGCTGACCGACAACACCGACCTGATCAACACGCTGCTGGTCGAATCGGGTTCGTACAACACCTTCGGCCAGAACGATTTCGGTGTCTCGGTGAGCATGAACGAGCACCTGGCGCTGAAGGCCGGCTGGCAGGCGCGTTACAACAGCGACGTCGCCGAGGACAAGCGCAAGACCGATACGCTGACCACGATGAACGTGGTCTACAAGTTCAAATAAGCGAAACGGGCGCCTGGCGCCCGTTCTGCTTTTGGTAGTGCCGGCCGCTGGCCGGCAACTGCATTCAATCGGGATCATGAGGTTGCCGGCCAGCGGCCGGCACTACCTGCGGTGGCTCAGACGTTCAACAGCTCGCCAGCACCCGCATCCAGCAGCATCTTCGCCACGCGCTGGCCCAGCACTTCCGGGTCGCTGGCCGGGCCCACGGCGTCGGCACGCACCGCGCGGCCATCACTGGCGCTGCCGACCAGCCCCTGCAGGTGCAGGTCCTGGCCCTGCCACTGCGCGATCGCCGCCACCGGCACATGACAGCTGCCGTGCAGCGCGCGGTTCATGGCCCGCTCCGCTTCCACACAGGCGCGCGTTGCGGCGTCATCCAGGCCTGCAAACAGCGCCATCAGCGCGGCATTGCCGCCATCGCACTCCACCGCCACCGCGCCCTGCGCCGGCGCCGGCAACCACTGCGGCGGCTGCAGTCGGGCGACGATGCGATTGCCCAGGCCCAGCCGTTCCAGCCCGGCCACGGCCAGCACGATGGCGTCGTAGCCGCCGTTGTCGAGCTTGGCCAGACGGGTGTTGACGTTGCCGCGCAGGTCCAGCAGCTCCAGGTCCGGGCGCAGCGCACGCAGCTGGGCCTGGCGGCGCAGTGACGAGGTACCGACGCGCGCACCGATCGGCAGTGCATCCAGTGAGGCATACAGGTTGGAGACGAAACCATCGGCCGGATCGTGGCGGGTCAGCATTGCCGGCAGCGCGAACGGCGCATCCAGTTCCATCGGCACATCCTTCAACGAGTGCACCGCGCAGTCGGCCTCGCCACGCAGCATGGCCAGTTCCAGTTCCTTGAGGAACAGGCCCTTGCCACCGATGGCCGCCAGCGAGCGGTCAAGCACTTCATCGCCGCGGGTGCTCATCGGCACCAGTTCCACGTGCAGATCGGGATGCGCCTGGCGCAGGCGGTCGGCGACGTGTTCGCTCTGCCAGAGGGCGAGCGGGCTCTTGCGGGTGGCGATGCGGACGGTTTCCATCCGGGCATTATCGCGCCTATCGGCGGGATACGGCCAACGGCGGAGCCCCTCGTGGCTGGTGTGGTCGTGCGAGCAACAGCTGTGCTTGGCCGGGCGGGGTGGGTGCGCGGGGGACGCCGTAAACCCATCCCTGGGGGCTTGGCCGCGGCATCCATGCCGCGGACACCCCCGCGCACCCACCCCGCCCGGCCTCTGACAGTTTCCGTGCGCGCCAGCCACGGAAGATCAAAAGAAAAGAGCAGAAGCAAAAGCAACAGCCGGCGACTTCCGGGGTCAGATCCCTTTTCCGCAGGAAAAGGGATCTGACCCCTCTTTCCCCAACCGATAACACCAACGCTCTTGCTGTCCGTCACCGGGAAATTCGCGAGGGTGAGGCGGGATGGGCGGGCGGGACCGTTGGCGCCATGGATGGCGCCATCGAGCCCCCATGGATGGGTTTACGGCGTGTCCCGCCCGCCCATCCCGCCTCACCCAACACGCAACAACACAGAGCCGACAACCCGCTGTTGCTGTTGCTGTTGCTGTTGCTGTTGATGTCGAAGCAGTCGCGGCCGCAGGCCGCGCGGAAAACCTACAGATGCCGCAATTCCTGCTTCAGCGTCGCCACGCAGCGCCGGCTCACTTCCAGCGGCTGCTTGCCATGCCGCAGCACCGCCTGCACCTGGCCTCCGCTGCCACGCCGCAGCTCCACCAGCTCGTGGCGCGCCACCAGGCAGTTGCGATGGATGCGCACGAAGCGGCTGGCGAACTCCTCCTCCAGCGACTTCAACGATTCCTCGATCAGGTCCTCGCCACGCGCGTGATGCACCACCACGTACTTTTCTTCGGCCTGCAGATAGTGGATATCGTCCAGCGGAATCAATCGCAGGCTGCCGCGCAGGCGGGCACACAGCATGCTGCGGGCCTGGCTGCCGGTGTGCTGGGGTTGCCCGTCACGGCCGGCCAGGAAGGTGCGGGCGCGTGCGATCGCCGCTGCCAGCCGCTCGGCGCGCACCGGCTTCATCAGGTAATCGATGGCCGCTGCCTCGAACGCCGACAGCGCGTGCGCATCGTAGGCGGTGCAGAACACCACCGCCGGCCTGGGCTCGAAACTGGCCAGGTGGCGGGCCGCTTCCAGCCCGTCCAGGCCGGGCATGGCGATATCCAGCAGCACCAGGTCCGGCTGCAGTTCGGCGCACGCGTGCAGGGCCTGCTCGCCGTTGCCGGCCTCGGCCACTACGTCCACCCCTTCCTGCGCGGCCAACAGGCTGCGCAGGCGCTCGCGCGCCAGCGGTTCGTCATCGGCGATGACTACCCTCACGATCGTCCCCTCACTGGATCGGCACTGTCACCTGGCAGGCATAGTAGCCCTCGCTCCAGCCAGCCGTCATCCGCGCGGCGCGGCCGAAGCGCCAGCTCAGGCGATGGCCGATGCTGTGCTGGGCGTGGCCCGCTCCCTGGGCCAGGGCCAGCCCGGGCACCTGCGGATCCGGTGCAGGATTGCGTACGCGGATCTGCAGCTCGCTGCCCACACAGGCCAGATGCAGCTCGATGGTGCCGCCTTCGGGCAGGCGCGAGATGCCGTGCAGCACCGCGTTTTCCACCAGCGGCTGCAGCACCAGCCGCGGCATCGGCAGGTCCCAGGGCAGGGGTTCATCGCGCTGCCAATGCACCCGCAGGCGGTCGCCCAGGCGCAGTGATTCAATCGACAGATAGCGTTCGGCCAGTTCGCACTCATCGCGCAGGGTCGAATCGCCCTCGCCGGCACCCAGTGCGGCGCGGAACAGATCGGACAGGTCGAGCACGGCACGCTCGGCCACCGCTGGGTCGCGATGCAGCAGGCTGGCGATCAGGTTCATGCTGTTGAACAGGAAGTGCGGGCGGATGCGGGCCTGCAGGGCGTCGGCCTGCGCGCGGGCATTGGCCTGTACCTGCGCCGCCCAGCGGTCGCTGACATAAAAGTAGCGCAGCGCCAACGCGGTGATCAGCGCCGTGGTGGCCGCGCTGCCCAGGGTGAAGCGCCAGAAGCCGATGCCGCGCGCGAAGTTGTCGCCCAGCACGCCATACAGGGCATGGATGATGCCCGCGCACAGGATGGCGATCAGCGCGGCCAGGCCGACGGCGGCGACGGCGCCCAGCAGTTCCGGCAGCTTCGACAGCGCCTGCCGCAGCAGGCACAGGCTGGCGGTGACCGCCAGCGCCAGCCACAGCGCGAAACCGCTGGCCGAGGCCAGTTCCCCCATCGTCCAGTGGCGGCTGCCATCGGGCGCCAGCGCCAGCACCACCACCACCAGTTCGGCCAGGCCGAGCATCGCTGCCAACCGCGGCAAACGGCACAGTTCCGGCATCCACGGGGTGGCAGCGCTCGCGGCCATGGGTCAGGCGACGCCCAGGCGTGCCTGCAGCCAGTCGCCCAGCGCGTCGATTTCCTCGGCGCAGACCTGGTGGGCCATCGGGTAGCTGTGCCACTGCACGTCCAGCCCAAGCGTGCGCAACGTCTCGGCGCTGTGCGCGGCCACCGCCTGCGGGATCACCGGATCGCTGCTGCCGTGGGCCATGAACACCGGCACATCCACCGCACCATCAACGCGCGACGCGGTTTCGGCCTCCGGCAGGTAGGTCGACAGTGCGATCAGTCCGGCCAAGGGGGCAGTGCGTGCCAGCGCGGCGCTGAGGATCACCGCCCCGCCCTGCGAGAAGCCAGCCAGGAAGATGTGATCAGCGGCGACACCGCGTTCGATCTCACGGGCGATCAGCGCATCCAGCTGCACCACCGACTCCTGCACGCCGGCCATGTCGGCGCGCGAGCGGAAGTCCATGCCGACGATGTCGTACCAGCCACGCATCGGCACGCCGTTATTGATCGTGATCGGCCGCACCGGTGCGTGCGGGAACACGAAGCGCAGCGCCGGCCAGTGCGGACGCACCAGTTCGGGCACGATCGGCGCGAAATCATGGCCGTCGGCACCGAGGCCGTGCAGCCAGATCACCGACCACTGCGGCAAGGCGCCGGTTTCCTGTTCCACCGTTTGCAGCATGTTGCGGCTCCTGTACGTTCGAGCCGCATTATGCCGCTGGCACGGTGCGATCAGTACAGCGGCGGTTGCTCGGCCGCTTCCCGGCGCAGCTGTGCGGCGCGCACCAGCACCGGCGGCGGGATGTTCTCTTCGGGAATGTCGAGCAGGCCCAGGCGATGCAGGAAGGCGCCCGGCCCGCGCAGAGAGGTCAGTGCCACCACCGGCACCGCCAGCACCATGCCGATCACCACCGGCGCCATCCAGGCCGCCAGCGACGGCGACACCGCCCACGCCAGCACGCCCATGAAGGCACCAAATACACCCAGGCCACCGTAGCCGCGCACCAGCGAAATCCACGAGATGCCACCGTCATCGCGCTGCTGTGCATCCCAACCCGAGTCACGCCCGGACAGCACTTCGGCCACCCCGCGCGACTGCACGTACATCACCACCGGCGCCATCAGCGCGGCCAGCACGGTTTCCACCAGCATCGACAGGAACGCCCGGATCGCGCCACCACAGCCACGGCGTTCAACCGGATCGAGCAGCATCGCAAAGTAACCCAGCACCTTGGGCATCAGCAGCACCGCCATGGTGGCGGCGAACAGGCGCACCACCTGTTCTTCATCCTGCGCACGCCAGTACACGCTGGGCGACAGGTGCAGCAGGGCGTTGAAATCGATGCCTTCCTGGAACAGCGGGATGGCGATGCCGATCAGCATCAGCATCGCCCACATCGGTGCGGTGAAGTAATGGCCGATGCCGATCAGCATGTGCACGCGGCTGATCCAGTGCAGGCCACGGCTGCCCACCACCTTGCCGTGCTGCAGGTTGCCCTGGCACCAGCGGCGGTCGCGCACCAGCAGGTCGGTCAGCGTTGGCGGGCCTTCCTCGTAGCTGCCGCCCAGGTAGGGCACCATGTGCGCGGCCCAGCCACCACGGCGCATCAGCGCCGCTTCCACGAAATCATGGCTGAGCACGTGGCCGCCGAACGGCTTGCGCCCCGGCAGCTCCGGCAGGCCAGCGTGGTCGGCGAAGGCACGGGTGCGGATGATCGCGTTGTGCCCCCAGTAATTGCTTTCGGCACCGTGCCACCAGGCCACGCCACGGGCGATTACCGGCCCGTACACGCGCCCGCCGAACTGCTGCATGCGCGAGAACAGGGTGCGGCCGCCGATCACCGACGGCAGGGTCTGGATCAGGCCGACGTCGGCGTTGTGCTCCATGCCGGCGACCAGGCGCACGATGCTGTCACCGGTCATCAGGCTGTCGGCATCCAGGATCAGCATCTGCGGGTAGGCACCGCCGAAACGGCGTACCCAGTCGGCGATGTTGCCGGCCTTGCGCGCGCTGTTGTCGCCACGGCGGCGATAGAACAGTCGCGCACGCCCATCGGGCACCAGCTCGCGCAGTTCGGCGAACACCTGTTCTTCGGCCCGCGCGATGTCCTCGCGACGGGTATCGCTGAGCACGAAGAAATCAAACCGCTGCAGCTGGCCGGTGGCCGCCACCGATTCGTAGATCGCGCGCAGGCCGGCCAGCAGCCGGCGCGGGTCTTCGTTGTAGGTGGGCATCAGCAGCGCGGTGCGGCTGTGCACGGTGGGCAGCGGCTTGTCCGGATCGATGCCCAGACGGTAGCCCCGGTCGAACACGGCCGTCAGGAAGCCGGCCACCGCACTGGCAAAGGACAGCGCGATCCAGGCGAACAGGCCGACGAACAGCACCAGCAGGCAGGCCTCCAGCACGCTGATGCCATTGCCGGACAGCACCCGCCACATCATCCGGGTGGCCACGGCGGTCATCGCCACGGTGCCGCCGAGGATGTACAGGCGACGCAGGCCGATCATGCGTGGCGAGGTGCGATGGCGCCGGACCTTCAGCGAGCCTTGCCGCAGCGTCTGTTCGGGCATCACCAGCGGTGCTTCGGCCGGCAGCAGGGCCCAGCCCGCGTCGGGACCGGCCGTGACCGGTTCCGTGTCGATGGTTTCACTCCCCATGGCCGCCTACTCCCTGCAGGCCGCAGGACCAGCCGTCCCGGCCAGGCTGCATGCACCAAGGTTCCTGGCCCGCATTCCCGGCGTCCGCACTTGTCCTGTCTGCCACGGCGTCATGCCGCGCAGTCGCTGTCTGTCACTACCAGAACCCACACGATCTCCAACGGGGCGGAATCGAAAAATGCGGCCCAGTCTATGGCCCCGAATGTAAGCCGGGTGCGAAGGTCTACGCCGGGAAATCTCCCCATTCAGCAATCAGCAGGCGAACCGTCGCGCGCGGCCGGGGAATGTCGATTCATTCCGGGAGGTACTGGATCGTAACAAACGAGAACGGTTATCATTCCGTTAACCAGGCAGGTCACCGCGCTTCGCGCACCGGACCCACCCAGCTGCGCCGGACCCTCCGCGCGCCCGACGACCCAGGGAAGGGGTGGCTGCCTGCTGTCTGCGTGCGCCTGCTGCTTCCACCGGGTCTCTCCTCTCCCTTGGAAGCCGTCATGTCCCCTCTCCGTTCCGCGCGCCTGTCGCGCACCCGCCTGGCCAGCGCCCTGGCCGCCGCCTGCCTGCTGGCCCTGCCTGCCCTCGCCGCCGCTGAAGCCAGCGCCGATGCCTCGACGAAGGACCTGGATACCGTGGTGGTTACCGCCTCGGGCAACCAGCAGTGGATCAAGGATGCCCCGGCCAGCATCAGCGTGATCAGCCGCGAAGACATCGAACGCCAGCCGGTGCACGACCTGGCTACCCTGCTCAGCCGTATTCCGGGCGTGACCGGTGGGCTCAGCGCCGCCGGTGAGCAGTCCAAGATCAAGCTGCGCGGCATGCCGTCCAACTACACGCTGGTGCTGGTGGACGGCAAGCGCATGGGCAGCTCGGCCTCGACGAACTATCGCCCTGACCTGGGCCGCCAGGACCTGAACTGGATTTCCCCCGACCAGATCGAACGCATCGAAGTGGTGCGTGGCCCGATGTCCTCGCTGTATGGCTCGGACGCGATGGGCGGGGTGATCAACATCATCACCAAGCGCATCGGTGACAGCTGGAACGGCAGCGCCACCCACAGCTACACCCGGCCGCAGGATGGCGACCGTGGCGATACCCAGCAGATCGGCGCGACCTTCTCCGGCCCGCTGGGCGAGCGCTTCGGCCTGCGCATCGGTGCCAACAGCATGCGCCGCGACTCGGACCGCTCCAACGGCGGCGTGTATGGCAACGCCTACGCCGGCGAGAAGGACCGCAACATCGACGCGCTGCTGCAGTGGAAGCTGAGCGAGGCACAGGAAGTGTCACTGGAAGCTGGCCACGGTGTGCAGCAGGCCTTCATCGCCCAGGCGCTGGAAAAGCAGGACGAAGGCGCCTGGGGTGCCAGTGAGCTCAAGCGCAGTTCGCTGGCGCTGAACCACGACGGCAAGTGGGATTTCGGTACTTCCAAGCTCAGCGCGTACTGGACCGAGTACAAGAACGACATCGGCGCCACCGGTCGCTCCGAGGCAACCGATACGATCATCGAAGGCAGCCTGAGCACGCCCTTCACCCTGGGCGTGGACCACCAGTTCGCGGTGGGCGGCCAGTGGAAGCGCCAGGAGTTGACCAACACCGACACCATCGGCCAGGCGCCGGTGGACTATGCCGGCAACCCGGTGGTCGGCTCCACCCTGGAAGTGGACACCTGGGCGCTGTTCGTCGAAGACGAGCTGAAGCTGCACCGTACCCTGGCACTGACCCTGGGCGCGCGCCTGGACCACCATGAACAGTTCGGCAGCCATGTCAGTCCGCGTGCCTACCTGGTCTGGCACCCGAGCGAGCAGTGGACGATCCGTGGCGGCGTGTCCAAGGGCTTCCGCGCCCCGAGCCTGACCGAGAATTCGCCCAGCGCGGCGACCCAGTCCGGTGGCCGCGGCTGCACCTCGCTGTACCCGCTGGGCTATACCCGCGGCGGTTGCTACATGGCCGGCAACCCGGACCTGGACCCGGAAACCAGCACCAACCGCGAGATCGGCATCAGCTTCGACAACGACCTGGTCGACGCCGGCCTGACCTACTTCCATACCGACTTCAGGAACAAGATCGAGTATGAAGCGCTGGGCTTCTTCAACGGCTACTGGTGGACGCGCATGAGCAACGTGCAGCGCGCGCGCACCAGCGGCATGGAAGGCAACCTCAACTTCCGCTTCGGCGATCATTGGCGCTGGCGCACGTCGGCGACCTGGATGAAGGAAGCCAAGAACCTGACCACCGGCCGCAACCTGATCGACACCCCGGAGTTCTCAGGCTATTCGTCGCTGGACTGGACCCCGAACACCACGTTCTCCAGCAGCCTGTCGGCGCAGTACACCGGCAAGCAGACCGGCGTGGTCAATACCTTCCTGAAGGCCTATACGCTGTATGACCTGACCGCTGCCTGGAACGTCAATGAGGTGCTGACCCTGCGTGGCGGCGTCAGCAACCTGGCCGACAAGAAGCTGTACGCCGACGGCTCTACCGACTACTTCGTCGCCGGCCGCAGCTACTTCCTCAGCATGACCGCGCGCTTCTGATGCGCACTGCGATCGCGCTGGCAGCAGGCCAGCGCGATCGCCGCTGGTTTCCCAGGCTCAGTCGTTTTCCAGCACGGCCGGCGCAGCGTCGCGGCTGGCCGCGATGCGTGCACGGTCCATCGCCACCGCCAGTTGCTGGCGGGCGAGCAGTTGTTGTGCCTGCACCACTTCGGGTGTCGGCAGGAGCACCGGTCCGGGTGCGTTTTCCGGTGTAGCAGGTGTGGTCATGCAACCTCCATGGACATACCGCAGCTACCCGCAAACAGCCGGGGTAGCAGCGGAACTGCGCACCCTATCCTAAAAACAAGGCGGATGGGTGACGGTGCGGCACCGGGACGCAAGCCCTTTGCCGTAGGAACGTCACATTTTTGACGCTCCAAGCTGGTTTGCTGAATGTGACTCACTTATCATGAAAACGTTTTCCTAACAGGGAAGTCCCTATACATGAACACCGTTGACCTGACCCGCTTCAGCCCGAAGTGGCAGTTCCGCTTCAACTTCTTCCAGCAGCACGGCGCTCCCAAGGAGCCCGGCTTCAAGCAGGCCTGGAAGGCGCTGTCCTTCGGCGACCGCCTGAAGATCAACCTGAACTTCTTCGCCTTCTTCTTCGGCGCGATCTATCTGTTCATCCTGGGCATGTGGCGCAAGGCGCTGGTGGTGATCGGCATCAACATCGTGCTGATCGCGGTCAGCCTGGTGCTGCCGGACATCGTGGCCCGCGCACTGTTCATCGCAATGAACTTCCTGGTCGCCTCGAGCACCAACTACAGCTACTACCTGGAACAGGTGAAGGGCAACACCAGCTGGAACCCCTTCGAAGGCATGTTCTAAGCCCAGCGCACCGCATGCGCAGCGGCACATCGACGCCCGGCCTTGGCCGGGCGTCGTCGTTCAAGCCCCGGCTCAGGCGGCGCGCAACGCAGCAGCCGGTCGGGTGTCGGCCTGCAGGCGGAAGCGGGACACCGCCACCGCCAGCTGCTCGGCCTGTTCTTCCATCGCCCGCGCCGCAGCGGTGGCTTCTTCCACCAGCGCAGCATTCTGCTGGGTGGTCTCGTCCATCTGCACCACGGTCTGGTTGACCTGCTCGATACCGGCCGACTGCTCGCGCGAGGCGGCCGAAATCTCGGCCATGATCTCGTTGACCCGGCCGACCTGGCCGACGATCTCCTGCATCGTGCGGCCCGCACCGTGCACCAGCTGCGCGCCGGCGCCGACATGGCCGACCGAAGCGTCGATCAGCTCCTTGATCTCCTTAGCCGCGCCCGCCGAGCGCTGTGCCAGCGCGCGCACTTCGCTGGCGACCACCGCAAAGCCACGGCCCTGTTCACCGGCGCGCGCCGCTTCCACCGCTGCGTTCAGGGCCAGGATGTTGGTCTGGAATGCGATGCCGTCGATCACCGAGATGATCTCGGCGATGCGCTGCGAAGAGGTCTCGATCTGCTCCATGGTCTGCACCACCTGGCTGACCACCTGCCCGCCTTCGCTGGCAACGCCTGCGGCCGAGGCCGCCAGCTTGTTGGCCTGCAGGGCATGATCGGCGTTCTGGCGCACGGTGGAGGTCAGTTCCTCCATCGACGCGGCAGTCTCTTCCAGGTTGGCCGCCTGCTGCTCGGTACGGCGTGACAGGTCGCTGTTGCCCGACGCGATCTCGCCTGCGGCCAGGCGGATGCTGGCCGCAGACTGCTGGATCTGGCCGACGATCTGGGTCAACTGCTGCACGGTGCTGTTGGCATCGTCGCGCATCACCGCGAACACGCCGTGGAAGTCACCCTCCATCCGTGTACTCAGGTCACCGGCGGCGATGGCGCGCAGCAGCGTCGACAGCGCAGCCAGGTTCTGGTCGCTGACCTGCATCATGGTGTTGAGCGTTTCCACCATGCGGCGGAAGTCATGCTCGAAGCGCTGGGCATCGCCACGCACGGCGAAATCACCTGCCGCCGCCGCAGCGGCCAGCTGCTGGATCTGCTCGTTGATCGCCGCCAGGTTGGTCTTGGTGGTTGCCATGGCAGCGGTGAATACCGCCTTTTCGCCCGGCAGTGCCTCCATGTCCACGCTCAGGTCACCCACCGCGTAGCGCTGCATCACCTCGACCAGGCGTTGGGTGACCGCATTGCTGTCGGCCACCAGCTGGTTGCTGTCGGCCACCATGCGGCCATATTCGCCCGGGAACACCGAGGCATCCATGCGGTAGCTGATTTCACCGGCATCATGGCGGCGCGCCATCTCCGCCTGTGCGGCCATCACTGCCTGCAGCTGGCCACGCATGCCCTGCATGGCGTCCAGCAGGCGGCCCACTTCGTCGTTGCCCAGCGCCGGCATGGCGGTATCCAGCTTGCCCGCAGCCACGTCGCCGGCGATGCGCACGGCCTGCGCCAGCGGTCGCACGGCCAGGCGCTGCAGCAGCAGGTAGACACCACCACTGAGCACCAGCGCAGCCACCACACCCACCAGCAGGATGATCCACAGCAGCTCGCGGGCCTGCGCGATGATCACCGCATGCGGCACCACCACACCCAGCGCGAAACGCTGCGGCGCGTCACCCACCTGCAGCGGCACGTACAGGCGGACGTTGCCGGCAGCGTCGGGCTCGAACGCTTCGTAGGTCTTGTCGGCGGCGATCTGCGCCAGCATGCCGAGGGTGGCGGCATCGGTACGCGGCTTGCCGATCTCGGCAGCGTCGGCCGAGGCCAGCACCACGCCCTTCGGCGACAGCAGTTCGACGCGGCCAGCGCCCATAGGCGTCAGCGTGGCCAGGTGCTTCTGCAGCGCGTCCAGCGAGAAGTCGACGGTGAAGACACCGAGGAAGGTACCGTTCTCGACGATCGGCGTGCTCAGCGTGCTCATCAGCACCTGCTTGCCGCCGATGTCGTAGGCATACGGTTCGCTGACCAGCGGCAGCTTGTCGCGGCTGGGCACCATGTACCAGTTGCCCGAGCCGCTGGGCGTCTCGGTGTAGTCGGTCATCGTCGACTGCTGCGGCTTGCCGTCCTGCCAGGCCCAGTAGCTCATGTAGCGGCCGGTGGCGTCGTGCGCCTCGCTGTTGACGAACTCGGCGTCCTTGCCGTCGAAGGCATTGGCCTCCCACATGGTGCTCTTGCCCAGCCATTCCGGATGCGCGTGCAGCTGCTCGCCGATGACATTGGCCAGGCTGGCGCGATCAGGGGCATCACCGCGCGCACGCTGGGCCAGCACGGTTTCCACCATCGCATCGTTGCTGGCAAAGGCCGTGCCCAGGTCGGCAGCCACCTGCCGCGCCTCGGCACGGGCTTCGCTGGCCATGGTCTGCCGCGAGGACGACACCAGCGCCGAACTGGCCTGGTGATAGATCAGGAACGCGGTCGCGCCGAAGCACAGCAACGCGATCACCGCAGTGCCCAGCATCAGCTTGTGGGCGATGCTGCCGGGGCGACGGGCAGCGACGGAACGGGAAGAAGACATGGGAGGATCCGCAGGCAGTTCAGGTCGACCGGTGCCACCAGGGCACCGCGCAGATGCGCGATCCGTCGCGCGGGCCGCCTGCCCGCCGGATCGGAACCCGGCGCGGGAAGGCGCGCACCGGGTTAGCGGCCATGGCCGGGCGAGGTTGAGGCTCGCCGCACGCACAAAACCTGAACCCGCTCAGCTGCGGCCGTCGACCCAGGCCTGTGCTGCTCGCCTGTGCTATTCGGCGACGCGGTCGCGGATCCACTCCGCACGGGGCAGGACCTCGATGCTGCCCGCGGCGTACTGCTGCAGCACGTCCTCCGGACCGAAACGTGGCTGCCAGCCCAGCGCTGCACGCATCCGGCTGCTGTCATAGACCCGATCGATGCTGAGCGGCAGTGGCCAGCCACGGCGCTCGAACTCGGCAAGCAGCTGCGGTGCGCGGCGCGCCAGCACCTGGCGCGGATCGGCCGCCAGCTGCAGGCAGTCCTCGCGCCGGAAGGGCGTCGGTGCACAGGCGAGGTAACGCTGGAAGGCGGCGCCGTCATCGTGCAGCAGCGCGGCATGCGCGCTGGCCACATCGCGCGCGTCGATCCCACGGTGCAGGCGGAACATCGCCATGCGGTCAGGCGGCTCGGGGAAGCAACGTGCCATCCGCAGCACGCGCACGGTGAACGTTGCGCTGGCCGCCGCTTCGGCAGCCGCCTCAGCCTGCAGCTTGGTGCGGTGGTAGATCGTGCGCGGCAGCGGCTCGGTGTCCTCGTCGATCCAACGGCAGCCGCCGGACACCACGGCATGGCCGTACAACGCCGTGGTACTGGTCAGCACGAAGCGCTGCACGCCGGCCTCGCGCGCCAGCTGCAGCAGGTTCGCGGTGGCCTCCACGTTGATCTGCTGGAACACCGCGTCAGGTACCAGGCCCACGTGCGGGGCGTGCAGGGCCGCGGTATGGATCACCGCGTCGACCCCCTGCACGGCACGTTCCAGCGCCCGGCGATCGGTGACATCGGCAATGACGCGCGTGGTGGCGAACGGACTGCGATCCAGCCCCACCACCTCATTGGCAGCGGCCAGCGCACCGAAGATCGCCCGCCCTATCCGCCCGGAACTTCCGGTCAACAGAATCTTCATTGAATCCATTCACTCGACAGCGCCCGGGACCTACCGGGATGGCTTGATTCTAGGCATGCACGATGGCGTCGGCGATAGCAGACGATGACATTCTGCATGCCATCCACCTCCGGCCGACGGCTCGGACTCTCCCTTGCCAGGGCGCCACGGGTAACTGCCGTGACGACCGGTTGCAGATCCCGGCACTTCCTGCACGGTAACCGGTTGTCAAACGCGTGCGCAGGCCATGTGAGCCTCGTACAGCCCACTTCGACCTGTCTTTAGCCTGCACTGTGCAACATGGGACCGTCACTGATGGCAGCGCCCCATGTTCACACCGGAGACCGGTAATGACCAACTCACGCAATGGCAACAGCAATCGTGGCTTTGCCTCGATGGACGAAGACAAACAGCGCGCGATCGCGGCCAAAGGGGGACGTGCCGCCCACGCATCCGGCAATGCGCACCAGTTCAGCCCGGCCGAGGCCCGGGTGGCGGGCCGGAAAGGCGGTGAAGCGATCAGCCAGGACCGCCAACACATGGCCACGATCGGCCGTGAAGGCGGCCATGCGCGGCACGCCAGCAGCCGCCAGCAACAGCAGGACATGCCCGACAAACCTGACAGCGGTCAACAACGTTGACGTGTTGCGGTCACTGCGCCGCGTACCGGCGGTGCGGCCGACGTCGATCAGCACTGCCAGCACAGTGGAAGGCACCGCTGAGCCGGAGGCGCGCCGGCTAGGTGTGGGCGAGGATGTTCAACAGGCGCCCGAACGGGTCGCGCACGTAGAAGCGACGTACACCCCATGGCTCTTCGGCTGGGCCATATTCAAGCGCGATGTCCGCGTGTCGCAGGCGTTCGAGCACGGCGTCCAGATCATCCACCTCGATCGAAAGATCCGGCACCGGCGTACCCGATCCGCCTTCGCTGGCAACGCTGAGCTGTGCCAGCGCAGCGCCCTGCCCACCGTAGGTGACGATCCAGCCGTGGTCCATCACGATGTCCATGCCGAGGATGTCGCCGTAGAACGCGGCCGCCTGCGCAGGATCGGCGCTGGCGATGTTGGCGACGACACGTTTGACGGCCATGTTGCGGCTCCAGACGATCAGGACCGCGGACTTCGTGCCTGCGGCCAGGTGGAAAAGGGGCCCCTGGATCGGGCCCCCCATTGCGAACGGTATGCAGGCCTCAGACGGCGCCGCACCTGTCCATGACACAGCGATCGTATTCGAACTGGCACTCCATGGCATCGCCGCCGCTGGAAACGCAGGCCTGGTAGGCCTTCCAGCACGGGAAGTCGCACGGCTGGACCGGACCGGCCACCGCCACCGAACCGGTACACGCAAGTGCAAACACTGCAGCAACGATCACTTTCCTGATGGTTCGCATCGATATCACTCCCTGATAGGCCTGGTGATTCCAGGCAGCATCACCGTAGCCGTGCGTGCGGGATAGGAAGTGAAGGCGCCGGTTCAGCCTGCCAGCAATTGCAGATCACGCAGCTGCGCGCGCAGCTCCGCGAGGTCATGCCACGGCAGTATCGGCGAGTTCCCGCGCTCATCGGGAGGGTTGCCCGGAAGCCCCTCCGACCAGCCACCCGCGCCCACCAGCGGCAGCAAAGGCCGCTTGTGCAGCCAGGCCAGACACACTTCGGAAATCGTGCCCGCGCGCCCGCCGATGACAATGCAGGCATCGCCGGCCAAGGCCATGATCAGGTTGCGGGCATCGCCCATGCCGCATGGCACCACCACCGTTGCCGGCCAGTCTGCTGCGGGCATGCTGCCTTCCGGAATCACGCTCAGCACCGTGCCGCCGGCTGCGACTGCATGCTCGGCTGCCACCCGCGTGGCTGGGCTGCCACAGCCGCTGACCAGGGTGATTCCATTTTCGGCGAGGAACCTGCCCGCCTGTGCAGCGAGGTCGAACGCCGGTGAGCCAGGATCGGCACTCCCCAGGATGGCGATCTGGGGCTTGCGGAAGGACTTGCGGGAGGTTGGTGTCATGAAGCGACCTGGGTGACCGAACGGAAGGACAGCATGGAGACGGAACCGATCCGGGCAGCCACTGTTCAATTGCCCGACGCGGGAACGTATCACGCCAGCAGTTTGTCTTTCTGATGCTGATTGCACAGTTCACCGCCTCAGCATCACCAGGCCACCCAGACTCAGCGACGGCAGCAGCAGCCCAAAGGCCACCAGCGGCCAGACCGTATCGCCCGGCAGCAGCAGCGTCGCGAGCGTGCCAAGCGTTGCCACGATCAGGCTCTGCACGGCGTAGTACAGCGCCACTGCCGTGCCGGAGGCATCGGCAAAATCGCGCAGCGCACCGTTGGCCGCCACCGCAGCCACCATCACGATGCCGATGGCCACCAGCCACATCGGCAACACGACACTGGCAAAGGATGGCGGCAGCATCGCCGTCATCGCCATGACCAGCGAGCCGCCGATCATCACCATCAGCCCACGCTGGAAACTGCCACCAATGCCCCATCGCCCGATGAATCGAGCAGCGAAGCGCGAGGTGACGATCATCACCAGTGCCACCGTCGCGAAGGCCAGGCTGAAGCCCATCGCCGAATAGCCGGCCCTCCCCATCAGCACCCGCGGGGCGATCGAGAAAAACACGAAGAACGTGCCCATCGCCGCACTGAATCCCAATGCATGAACCCAGAAGCCGGCATTGCCGAGGATGCGCGCGAAGGCTGGCGATGCGTGGACATGCTGCGGTGGCCGTGTCTCCTGCCATCCGCGGCATGCGCGTACACCCGCCAGCAGTCCCAGCACACCCAGCGCGATGAAAATGGCCCGCCAGCCCAGCGTATAGGCGATCAATGCGCCGAGGATCGGACCGAGCGCTGGCACGAACGCCAACATCGAGGAAAACAAGCCATAGAGCGTGGCGCCCTCGGCCGTATCGGCATACACGTCGCGCACCGTGGCGAAGGTGGCCACCAGTGCGGCCGACGCCCCAATCGCCTGCACGCCGCGCCACGCAAGGAATGCCGCACCACCACTGCACGCGGCCAGCGCGAACGACGCCAGCGTGAACAACAGCGCGCCCATCAGCAGCACCGGCCGTCGCCCGATCCGGTCCGACAGCGGGCCGAAGATCAGCTGGCCCAGCCCCAGCACGAGCATGTACAGGCTCAGCGTCAACTGGATGAGGGCGGGCGACGTGCCGAGTGCCTGCGGCATGGCCGATACGACCGGCAGGTAGATATCCATGGCCAGCGAAGCCAGGAGGTCAAAGGGAGCCATCAACACGATGGCGCCCGGCAGGGAATGGGCCCAGCGAAGGGCTTTTCGATCAGACATGGGGAAACATCCGCTCAGGAGGGAATCCGGCGGTGATCAACCCAGTGCGTGGAGATCGCAGGACAAGATCACCGCAACAA